>NZ_BAAHXJ010000005.1:0-576301 GCF_054656935.1 Aquifex pyrophilus | reverse complement strand
GTTATATTTGACGAATATCTCTCCGGAGGCAGAAAGAACAGCAAAAAACTCCTTGTTTACAGCGATAAAGGTCTTAAACTCCTTGAACTTAAGGAGGATAATTTTACACCTCCAGAAAACTTGAAGCTCTCTATAGATTACACGGTTCAAACCCTTCTCGAAAGAATTAAGAGAAAAATTGTGAGAAAGTGGCGTCCTAAGAGGGTAGTCATTATAGTTATGGAATCTGAAACAGGAAAGATAAGAGGTTTTACTACGTATCCCGACTACAACCCGAATGACTACGTTAAGTATTTCCCAAAATACACTAAGAACTACGGAGTTAACGACCTATTTGAGGTAGGTTCAACTTTCAAACCCTTTGTTGTTGCGTATGCCTTTGAAAGGGGATATATAAAAAAGAACTCCCTAATAGAGATTAATTACGGTGTCTTTAAACTCGATAAAAAAACAATAAGGGATATCTCAATCTACCTTCGGAAGCGAAGGTATATAAAACCAGAGGATATAGTCGTGTACTCCTCAAACGTAGGTGCTATGAAGGTCGGATTAATGCTTCCAACAAAAGAGTTTTACAACTTACTCGAAACCTTTAAACTGAATACAACACCGAGGGTTCTTATGGGAGAAACAAATCCGAGGATAAACACCCTGAGTAACGATGTAAATAGGGCTTACGCATCCATAGGACAGGGAGTTGCTTTCAACGCTCTTCACTTCTTGAGCTCCTTTAACTCACTCGTCCTCGGAAAGTATGTAAAACCCTCAATCCTTGAGGAAGAGGGAATTAAGAGTAAACCCCTGAATATTTCCCCAAAAACCGTAAAGTGGATAAGGAAAACACTTATAAAGGTTGTAGAAGAGGGAACGGGGAAAGGGGCAAAAAGCGATTACTTTTTCATAGGTGGAAAGACCGGAACAGCCCAGAAGTATGATAAAAGATTAAAAATGTATTCAAGAGAAAAACTTACAACCTTCTTCGTTGGATTTTTCCCGAAAAAACCGAGATTTACCGCGATAATTCTTGTAGATGAGCCAAAAGGAAAAAAGATATACGGAGGAACTGTAGCAGCACCATACTTTAAGGAACTTGCAGAAAAGATATCCCTTATTTACGGACTTAAGCCGGATAAGATATAGCTATATAGCTTTTCTCTTAGCTCTGGCGGAAGCTCCTTTCCCTTTACCTTTGGTATTACAAGAGGCTTTATCCCCGTCATCTCCTCAACTATTAAGGGATTCGTCCTTTCCGAGACGTCCTCACCCGTTGAGCCGTTCAGGATAATTCCGATAACAGGAACGTTATTAGTTTTTGCATAATACCAGGTGAGGTATGTATGGTTCAGAGTTCCGAGGCCTGCCCTTGCAACGATTAGTATGGGAAGATTCCAGTCCTTTGCGAGGTTTAAGTAGGTGTAGTTCCTCTTTACGGGAACAGCGAGCCCTCCGGCTCCTTCTACGAGGACAACCTCATAATTCTCCTTCAATCTCTCAAATCTCTCCTTTAACTCATCGAGGGAAAAGTCTTTTCTTTCCTCAAGTATGGCGGCATAAGGGGAGAGGGGAAGGGAGTATTGGACCGGAACAACTTCATCTATACTTTGACCCGTTGCCTCCGAAAGGAGTTTTCCATCTTCGGGAATATCCCTGACGTAGGTCTCCACCGGCTTATAGCAGGCTACTTTTTTCCCTTTTTCCTTAAACGCCTTTGCGAGATTGTAGGTAATGAAGGTTTTACCAACTCCCGTGTCCGTTCCCGTTATGAGAAGCTCCATCAGGCTTTGCCCATAAGCATAAGCATTCTCATTGTTTCCTGGTAAGCTCTCTTGAAAGATTCGGCAGCCTTCTTCACATCCTCAAAACCGAGTATGCCTGCGGAAGTTGCTATATTCCTGCATCCTGCACGAATAACCTCGGGAACTCTGTATGGCATTATCCCGCCTATGCACACGATGGGCTTTTTTGCTATTTTCACGGCTTCCTTTAGTGCATCAAGTCCCACGTACTTGTAATTCTCCTTTGTAGAGGTGTGGTAAATAGAACCAAAGCCTATGTAATCAACGGGGAGTTCCTGAGCTTTTTTGACCTCTTCAAGGCTGTTTGCGGTGTAGCCTATATACATCTTTTCCCCTACTATTTTTCTTACAGCCTCCGGAGGTAGGTCCTCCTTTCCAACGTGAACGCCGTCCGCTTCAACAGCAAGGGCAAGGTCAACCCTGTCGTTAACCACGAGGTCCGCATTATACTTTCTCGTCAGTTCCCTAAGTTTTAAAAGCTCCTCATACATCTCCCTTGTCGTTTTATTCTTAAATCTATACTGAACAGCCGTAACACCACCCTGAAGGGCTTTCTCTATGGTCTCAAATAAATCCCTATCCTTAAAGTACTTATCGTCCGTAATGAGATATATGGTTAACTTCATGGCTTTCCTCCGAAGTAGTGTACGGAGGGGGTGGGATTCGAACCCACGGGCGGGCGGTGAACCCGCCAAGGGATTTCAAATCCCCCGCCTTAGTCCGCTCGGCCACCCCTCCTTGACAGAAAATATAATATATTACCCTCCTCCGTATTCGGAGGAATCTATTTCGGATTCAAACTCCTGAATGAAGAACTCAACGAGCTTTATAATCTCCTCTATATCCTTTTGGAGATAGTGTTCAAAAAGCTCTATCTTCCTTTCATGGGCATGGTCGTCAACGTAATACTTTACCCTTATGTAGGGAATCTGCATCTTTGGGTCAAAGTCCGGGTCCTCGGGAGTGACCAGACTTACTTCTACGTCTGTTCCCTCATTTTTATTCTTCAGGATTTCCTTAAGCTCCAGGATTTTCGTCTTATATTTAGTCCAATCGTACTTCACAATGGTTTAGATTTTATCATAGAATTACTCTTATGAAAATAGCGATAGGAGCTGACCACGCGGGATATCCTCTTAAGGAAAAGATAAAGGAGTTTTTGATGAAGGAAGGCCACGAGGTTATAGATTTCGGAACCCATTCAACCGAATCAACCCATTATCCCTTATTCGCAAAGGAAGTTGCAAAGGCGGTTCAGGAGGGAAAGGCGGACAGGGGAATACTCATATGCGGAACGGGCATAGGTATGTCAATAACCGCGAATAAGTTCCCCGGAATAAGGGCAGCTCTATGTACAAACGAGTACATGGCAAGAATGAGCAGACTTCATAACAACGCAAACGTACTTTGCTTGGGAGAAAGAGTTTTGGGAGTTGAACTCGCACTATCAATAGTTAAGGTATGGCTCGAAACACCTTTTGAAGGTGGCAGGCATGAAAAGAGGATTAAACTGATATCAGAGATAGAGCATGAAGCTTGTTCAAAAGATTTACCCTGATAGGTTTATTCTTCTCCTCATTTTCATTTTCTTCCTTATATCACAGACGGCAGTTTTTATAAAGAACGTCGTTCCTCTCATGGTAAACTACAATCCCTACGCTCTTCTCTACAAAAACGAAAAAGGGAAGTGGGTATTTTACAGAGAAGATAACGTGAGGTTTTTTTACGATACGAAAGAAAAGCGTTTACTTCCTCTCCCTTATCTTTCCCTCTACCCCGATAAATTCAATCCCGCACGAAGCGGAAAATACGAACTTAAAACCACATCGGGAAATCTCGTTCTCGTTCCTTACGGCGAGCTGTTTCCCCAAAAATTTCTAAAGGCTATTTCAAAGAACCTAAAAGCTCTTGTCTTCTTTATATTCGGGCTGGGAGTTATGTATGTATTTTCAAGAATAAACTACAAAGTATTTAAAAGTAAAAAAGTCATCTATGCAAGTATTCTCTTATCACTCATACTTCTTTTCCTCCTTCTTTTCAAGAAATTTTTAAATCCCGGAAATTCAATGCCCTCAAGATGGCTCATCGGAACAAGTTTTCAGCCCTCCGAGTTCTCAAAGATTATCCTGATTGTATTTCTGGCCTACTACATAGGCGTTAAGGGAGAGATAGAAAAAAGGGCTAACTTCATTTTTGTCTTATCCGTTCTTATATTCCACGCTATACTCATAGCTTTCCAGCCCGATATAGGCATGGCTTTGTTTATAGTTCTTCTAGGTATATCCCTTATGGTTCTGGGTGGGGTTCCCTTTAGGCTCTTGGTTCCCTCCGTTTTCATACTCGGTATGCTCGGGGCATTTATACTTCTCATTCACTCGGAACACGTTATGAAGAGGTTTTCCGGTTGGCTCAACCCCCTTGAGGACCCTTATGACAAGGGCTATCAGATTATAAAATCCCTGAACGCTATTGCAAACGGGGGATTTTTAGGAGCTGGACTCGGAAAGGGCCTTTACGCATCAATCTACATAAGGGAATCGGATACTGACTACGTTATAAGCTTACTAATAGAAAATCTCGGTATGCTCGGCTTTATCTTCATACTCATCCTCCAGATTTTGTTTGCTCTCAGACTTTTTAAGTTCGCAAACAGGATTTACGGAATTTACGAGAAGCTCGTTATCGTGGGCATTGCCCTAAACTTCCTTTACTCGGTTTTTGTGAATTACGCCATGGCTATGAATCTGCTTCCCCCTAAAGGTATAGCGCTTCCCTTCATCAGTTACGGTATAAGCAATATGCTTGCCAACTTTATAGCCCTCGGTATTGTGGGTTCAATATACAGGAGAAACGCCTCTGTATTAAACTTATAACTTATGAAAAAAAGGGTTATCCTTGCATACTCGGGCGGGCTTGATACCTCAATAATCGTGAGATGGCTTACCGAGAAGGGATATGAAGTAATAACCTACACAGCTGACGTTGGACAGGGAGAAGAGCTCGGAGAGATACCCCAGAAGGCGAAAAATGCAGGAGCGATTGAGGCCATAGTTGAAGACCTAAAGGAAACCTTTGCGGAAAATTACTGCCTTCCAACCCTTAGGGCTCTTGCACTTTACGAGGGGAAGTATCCCCTTACTGCGGCATTATCAAGACCTCTTATAGCGGAAAGGCTCGTTTATTACGCGGAAAAATTTAAGGCGGACTACGTAGCCCACGGCTCAACGGGAAAGGGGAACGACCAAGTAAGGTTTGAGCTTTCGGTATGGGCTTTAAATCCCGATATAGAGGTTCTCGCTCCAGTAAGGGAGTGGGAGTTCAGGTCAAGGGAAGAGCAGGTTGAGTATGCAAGGAAGTTTAACATACCCGTGAAGGCAACGAAGGAAAAGCCCTACTCAATAGACAGAAACCTTTGGGGTGTTTCAATAGAGTGCGGACCCCTTGAAGACCCCTGGCAGGAACCTCCCGAAGACGCCTACCAGATAACAAACCCTCCCGAAAAGGCTCCCGATGAGCCCGAGTATATAACCGTTGGCTTCAAAGAGGGTAAGCCCGTATCCCTGAACGGAGAAACTTACGAGGAACAGCACAAGCTTATACAGAAGCTCAACGAGATAGGGGGAAGGCACGGAGCGGGAAGGATAGATATGGTTGAAAACAGGCTTGTCGGAATAAAGAGCAGGGAGATATACGAGGCTCCCGGGGCAATGATTTTATACGAGGCTTACAGGGATTTACTCTCATTGGTTCTTGATAGATTTACCTTCCATTACTTCCTTACCCACATCCCCCATGAGTATGCAAAACTCGTTTACGAGGGTTTATGGTTTACTCCCCTCAGGGAAGCCCTTGACGCCTTCACGGGTGAGATTGCGAAGCTCGCAACGGGTGAGGTAAGAATAAAACTCTACAAGGGCAGTATTCAGGTAGTCGGGAGAAGGTCTCCTAACTCCCTTTACGTTGAGGAGCTCGCTACTTATTCCGAAAAGGACCAGTTTGACCAGATAGCGGGCAAACACTTCACGAAAGTGTGGGGACTTCCCCTTAAGGTTCTCGGAAGGGTAAAGAGGAAGAAATAGAACGCCCCACTCAGAAGGTATAGGAAACCGTTATGTAATACGTTCTGCCTGGCTCGGGCACCTTAACACCGCTTGAGAAAGGATTTCTCACGTAAGAAAGGTGAGTGTAGTAGAGCTTATCAAAAACATTCTCAACTCCTCCGTAAATCGTAATTCCTTTCTTTCTAAATCCGCCTTTTACGTTGATAACTCCGTATCCCGATGTCTTTTTCTCGTTGAGGTCCGAATCTACATTATCCTGTGTAGATGCGAGTAGTGATTCCACTTCTCCGAAGAATGTTCCATTATCGTAGCGGAGAGCTATCCTTGCGGTGAGAGGAGGGATTTCAGCTATATCCTTATCCCTTATATTCTTTTCGGGATAGGTGTCCTTTTTCTTTCCTCTTGTGTAAGCAACGAAGCCGTCAATAAAGAATGTATAAGTTATCGCGTATGTTCCCTTAGCCTCAAATCCGTAAAAATAAGCCTCTATGTTCGTGTAGGACATTGCTTTCGTGTTCTGGTTCATTGGATTTCCCGTTGATTGCGCATTTACCTTATAGGGATATATATAGTCCTTTACGTAGCTGAAGAAGGTTCTTATTTCCCCGTTAAAGAATGTTCTCTTCAGTTTAAGACCAAGGTCTATCTCGGTATTCCTCTCGGGGTCGAGCTCGGGATTTCCAACCCAGTCTCCGTACTTTGCTTCCATACTTCCCATCCTGTCAAGGGCGAAATACCTTTCCTGAGGGTCGGGCACCCTTACCGCGGTTCCGAGTCCCACGAATAGCTCAAGTTCCTTACTAACTTCGTAAAAGAGCTGAATATTTCCCGAAGGATAAAGGTCGCTTTTGCTAGTATCCCTTGTCCCATGGTAATGTTCGTAAAGTCCCAGGTTAGCCTCATCTTTGTTCGCTTTTGTTCTTGTGTAATCAAGCCTGAGTCCGTAAAGAAGCTTTAAGCTTTTACCGAGCTTCCTTCTGTGCTCAAGAAATAAGCCGAAATTAAGAGTATCAACGTCGGGAATCGTGTTCTGGGACTTATACATTCCTGCGTTCGCCATATACATAGTTGTTGTAGCTTCCCAGTATCTGTAAAAGGTGTCAATGCCCAGAGTTATTCCCTTTAACTTATAACTTCCCTTAAAGCCGTAAACCTTTGTCTTTGCGTAGGTCTCCATACTGTATCCCCTAGGTGCTGTGCTTCCCGCAACCCTCTTTTGGTTATTCATCCAGTGCCTTACGGAAGAGCCGTAAAGCTGAGCTTCATACCTCTTCCCTTCAAGCTTTGCGTTAAACCTGTCTACCTCATCAAGGATTGCGTCCATCATAAGGTAGGGATAAAGAACGTCGTTTGCCTTCTGGTGAGCGTAATCAAGCTTTAGCTTTAAATCTTTACGGAATTTATAACTGAGTTTGGTCCATACTGTATGTATGTTAAAGGCGGTTGAGTTTACCTCATCGGGAGAGTATCTAAAGGGGGAGTTTTCCGGGTATATCTCCGTTATCTTCCTGCCCTTTCCGTCCTCGTAGGGCTTTGAGAATCTGAAGGAATAGCCTATAAGAAAGCCGAGCCTGTCCCTGCCGTAAGAGAATATTCCCGAAGCATTCGTATAATTCCAGTTATCAAAAGTAAGGTTAAGCTTTCCCGATACACCTTTCTTGGGTTCCTGGGTCCTTACGTTTACCGTTCCCCCCACAGCCCCGTAATTCTTAACGTCAAAGGGCCCCTTTATGACCTCAATCTCCTTTATTTCCGCGAAATCAACGTGGAAAAGTCCGGGGTCCATCCTGTTGGGGCATGCGTTGTAAACCCTTGCACCGTCAAAGAGCTGGTTTACCTCTTCCCTCTTGAAGCCCCTTATGACGACGTCGTTCGCTATCCCTCCCTTTCTAACTTTCCATACTCCCGGCGTGCTCTTCTCCAGAGCCTCTCCAACGTCCTTTGCCGGAAGCTCCCTTATCCTTTCTGGCGTTACAACCTCCCTCTTTCCCTCAATTCTCACCTCTTCCAGGAAAACCTCCTGGGCCCAGGAAATTGAAAAAAGGGATGTGAGAAGAATAAGCTTTCTCACAGTTCCACCTCCGTGTTAATTTTATTTTAATTTTAACATAAGTTTAACGAGAATTTAACATAAAATTAAAGATGATGGTAAACAGGCATTTACTTGCTGGGCTATTTGTCTCTGCCCTCATTCACACATTCCTTTTCTTCTCCTTTGCGAAAATAAATCTTTCTCCTCGTCTTAAGGAGGAGAAAAAATACGTAAAATTATCCCTCAACTTTGTTAAACTGAAAAAGGAAGTAAAAAAGAAAAAAGTTTTAAAAACTACTAAAAAAAAGGTTAAGAAAGTTGTAAAGAAAAAAATGGAGAAGATAAAGCAAAAAAAGAAAAGGTATGCGAAAAGGAGCAGAAAGGTTATAAAAAGAAAAGTGTTAAAAAAAACTGAAAGAAAAATCGTGAGAAGGAAGGTTGAAAGAAATATAAAACCCTCTGGGGAAAAGAAGGTAAAAGGGGAAATAGCCGTTAAACCTTCTGTTAAAGAGAAAACACAAGAAGTAAAAGAAGTAAAAAATAAGGATGCGGATTTGTCCGAGAAGGTAGCATACGCGAAAAAGGAGATTAGAATAAACGAAGAAAAAGAGTTTCTTGAAGAAAACCTGAGTTTAATAAGGAATTTAGTTCTTGAAAATCTTACCTATCCTTACATAGCGAGGAGGATGGGCTGGGAGGGAACGGTTGTTATATCCTTTTTTCTCTCGGAAAAGGGATGCGATGAGGTGAAAGTTGAACGCTCAAGCGGTTTTGAGGTTCTCGATAACGAGGCTAAGAACACCGTTGAAAAACTCTGCGGGAAGTTCCCAAAACCTAAAACGAGGGTTCTCGTAAAGCTTCCCGTTAAGTTTATCCTCAAGGATTAAAGCTCAAGCTCTATAACCCTCCACATCCTCCCCTTTGCCCCCCTCTTCATTTCCTCGGGTGCCTCACCGAAGAAGAATACACCCGAACCGCTTCCCGTTATAAAAGGCTTAAATCCGAAGTACTCAACGAACCTCACGACTTCTCCTATCTCGGGATAAATTTCCTTCGCTAACTCACCGAGGACGTTCTCAATCGCCTCAATGTTTCCCTCAATTACTTCCCTAACTTTTCCTTCCGCATATTCCCTGCTTACGTAATGCTCGGGTCTCACCGCTCCGTATATCCTTGCGGTGCTTGACTGAACACTCGGAATTATAAGCGTCAGCTTTTCCTCAATTTTAAACTCAACGGGTTCTATCAATTCCCCTATACCCCTTCCTATTGCGGAACCTCCCTTTACGAAAAAGGGTGCGTCCGCGGAAATGCTTCCGAGAAATTGGATTAACTCTTCCTCGCTCAAAGGACTTCCCAGAAGCTCGTTAACCTTCTTTATAACGCTTGCGAGGTTTGAGCTTCCCCCTCCGAGTCCCGCTCCTACCGGTATGTTTTTCTGTATGAAAACCGAAAACTCAACGGGCAAACCCGTAATCCTTTCAAACTCCTTGAGTCCCTTATAAACTATATTTTCCTCCTGGGGGATATTCAGATTTGTCTCAACACTCAGAACACCTTCCCTTATGTATATCTCATCGTATAGGGGTATCTCTCTGTATAGCGTTATGAGCTCATGGTATCCGTCGGGTCTTTTGCCGAGAATCCACAATCCCAAGTTTATTTTTGCAGGGGATAAAATTTTTATCATATAAAAGATTTTATCGGAAAATAAGAAGGTAAGCCTTTATCAAGTTCTTTAAAAATAGCCCGAGAATGAGGAAGTAAAGGACGGAAGATAAAACGCTCACGGGTTTGAAGAGCACATCCGTTGCGAGGAAGAGCGCGTAAAGTATAAGAGCCATTTCAATGAACTCGTTTATATCCTTATCGCCCAGTATCTCGTTTATACTGAGGTTCTGAGCTTCGCCCTTCTGGGTCTTCCAGTTCCAAACAATCCTCGGAAGGAGGTGCATCATACCACCGAAAATGGTAAAAGCCCCGAATCCGTAAACCATAAGGTCTGCGTGAATGAATATGAGTCTAGAGAGCATATCGGGGTATGAAGCTCCCAGAATGCCAACAATCATGCCCAGGGGAAGCATTCCGAGAGCTACAAAAAAGAGCTTAACAACGGGAGGAAGGGGGGTTGCCATGGTTCTCCTCTTCATCATATCGTAAAGAAGGTAAATAAAAGCGAGGGCTATACCGAGCTCAAGGAGGGAAACGAGGGCAATCAGTTTATAGTTAAGGCTCCAGAAGGTAAGGAGGAACAGAATTGTGCTTCCCTGCTTCGCTATAAAAATTTTCTCAGCCTTCCTTATGTTTATAGTTGTCATAAGGAGCATCGGTATCCAGGCGAGCTCAACTCCGTAAACCGCGTTAAGCATTGAACCCACGGTTAATGTGTGAACCGCAAGCTGAAGGGGAACATACCCGAGGGCGTAAAGCCACAGAAGTAAAAAAGAAAGGGAAAGGTATAAAACGGAAGCTATAAGAAACCTTACGGTTAAGGGAGCGGTGTTCTTAAGAACGGGTATCACGTGAAAGAGGAAGATAAGCGAAGAGAGAAAAAGAAAAAAGCCCCCTTCCCTTAAATCACCCCCGTAAATGTTAAGAAAGGCGTATAAAACAATTAAGAGAACTATGTAAGAGACCCACTCCCGAGGGAGTTTCCTGTTCTGGGAGTTCGGGATTATCTGATACATAGCTCCGAGGAGGACAAGACCTATAAAGCCGAACACCGAAAGAACTGCGAAGCCCTGTATATCCCCACTTATCTTAAAGATTAAGGAAAGAAAAAGATTTAAAATTCCGAGGGCGAACAAAAAGGGTGTAATCTTTGAAACGTAAAACATGCCTTCCTCCGTAAGTGATTGATTACTTATTAATATACTCCCGAAAGAGTTAAATTTAAAATAACGGGCTTATGGAAAAATTAAGGATAGGAAACTATGAAACACTTTACGACTTATGGAAAAGGTTAAGGGAGGAGTATGGGGAGGAAGAAGCCCTAAAAGTTGTAAACAATATCTCAAAAGAGCTTATAGTTAAAGAGGCAAAAAAGGATAAATACGTCTTTGAAAAGGTTCTTATAAAGGAGCTCCTAAAGGATTCAAGGAGGGAGAGGTATATAAAGGAGAAACTTCTCTGGACCATACGCTTTCTGAGAGATGTCATAAATCTTTCCGCTGAGCCCTCCGTTGAGCTCAATTATAGAAACTGTTTCCTCTGGAGAGACTTGATGAGACTAAGAAAGCAGAGGCTCAAGGAGAGGTTCCTAAGGGAGATTCTTGAAACCCATAAAACGGTTCACGTGTTCGCAAAGAAGTTTTACGAATCCTTAAAAGAAGAAAATTACATAAGTGCGTATTTCTATTACCAGAACTGCGTTAAGAACTCTTACGCTCTTATTTCACTCCTTTCCGCGGTAAGGCTGAAGGAGGTATCGGAGGAGCTAAAGAAAGACCCCCTTACGGGACTTCTAAACAGACGCTTCCTTATACCGATATTTGAAGACGTTCTTGAGCTTTCAATGTATACGGAGCTTCCATTCTCGGTTGCGATAATAGACCTTGACGACTTTAAAAAGATAAACGACACCTACGGACACCTCGTTGGAGACTGCGTTCTTAAAAATGTTGCAAAAATTATAAGGAAAAACCTGAGGAAATCCGATTACATTTTTCGCTACGGAGGGGAGGAGTTTCTCGTTCTTCTTCCCTCAACAGGGCTTGAAGATGCGGTAAACATTCTTGAGAAGTTAAGGAGAGCTGTGGAAAGAACGGAGATTGAGTGCGAAGGTCATAAAATAAACGTCACTGTAAGTATAGGTGTATGTAGCGATATATATACGGGAGATAAATCCCCTGAGGATTACATCAACTGTGCTGACCAGAAACTTTACGAAGCGAAGAAAGAAGGTAAAAATAGAGTAATTTTTTAAATTCTTCCGAATTAATCCCGAGTTCACACAGGGACGTTATCCGTTTCCTCAAGGCATCCCTATTAATCCCAAGAATCCTTTCCGCCTCTTCGTAATTGAAGTATTTATAAACGCTCCCATGTATGAGGAATCCTTTCTTTAAGGTTCTCATCGCAAGGGCTACGAGTTTCTTTCCCTCTTGCGTTTTTATCTCACCGAAGGTCGGAAAGAAGAAGCAGAAGTATTCATCTTTATCGTAAGATTTATTCCTCTCAAGAAAAACTTTTACACCGAAGCGTTCAAATATTTTTATAAAAATCCGAGAAAAATCTTTATATATTTTTAGTGGGGATTTTCCTTCCCTGTATCCTACCACGGAAAAGCTTAGGTCCCACCCGTGGAGGAGTGCACCCCCTCCCGTCGGCCTCCTCACAACCTTAACGGGAAAGTCCCTACTTTCCTGATTCCTTCCGAGGCTTACGCATACCTCGCTCCACTCGTATATTCTGAAAGAAGGTTGAATCTTTCCCCTCTCAAGCTCAAGAAGAATCTCCTCGTCCCTCCTCATATTCTCCTCAGGAGGGAGAACCTCAAAGCCTAAGAATCTCATCGGGAGTATATCTCCCTGAGGATTTCCTCTCCCCCTTCCTTTAAAAGTCTGTGGGCAAGCCTCTTTCCGACTTCTTTGGCTTCCTCAACGCTTCCCCTTTCCTCGCCTTCTATAAATCTTTTCGCTTCAAGGTCCGAAATGAACGCCCTTAGATTAACCTCCCCGCTTTCTACCTTTGCGAATGCACCTATGGGAACCTGGCATCCTCCCTCAAGCTCCCTCAGGAATGCCCTCTCGCATAGTGCGGATATGTAGCTCTCCCTGTGGTTTAGGGGTTTTATAAGCTCCTCAATTCTCTTGTCCCCTTCCCTTATCTCTATGGCGAGGCTTCCCTGGCCCACCGCGGGTATGAAGTCGTAAAGGACCTCCGTAATCTCCTTCTCAAAGCCCATTCTCTTCACACCCGCATAGGCAAGGATTATTGCGTCGTATAGGCCTTCCCTTAGCTTCCTCATTCTCGTGTCAACGTTTCCCCTCAGGACCTCCACCTTTAAATCCCTTCTCCTTTTCTTTATCTGGACCTGTCTCCTGAGTGAGGATGTTCCAACCTTTGAGCCTTCGGGTAGCTCGGAGAGCTTCTTTCCGTCCCTTGATATGAGAACGTCGTAAGGATTTTCCCTTTTGGTTATTGCTCCAAGTGTTAGACCTTTCGGTATCTCCATGGGGACGTCTTTGAGGGAGTGAACCGCGAGGTCTATTTCACCTTCAAGTAGGGCCTTCTCTATCTCCTTAACGAAGAGCCCCTTTCCCCCTATTTTGGCGAGGGGAACGTCCCTTATCTTGTCCCCCGTCGTCGTTATCTTCACGAGCTCAACTTCAATGCCCCAGTGTTTTTCAAGGAACTCCTTTACGTAATTTGCCTGCCAGAGGGCTAACTTACTCTTTCTCGTTCCTATTCTTACCTTCATGGGGAGTATGGCGGAAGGGGAGGGATTCGAACCCTCGGTGCCCCAAACGGGGCACACGGCGTTTCCAGCGCCGCGCCTTCGACCGCTCGGCCACCCTTCCTACCGAATAATAAATTATAAAATCTTAACCTCATACTCACAACGCCTATATATATCCTTGAACTCCTCGGGGAGTTTATTGAGCTCCTCTATAACAACTTCCCTGATTTCCTTAAGGCTCGGCAGCTTCTCTTTAAGCTTTCCGTTCTCCACGTATAGCTTTACGAGTTTCTCTCCTTCCCTCTCCTCTCCCCACTTTACCGTTTCATCGTAAGCCATCTTTCCGCCCTTGTAATACCTGTATACCTGTCTCTTGTATGGGAAGGTTTTCTTTCCGGGACTGAGCTTATACTTAGGTTTTCCCTCATACTCAACGAGCTTGTAGGCTATGTCAAAGTAGGGAGCGTCCGCTGAAGTTATGAACTTTGTTCCCACACCGAAGCCGTCTATCGGTGCTCCCTTATCAAGCCACTCCTTTATCTTATACTCGTCAACCCCTCCGCTCACGATTATCTTCACATTCTCAAGCCCGTTCTCGTCAAGAATTCTTCTCGCTTCCTTCGTAAGCTTAACGATATCCCCGCTGTCTATCCTTATTCCTACCGTCGGGACGCCTTCCTTTGCAAGCTTCACGACCTTTTTAACAGCCTCTATTGTGTCATAGGTATCAACGAGGAATATAGCGTTCTTCGGGTAAAGTCTTGCGAAAGCCCTGAAAGCGTCCTCTTCTTTATCAAATATCATCACGTAGGAGTGGGCCATTGTTCCGACAACGGGTATTCCGAACCTCCTCCCCGCCTCAACGTTTGAGGTCCCGTCAAATCCCGCTATGAAGGATGCCCTCGCTGCAAGTATGCCCGCCTCAAGCCCGTGGGCTCTCCTGAAACCGAAATCAACGAGCTTCTTTCCCTTCGCGACGAGATAGCTCCTTACAGCCTTTGAGGCTATCATTGTTTCAAGCTGTATCGTGTTTATAACCATTGTCTCAAGGAGCTGGGCCTTCGGTATGCTTGCTTCAACCTGAACTATAGGCTCGTTCTGGAAGATAATCCTCCCCTCCGGGATTGCGTAAATGTTCCCGTCAAACTCAAACTCCCTGAGGTAGTCAAGAAAGTCATCCTTAAAGAGTCCCAGACTCCTCAGATACCTTATCTCCTCCTCCCCGAACTTAAAGTTCTCTATTCTCTTTATGAGCGTTTCCAGTCCCGCACTTATTAAGAAGTTCCTATTTTCGGGGAGCTTTCTTACGTATAGGGAAAAAACCGCCTTCCCCGTTTTCCCTTCGTACAGGTAACTCTGGGCCATCGTAAGCTCATAGAGGTCCGTGCAAAGTCCGAGGTTTCTCATAAATAAGAGTTTAAAATTATTGAGATGCTGAAGATAGGTGTTCTCGTATCGGGCAGGGGTAGCAACCTCCAGGCAATCATAGACTCAATAGAGGCAGGAAAGGTTAAGGCGTCCATAGAAATCGTTATCTCGGATAATCCAAAAGCCTATGCAATTGAGAGGTGTAAGAAACACAACATTCCCTATGAGGTGGTTGAGAGAAAGAACTTCAAGAGTAAGAGGGAGTTTGAGGAAAAAATAGCAAGCATACTTAAGGAGAGAGGGGTTGAGCTCGTAGTTCTTGCGGGATTTATGAGAATACTCTCGGAAAACTTTCTAAAACATTTCCCGAACAAGGTTATAAACATACACCCTTCTTTGATTCCAGCCTTTCAGGGACTAAACGCCCAGAAGCAGGCTCTGGAGTTCGGTGTTAAGTTCTCGGGTTGCACCGTTCACATAGTTGACGAAAGCGTTGACGGAGGTCCCGTTATCGTTCAGGCTGTTGTTCCCGTCCTTCCGGAGGATACCGAGGAAACCCTTTCCGAGAGAATACTGAGGTGGGAGCACAAGATACTCCCCCAGACTGTTCAGTGGTTTGCAGAGGACAGGATAAGGATTAAAGGGAGGAAGGTTATAGTGGAAGGGGCAAGATACGGGGAGCTTCCCGTGAATCCCGCCCTTGAGATATTTAAATGAGCTGTTGCTGTTTCTTTAGGGCCTTCAGAATCTTCTTTCTCCTGTTTCTCTCCCTCTTTTTCTTCCTCTCGCTGGGAGGCTCGTAATGTTCCCTTCTCTTGAGCTCGGTTAAAATCTGTTCCTGTTCAACCTTAGACTTGAACCTCTTCAATACCTTCTCTATGGGCTCTCCTTCATTCACTATCACCGTAACCAAGCCTTTCTCACCTCCTATCAAAGTTTTAGGTTCATTTAATTATAAAAAAGTTTTTAAAGGAGGAAAAGGCCTTAATCCGCCATTAAATCCCTCTTTATCATCTCGGGTGTGGGACAGGCCTCTGGAGGCATTCTCTTAATCTTTGAGGCGTAATACATTACAGGTATGAGAACGAGAGTTAGAGTCGTTGAGCCGATCGTTCCGAATATGAGGGATATGGCGAGCCCGTTGAAGATGGGGTCAAAGATTATGACGAAAGCACCTATTATGACCGCAGCCGCGGTGAGAAGTATTGGCCTTGTTCTTATTACTCCCGCCTCTACAACCGCAACGTGAACGGGAAGGCCTTCCTTTACCCTCTGTTCTGCGAAATCAACGAGGAGGATTGAGTTCCTGACGATTATACCACCGAGGGCTATGAAACCTATCATTGATGTAGCGGTGAAGAATACGTTGCCCATTATCTTGTCCATAAGCCAGTGTCCCGGAATTATACCGACGAGGGTGAGGGGTATAGGTGCAAGGATTATCCCGGGAATTCTGAAGTCCTTGAACCAACCGAGAACGAGGACGTACATAACGAAAACTGCAACAGCAAAGGCAAGTCCGAGGTCTCTGAACACCTCAAGGGTTATGTGCATCTCCCCGTCCCACTTGATGTAAACCCTGTCCTCCATAACGGGAAGGGACATCCAGAGCTCTCCCACTTCTCCGTAGGGGTTCTTGATGCTGAGTATCTTATCTCTCACGTCCATAATTCCGTAAATGGGAGCCTCCTCTCTTCCCGCGACATCACCTATTACGTATATGACCCTTCTTAAGTTCTTGTGGTAAATGGTTTGTGGAATTGGCCCTTCCTCAACCTCAACAAGCTCTGAAAGGGGAATGAGCTTACCTTCCCTATTTGGTATCTTTACGTTTTTCAGGACTTCGGGAACCCTGAACTTCTCGTCAAGCCTTATGATTATGGGAACGTGTTCGGTGTCCGTCGTCTGCATTATGCCCGCCTGCCATCCTCCTATCAAGGCCTTCACCGTGTAAACGACTTCCTCTTTTGTAAGTCCCGCAAGCTTTACCTTATCCTCCCTCACCTTGAACTTTATCATGGGAGCGGGATACTCAAGGTAAATGCCCTCGTCGGTTATAGCCTTTGAGTCCTTGAATATCTTGAGAACCCTCCAGGCAAACTCTCTCTGTGTCTTCATATCGGGGGCGTAAACCTCAGCAACGATGGGGGAGAGAACGGGAGGTCCGGGAGGAACTTCAACAACCGCGACATACTTAGCGCCGTATTTATTCGCTATCTCGTGAACTTTCGGTCTTATGAGCTTTGCAAACTCGTGGGACTGGAGGTCCCTGTCGTGCTTACCTACGAGGTTAACCTGAATCTCTGCGAGATTTGATGCCTGCCTGAGGTAGTAGTGTCTGACGAGTCCGTTAAAAGTGAAGGGTGCGGCAGTTCCTGCGTAAATCTGGTAATCGGTAACTATTGAGTATCTTCCGACGTAATCCGCTATCTCCTTTGCAACCTTAAGGGTGTCCTCTAAGGTAGTCCCCTCGGGCATATCAAGGACTATCTCAAGCTCCGACTTGTTATCGTAGGGGAGCATCTTAACGAGAACGTGCTTTGTTGCTATCATTCCCACGGAAGCTCCCATAAGTCCGAGGACGAAGAGGTAAAAGAGATACCTCTTTACCTTGCTCGCAAGGAGGGGATACATTATGTGACAGTAAACCTTCCAGAATAATGTCTTCCTTATGTTTATCTCGTGGGCTTCCCTTTCCTTCTTGAGTATGTGATAGGCTGCCCAAGGCGTGACTATGAAGGCAACGAGCAGTGAGAAGAACATCGCAACTGATGCGTTAATAGGAATGGGCCTCATGTAGGGGCCCATCATACCCGTAACGAAGGCCATGGGCATGAGTGCCGCTATAACCGTGAATGTCGCGAGTATCGTTGGGTTTCCTACCTCATCCGTTGCGTGGACTATAGCGTCCCTCGGGGGGAGCTTCTGCATCTCAAACCATCTGTGTATGTTCTCAACGACAACTATCGCGTCGTCAACGAGAATACCTATGGAGAATATCAGGGCAAAGAGGGTAACACGGTTGAGGGTGAATCCGTACATCTCGTTCAGGAAGAGGGCTATGGAGAGGGTTACGGGAACCGCAAGGCCTACAACTATAGCCTCCCTAACTCCCAGAGATACCGCTATAAGTAGAACCACCGAGAAAGTGGCTATGAAGAGGTGTTCAAGGAGTTCCATTGCCTTTTCCTGTGCGGTCTCACCGTAGTTCCTCGTAACCGTTACGTTCACGTCCTTCGGTATTACCTTACCTTTCAGGTGTTCAACGAACTCTATCACCTGTTCAGCAACAATGACAGCGTTCGTTCCCTTTCTCTTTGATACCGCTATCGTGACCGCGGGATAAAGCTCTCCGGGCTTTCCTTCAATTCCCTTATACTCGTGGGCTTCGCCAACACCGAAGAAGACGTAATCCTTTATCTCTGACGGGCCGTCAATTATCGTTGCAACGTCTTTGAGGTATATTACCCTTCCGTCCCTAACTCCTACAACAACGTTCTCAACGTCTTTTACAGACTTGAAGAATATCCCCGTCTTTATGAGATACTCCGTGTTTCCTTTATTTATCTTTCCGCTTATGGCCTGGGCGTTTGCACTCTTGAGTATCTGGGCAACGTAAAGGGGAGATACCCCGTACGCCTCCATCTTCTTCGGGTCAAGGATAACCCTTATCTGTCTCGGCCTTCCACCGATGAGGTAAACGTTTGCTACGTTGTCAATCTTCTTAATCTCGTTCTGGAGTGTTGCCGCAAGCCTCCTTAAAGAATACCAGTCGTAATTCTCACCCCACAGGGTTAGCGTAACTATGGGAACGTCGTCTATGGACATGAGCCGAACGACTGGCGGTAGGATTACCCCTGGGGGTACCATATCAAGGGCGGACATCATCTTTGAATTGAGGTCAACGAGGGCCTTTACGGGGTCCGTTCCGACGTAGAACCTCGCGGTAACTATTCCCATATCGTTGAGAGATGCCGAATAAATATACTCTATGTCCTTCAGCTCCCAGAGCTTCTTCTCAAGGGGGAAGACAACCCTCGCCTCAACCTCCTCGGGGGTCGCACCCGGGTAAGGTATGAAGATATCAATCATCGGAACGACAATCTGGGGCTCTTCCTCCCTCGGAGTGGTAAGAACCGCAAAAAGTCCTAAGGAGAGGGCAACGATTATAAGTATGGGCGTTAGCTTTGAGTCTATAAAGTAGTGGGCGAGTCTTCCCGCAAATCCGTACATCGGATTAACCTCCTACCTTACATCCGTCGCAAGCTTTTTCTATACCCTCAACGATTATCCTCTCACCGGGAGAAAGACCAGCGAGAACCTCGTAATAACCGTTATACTCCCTTCCGAGACGAACGAGCCTGAGCTTTATAATTCCTTCCTTATCAACAACCCAGACACCCGTAAAGTCCCATCTCTTGAAGACCGCACTCTTCGGGATTAATACAGTGGGTTCTTCTATCTTCTCAATCTTGAAAACCTTTGCGAAAAGACCGCTCTTCACCTCGTTGCTGTCTATGAGTGCCTTAACCTTGAAGGTTCTCGTCATAGGGTTAACCGCAGGTTCTACCTCAACAACCTCAGCTATGTAGGTTTTCCTCAGGACTTCAACGTAAACCTCAAGCTTGTCCCCCACCTTTATCTTTCCGAAGTACTTTTCGGGAAACGCTACCTCAACCTTGTATGGCTTTCTCTCAAGAACCGCAAGGGGCATTCCCGGCCTCGCTATATCCCCCTTATCAACGAGTTTGCTTATTACGTGTCCGTCAAAGGGGGCTTTTACCTCAGCGTAAGAGAGCTGGGCTTTTGCAGAGTTGTAGGCTTCCCTTGCCACTTTTATTTCCGCCTTTGCAGCTTCAAGCTGGGCCTTTGCGGCTTTGAACTTTGCCTCAACCTGGTCAAACTCCTGCTGGGTTACCGCTCCCTCTTTGAGGAGTTTCTTGAACCTCTCGTATGTCTTTTTTACGGCCTCGTAATTCGCTTTTGCGGCAAGGTAGTTTTTCTCAGCCTGGTGTATTCTCTGTCTCATTATGTTTACCTGAGCCCTTATATCCCTTGGGTCCACGACAAAGAGGGTCTGCCCCTTCTTTACGAAATCCCCCTCCTTAAACTTCACGTCAATCACGTAACCCATAACCCTCGTTGATATCTCCGCCCTGTCCCCTGCAACTATCGTTCCCGTGTAGGCTATGGGAACCTCTTTCACGACCTTAACGGGTTTTATAACCACACCGCTCACCGTTTTCCTTTCCCTCTTTACCTCCTTTGCCTCTATCTTTTCGTGGAAAACTCCCGCAAGCCAGAGTATCGTCAGGAATATGGGAATGAACAGAAAGACGAAGTATTTCATAAAGGTTCTCATCTCAGTACCTCCTCCTTAAGTATTCCCGCGGAATAAAGAGCCTTAGCGTAGGCTATATTACAATCCCTCAAAGCCTTCACATACTCAAACCTCGCCATATCAAGCTGGGTTTGTGCATCAAGAAGGTCAACCATTCTCGCCATCCCCACCTCGTAGCGTTTCTTTATAACCCTCAGAACCTCCTTAGCCTCCTCCATTCTCCTCTTTGCGGACTCAAGGGACTTCAAAGCGTTCTCGTATTCCGCATAAGATTGTTCTATCTGGAAGTCTATGGCCTTCGCGAGGAGCTTCTTTTTCTCTTGGAGTGCCCTTCTTTGTTCTTCAACGCTCTTTATCTTGTGGAACGTGCTTCCGCCCGTGTTGAACTGCCACTTCACGCCGACGCCTAAGGTGTATCCGTCCCCCTGAGTTCCGAAGGGTGTATCCTTGTCATACATAGAGTAGTTCGCAAAGGCAAACACCTGAGGGAGTATATCCCCAAGAACTGCCCTTCTCGCCTCTTTCAGAACTTTCAGGTAGTAGTTTATAGCTCTGTAGTCCTCCCTTTTCTGGAGTGCTACCTTTTTTAACTCTTCTTTGCTAACCTTCGGGCACGCCTTTATATCCTCAACGTCAAATTCCCCGTAGTCTCTGTTTGTTATTAGCTCAAGGGCTTTCTTTGCAACCTCGTAGTTGTTCCTCGCCTGGGTAAGCTTTTCCTCCGCCTTTGAGAGGTAAACCTTAGCTCTCAGAACGTCCGCAAACAGGGCAACACCGGTCTCGTAAGCTTTCTTTGCAAGTCTCATATGCTCCTCTGCGTCCTTTACGGAAAGCTCCGCAACTTTTACCGCATTTTTTGCAAGAACCGCGTTAGCGTAAGCCTCGTAAACCTTAAGGATTACCTCTTCTTCCTTCCTTCCGTATTCGGTTTTGCTCGCAATCCACTTATACCTGTTTATCTCCTTAAAAGCCCTCAGCTTTCCGCCCATCCATATGGGAACTTCAAGGGTTATCTTCGTCTCAAAGTTATTAACCGCGTCGGGGTCGTTTAACTTATTCGGGGCAAAATCGTTTGGGGTTATCCTTTCCTGGTTCAGCTTAGTGAAGAGAACGTAAGCGGGAATGTTTGTTCTTGAGAAGGTCTCTTCAAGCTTGAGGTTGGGAAACAGAAGAGCCCTCGCGGATTTATACTCATACTCCTTTGACTTCACTTCCCTTTTGTAGGCCTGAAGTTCAAGGTTTCTCTCAAGGGCATCCTCTATAAAAACCTTGAGGGGTATTTCCGCGGAAAAGGCAAATCCGAAAAGAAGTACCAGGAGATATCTTCCCATAGCCACCTCCATCCACGTAATTATATCACGATATTAGAATATTCTAATATCCTTTATCCCCACTCAAGTATCAGCTCAACATCCCTTCCGAGGTAATCCCTTATAAACCTGCTTCCGCTCCTCCCGAGGCTTTCCGCTCCGAGTAGGGCTACCGCCAAGCTTCTCTTTTTTATTCTTTCAAGGTTTTCCTCAATAAATCCGAGAACTTTATCCTTTTCCACCCCCCTTCCGTCCTGAAGGGTATCCGCGGGTATTCCGAGAAGCTCCTCCGCTTCAGGATTTCCAATTATTAATACCTCGCTCTTTTCGGGCATGAACTCCGTTTTCAGGGTTGCGGTTATCTTTTCGGAAAGGAGCTTTTTCTTGTATTCATAGGGAACTATGAATGTGGGATTCACGAGCGTTGTCGCCTCCCTTAAGGGTAAATCCCCGAAGGGTTTTTTAAGGATTATCCTCACATTCTGTTTATTCAGAAAGAGCTTATCCCCGTTTACGTGTTCAACTCTTCCCTTCGCAATCCCTCTGATGGGAGCGGAATAGGGGAGAACGTAAGAGGGTATCACTTCCTTGTTTACCTCAATCTTCCCTTCAAGAACTTTCCAGTTGAGGAAGGGAAACTCATACTCCCTTACGGGAAGACCGAGAGTTTCAGCCTCAAGCCTTATCTCCTTTATGAATAAGCGTTCCTCCTTTGAGCCGGGCCTTCTTCCCCGAAAGCTCACCAGGTCCCACTGAACGGGTGTGTCCTTCTGCTTGAAGAGTCCGTATATGCAACCGCAGTAATCCTGCTGGTATATATCCCTCTCCTTCGATAGCCTGAACATCTCCTGGGTTCCGCCACCCTTCCTGTAGTCAAGGGCAAGAAACTTCACGTTAGTTCCCTTGGTGGCTTCCTCTCCAGCCCTCTTCAGCTGGGGAATGCTCTTTTTAGGACTCATAAGGAGCGTAGTCGTGAGATACTCGCATCCGAGCTCCTGAGCAACTTTTACGGACCTCGTCAATCTGTGGTCAAAGCATATGGTACACCTCTTTCCCCTCTCTGGCTCGTCCTCGTATCCTTTCACCTTCTCAAGCCACTCTTCAACGTCGTACTCGCCTTCTATCAGCTTTATCCCAAGCTCCCTGCATATCCTCTCGGTTTCTATATACCTGAGCTTATACTCCTCGTAGGGGTGTATGTTTGGGTCATAAAAGTATCCGATTATCTCACTTTCGGGAAACTCCTCCCGAAGCTTCTTTATAAAGTAAATGGCATCGGGAGCACAGCAGATGTGAACGAGTATCTTACTTCTCATCTTTCTCCTTCTGCTTTGCGACGAGTATCTCTTCAAGCTTTACAACCTTCGTTTTGGGAACCTTAACTATGGCCTTCTGGTATGCCTCTCCCTGGAGTTTTGATAGCTCGTTCTGGATGAACTCCATCAGCTGGTCTATCTGTTTCTGCATCTCCTCTATCTGCTGTTTCAGGTTGAGGATTATGTCCACACCCGCGAGGTTTACCCCGAGCTCCCTCGTGAGGAAGAGAATAAACTCAAGTCTCTCAAGGTCCTCATCCGTGTAGAGTCTCGTGTTTCCTTCGGTTCTTGAGGGCTTTAAAAGACCTTCCCTTTCATAGAGTCTTAAGGTTTGCGGGTGTATGTTATACATCTTTGCAACGACACCTATCGTGTAATAGGCCTTCCTCTTTCTCATGGCTAATCACCCCCTTTGAACAACCCTTTCGGGCTTAGGTAAGACTTCCTGAAGCTGTTTGAGAAGCTCTTCCGCCTTCTTTCCGTCCCCAAGAATTTTACTAAAGACGTTATACTTGGGAACGTCAATGTGAACCCTCACGTACATATCCCCCCTTCCCGAGCCCTTGAGTTTCGGCATGCCCTTTCCGGGAATTCTTATGAGGTCTCCTTCCTTCGTTCCGGGCGGTATCTTTACCTTCACCTTTTCCCCGTCTATTGTGGGAACTTCTATTTCCGTCCCGAGAACAGCTTCGGGGAAGGTTATATTAACGTCAACGTATAGGTCGTCCCCCTTCCTCTCAAAGATTTTGTGAGGCTTCACCTTAACGAGGATATAGAGGTTTCCGGGTATTCCCCCGTTTCTTCCAGCGTGTCCCTTTCCTTCAACAACGAGCTTTGAGCCGTCCCTCACTCCGGGCGGAATCTTAACCTTTATGGTTTCTTTTCTTCTTACCGTTCCCCTTCCTGCACAGCTTCTACACTCCTCAGCTATCCTTCCCTCTCCTCCGCAGGTGGGGCATGTCTGCCTTACCTGTATGAACCAGTTTCCTTGAACGACCTCACCCCTTCCGCCGCAGGTGGGACAGGTTCTTTCCGTCCTCGTGTCGTATCCCGTTCCCTCACAAACTTCACAGGGGACTTCCCTTTCAACCTCTATGGGAACGGTTGTTCCTCTAAAGGCTTCCTCAAGGGTTATCTCAACGGGAACGACTATATCCTCTCCCCTTATCGCTCTCCTTCTCGTTCTTCTTCTTCTTCCCGTTGCACGCTCAAATATCGTTTCAAAGTCAAAAGGTGTTCCCTCAAAGAACTCTCTCAGTATCTCCTCTATTGGGGGTATGTTCGTCTCTACCCTTTGCTGTGCCCCCGCTCCCTCAAAGGCTGCGTGTCCGTACATATCGTATAGCTTTCTCTTTTCGGGGTCAGAAAGAACCTGGTATGCCTCGTTTATCTCCTTGAACTTCTCCTCACACTCTGGTTTCTTGCATATATCGGGGTGATACTTTCTAACAAGTCTCCTGTAAGCTTTCTTTATCTCCTCCTGTGAAGCGTTCCTCGGTACACCAAGAATTTCGTAATAATCCTTCTTCGTAGAAGAAGCCATAACCGAACCTCCGTAATCCAGGAATTATAACTTAAAGGTTGAGTGTATTATTGTCAAGTTCTGAAATCATTTTTTTACTAACAAACGCTTAGGTTTTAAAACTCTACCTTGAAGCTCACCAATTCCTATAAACCTTCCGTTATCATATATCTTTACAAGACCGTTATAAGGTTCTCCCTCTATAAGGACGCTCTGACCATTAAGAATTCTGCCCGCAAGGAAGCTGTTTAACCTCACCTCGGGAATGAACCTGAGAACGCTCTCAACGGGGATTATATACTCTTCGGGGTTTGGAGCGCTCAGAAATTCCTCTAAACTTACCGCTTCCTCCACCGATATGCCGTCTATTTTTGTTCTTCTTAAATCCTTCACGTAAGCCCCTATCCCGAGTTTATCCCCTATATCCTTTGCGAGGCTCCTCACGTATCCCCCGGAGGATATCTCTGTTATGAGCTCCGCCTCCTTCTCTTCGGGATTACAGGACACAAGCTCGAGCTTGTAAACGGTCACCTTCACGGGCTTTAGCTCTACCTTTTCCCCCTTTCTTGCAAGCTCGTAAGCCCTTTTTCCCTTAACTTTCTTGGCGGAGAAGGGGGGAGGCTTTTGGGGAATCTCCCCCCTGAACTCCTTGAGAATTTCCTTCAACCTTTCGCAGTCAAGTTCTCCCTCGTAAGTTTTTACAACCTTTCCTTCCGCGTCGTATGTATCCGTTTCCGCTCCGAACTTTAAGGTAAAAACGTATGTCTTGGGAAGATTCGTCAAAAATTGTGCGAAGCGGGTAGCTTCATTTATTAATAGAATGAGGAGTCCCGTTGCTATCGGGTCAAGGGTTCCCGTATGCCCTACCTTTTTAGCTCTGAGCTTTCTCTTTACCTTTTCTACAACTTTTGTTGAGGTTATGCCTTTTGGTTTGTCAATTAAGAGGGCCCCATCCATCAGCTCAGGAAGTCCTTAAGGTGTTTCTTCATTGCGAGGCTCCTGAGCTTTCTGAGGGCTCTTGTTTCAAGCTGTCTCACCCTTTCCCTTGAGAGTCCCAGAATTTCCCCAATCTCTCTCAGCGTCTTCGGCTCGTTGCCCTTCAGTCCGAACCTCAGCTCTATAACCTTCCTCTCCTTGTCGGTGAGCTTGCTCAGAAGGTCGTCAATCTCCTTTTGGATAACCTCCTGGATAACCTTTTCCTCCACTTCCGCTGTTCCGTGTTTGCTTAAAAAGTCTATAAAGAAGGTGTCCTCATTTTCTCCCACAGGTGCGTCGAGGGATAGGGGAACCCTGCAGACCTGAAGGTACTTCTCAACCTCCTCGGGTGATACCTTATAACCTTCCTTCTTGAAGCGTTCCTCTATCTCCTCTTCCGTGGGCTTCCTCCCGAGCTCTTTCTCGAGCTCCTTGGCAATTATCTGTTTTGAGAGCTCCTCCGCTATCTCCTCGGGTGTGGGTTCCCTCTCAAGCCTCTTTGATAGCTCCCCGTATACGTGGGAAATCCTGTTTATTATGTGGGATTGCTTGAGGGGTATTCTCACAGCGCCCGTTTGTTGGGAGAGTGCCTGCATTATAGCCTGTCTAATCCACCACACCGCATAGGATATGAACTTGACACCCCTGTCGGGGTCAAATCTTTTAGCAGCTTCGAGGAGACCAAGATTTCCAGCAGCGATAAGCTCGGAGAAGGGGAGTCCGTATCCTATATACTGCTTTGCGACGCTCACGACAAACCTGAGGTTTGATTCAACGAGTTTCTTTAAGGCTTCTTTGTCTCCCTGCTTTGCCCTTCTTGCGAGCTCCTTCTCCTCTTCCGGTGTGAGAAGTGGTATCTTAGAAATCCTCTTCAAGTATTGATTTATAAGCTCTTGTTCGGAGTCTGGAATCATACTCACCCCTCACTCTAAGTCCAGGGTAATAAATATATTTGCACCACCCCTTCTTACAAGGAGTAAGGCCTTACTCTTTCCTTCTTCCCTTAGCCTGTTTATTACCGCGTAAAACTCCCTTACGTTTCTCACGGGATAGTTATTCACCTTAAGTATTATATCACCGGGCTGAAGACCGCTGTATTCAGCGGGGGAGTCGGAGTATATACCCTCAACTATAACTCCGTAGGGAATACCGAACTCTTCCCTTTCCCTCGGTGTGAGGTCTCTCAGTATAAGACCGAGGTTCTCGGGTGTTGCTTTGCCTACTCTTTTGCCTCCCTCTTCGGGAAACTCACCGACTACCGCTTTAAGATTTATCTTCTTTCCGTTCCTTATTACCGTTATCGTTATCTCGGTTCCCGGTCTTATCTTCATTATCGTGAACTGGAGGTCCCTCGCGTCCCTTATCTTCTTTCCGTTAACTGCGACTATAACGTCCCCAACTTTAAGACCTGCTTTCTCGGCAGGACTTCCTTTAACCACCTGTGAAACTATCACACCTTCCCTTACGCCCAGGGCTTCAACCATATCGGGTGTTATGTCCTGGATTACGACACCGAGCCATCCCCTTATAACCCTTCCGTGCTGTATTATCTGTTCCATAACCCACTTTGCGAGATTTATGGGAATTGCGAAACCGAGCCCCTGAGCACCGGCTATTATTGCGGTGTTAATTCCTATCACTTCCCCCTCTATGTTTACGAGGGGACCTCCGGAGTTCCCGGGATTTATCGCCGCATCGGTCTGGATAAAGCTCTCATACTGGGTTATGCCTATGCTCCTTCTCAGTGCTGATATTACGCCCATCGTTACGGTTCTCTCAAGCCCGAAAGGATTTCCTATCGCAAAAACTACCTGCCCTACTTTGAGCTTGCTTGAGTCTCCAAGCTTTGCAACCCTGTCCTCTATATCCTTTATACCTTCCGAGGATATTTTTACGACCGCTATATCCGTCTTCGTATCAATCCCCACTATTTCCCCTTTCTTTTCGGTATGTCTGTCAAGTTTCACGATTATTCTTACAGCATCTTTTACAACGTGAGCGTTCGTAAGTATGTATGCAACTTTTTTTCCCTCCTCATACTTCACTATCACACCGCTTCCTATCGCCCTTTCCTTTCTCTTATAGGGTCTGTTAAACTTGAAGGGAAAGTCAAAGTCAAAGGGAAACTCGGGTATGGGGAAGTAAGTTTTTTCTTCCTTAACGACGAATATCGTCACGACGGATGGGGAGACCTTTTCAACGAGCTTCGTTATTTCATCTTGAAGGTCTTCAAGGACGCTACCGAAGGAGAAGGCTATTATCAGGATTGTTGATAAAAGAAATTTCCTAACCATAAGGTTAATTGTATCATTTAGACTAATGGGAAAAATTGTTGAGTTTCCTTTTGGGGATGAACCTAAAAAGGAGGAGAGAAAAGGGCCCCAGCCGCTGACCGAGAAGGACTTTGAAGAGCTACTCAAACCATTCTCGGAAGGCTTAAAGAAACTATACCCTTCACAGGTAAAGGAAGTAAAAGGAGTAATAGGTCTGGGAGAGAAGAACGGGAATGAGAAGTTTGTTGCAGGCCTTCTCATATGGGAAAGCTATAAGCACCCTTACCCCATCGTATCAAGCTTCATAGCGGTCTTCAAGAATAACAACCTTGAGAAGGTTTCCTTTCTTGAGGCTAAAAATAACTACTGGGACTGGAAACTTCTTCTAAAAACCTATAAGGACAGGTTTAATACCGAGGAGATTTTTAAAGGTCTTCAGGAACTAAAGAAGAACTTTACAGTGTAATCTCTTTCTTTTAACATCTCGTTTTTGTAAGTTTATATTAACTTACTGACTTAAATCATAATACACTCATTTCAGCAAGGAATTAAAATTATACTTTAGTTAGAACTTTCTAACCTTGATGGAGGTAAGGGAATGGATGCGGTTCTTCTTGCAAGGATACAGTTTGCACTAACCGCCATGTATCACTTTTTATTCGTTCCCATAACCCTTGGTTTATCCGTTCTTCTCGCCATTTTCTGGACAAAGTGGGCTATGGAGGAAGACGACGAGAAGCATATCCTTTACGAGAGAATCGGTAAGTTCTGGACCACGCTCTTTGCGATAAACTTCGCCGCGGGGGTCGTTACGGGGATAGTTCTTGAGTTTGAGTTCGGAACCAACTGGTCCGAATACTCAAAAACAGTCGGGGATATATTCGGAGCACCCCTTGCGATAGAGGCTATATTCGCCTTCTTCCTTGAGTCCGTCTTCCTCGGAGTTCTGCTTTTCGGAAGGGAGAGGGTTAGCCCCAAGTTTTACGCATTCTCCGCCTGGATGGTAGCCCTCGGAACGAATCTCTCCGCCCTCTGGATACTCGTTGCAAACTCCTGGCAACAGACTCCAAAGGGCTTTTACATAGAGAACGGGGTTGCGAGGCTTGAGAGCTTCCTTGAAGCGGTGATTAATTACTCAACACCCTTCAGGTTTGCCCATATGTTCCTTGCGGGATTGATTACGGGAGCTATTTTCGTCGCGGGAATTTCCGCCTATTACATACTCAGAAGGAAACACCTTGACGTTGCGAAAGAGTCCTTCAGGATAGCGGTAACCCTCGGTATGGTTGCATCTCTTCTCCAGATAATAGCGGGAGACCTTCACGGATACCAGGTTGCGAGAACTCAGCCCCTCAAGCTCGCTATGATGGAAAACAAGTGGGAGACGGAAGCGGGAGCGGGTCTTGAGATTGTTCCCGGCATTGAGATTCCGAAGCTCCTCAGCATACTCGCATACCACAGCCCCGACGCAAAGGTTTACGGCATTCACGACCTCGTTAAAACCTACCAGAAGATAGCGAAAGGGGAAGAGGTGAAGGAGGACGAGCTTCCCGAACTCTGGCTTGACCCGAGGCAGTTCTCGGGAAGAATGTCCCTTTACATAACCGAGGAGGACCTCCCTCCCACATGGATACCCTTCTGGAGCTTAAGGGGAATGGTTTTCCTCGGATTCTTCTTCGCCTTCATAACAACCTGGGGATTCTTTTCAACCATACAGAACAGACTTGAAGACAGGAAGACCCTTCTCAAGCTCTTCATAATTTCCATACCACTGCCTATAATTGCGAACATTCTCGGGTGGATAGTTGCGGAAGTGGGAAGACAGCCCTGGGTGGTTTACTACATTCTCCAGACAAAGCACGCAGCTTCTCCCCTTCCCGCGGGTCAGATACTCACATCAATAATCCTATTTACGCTCATATACAGCTTTGTTTTTGCCCTTTTTGTGGGCTTAATGGTTTACAAGGTTAAGAAAGGTCCTGAAACCCCAGAGGAGGTGGCATGATGGAGCTCCTTCCCGTTGTTTGGTTCATACTAATAGGCTTTATTGTCGCTATGTATGCGGTTCTTGACGGCTTTGACCTGGGAGCGGGAATAGTTTATCCCTTTATTTCTAAAACCGAAGAAGACAAGAGGTATATTCTGAACGCCATAGGGCCCGTATGGGACGCAAACGAGGTGTGGTTAATCCTCGCCGGAGGTGCTCTCTTTGCAGCGTTCCCCGTGGCTTACGCAACCCTCTTCAGCGGTCTATACATTCCCTTCATTCTCATACTCTTTATGCTTATCCTGAGGGCTATAGGACTTGAATACAGGGGGAAGATGCCGACACTCTTTCTGAGAAATATGATGGACGGATTTTTCGTCTTCGGAAGCTTCGGAGCCACATTCCTTTTCGGTCTTACGCTCGGGAACGTCATAAAGGGGCTTCCCGTCAAGCTTATTGAGAAAGACCTTTACGGGGAGACCGTGAAAACCTACATGCTTTGTGCGGACAAGGACTGTTCCTATACGGGAATTCTCATAAACATTCTTGACCCCTATGCTCTCTTTATAGCCCTTCTTACCCTCAGCTTCGTAGCCATGCACGGCTCCATATACATAGCTATGACCACGAGCGGGGAGCTTTCCGAGAGGGCATCAAGCTTTGCGAAAAAACTCTGGTTTGATACTACTATTCTTTACCTTATAGTTCACGTTCTTACGATGATTTACCACCCTCAGCTCATTCAGAACTTCTTTATAAGGCTCTTCATATTCCCCGTTCTTCCCATAGTAATAGTGGGATACCTTACGGTAATAATTGCCCTAAATAAGAAACGCTTCTCCCTTGCCTTTTGGTCCTCCTCGGTAACCATTCTCGGATTCATAGCGATGGCTTTCGTGAGCATATTCCCCACCCTCGTTCCCTCCATATACGACGAGAACCCCTTCAGGAATCCCGTAAACTCCCTTACCGTTTACAACTCCGCCTCTTCGGAAACCACGTTAAAGGTTATGCTGATAGTCGCGCTTATAGGTGTTCCTTTAGTTCTCACTTACAAGTTCTTCGTTTACAAGATATTCTGGGGTAAGGTAAAACTGCCGGAAGAAGGGGGATACTGAGCTTCCCCCTTGACCTTTTTTCTTTACGTTTATTTCTTAAATCCCTATGAAGTATCCTTCTTACCTCTCTCTTTACGAGAGCGGGGAGCTTGAGAGGAGGGTTGAGAAAGCCCTTGAGATGCTAAGAGAGTGCAGGGTTTGCCCACATAACTGCAAGGTCAACAGGCTTGAGGACGAAAGGGGGTTCTGCAAGGTCGGGAGATACGTCGTCGTTTCCGACTACTTTCCCCACTTCGGTGAGGAGTTTCCCATAAGGGGATACAGAGGAAGCGGAACGATTTTCTTCGGATACTGCAATATGAGGTGCGTATACTGCCAGAACTACGATGTGAGCCACCTCGGTAAGGGAAGGATAATGACCCCCGAGGACCTCGCGGATGCTATGCTTGAGCTCCAGGAATACGGGTGCCATAACATAAACCTCGTCACACCCTCCCACGTCGTTCCCCAGATACTTGAAGCTCTTCTCATAGCTGTTGAAAAGGGACTCAGAATTCCCATAGTTTACAACACCTCCTCTTATGACTCCCTGGAGACTATAAAGCTCCTTGAGGGCATCGTTGATATATATCTCGCGGACCTAAAATACCTTAACGAGTATTACGGAAGGAAGTACTCAAAGGTTAAGAAATACCCGGAAGTTGCGAAGGAAGTTATAAGGGAGATGTACAGGCAGGTGGGGAACCTCAAGGTTGATGAGAGGGGCATAGCGGTGAGGGGACTCTTGATAAGACACCTCGTCCTTCCAAACGACATATCAACCACAAAGGAGGTTATGGATTTCTTGAGAAGTATAGACGATAAACTTGCGGTTAACGTTATGAAGCAGTACTTTCCCTACTACAAGGCCTGGGATTACCCGGAGCTCTCCAGGAGAATAACGGAAAAGGAATACAGGAAAGCCCTTGAGGAAGCCAAGGGATTTAACCTCGTTTTAGATTAAAATTCAAATTATGGAAGTTACCTTTATAAGTGCCTTCATAGCGGGGCTCCTTTCCTTTCTCTCCCCCTGCGTTCTTCCCGTTATACCCGCTTACCTTTCTTATATCTCCGGTGTTAGCGTTGCGGAGATTGAAAAGTCCCAGAAGTTTAATATAAAGATTTTCCTGTCCGCTGTTTATTTCGTCCTCGGTTTTACCCTCGTCTTTACTGGTCTCGGTGCGAGTGCGACCTTTATAGGTCAGCTACTTCACGATTACCAGGACTGGGTTATAAGGGTGGGAAGCGGTCTCGTTATATTCTTCGGCCTCCACTTCTCGGGACTGTTCCTCTGGAGGAACTTCCTAAAAGCCTACTTAAGTGCCGGCTTCATTCCCGTAGCCTTATACCTCCTGAACTTTATAAACATGGAGGAGCTTTTTAACCTCCTCTTTGCCTACGCTATAGTTCTTATCCTTTATTTCCTGAAGGTTCACGAGTATTTATACAGACAGCTGAAGATAGAGGCTAAAACTGAGCTCTCTTACGCTGGGGCTTTTCTTATGGGTGTGGTTTTTGCCTTCGGGTGGAGTCCATGCATAGGTCCCGTTCTCGGTTCTATACTCTTTCTCGCATCCCAGCAGGAAACAGCCTCCCAGGGAGCTCTCCTACTCTTCATATACTCCCTGGGGCTCGGAATACCCTTTATTCTTGCCGGGCTTTTGTTTGGCCTGTTCCTCAACTTCGTAAAGAGCTTCTCAAGGTTCTTTAAATACGTTGAGATAGCGGGAGGTATTCTCCTCATAAGCCTCGGAATACTCCTCGCCCTTGATAAGCTATCGCTCCTTGCCAACATAACCTTTTAGCTTCTCCTCAACTATTTTTATGTCTTCTTCCGTATCAACCCCGTGGTAGTAGTTATCCGTTATAAGAACCTTTATCCTCACCCCCTCCTCAAGGAGTCGCAGCTGTTCAAGACCTTCTATCTCCTCAAGCCTTCCCCTTTCCATGCTTCCGAATCTCAGGAGTGTTTCCCTCCTGAAGCCGTATATGCCGACGTGCTTCAAGGGATAAAAGCTGTCCTCCTTCCTGAAGTAAGGTATGGGTGAACGGGAGAAGTAAAGGGCATAACCTCTTTTATCAAGAACGACCTTAACGTCCTCGGGTCTTGTGTAGGCTTCCTTATCCCTAACCGCAAGGGTTACGACCTCCTCCCCTTTCTCAAGGGAATTGAATATCCTTTGTATATCCTCCCTGTAAGCGAAGGGCTCGTCTCCCTGGTAGTTTATCACGAGCTCCGCTTCATAATCCCTTACAACGTGTAAAACCCTGTCGCTTCCGGAGGGAAGGTCCGATGGAGTTAAAACAACCTCGCATAAATCCTCAACCGCTTCCTTAACCCTTTCGCTGTCCGTTGCGAGTATAACCCGTTCTCCCGTCTTTTTAAGGTTCTGTATCACCCACCTGATTAAAGGTTTCCCGAGGATTCTTCTTAAGGGCTTTTCCTTCAGCCTCGTTGAGCCTATCCTTGCTGGAACGACTATAACCCTCCTCATCTCACGCTCACCCTCAGGTTCTTTAAATTCCCGTAAACCTTCAAGTTTATACCACTTCCCCTAAAGTTCCCGTCTATACGGGAAAGAAGAATGTTCTTCCTATTGAGTTTAATCGTTCCGCTTCCCTTTAGCTCCATGCCTCCGTAAAGTATTGTTCCTTCAAACCTCACACCTCTGAAGTTAAGAATAACACTGTCAATGTTAAAGCCCTGAGCCTTCAGGCCTTTTAGCTCAAGCTTTCCCCTTATGTCCTTATTTAAAACTACGTTTCCCCTGATTTCCTCCAAATCCTTAAAACATCCGTATACGTCCGAGGAAAAATTTATCTCACCCGAAGGGTAAAGCTTTAACTCTATTTTCCTACCCTTACACGAGAGGTTAATAAGGAGATAAAAAGGTTTTAGCTCAAGCTTTCCAACGTCAAAATTGAAAACCTCTTTATTTGAGTAAAAAACCCTTCCCCTGTTTAGGATAACGTTGAAATAGCCTTCATAAACCTTTTCGGAAATCAGAAAAATCTTATATCTTTCAAGAAGCTTATCAATGAAGATAAACTTAGGGAATGTAAAAAACAAAAATAAAACTAAGCTTAATAAAAAAACGATAATTGAGAGAAGAGCGTTAAATAAGGTCCTCTTCCTCATCGGGCATTACCTTTATCTCTTTTTTCTTTTTTTTCTTCTTTGTTTCCTTCATCAATTTTTCCGCAAGCTTTTTATGGGCCTCCGTTATCTTTGAAAGCTCGTCGGGTGAGGTAATCACGTAAGGTGTGAGGAATATAAAGAGGCTCGTTCGGTCCTTTTCGTCCCTGTCATATCTGAAAAGTCTTCCCACAAGGGGTACGTCCCCGAGTCCCGGGACCTTCTCAACGCTTTTTAGACTCTTTCTGCTTATGAGTCCCCCTATAACTACTGTCTTTCCACTCTCAATAACGACGTCCGAGTTTAACTCCCTGTTTGAGGTTATGGGAACGGTGTAGTTAACGCCCGAAACCTCGTTCGTAAGGTATCCCGTTATCTCCTGGAGCTTGAGGTCTATAACGAGTCTCACGGTGTTTCCCGTAATCCTCGGTGTTATGTTCAGCTCAAGCCCCACATCCTTGTAGTCGTATGTAATTATTGGATTTCCGTTAACGTCGTATTTTATCCCCGTAGGAAATGGAACTACCTGCCCAACCTTAATGGTTGCCTCCTGATTGTCAAGGGTTAAAATCTTGGGATTTGATACGACCTTAAAGCCCGTTCCCTGCTCAAGGAGTGAGAATAGGAAAACGAGGTCGGGAAAGAAGAAGTCTATACCGCCTATGCTCACGGTCGTTCCCGCTTTTGAGAAGGCACCCAGTATGAACTGGCCCGACTTGAAAGCGTTGTAAACGTCCTGAAGGGATGAGCCCTTGAAAGCCGCACCCCCGTGGGTTCCGAGAATCTGCCACCTTATCCCGCTCTCAAGAATGCTCTTTGCGGACGCCTCAACGACCGTTGCGGTAAGGAGGAGCTGTTTCCTCCTCCTGTCAAGCTCCTTTATGAAGGACTTTACGGCCTCATACTCCCCCTTAGTTGCGAAGAGTATAAGGGAGTTCGTTCTCTTGTCTATACCTATCTTCATACCGCTTCTCAGGGATATGGGCTGAAGGCTTCCCTTCTTGCCCTTTGGTTTTACCGAGGTCGGCTTTACACCCTGAAAGAGGGATTTAAGGCTCTCGTAGAGCTCTTCCGCGGATATGTAATTAAGGGGAATGATGTAAAAGCTTCTTTCGGATTCCGCGGTTTCAGGTGTGTCTATCTTCTTTACTATATCTTTCAGAACCTCGTGAATTTCCCTGTGGGCGTAAACCGCAAGAACGCCGAGCTCGTCAACAGCTCCGAAAACGGTAGGCTCCCCGTATTTCTTGTTTGAGTACGTGGAAAAGGGATTAAGAAGCCTTTGGAGGTAAGAGGGCTTTACGTATTTGAGCGTGTAAACCCTTACCTCACCTCCCGCTCCCTTTCCGTCAAGGGCTTTCAGTATCCTCCTTATTTTCTTCACCGATTCCCCGTAGTCGGTAATAACAACCGTGTTTGACTGGGTGTGAAAGGCTATCCTCCCGTAGGGGGAGAGGAAGGGTCTCAGCGTTCCGACAACCTGAGAGGCGTTTACGTTCCTGAGCTTGTAAACTATGGTGACGAGCTCCCCGTCCTTCGGAATCTTCACGCTCGTGAAGGGAACACCCTGATTCGTGGGAACTATCTTTATGGTATCTCCTTCGGTTATCACCGCATAACCCTGGGGTGCGAGGGCCTGGGAGAAAAGCTCAAGGGCTTCCTTTTCGCTAACCTCCTTGTTTGATATGAGTATTATCTTTCCCTTCACCCTCGGGTCTATTATTACGTTCTTCTTGAGTAGCTTTCCCAGTTGAACCGCTACGGTTTTTATATCAACCTCGTCAAAGTTGAGAATAACCCCTCCGAAGGAAAACCAGAAGGCGAGTATAAGGAGAAAGAACACCCTCATACCACGTCCCCTTCCCTGGGAAGGAAGAGAAGAACTCCCGCAGTGCTTAGCATATAACCGAGTATAACGCTCTGGATGTGTCCCGCAAACATGAAAAATAGGTATCCGAGGAAGTAGGGGAGCGTAATAAGGGCGTAGCTCCAGAAGTATCTCCTCATGGCGATATACCCCCAGTAATCCCCCTCAGCCTTCACGGGAAGGAATAGCTTCCTCACGAGGAAGGAAACCGCGTAAGAGAAGATAGCGGATATAACCTGAGCGGTTATGACATAGCGAACGAGTTCGGGAACGACGGGCATCTTAAAGTAAGGATACAGGATAAAGGCACCCACGAGGAGGAGCGTGTAGCCGAATATAACCGAGTATGCGAACTGCCTCGCCCTTTTTATGAATAACTTCTTTTTGTCTTGAGTATTTCCCTCAGCCATACGAACTCTTCCCTTTTTGGCCCCGTAGAGAGCATTATAACGGGAACTCCCGTGAACTCCTCAATAAGTCTTATATACTCCCTCGCACCTTCCGGCAGCTCGCTTATATTCCTTATCCCCTTAGTATTCTTCTTCCATCCCTTTAAGGTTTTGTAAACGGGCTTTACCCTGCTTATATCGGTGTAGGATGCGGGGAAGTAGTCTATTACCTTTCCGTCAAGCTCGTAGGCAACGCACACCTTTATCTCCTCAAAGGAGTCAAGAACGTCAAGCTTGGTTATTATTAGAGCATCAAGCCCGTTGACCTCAACCGCATACCTGAGGGCTACAAGGTCAAGCCATCCGCACCTTCTCGGTCTTCCCGTCGTTGAGCCGTATTCTCCCCCCAGTTCTCTCAACCTCTCTCCGAGTTCTCCTTTAAGCTCCGTAGGGAATGGACCCTCTCCCACTCTTGTGAGGTAAGCCTTTGCAACGCCGACTAGGTAAGCGTCCGAAAAATACTTGGGGGATAAACCCGTTCCGTTTGAAAGCCCAAGAGCTGAGGAGTTTGAGGAGGTAACGTAGGGATAAGTTCCCATGTCTATGTCAAGAAGCGTTCCCTGAGCCCCCTCAAAGAGGACGCTCTTTTCAGTCCTTGTGAGGAACCTGAAAACGTCCTTTACGTTCTCCTTTATCTCGTTAAATATGCTGAGCTGTTTCTCGTAAATCTCCTTAACGTCAAGCTCAAACTTCTCACAGAAAACCTTCTCGCATATATTCTTGACGAAGTCTATGTTTTCCTCAAGGAGGCTGTAAAATCTCTTCTCGTCGTATAAATCCGAAATCCTTATACCCTTCCTTCCGTATTTGAACATGTAAGCGGGACCTATACCCCTTAACGTGGTTCCTATCCCCCTCTTTTTCTCAAATAAAGCGTCAAGAACCTTGTGGTAGGGCATAACGAGGTGAACCCTGTCGCTTATGACGAGCCTCTCCTTAACGGGAAGTCCCTTCCTTTCAAGCTCTTCTATCTCCTCCTTTAAAACCTCAAGGTCTACGACCATTCCCTGAGCTATCACGCCTATCACGTGCTCGTGGAGTATGCCCGTGGGAAGGAGGTGAAGTATGAACTTCTCCCCGTTTACAACTACTGTATGCCCCGCGTTGCTTCCCCCCTGATACCTTACGGTTATATCGTAATGCTCCGACAGGAGGTCAACGATTTTTCCCTTACCTTCATCACCCCACTGGGCACCCAAGATAACCAGCTTATCCATTCACAAACCCCGAATAAAAGATTATAAAACGTATAATTAAAAACCATGAGAAAAAAGTTTTACGTTACGACTCCCATATATTACGTTAACGACGTTCCCCACATAGGGCACGCTTACACAACCATAGCCGCGGACACAATAGCGAGATACTACAGAATGAGAGATTACGACGTTTTCTTCCTCACGGGAACGGACGAGCACGGCCTAAAGATACAGAAAAAGGCGGAGGAGCTCGGGATATCCCCGAAGGAGCTCGTTGACAGGAATGCGGAGAGGTTTAAAAAGCTCTGGGAGTTCCTGAAGATAGAATACACGAAGTTCATAAGAACAACGGCCCCCTATCACGTGAAGTTCGTTCAGAAGGTCTTTGAGGAGTGCTACAAAAGAGGTGATATATACCTCGGTGAGTATGAGGGATGGTATTGCGTCGGATGTGAGGAGTTCAAGAGCGAGGCGGAGCTTGCCGAAGATTACACCTGTCCCATACACCAGAAGAGGTGCGAATACATAAAGGAACCCTCTTACTTCTTCAGGCTTAGCAAGTATCAGGATAAGCTCCTTGAGCTTTACGAGAAAAACCCCGATTTTATACAACCACCTTATAGGAGGAACGAAATTATTTCCTTCGTAAAGCAGGGATTGAAGGACCTTTCGGTTACGAGACCGCGAGAGCGTGTAAAATGGGGGATACCCGTTCCCTTTGACCCGAACCACACCATTTATGTGTGGTTTGACGCACTTTTTAACTACATATCCGCCCTTGAGGATAAGGTGGATATATACTGGCCTGCGGACCTCCATATAGTCGGGAAGGATATACTCAGGTTTCACACCGTTTACTGGCCTGCCTTCCTCATGTCCCTCGGATACGAGCTCCCGAAAAAGGTCTTTGCCCATGGCTGGTGGACCGTTGAGGGGAAGAAGATGTCAAAAACCCTCGGAAACGTGATAGACCCCTACGAGGTTGTTCAGGAATACGGGCTTGACGAGGTAAGATACTTCCTCCTGAGAGAGGTTCCCTTTGGTCAGGACGGGGATTTCTCAAAGGAAGCTATCTTAAACAGGATTAACGGAGAGCTCGCAAACGAGATAGGGAATCTTTACAGCAGAGTTGTAAACATGGGAAACAAGTTCCTTAGTGGAGAGGTGAGCGGGGAGAGGGACCAGGAGTATGAAAAATTCGCAAAAGAGGTTATAGAGAACTATGAGAAGTTTATGGAGGAGCTTAACTTTTACAGGGCAATAGAGGAGACACTGAAGCTCACTTCTTACCTCAACAAATATGTTGACGAGAAACAGCCCTGGAATCTCAACAAAGAGGGAAGGACAGAAGAGTTAAGAAAGGTTTTATACGCACTCGTTGACGGGCTTAATGTCCTTACCCACCTCCTTTACCCGATAATGCCCAACAAAATGAAGGAAGCTCTTGAGATGCTCGGTCAAAAAGAGTTTTCAAAGGAAGTAAAACCATACCTAAAGGAGAGCTATAAACTCGGAGAGAGAAAGATACTCTTCCCGAAGAGATGATATTCCTTCTCCTTCTCCTTTCCTTTCTCTTTGCCGAAAGAGTCTTTTACCTTATGGGAACTTATCTGATAACCGATAATATTGAGGGAAAGGAGGTAAAGGTTTACAGATACCTGAGGGGGCTTGAGGAGAAGATTTCCCACTTTATTCCCGAGTCCGATGTGAGCCAGATAAACAGAAACGCAGACATAAAATCCGTAAAAGTTTCCCGTGAAACTTATGAACTCGTAAAGATATCCCTTGAGATGGCAAGAAAAACTTATGGATACTTTGACCCAACGGTCGGAAGCTACACGATAAACAAAAAGAAGGAACTCATAAACTATAGAAACGTTGTCCTTCGGGATGGCAAGGTCTTTCTAAAGAAAAGAGGTATGGCCCTTGACTTTGGAGGCATAGGAAAGGGATACGCCCTTGACAAGGCAAAAGAGTTCTTAAAAACCGAGAAGGGATTTCTTGCCCTTTCGGGGGATATGGCCATATGGGGACACACGAGGGAGATAGGCATTTACAACCCCTTAACGAAAGGCATTCTCCTAAAAGCTAAGAATAAAGGGGATGTGTGCATATCAACCTCAGGAAATTACTTCCGAAAACACATTATAGGAAAGGAAGGAAATAAACTCCAGGTTACCGTTCTTCACGAAAGGTGTGCGGTTGCGGATGCCCTTGCTACCGCTCTATTTGCATCACCCGAGGGAGAAATTAAGAAAATCCTGAGAAACTTCCCAAAAGCTGGAGTTCTCATCCTTTACAAGGACGGAAGTCTTTACATAAACAAAGCCTTCAGGGAATACCTAAAAGATATAACGATTTTCTGATAAATCTCATAGAAAGGCTGTTAGGTATTCGGTTTAATAAACTACAGCTATTGAAACTAAATCTCAAATTCATAGGAGGTATGAGATGAGAAAAGCCTTTCTTCTCTCCTTAGCTCTCTTCGGCTTAGGCTTTTCGCAGGAGGACCTAAAAAAAGAGGTTGAGAAGCTCAGAGAAGAGATTAAGGTTCTCAAAGAGGAGTTCAGGAACTTGAGATTAGAACTCGTTATTCCCGAGGCCTCCCGTCAATACGGGGGATACGGACCCGCAGCCTCAAAGGTTTACCAGTTGAAGAAAGGCGTGTCCATAGGTGGATACGGTGAGCTTTTCTTTATACATAATCCCGATAAGGAACCGAAAACTGAGACGGACCTGAAGAGAGTAATACTTTACTTCGGTTACTCATTTTCAGAGAAATTGAAATTTAATTCCGAAATTGAGATTGAGCACGCGTTCGTGGAAGGAGGAGAGGAAAGCGGTGAGCTCGCGATAGAGTTTGCCTACCTTGATTACAGCTTCAGGCCCGAGTTCGGGATAAGGGGAGGTATGGTTCTCGTTCCCGTAGGAATTATTAACGAGGTTCACGAACCACCGACCTTCTTCTCGGTTGACAGGCCTTACCTTGAGAGGAACATAATCCCGACAACCTGGAGGGAAAACGGTGTAGGTGTTTACGGGGATACGAAGCTCATAAGCTACAGGGCTTACGTGCTAAACGGAATGAAGGCGGAAGAGGGAGAGTTTAAAGCCTCCGCTCCCTTAAAGAAGCTGAGACAGAACGGGGGAGAGGCAGCCATGGACTCCCTCGCCTTTACGGGAAGGATAGACATCAAACTCCCGAGAAACCTTACGGTAGGAGCGTCTACCTTCATATCGGGAGTCCAGAACGAGGAGGGAGACAACCTCGGAAACGTTTACCTCTTTTCTCCACACGTCTGGTGGCAATATGGAGGATTTGACATAAGGTTCGTAGGTGCTTACGCAACGGTAAGCGATGCGGAGAATATAACCCTTGAGCTTTCTCCTTCAACCTGTGCGGTTGATAAAAGCACTTGTGAAGTATTCCCAAAACGCATGCAGGGATTTTACCTTCAAGTTGCTTACAACGTCCTGAGACACTTTGACACGGAACAGGAGCTCTACGTGTTCGGCATATTTGAGAGCTACGACACCCACGCATCCGTCCCCTCGGGATACGAAAAGCCCGAAGGCTCGGAGCTTAACATTTATAACTTCGGTATATCTTACAAGCCCCATCCCCTCGTAGCCCTCAAGGCGGATTATGTCCGTGAAGACTACAAGGATAAGAAGGATAATGATGTTTATCGTGCAGCAATCACATGGATGTTCTGAAAAAGCCCCTGCGGGAGCACCACCCCCGGGAGGTGGGGGGACCTTTTATTATTTTTTACGGAGGAGGTGAATGGCACGGAGCGCCATCCTTTACCTCCTACGGGAGCACCGCCCCTCGGGAGGTGAGGGGGAGGGCTTTTTATTTTATTATCTTTTATGGAGGTGTGAATGTCAATAAGCGCTGTCCTCTTCCTCCTACTTTTTCTTTTTGCTTTTTCAAATGAAACAAAACCTGAAAAAGTTCTAAAGGAATTATACCCTTCTTCCAAGATAGAGGCTGTTGACAGAATTCTCACAGAGGAAGAGTTAAAGAAAGCTGAAAAAATCGCTGGAATGAAGATAAACACCCGTTTTGTTACCTTTTACATAGTGAAAAAGAAAGACCGTGTTCTTGCTTACGGATACGTTGATATCCACAGAGTGAGGACAAAACCCGAGGCTGTTTTATACGTTATATCCCCCAACGGGAAGATTGAGCTTATAGAAATCCTCGCCTTTTACGAGCCCATAGAGTATTTACCTCCCAAGGAGTGGCTTGGGCTGTTCAGAGGAAGAAGCATAAACAACCTCAGGTTTAAGAAGGATATCCCGAACATAACGGGGGCCACGCTAAGCGCAAGGGCTGTAGCAAAACACGCAAAGAAGGCGCTCGCACTCTGGAAGGTTCTCTTCGGAGGCAAGGAATGAGGTTTCTCCTGTCCGCGGACGTGAAAAGTAACAAGCCTCTCTTTTATGGACTCCTCACATTCATTCTCTTCGGATTTTTATTCTGGATTGGAAACTTCTTCTATTACGATGCGGTTTACGGACTTTCCGTAAGGAAGCTTAGCATATTCTTCTTCGGAGAGCCCGACTTTCCGGAGAAGGTATCCCTCTCAACCCTATTCCAAGAGATGCACATATTCCTTTTCATTAACTTCTTCTTCGTTTTTCTTCTCTTCTCAATAACAAACCTATTCTCATACAGGTTTAAATACCTACTCGCCTTCTCTTCGTTTACCTTTTTGTTCCTCCAGCCCCTTTATGACGTCGTTATTTATCTGACCGAGCTTAAACTCCTTATTTACCTGAAGAATATTTCTTTCTTTCTCTACCAGCTTACAACTTTTATAGTTCTTGCGTTAACCCTTTATAAGCTCATTAAGAAGGAGAAAAATGTTCAGGATTTCGGATTCTTAAAGCTCCTCATAGGCATTTTCTCCCTTTTTGCGGTAATATTCACCATTTTAAACTTCTTTCTTTTTAAGGAAAAGCTGGGACTCAGCCCCGAGAGTGTAAAGGAGTATTACCTCGGAGACCCCAAGAAATTTTTAAAGCCAAAAAGCCTTGAGGGGCTTATAAAGGTTTCCCACCCCCACACCCTCAGCATTCCCGCTTTTTACTTCGCCCTCGGCCACTTCCTCCTCTTCACGCCTTACAAAAGGAAGACGCTAACCTTTCTGCTTTTGCTTGTCCTTCCCCTTTTTGAGAGCCTGTCGGGATTTTTCATAAGGTATGTTCACCCCGATTTTTCCCTCATAAAGCTCCTTACATTCTTTCTCTCTTCTCTTTTAACGCTCTTCGTTGCCTTTTACCTTCTGAGGGAGTCGTTAAAGCCCTAAGCGGTTTTCGGCTCCCTCACAGCCTTAATAGTCTCAAATATTATGAAGCTCTCAAGAAGCAGGATAACGAAGCTAACGCTGAAAAGGAGCATGTCCCCCTTCATGAGGTTGTTCCAGGCATTCATAGCCATGGCGAGAGAAGTTATTATGAGAACAAGAATCATGGGAATGGATACGGGCCACGTAGGTTTATTGACGCTCCTGAGATACAGGTATCCCACGAGAAGGGCAAGGCCTGCAAGGAGCTGGTTTGCCGCACCGAAAACGGGCCAGAAAACCATACCTCCCTTTCCGCCTTCCTTTGAGAGGACGAGAGCCATAGAGGTTAGAACCGCAACCCCTGAGGCAACCCAGGGATTTACGAGAAACCTGAAGCGGTATATCTCCCCGAGCTCGTTCAGTATGTATCTCTGAATCCTTACGCTCGTGTCCATGGTAGTTGCCGCAAAGAGGACAATAAGCGTTGCTATAACAGTCTTTCCGAAATCAACGGGAATTCCTATGGAGCTCAGCAGGTTCGCTCCGCCCTCAACAACCGCAACGATACTTGAGGATTTTATGGAAGCCCAGGAGCTGTAAAGCTCGTGAAACCTGTCCGCGGAAAACATAGCTATACCCGCGGTCGTCGCTATTATCACCGCAAGGGCTAATGAGCTTTCGCCCATAAAGCCGAGATAACCCACCGTTCTCGCGTCAGTTTCCTTCTCAAGCTGTTTTGAGGAAGTTCCCGAGGATACGAGAGCGTGAAAACCGCTTAGAGCACCGCAGGCTATCGTTATAAAGAGGAACGGGAATATGGGGGGAGCACCCTCGGGAGAGAGGTTCACAGCGGGGGCAACGATTTCGGGATTCGCAACGAGAGCACCCACGTAAAGAAGGAAAAGCAGAACAAGAAGCTGAAGCCCGTTCAAAAAGTCCCTCGGCTGGAGTAAAACCCATACGGGAAGCGAAGAAGCAAAGAAGGCGTAAAGGAATAAAACAATTATCCAGAACATTATGGGACTCAGCCCCAGACTCTCCGCAAGGGGCTTTATATCAACGGGAACTATACTCCCGAGGTATATCCCTCCATAAAGGATTACGAGGAAGATTACCGTCAAAAAGAGAAAGTTAAGCCTGAGCTTATAAACGCTCAGCCCGAACACAACCGCAAGAGGTATAACGAGCCACGCAGGAATCACGCTCGTTGGAAACTTAACGAAGAGAAGGGATATAACGTATGCAAAAACAGCGTTAACGAGAATGGCAAGGGCAAGCAGAAGGAGAAGGAATAAAACCCTCGCTTTCTCACCGAGATACTCACCAAGAATTGTTCCTATGGACTTTCCCTTATGCCTTATGGACGTCACAAGGGCTGTAAAGTCATGAACTCCTCCTATAAATACCGCACCGAGAACAACCCATAGAAATGCGGGAAGCCATCCCCATATCACCGCTATGGCGGGACCCACTATCGGACCAGCGCCCGTTATTGAGGTAAAGTGGTGTCCCAGCAAAATCCATTTATTCGTGGGAACAAAATCAACCCCGTCGTTTATCTCCCTCGCAGGCGTTGGATTATCATCCCTCAGCTCAAAAATCCTTGCAAGATATCTTGAGTAAACGAGATAACCGAAAGCGTAAAGGAGAAATGCAACCACTATGAGGAGTGAAGCACTCATAAAATTTTATTTTAGTGATAGTCGTAATAGTCCTTATTATGTTTCTTACCCTTTCTTACTACAGCGCGGACCTCATGCAGGAAACCCTATCCCTTAAGAAAACCTATCAGAAGGTTTACCTGAAGGAGAAACACGCCCTTCTCCTTGAGTCTATCCTTCCAAAGGTTATTCGTCTCCTAAAAAGCGAGGACCCCTCTTACGATGCCCTCACGGACCCCTGGGCGAGACCCTACGCGGTTGATACACCCCTCGGAACTGTAAGCGTTCAGATTACAGACGAAGACAGGTATATAAATCCCAACTACCTTATGAGAGTAAGAGGATTAAAGGAAGCCTTTGAAAGACTCTTAAGAATCCTTGAGATAGATACGATGCTACTTGAGAGAATACTCGTCTGGAGCGGACAGGAAGAGGGATACATTGACACAGAGTATCCTCTAAAAAAGAAACCCCTTGATTCCATTTACGAGATAGAGCTATTCTGGGAGAATAAAGGAGACCTCTACGGAAAGAAAAGGGATATGGAGGAAATTCCAGGACTCTTTGAGCTAATAACAGTGTTCTCGGATGGGAAGGTGAATATAAACACCGCTCCCATTTACGTTCTGATGGCACTTGACAGGGATATAGACTTTAACCTCGCCAAGAGAATAGCGGACTACAGGAAAGAAAGACCCTTCAGGAGAGTTGAAGACCTACTCCTCGTTGATGGAATGAACCTTGATATAGCATACAGAATAAACCCAATGGTTAAGGTGAAAAGCAGGTTCTTTAAGATAGAGCTCTCTGTGGATACGGAAGACGTGAGAACAACCCTTATAGCGGTTTACGACAGGGAGAACAACAGCGTAGTTTATAAGGAGCTGAGATGAAGGAGTTTTTATACGAGGGCTTGAGGGAAGGGAAGAAGGTAAGAGGCGTCTTGAGGGCAAGGGATAAGAGGGAGCTCATACTAAAGCTAAAGAGGGAGGGAATAAGACCTATAAAACTGAAGGAGAAGAAAGAGAGGAGCTTTACCCTTTTCAGGAAAAAGGTATCGGACGAGGAGCTTGCCTACATACTCCTTGAGCTTTCTGTTCTTCTCTCCTCGGGCATTCCCCTGACGAGGGCTGTTGAGCTCGTCTCTTCACAGGCGGAAAATGAGGAGCTGAGGAGTGCATTAAATCAGGTAAAAAGCTCCCTTGAGAAAGGAGAAAATATAGCGGAAGCCTTCAGGAAGACAGGCATATTTCCTGAGTTCCTCTCGGAGATGCTTACGGGAGTCCAGAGGGGGGAGAACCTTGAGTTCATATTTAAGGTTGCAGGGGAATACTTACAGAAGGTTTCGGAATTCAGGAGCAGACTCCTTTCCTCAATAACTTACCCCTCAGTGATAATACTCTTCAGTTTCATATCCCTATTCGTTGCGGTCAAGTTTGTAGTTCCGAAGATTGCGTCAGTCCTTGAGGACTTAGGTAAAGAGCTACCCCCTATAACGAAAGCCATTCTGTTCCTTTCCGACCTCTTCACGCTTCTCATACTCCTTCTCCCTGTTTTTCTCATTCTGTTTCACCTTCGCGAGAGATTTGTATCAAGGGAGAAACTCCACGAAATACTCTTAAAGATACCCGTAATCGGAAAGGTAAACCTCTACTTTAACCTCTCAAGGTTTGCGAGAGTTCTTTCAATGCTCCTTGAGGCAGGCGTTCCCCTGAATACCGCCCTTCGCATATCCGTAAAGAGCTTCTCAAACCTCTACCTGAGAAAGAAAATAGAGGAGTTAATACCTCAGGTTGAGAGGGGAAAGAGCTTTTCTTCGCTTCTTTACAAAGTGGATATACCAAAACTCTTCTCAAGTCTCGTGGAGACGGGAGAAGCAAGCGGGGAGCTTGAGAAGATGCTTGAGCTTGTAGCGGAAATTTACGAAAAGCAGGCGGACAGAACGGTAAACTTCTGGCTCAGAGTGGTTGAACCCCTTTCAATACTCGTAATAGGTATAACCGTCGGGATAATTGCCCTTAGCGTAATACTGCCCCTCACCGAGATTTCAGCCGGCCTTGAGTGAGAATACACAGCTTAAACTCCCTGAACCTCTTCCCTCTTTTTATATCCATCAGGAACTTAAAAAATCTTGACTCCGAGGACGTGTAAAGCTTCCAGCTTTTTATTCCCTCGCACTCGGACAAATCACTCCTCACGAGGATTAATCCCTCCTTTATCTCACTCAAACTCTTATTCCTTATTACCACCCTGTCCGCATAAAAGGGAAGGTTATGGTGGAAAAAACCGACCTCATAAGTTTTTAGCTTACCCGAAGGGTCTATATCTTTTATAGCCCTCCCTATCTCCCTGTAAGGTCTGTATTCCTCAACAAAGGGAAGTATAACCGAGGAAAGATACAACAAGAAGGCAAATCCCGCAAATGCGGGAAACAGGATAAACCTTCTCGTGAAAGCAGGTATAAATGCAAGGAAAATTAGGGGAATTATAAAAAGGCTCATCTTTATGTAAACCGCAGAAAGAATTAAGGCAAGGCTGATGAGCGTTCCGAGGAGTAAAGAGAGGAATACTTTCACCTTTCTCATCTCTGAGGATAGCAAGAAGTGGGCAGTTATTACGGCCATTGCTGGGTATGCGGGCATTATGTAAACGGGTATTTTCATCTTAACCAGGCTGAAAAGGGTAAATATGAATAGAAACCAGGTTAAGGGAAACCTGAGCTCCTTTTTTCTGAAAGCCCAGAAAACTGCGGGGAAGAAGAGAAGGGAGTAAGGAAGAAAGGAAACGTTAATATCAAGTGCGTAAAAGTAAATGGGGTCCTTCTGGAGAGCGTATATACGCTTTATATTTTCCTTTATGAAAACCTCAAGAAATACCTCTTTGTTTGCAAAATACTGGTATAAGAACCACCACCCCCCGGCTATAAAGACGAAAGCCGTTCCGAGGTAATACCTGATTTTTAAAAGCTCCTTAGGGTCGTTAAAAAGGAGATAAAAGAATATAACTCCCGCGGGGAGTGCGAATCCCGCAGGACCCTTCGTGAGAACCGCAAGGGAGGAAGAAACTAAAGCCAGCAGGAAAAATAAATTCTTCTTCTCGGTGTAATACTCAAGCCAGAGGTAAAGGGAAAGGGTTATAAAGAACGTGAAAGGGACCTCGGGAGAGGTATACCTTGCGTTTGCTATGAATATAAAGGAGAGATTCAGAATTAATGCGGAAAGAAGGGAGACGTCTTCCTTTTTCGTAAGTTTCTTTGATACTAAATAAGTTAATACTCCCGTAAGAATTCCGAGGAACGCCTGAAAGAACCTTAAGCCGAACTCGTTTATACCGAAAATCTTAAATCCGAGTGCTGAAAGCCAGTAGGTTAAGGGGGGTTTATTCAGCCTTAACTCTCCGTTATAAACGGGCGTAAGGTAGTTTCCCGTCTCAACCATATTCTTTGACGCGTCCGCGTAAAAGGACTCGTTCGGTATCCATACCGCGTTATACCCGAGGTTAAAAAAGTAGAGAAATACCAGGGGTAAAAAGAATACGAGCTTCTTTTTCATTCCGTAAATATCTGCCCTTCTATAGGCTGAACCTCAACTCCCTGTTCCTCAATGAACTTTATAGCCCTTTCTATCTCGTCTGACTCCCCGTCTATCTCAACGAGAAGGAAACCCGTATCCTGAGAAACCTGAGCCTTCCTTATGTTAACGACGACGTCAAAGTTCTTACAAACCATACACAAAATAGGTTCCTTCACCTTCTCCTCGGGGTATATCAGCTGAAGCCTTACCATATTCATATCGCTTATTGTAAACCAGTTATCCCACTTGACACATATCTTTTTCGCTCTTATAATAATTAAACTGGTAACGCGGGGTGGAGCAGCCTGGTAGCTCGCCGGGCTCATAACCCGGAGGTCGCGGGTTCAAATCCCGCCCCCGCAACCAATCAATCCCAAATCTTGTAAACCCTTAAAGGTTCATACCATCCCCATACGGTCGGGAATACATTCTTTAAGCTCTTTCTTACCGCAACCATGCTTTTGGGTGCTGTTATAAAAATCATCGGCTGCTGTTCCGTTATAATTCTGAATGTCTCTTTATAAATCCTTACCCTCTTTTCAAAGTTCAGCTCTGTAGCCCCCCTGTCTATAAGCTCGTCAACCTTTTTTTCCCATTCGGTTGAGGGTTTTTTCTGTCTGGGATACCACATATGGAGTGCTCCCGATGAGTGCCATACGTTCCTACCGAAGTGGGGGTCAATGGAGCCCGTAAGGCCTATTATTACCGCTTCCCATTCGTAGGGAGGGGAAGTAAGTTTTGAAACAAGTGTATTAAAGTCTATGGGCTGGAAGTGAACCTTTATACCTATTTTTCTTAGGTCCTCCTTTATTATTGCTCCCATCATCTCCCTTTCCTTATTCCCTGCATTCGTTATCAGCGTAAACTCAAGCTCGTGTCCCTCTTTATCTTCAAGTATTCCGTCCCCATCCCTGTCACTGAAGCCAATACTCTCAAGAAGTTTTTTTGCCTTCTTTAAGTTAAACTCATACCTCGGGTAGTAAGCGGGGTCGTAATAGGGCTTATTGGCGGGAGTTATCGGTGTGTAAAGGGGTTCCGCAAGCCCGTTATATACGAGATTAACTATTCCCTTTCTGTCTATCGCATGGGATATAGCTATCCTGAAAATTCTGTTTCTGAACCACTCTATTTTATACTTCGGAATGTTTGCGTTCGGATTTTGGTTGAAAACGAGGAAAGTCGTTGAGGGCGTAGCCCCTAGGTCGTAAATTACAAAGTCCTTAACCTTTTGCCTTGCGAGGAATAAGATATCCTGAGCCCGAACGCCGATGTAATCAATCTCCCCGTTTACAAACTTAAGTAAAGCGGTATCAGGGTCGGGAACTATTACACCGATTTTTTTCTTTATATAAGGAAGCTTATTCCCCCTCTCGTCCCTCTCGTAGTAGTAGGGATTCCTTTCGTAAATCACCTGTTGGCCTTTTACATACTCCTTTATTTTGTATGGACCCGTTCCCACTATCTCTTTCGGGTCCGTGTTTACGTTCCAGGCTGTTGAAAACTTCCCTTCCTTCATAAATTTTTCAAGCTTATGTTTTGGCAATACTTCCGCACCCAAGGAGTTTAAAAAGGGAGCGAAAGGCTTGGGGAGAGTAAATTTAACCGTGTAATCGTCTATCTTTTCAACCTTTATTTTCTTTCCCTCAATCGTGAATATATCCCTCATTGATGTGGGCACTTTATCGTTTAAGTAAACATCCCTGAATGTGAATACAACATCATCAGCCGTGAAGGGCTTCCCGTCGTTCCACTTTACTCCTTTCTTGAGCTTAAATATCCAAACCCTTCCCCCTTCTTTCACCTCCCAGCTTTCCGCAAGGTCAGGCTCAACCCTCATGGTTTTTAGGTTCAGCTTGGTAAGACCGCTGAAAACGCCCGATAAAACCTCCGTTGAAGAGGTTTCCATTGCAAGTGCAGGATTTAAGGTCTTGGGGTCTGAAGAGAGGTGAAACCTTAAAGGTTTATCAGGAATTCTTTCAGGAGCAGAAGGTATAGCTTTGCTTATGTCAAGCTTTACTATCTCAATCTTTCCGCTTTTTGGTGAAGAAGAAAGATAAAAGGGTAAAAAAGAAAGAGTGATAATGATAACCGCTAAACTAAGTGCCACCATACGGGATTAGTATATAGAATTTAAGTTAAAATTCTTGCCTTCTTATCTGAGTAGGTGTTAAATTGAGATATAGGGAGCCGGCTCCCAAAAACTAAAAGGAGGTGTTGCCATGAGAAGAGGTTTCACGCTCGTTGAACTATTAATTGTTGTGGCAATCATTGCCATTCTTGCAGCCATTGCCATTCCGCAGTTCGGTAAGTACAGGAGAAATGCGGCAAAAGCTGCTTGTATGGCTGACTTGAGGAACGCGATATCCATGTGTGCAGCGGCACTGGCAGCAGACCCCTCAAAAACAAGCTGTGAAGCAGGTACAGATTTTCCAGAAAATACAAGTAATGCCCAAAATATTACTATTAATGTTGATAGTGATGGAACCATAAGCGGAAGTGCCGAATGTAAAGGAGCTGCAAGTGGTATAACGTGCAATGCTACGAACTCAAATGGAGCTATAACAATATCCTGTACTGAATAAGAGCGTGGGGGTGGTTAATATTCCCTTTTTCCCTTTTTTCTTTTTCTATTTTTTTCTATGCGTGCCTTTACACTTGTTGAACTTCTTGTAGTAATTGCTATAATCGGTATCTTAAGCGCTCTAGCGGTATTCGGGGCTTTTCATTACACACGTGAAGCGGTAAAGATTCAGGCTCTTTCAGATTTAAGAAATTGTATAAGTTTTCTTGTAATAGCGAGACAAAGCGGGGACACGAGAACTACTGAAGAAATCGTTAATGATTGCCCCAAATCCCCTTATACGGAAGAGATAACGCTAGAAAGTGAGAATCCCGTTGTGCTAAAGGCAAAGGCAAGAAGTTTTTTGGGAGAGGTGGAATGTTCATACAGAGAAAATATAGGCACCATACAGTGTTCTATGGAGTAAATAATCGTAAGGGTTTTACGCTTGTTGAAATACTTTTTGTAGTAAGCATAATTTTAATTTTGCTTTTTGTGGGAATAATTAATGGAAAAAGATACTATATGAAACTTAAATTCTCCCAATACGAACAATCTTTAATAAATTTAACAAAACTTGCGAAACTTCTTGCCCGTGAGAAAAGTCATAGCATAGCTGTATGCGTAGAAGGAAGGAAGATAAAGATAGTAGATATAGGAACTTCAAGGAACTTTACCTGTAGTGGAGAGGTTTTAAGTGAGCTATATATAGAGGAAAGAGAATTTACTGTTAGTGGGGAGGGTTTCAGTTTTGACCCGAGGGGACTCGCAATAAAGTGGAATCACATTTGTCTTTCCTTTCCGTCGGAAAATAGATACGTTAAAGTTATCGTAGGGCGTTTCGGTTCAATACGTGTGGAAAGAGGAAGAGGACCATGTTGAAGCGAGGCTTTACGCTTATTGAAGCTCTTATAGCGACTGTAGTTTTATCTATACTTGTTTTTTCTATCTTAAACCTTATTACGAATATGGGGAGCCTGGTCAGAAAAGATTTTGAGACATACTGCCTCGTCCAGGCGGCACTATCAGGTCTGGAAGCCAGAAGGGCGAACGATGGAATAACGTCCATAAACCTGCATTGTGGAGGGAAAAATATCCACGTTAGACTTAGAGAAGGTTCATGGATTAGTACCTCTTGTTACGAAATTGAATCGGTAGCTCACAGCGGAACACGAAGTATAAAACTCAAAGGTGTTGTCTGCGATTTCGGAGGATAAAGTATGAAACGGGGGATAAGCTTAACGGAAGTTCTCGTTTCAATCGCTATAAGCTTAGTAATTCTCGGTGTTGTTCTCAATACTTTTTTGGGAGCGGGAAGAAGTGCAAAGGAAATTAAAAAGGTTGTTGACGTAAAAGATTATGCAAAGGAAGGAATAGCTAAACTTGACTGGATTTTTCAAAGGTGGGGCGTGGGAGTCCCATGCGATGACCCAACAGGAGATAATAACTGCACCGCTATAAGAGCGTGCGGAGGAGAGGATAACTATCCCCCTCCCAGTTCCCTTTGTATAAATGTTTCACGTGGAGACCCATGCGATACCATACAGTTTTATGCCTCGCTCGGTGGTATGGGTTTTGTCACAAGGATTTATGGTGTCAACAAAGTAGCAGTATTAAGCTGTCGTCTGGAGACACGTGATAATGATAACTGCTACTATATAAAACGCGGGGGATTATGGGTAAGGGACGAAGAGGATAACTTAGTAATAGCCTCAATATCTAATTTGGACCCCCCCCGCACACTTGATTGTGTAGACTTTGATGGAAGAAGCAACGCAACTATGGACAGGGAGGTTGAAACTCAGGATGACAGAACCTTAGAACTTGAAAGCGGAGACCTATTAATCCGAGTTCCATACAGGATAACCCTTTACTGTGCTCCCTTTCGTAGTGATAATAATAGACTTTGGTTGTATATGCGTATTGAGGATATGGCGGGATGCAAAAGGGAGCATCCTCAACCCCTGGTTCCCGTGGAGTCCTTTAAAGTTGTTAACGACCCTTACACGGATGGTTTTGTACGACTAAGAATAACCTTCAGAGGAGCGGATGGAAATACTTTAACTATTGAAAGGATTTTCGGACGTTTAACACGTTAATTTTTAGGAGGGAATAAGATGTTAAGTAGAGGTTTTTCACTTGTAACGGTATTTGTTCTTAGTACACTTATCACCACACTTGGCATAACCGTATTTATGTTAACAAATATAGACATTAGGGCTACCTATTCCGATGTGAATTTCTACCTTGCGGAAAGTGCTGCAAGAACAGGTATATTAAGAGCAATGGATAGAATATACACAGATGAAGGTTTCTGTGCAAATGAAAGTTTTAGTGGAGATATGGGAAATTCCTCTTACGAAGTGGATATAATAAGAAGCGGAAGGATATGTTTCATAAGGTCAGTAGGTAAGGCGAGGGGGGCAAAAGTAGTAAAAACAGCTATAATACAATCCTATTACGGTGTAGGGTTATACACGGTAAGGGGAGATGTGGATGCGTATTACGGTGGAGGAAGACTTTCGGGATGCGATACATCGGTTGACCCAGTGTGTTACGTTCCCGCCTTTATAGCAAGTGGGAGAATAAGGATAAGGGGATGGGTAAGACCCAGATTATGTTCGCAAGATAGAGGTGGTAGAGGAATATATGGAGACCCGGCGTTACTCCCTGAAGTAGGTTTTCACGACCTTACTCCTTTATTTTTTAATGTAGATTGTTTTAACTCTAAACAGGATACCGCATGCGAGTACGGGCTTAATGATGCCCTTGAAGAAACTTATGCTATAAACTGGATAAACGATAACAAAGACTTTGAAATAGATGAGTACGGGCAAGTTATTGTAAGATTACCTGAGATTCCCCCGAATGCATGCGTAATACGAAGCAATATAACAAGTATAGATTTAAGGAATGTAGATAGCTCTATATGTGAGGACCCTACGTCTGATACGAGCTTTCTTTATATGAGATATATGCCTGTAAGGTTAAGAGGAACACCCCAAAAGCCGACGATTATATTCGCAGACACAAACCTTATTTTATATAGAGTGGATGGAGGTGAACCAGAAGGTGAAAATGATTTTGGGGCACCTTTACTGAATCTAACTATTTATGTTAAAGATACTAATATATTCCTCCGTGATGATATAGAAAATGTAAGAATAGTTATAGAAAACGGAAGCATAGTAGGCTGGAAACCGGGTAGACTGACAATAAGAAACTCTATTATTGTGCTTGGCTACCGCGAAAGTGATGATGGTAATACGAAATATTTTAGAAACATCTTATACCTTAGAAGACCTCGGAACTTTTTTATGAACGATTCAGCATTTTTCGGTGCATCCATAAGGTTTAGAAATTTTAGCAGGAATTATATAAGGGGCAGTTTGGTTTATCTTTACGCTAACGCATGTCCTGATGCATGCAGTAGAGATTCAAGTGATTCATCTATTAGAGCTTGCCGCTATGATTTAGGAAGATGTGGATGGGCAGGTATAAGTAGTCACTTCACTCACAGAGTATATTTCGGAGAATAATGATAATCCTTCGCTCTTAATAAATGTAAACTCCGTAGTAGCTGCATACAGCAATTCATTTACCGGTGTATATTTTGGTCATGATGTAAACTATATATGGGGATACAGAGCACGTGTAAGGGGCGTACTTTTAAGGAATTTTCCTGAGAATTTAACCTTAGACATCGGATTCAACAGAGCTACAGATTTTTCTTTCAGTAAAAGAGCTACCGATAAAGTGGCGAATAAGTTCTGGTTCTTCAGAAAAATTTCTTGTATAAGGGACGATATTAGGCCTATAACGCAGGTTATACAAACTATGATGACTCATTACTGAGCAATTTTATCCCTTTATGTATTAAATACTCGTCATATATGCCAAATTCTTTAAGAAGTTTTCCGTCCCCTCCCGTTATTACCACTTTAAAATCCCTTTTAAAATACTCTCTCCACTCCTTTATGGTTTCTCTTACAAAAGTTTTCGCTTCTTTTATCACTCCTCCGAGAACACATTCTTTGGTTGATTGTCCCACTTTAATTTCTAAATCTTTGAAAGAAAGTTCCGGAATTCCTTCAGCACTTTTAAAAAGCGTTTCAAGTTTCTTTCTTACACCCAGGGTTATAAATCCTCCGTAAAACTTTCCGTCAAGGACGAGGTCTATAACGAGAGCGGTCCCCGCACTTACAACAATAACGTTATTCCCGTAAAACTCCTTTGCTCCGAAGGCCATAATAACTCTATCCGTTCCGAGCGTTTCGGGAGTTTTGTAAATTATTTCAATAGGTATATCTTCCGTCTTTATAAGTTTAACTTCCTTGAACTTCTTAAATAAATAAGTGTTCAGGCTCGGTTTTACGGAAACCGCTACCGCGGGAATGTTCATAGGCTCAAGCTTTTTAAATTCTTCGTGAGAAAGCTTTAAAACTTTCTCGGGTTTATTTTCGTTCCATATGAGTATATCCACAGTCGTGTTTCCTATGTCAACGGTTGCCCTTCTCATTCCTTCCTTAGATATCCTCCACCACCGGGCGTTTCTATCCTTAATCTATCTCCCTTTTTCAGGTTTGTGTAAAACTTTGAGGGCAATTCCTTTATTTTTCCTCCGGTTATTATAAGGTTTTTCCCGGGCTCTCCTGGCTCTCCCCCGAAAAGTCCGTAAGGGGCAAGCCTTCTTCTTTCAGAAAGAACCGTAACCTCAACTTCCGTTAAGAACTCATACTCCCTTACTATTCCGTCTCCGCCCCTGTAAAGCCCCTCACCTCCGGAGTTCCTTCTTATTGAGTACTCCTTTACGAGAACGGGATAGTGGTGCTCAAGGGCTTCTATCGGTGTGTTCATCGTGTTTGTCATGTGGGAGTGGACCGCACTTTCCCCGTCCCCTTTCGCACTTGCTCCCATACCTCCGCCTATGGTTTCGTAATAGGTGAAGGGTTTCCCGTCCTCATTTATTCCCCCTACCGCTACGTTGTTCATCGTTCCCTGACTCGCCGCGGGAACCTCTTCGGGTATAACCTTTGAGAAGGCCCCCAGAACCACGTCAACTATCCTCTGGGAGGTTTCAACGTTTCCTCCGGCAACACCCGCCGGAAACTCCGCGTCAACAACCGTTCCCTTCTTTGTAATTATCTCTATAGGTTTAAAACACCCCTCGTTTATGTGTATATCCCTTCCAAGTAGAGCTATTACCGAGTAATACACCGCAGATTCCGTTATGGACCTTACCGCGTTTATGCCACCCCGCGTTTGAGGGTCCGACTCCGTAAAGTCAAAAACGAGCTTATCCTTCTCCACTTTAAGCTTGAGCTTTATCTTTATATCCCTCATTTCGTATCCGTCGTCCTCCATGTAGTCCTCAAACTCGTAAACTCCCGAAGGGAATTTCTTTATCCTCTCCCTCATGTATCTTTCTGAATACTTTATTAACTCCTTTGCGTAGAAGTTTACCTTTTCAAGTCCCTCCTTCTCAATAAGCTCTTTAAGCCTCTTTATTCCCGTTATGTTTGCCATTATCTGGGCTTTAAAGTCTCCTTCCCTCTCTTCAGGGGTCCGGACGTTTCTCAGAAATACCTCCATAAAGTCCTCGTTTATCCTCCCCCTCTTCAATAGCTTTATAGGGGGAATTATAAATCCCTCCTGGAATATGCTCGTTGATAAGGGCATTGAACCGGAGGTTGAGCCCCCTACATCCGCATGGTGGGCCCTGTTTGCGACGAAGAAAAGGAGCTCCCCCTTATAAAAAACGGGCGCAACGAGGGTTATATCGGGAAGGTGAGTCCCTCCCATATAGGGGTCGTTCAAGGCGACCATGTCCCTCTCTTCAAAGGTGTGTTTCTCTATGGCGGTTTTTACGGACCGGGGCATGGAGCCGAGGTGAACGGGTATATGGGCTGCCTGAGCTATCAGGTTTCCCTCTTTATCAAATATGGCACAGGAGAAGTCCCTTCTCTCCTTTATGTTGGGGGAGAAGGCTGTTCTCTGGAGAACCACTCCCATCTCTTCCGCTATAGAGCTGAAGGCGTTTTTAAAAACCTCAAGCAGTAAAGGAGCTTTATCCATCTTGACACCTCTGGAAACTATTTATACAATAATATATTGGCACGTGTGATAAAAGCTGGCGTAGCTCAGCTGGCAGAGCGCGGGATTTGTAATCCCGTGGGCGCGGGTTCGAGTCCCGCCGCCAGCTTGGAATTGGGGCAGGATGCAAGGAGGGGTGGCCGAGCGGCCAAAGGCAGGGGACTGTAAATCCCCCGGGCGTCCGCCCTGCGCAGGTTCGAATCCTGCCCCCTCCATGTTATAATTATCTGTAAGCGGGCGTAGCTCAGTTGGTAGAGCAGCGGCCTTCCAAGCCGCAGGTCGCGGGTTCGAGTCCCGTCGCCCGCTCCATAACTATTATGATGCAGTGTTTTCTATCCTTCTTTGCGGGATTCATAATAGGATTCCTTTTAGCCCTCTCCCTAATCATAGGCATAACGCTTATTCCCATCATTCTTCTAATTGTCTTCGGAGTAATTCTCTACTACTACATAAAGTACAAGAGGGAGCAGAAGAGAATGAGAAGATACTTTGAGGAGCTGTAAAATAGTTTGCAACAACCGATATAATTAATTGAGAATGGTTGACAGGGTAAGTCTATACCGTCTTATAAGCTTTCTCACGGAAAAGGGGAAAACGGAAGAGAAAAAGCAAAAGGAGAGCGAAATAAAGGAGGAGTATAAGTTAACACTATCGGAGCTCGCCAAGGAGCTTTCCCAAAAGGAAATAAGAGAGTATACTGATAAGAAAATTGAGAGGATAAAAGAGCTCCTTCAGAAGGGGGAGTATAAAACTAACGATAAGGCTATCCTTGAAGCTTTAAAGGACTTTTTCACCTGATAAACTAAAACTTATGTGCGGTATAGTCGGATATACGGGGAGGGATTTGGCCCTTCCCGTAATAATAGGAGCCCTTGAAAGGCTTGAATACAGGGGATACGATTCCGCGGGAGTCGCTCTTATAGAGGACAAAAAACTCATAGTTGAGAAAAAAAAGGGAAAGATAAGGGAGCTCGTGAGGAGCTTATGGGGCAAAAATTACAGGGCTCACACGGGCATAGGACACACGAGATGGGCAACTCACGGGAAACCGACCGATGAGAACGCCCACCCCCATACCGATGAAAAGAACGAGTTTGCGGTAGTCCACAACGGGATTATAGAGAACTACATTGAACTTAGGGAAAAATTAAAGAAGGAAGGAGTTAAGTTCAGGTCCGACACAGATACAGAAGTTATAGCCCACCTGATAGCTAAAAACTACAGAGGAGACCTCCTTGAGGCCGTTTTGAAAACGGTAAAGGAGCTAAAAGGTGCCTTTGCCTTTGCTGTTATAACCGTTCACGAGCCTAACCGCATAATAGGTGTGAAGAACGGAAGTCCCTTAATCGTTGGACTCGGAAACGGAGAGAACTTCCTCGCCTCCGATATTCCGGCCATACTCCCATACACAAAAAAGATAATAGTTCTTGACGATGGAGAGATAGCGGATATAAGGCCCGACAGCGTAAACATTTACAACTTTAACGGAGAGCCCGTATCAAAAGATATCATGATTACCCCCTGGGACCTGATTTCCGCGGAGAAGGGAGGCTTTAAACACTTTATGTTAAAGGAGATATACGAACAGCCAAAGGCTGTAAACGATACAATAAAGGGATTTCTTTCAACCGAGGAAACAATCCCCTTCAGCTTGAAAAACTTCAGGAGAGTTCTCGTAATAGCCTGCGGAACCTCGTATCACGCGGGACTTATAGGTAAATACTGGATAGAGAGGTTTTCCGGCGTTCCCGTTGAAGTTATATACGCCTCTGAGTTCAGGTATGCGGACATTCCCCTGTCCGATAAGGACCTCGTTATAGGCATATCCCAGTCGGGAGAAACTATAGACACGAAGTTTGCACTCCAACATGCGAGGGAAAAGGGAGCTTTTACGGTAGGTCTCGTTAATGTTGTAGGAAGTGCCATAGACAGAGAGTCCGACTATACCCTATACACCCACGCGGGACCCGAAATAGGTGTGGCTGCAACGAAAACCTTTACAGCCCAGCTAACAGTTTTATATGCTCTTGCGGTGAGGGAAAACGAAGAGAGGGAAACACTTCTTAAGTATCTTGACAAGGTTCCATCTCTTATAGAGCTTACCTTAAACTCCGCGGAAGAAGTTGAGAAAGTAGCGGAAAAATACTTAAAGAAAAAGGACTTCTTATACCTCGGAAGGTATTTAAACTACCCGATAGCCCTTGAGGGAGCTTTAAAGCTCAAGGAGATTTCCTACATACACGCCGAAGGATATCCCGGGGGAGAGATGAAGCACGGCCCTATAGCACTCATAGACGAAAACATGCCCGTAGTTGTAATTGCTCCCCAGGACAGAGTTTACGAGAAGATGCTCTCAAACCTTGAAGAGGTTCTCGCAAGAAAGGGGATAGTAATATCCGTAGGATTTAAGGGGGACAAGGTTCTGAAAGAGAAATCAAGGGATTTCATAGAGATTCCGAGAACCGAAGAGCCAACAACACCTTTCATAACGGTAGTCCCCCTCCAGCTTCTTGCCTACTTTATAGCGAGCAAGCTCGGCCTTGACGTTGACCAGCCAAGAAACCTTGCAAAAACGGTCACGGTTGAGTGATTACTCCTCCTCAACGAAGGTTGCGAGAACCGTTTCTATTATTCCGAGAATGATGGAAATAATGTTAGCGGCGAGTGCACCCATGGCAAGGCCTATGGCCTCCTCTTTATCACCCAAGAAGTAAATAAACCCTGCAGGTATGAGGTGAAGGTCCGCGACAAGGCTTGAGGCCATGAGCTCGTTTGATAGTATCTTCCCCTCTCCCATCTTGAGTATCGTCGCGAATAGATTCATTGATATTGTAAGAACGAGCTCGTAGGGATTTGGGCTCACTATAAAGCTTATGTTGGTCGTAAGTGCCATAAGTATGAAGAAGTGAGTGAGTATCTTCCTGAGTCTCATCATGAAAATGATTTTAAACGGGAAGTAGCTCCTCCTTAACTATAATTTTTCCTTCTTCTTTTTTTACATCTTTTACTATGTCGGAAACAAAGGGAATCATGAGTTTATCCCCTTCAAGCACGAGGACGTCGTAAGGACCCATATCCTGAACCCTTGCCACTTTTCCGAGATTCTTTCCCCTGTCCGTTTCCACCTCCATACCCACGAGCTCGTAAGCGTAAAACTCGTCCTCCCCGAGCTCGGGAAGTGCCTCCTTAGGAAGGAATATCTTAGCTCCTTTAAACTGCTCCGCCTCCTCTATGGAATCGTATCCCTTCAACTTCAGTATCACCTTGTCGTTCATGAAATCAACCCACTCAACCTCAAAGGGAACGTAATCACCTCCCTTTCTCTTTAGGTAAACCTTATTAAGGTTCTCAAAAAACTCAAGGGGCATGTAGGGAAGAACCTTTAGCTCCCCATCAAGACCAAAGGTATCAAGAACCTTTCCTATCACCACATACTCCATATTATTAAAAATTATTTCTCCCTTGCATACCGACCGGTCGGTATGTAAACTTAATAACATGGAAACAAAGGAGAGAATACTCCTTTCCGCTAAGAGACTTTTTTCGGAAAAGGGATATTACGGAACGAGCGTTGAGGAAATAGTAAGGGATGCGGGGCTCTCAAAGGGAGCTTTCTACTTCTACTTCAAGAGCAAGGAGGATGTGTTTAAGGAGCTGATAGAAAAAATACACGGGGAAATAATGGAAAGCCTTGGGAGATGGAAAGGCAGGGGAGGAGAGGAAGCCCTGAAGGGCTTCATACTTGAGCTCGTTGAAAAACTTTACGAGGAAAGGGATATAGTGAACATCTTTCTCTTTCAAACGATTTCGTGCGGTGAGGAGTTCAGGAAACTCTACTTTGAGAAAACGGGCGAGGTAAAGGAGGGCATAAAGGAGCTCCTTGAGGAAGATGAGAGGGAAATTTTGAGCGATATAATTCTCGGCTTTATAAGACAAGTAGTCCTTGAATACGTGATAAAGGAAAGGAGGGAAAAGGAGTTCATAAAGGATTACGTAAAACGCGGACTGGAGAGAATAACGGAGGGAAGGGGATGTTAATAATTCTCCTCTTAATTTCCTTTGCTTTTTCCCTTGATTTGAAAGATTTATGGAGGGAGGCTCTAAAAAATAACTCCTCGTTAAAAGCCCAGAAAAGGGCTGTAATCTCTTCGGAATATGAATTGAAAGCCTATAAAAATCTGTATCTTCCCAAGTTTTCAATAAATTACTCCCAGAATTACCAGAATGAGAAACAACGTTTTGATGTAAACCTTCCCGTGAATTTAGAGTTTTCAAAAAGGAAGTATAAAGTTTTTTCCGCAAGTATTACGGAGCTTTTGTATGACTTCGGGAGAAGGGAAAAGGCCATAGGCATAGCGAAGGAGAAAAGGGATATTGAGAAACTGAAATACGAAAGAAAGAAGAGAAAACTTCTTCTTGAGGTGGGCATCGCATACCTGAACCTTTTGAGGGCAAAGGGGATTATTGAAATATACCAAAAGGAGTATGAGGCGGTAAGCTCCCATTACGAGCTTGCAAAGGCATTATACGAGAAGGGACTTGTTGCCTTTGCTGACCTTCTTGAGGCTAAGGTGAGACTCTCGGAGGTTAAAGCAAAGCTTGAGAGGGCAAAATCCGATTACAGAATAGCCCTCTTTAACCTGAGCAGGCTAACGGGAATTTCCAAGGAAAGATTAAAAAAAATTAAAAAGCCCGAGATAAAGCTTCAATTAAAAAATCCGGAGGAGTATATAAAAACCGCTTTAAAGAATAGGGAAGAGTTAAGGATTTACAGAAGGTTAATTGAAATTGCAAAAAAGGAGGAAAGTGTAAGCGTAAGGGAGTTTTTACCGAGTATTTTCCTGAAGGTTTCTTACGACTATACCGACAGAAATCCCATTCTTGAGCCCAAGGGTATTACCACGTTCTCTTTGGGGATTTTGGCAAGCTTTCAGGGTGTAAAGCCCTACTACGATATGAAGGCAAAAAAAGAGGTTGTTTTAAAGCTTCTGAACGAGCTTGAGGATTTGAAGAAGTTAATAGAACTTGAGGTTAAAACCGCATACGAGAGGCTTGAGAACGCAAGCATCAGGCTTGGGGTTGCCCGGGAAGCCCTGAGGTATGCAAGAGAGCACTACAGATTAGCCCTCGGGCAGTATAAGAACCAGCTCATTTCTCATACGGACCTCATAACCGCGGAGGCAAGGCTTACAAATGCGAGAAAAAGGCTCGTTCTCGCTGAATACGAGATTTTAGAGAGCTACTTAAGGCTTCTTGAGGCTTCGGGATTAATAGGAGGAGAGCTATGAAAAAGTGGGCAGGGGTGAGTATCCTCGTTCTCATAATGTTCGCTTTCTCGGTTTATGCATTTCTCTGGATAAAGCACAGAATGGAGTATGCGGTAAGCAACGCTGTTTTCGTAAAAGCGGATAGGCTCTCATATCTTTCTTTCAACGTTTCGGGAACCGTTCTTGAGGTATATAAGGATTTGGGAGATTTGGTTAAGAAGGGGGAGGTTCTCGCTGTTCTTGACCCAGAATACTACGAGCTTGAGCTGAAAAGCCTTGAGAAAAAGCTGTCCGCCCTGGAGGAGAAAAAGAAAGCCCTTGAAATTAGAAGGGAAAAGCTTGAGAGGGAGCTAAGGATTAGGCTGAAAAAAGAGAGGCTTACTGCCTCGGAGGTGAGAAAGGAGATTGAAGCTCTAAGGAAGAAGCTAAAAGAGCTTAATATAAAGCTTGAGCTTCTGGAGAAAGACAGGGAGAGATACAGGGCTTTATTTGAGGAGGGACTTATACCGAAGAGAAGGTATGAGGGCATTGATACGGAGTATAAAGCACTCCTTGAGGAAAGGGAGTTCCTTAAGAAGAAACTTGAGAGACTTGAGATTTCTTACAGGAAGGCCTTAAAGGGAATAGAGCTTGTAAAAAATGCCTTCAAAAGCGTTGAAGAACTTGACAGGGAATTAAAGAGCCTCTGGGAAGAGATTAAATCCCTTGAGAGAAGGAGAGATATCGCAAGGAAGAGGCTGGAGGATACACGTTTAACCGCTCCCTTTGATGGTGTCGTAGCTAAGCGTTTCATAAGCGAGGGGGACACGGTTAGGGCGGGACAGCCCGCTTTTGCCCTGATAGACCCGAGAAGTTTTTACATAGAGGTTCTCCTTGAGGAAACGAAGCTTGAAGGAGTTAAAAAGGGAAGTAAGGCGTACGTTCGTCTTGACGCTTATCCCGATAAGGTTTTTGAAGGTGTTGTTGAAGAGATTTCCCCGGCTTCCGCTGCAACCTTTGCGCTGGTTCCGAGGGATGTATCCGCGGGCGAATTCACAAAAGTTGTTCAGAGAATTCCCGTAAAGATAAGGATAACTAAGGGAGATATAAGACTTCTTCGGGTAGGTATGGGGGGGGAGGTTGAGATAAGGAGAGAGAGATGAGCGAGCTTTACGAGAGGATTACGCCCGCCCAGAGGGTTATACTCACAATCTCACTCCTCGTCGGCGTGTTCATGGCCATACTTGATACGACAATCGTTGACGTTATCGTTCCCAAGCTTATGGCTCCCTTATCTACCGACCTTTACGGAGTTCAATGGGTGATAACTGCATACATGACCGCTGCTGCTACCGCTATACTCCTCGTTGAGTGGCTGGAGACGAAGGTGGGGCTAAAGAAGGTATTTCTGGCAGGGCTCTTTTTATTTACAACCGCTTCCTTCTTTGCGGGAAACGCTCAATCCCTTGCCTGGATGATAACAGCGAGGATTTTTCAGGGCTTCGGGGAGTCCCTCATTATAGTGAGTGCGGAGGCGATGCTCTTTACCGCATACCCGCCCTGGAAAAGGGGGCTCGCCATGGGTATATACGGGCTCGGGGTAAGCTTCGCTCCCGCACTCGGTCCGACACTCGGGGGATGGATTACGGAGCACATAGAGTGGAGGTGGGTCTTTTATATAAACGTTCCCATAGGGATAATAAACTTCGTTTACGCTCTTTTCTTCCTTCCCGAACACAGGCCTTTCCATAAAATAAGGCTTAACTTTCTCTCCTACCTCTTTATCTCGGTTTCAACCGTTTCCCTTCTAATTGTCCTCTCAAAAGGTCAGCAATACGGATGGTTTTCTTCCGAATTCATAGGGAAGCTTACCTTCTTGAGTGTTATTGCCTTCCTTCTCTTCCTTATCTCGGAAGCAATTTCAAAAAATAAACTTATAGACCCTCGTATATTCAGGATAAAGGAGTTCGTTATAGCCTTCCTCGTTTACTGTCTCCTTCTCGGTTTTTCAATGTATCAGGTCTTTTACTTAATTCCTTTGTATTTTGAACACCTGAAGGGTTTTCCCACCTTCCAGACTGGTCTTCACATACTCCCCCTTGCCCTTGCGGTCGGGATTTCCTCTCCTCTTGCGGGCATCCTTAGCGATAAACTTTCGGAGAGAGTTCCACTATACTTTGCGGTAGCAATATACTTGTTCTCTACCCTTTACTTCCTTCCCAAGTTTAATTACTTCACTCCGTCCTGGGAGGCATCAATAAAGCTAATAGTGGTGGGTGTAGGTCTCGGCTTTTTCTTCGCTCCCGTTACGAACTTGGCCCTCAAGAAGCTGGGAGAGTTCACAACATTGGGGGTAAGCCTTATGCACTACATAAGGTTTGTAGGAGGTTCTTTCGGAACCGCACTCGCTACGAACGACCTTCAGAGAAGCTTATGGGAGAACTTTGACGGAATAACGGAGTTGCAGAATTACCATATGGTTTCCCTCTTTATTCAAAAGCTCAGCTTTCTCCTTTGGATAACCGAGGAAAAGGCTAAGGCTCTTTTCTATAAAGTTGAACTTTTATACGCTCTATCGGAAGCCTTCAGGGAAACCTTTCTTATTGCGGGACTCTGGGGTGTTCTCGGAAGTCTTCCCGTGCTTTATATGTTTCTTGAAGATTTAGTAAAGAGAGGGAAAGGAGGTTAAATCCCCCTTTCCGCCATGTATATAACGAGGTCCCTGAGCCTGCAGGAGTATCCCCACTCGTTGTCATACCATGCAGCTATGTGAACGAGATTGTCTATAACCTGTGTGAGGGGTGCGTCGTATATGGCTGAGTGGGGATTTCCAATTATATCCGTGGATACTATGGGGTCCTCGCAGTATTGGAGTATCTCCTTCAGGTAAACCTTTCCGCTGTTTTTATACTTTTCCGCCGCTTCCTTAAATCTTTCATTGACTTCTTCAACGGAGGAAGGTGCTCTGTTTACAACTACCGTGAGGTCTATTAGTGAGCCGTCGGGAACGGGAACCCTTCTTGCGGTTCCGTCAAGCTTTCCTTTAAGTTCGGGGATGACCTCTCCTATAGCCTTTGCCGCTCCCGTTGTCGTGGGAACTATGTTTATCGCTGCAGCTCTTGCTCTCCTTAAATCTTTGTGGGGTAGGTCAAGGAGTCTCTGGTCGTTCGTGTATGCGTGAACGGTTACCATGTATCCCTTCTCAACGCCAAAGGCTTCATTCAGAACCTTAACGCAGGGTGCGAGGCAGTTCGTCGTACAGGATGCGTTTGAAACTATGTTGTGCTCCTTGGGGTTGTATTTTTCTTCATTTACTCCGAGGACCACAGTTATGTCGGGATTCTTTGCAGGAGCGGTTATTATTACCTTTTTGGCTCCCCCCTGGAGATGCTTTGATGCGTTCTCGCGGTCCCTGAAAACGCCAGTAGCTTCAATAACTATATCAACTCCCAGGTCCCCCCAAGGTATCTGGGAAGGGTCCTTCTGAGCGAAAACCTTAATCTCTTTCCCGTCAACAACGAGGGTATCATCCTTAGCCTTAACGTCTCCCTTAAATATCCCGTGAACGGAGTCGTATTTTAAAAGGTGTGCGAGGTGGTTCGCGTCTGTGAGGTCGTTTATGGCGACTATCTCTATTTCTTCCCGTCCCCAGGATGCCCTGAAGAAGCTCCTCCCTATTCTACCGAATCCGTTTATACCTACCTTTATACCCATAGTGTAAATAATTATAGGAAATTCACTTGGTAAAACTCCGCGGGTATTAAAGCTAAAGTTTTTGCATAAATTTGGCCGCTCATTTAAACTTTACAGCCTCTAATTCCTAAAGCTATCTTAATCCTATGGACTGGGGACAGGTTCTCACGATTATTTTCGGGATAGCGGGATTTACGTCCATTTTTATGTTTCTCGTTAACAAAAGAATTTATGACTTGAGGCAGGACTTTGATAAGAGATTTAGCGAGCTGAGAGAGGAGCAAAAGGAAATAAAGCAGGAACTTAAAGAAATCCGTCAACTTCTCTATAAGGCCTTAGGAGTAGAAAACAAAAATAAAACATAATCAAACCTTTGATGCGGGTAGTTTACAGATGCCCTCCCTATAATAGTTAGTATGGACATACTCGTTGTTGGCGGTGGCGTAATAGGACTTTCTATAGCTCTTGAGCTCCTCCTTGCGGGACACAACGTAAAGGTAATAGTGCGGGATGAGAAGGAGGGGGCTTCTTGGGTTGCCGGAGGGATGCTCGCTCCCTTCTCCGAGGGTCTTAAAGGGGATTTCCTTAGATTTTCCGTAGATAGCCTGAAGCTGTGGAGCGAGTATCTTGATATACTGAAAGACATTTCAAAGAGAAATGTATTTTTCTCCCAGGGAATCCTTAGGATAGCCCTCTCGGAGGAAGAGGAGAAAAAGCTCAAGGAAGACGTTAGGGAATACACGCAAACTTACTGCCAGAACGTAGTTTCTTACGAGGGTAGCGAGCTTCTCAAAGAGTTTCCCTACATAACCGAAGATGTGAGATACGGAGTTATATACGGAGATGAGGGTAACGTTGATACGGAAGAGCTAATGGAAGCCCTATACAGGGCTGTTGAGAACTTGGGGGGAGAGATTGTAAGGGAAGATGTCCTCAGGATATTAAGGGAAGGGGATAGGGTTGAAAAGGTTTACACCTTCTTTGATGAGTTTACCGCGGACCACTACGTTTTTGCAACGGGCTCGTGGCTAAAGGAACACTTCGGATTTCCCGTTTATCCCGTAAAGGGTCAGATTTTGAGGGTGAACGCTCCCATAAAGGATTACGTTATATACTCAAGCAAGGCGTATATAATACCGAGGGAGAAGGACCTCCTTATCGGTGCAACGACGGAAGACGCAGGCTTTGACCACAGGAAAACCCTCGGTGGATTATCAAAGCTCTCTGGGGGAGCCATAGAGGTTATTCCTTCACTTTCGGACGCGGAGCTCCTTGAGGTGAGGGTCGGGTTCAGACCCGGAACGCCCGATGAGATGCCTGTATTTTACTTCGGTGAGAATTTTTCGGTTTACGGGGGACACTACAGGAACGGCATACTCCTTGCTCCCGCAACCGCAAAAGTAGCCTTAAGACTTATAGACAACAACGAGGTTTCCGAGTTCTTTAAGATATTCTCACCTTACAGGTTTAAGGAGGAGGCATGATAGACTACGAACCCATATACGACATAACCGCGGACGCGGGAATAAGGGTGAGAGCTAAGGATTTGCCCTCTTTATTCTGTTCCGCACTTCTCGCAACCTTTAACGAGATAACGGATATAGAAAAGGTTGAGCCGAAAGAGGAGCACGTAATAGAGGCGAGCAACGTTATGCCCTTTCTCCTCGCGGATATAATAAACGAGGCGCTCGTTCTTCACGAGAGCAAACACTTTGTAGCTTCCGAGTGTGAGGTCCTTGAGCTTAGAGAGGATTACGTAAAGGTGAAGCTTAGGGGTGAGACCTACAATCCCGAAAAGCACCCCTCAAAGCTCGTCATAAAAGCGGCAACTTATCACAGGCTAAAGGTTGAGAAGAAGAAGGACCATTACGAGGCGGAGGTGATTTTTGATATATGAACGGTAAGTATTTTATTGCCTTCACGGTAGGCCTCAACGTTGTGGGAGGAATTATAGCGGGCGTGCTTGTAGGTTTTGGCTTTGACTGGGCTATGGAAAACTGGTTCGGTCTCAAGACAAAACCCTGGGGTCTAATGTTCTTCTTTATCATAGGGATAATAGCGGGATTTAAGAACGCTTACGTTGATTTGAAGAGGGTAATGAGGGATTTAAACTCTTCTGAAGAAGAAGGAAAGAAGGACTCCGATTAAGTTCTGGGATAGGCTGAAAACAGCAGAAGGGAGAGCGGAAACCTTTGAGAAGTATTTAACCGCAAGAACTGCGGAAAGTCCCGAGTTCTGCATACCGACCTCTATTGAGAGGGTTTTAGCCATTCTCCTGTCAAGTCCTGCGAGAATGCCGAATATATAACCGAGGATAAAACCGATAAGGTTATGTATCAGAACGACCAAAAGCACCACAAAGCTAATCTTTTGGAGAACAGCGTAGTTTATCGCGAAAATCGTAGCTATTATGAGGGAGATTGAGAAGATGGCGACGTAAGGGAGGAAGTTTTCAACGTGTTTCATATGTCTTCTTAGGAAGTATCTCAAAACCATACCCAGAAGAACGGGAAGGACTACAATCCTTAAAGTTGTTTCAGCCATTGGTATGAACGGAACCTCAACGTATTTACCTGCGAGGATGTAGGTCCAGAGGGGCGTAAAAAGGGGAGAACTCAAGGTTGAAACCGTTGTCATTGATATGGAATAGGAGAGGTCTCCTCTGGAGAGATAGGTTATGAGGTTTGAAGCCGTTCCCCCGGGTGCGGAGCCGACGAGAACAACTCCCACAAAGAGCTCCGGGGAGAGCTTAAACAATTTTGAGAGAAGATAGGCGGAAAGGGGCATAACCGTGAACTGAAGGAGAGCACCGTAAAAAACAGCAAAGGGCTTTCTTAAGATGTTCCTGAAATCCTCGGGTGTTAGTGTGAGTCCCATTGAGAGCATTATTAGAGTAAGAAGGGGAACTATCCAGCCCCTGAAGTTTCTAAAGAACTCGGGAAAGAGTATGCCCGCAAAGGAGAAAACGGTAAGTATCAGAAGGAAGCTTATATCCCGCTTCATCCCAGTATGAGCCTGTAAAGGAACACGAGGGGAGGGAGTATTATACTCTGGAGAACGCCGGTAAGGAGGAGAACGGTTATTATGAGGAAGCCGTACTGCTCAAACCTGTAGAATAGCTCCCAGTATTTGTAAGAAAGGAGGCTCATAACCGCCTTACTTCCGTCAAGGGGAGGTATGGGGAGTGCGTTAAAGAGTCCGAGAACGAGGTTTATCAACACAGCCTTTGTCGTGAATATCATGAGGGGAATGAGGAGGAACTTCCCGACATCAGGGGGAACGAGGGGAAGTATCTCTCTCAGAATCCGGTTCATAACTCCGAAGAGAATCGCAAGGGAGAAGTTTGCGGTAACACCCGCTATTGAGACGAGGAACATTCCCTTTCTCAAGTCCTTAAAGTTGTAGGGATTTATGGGGACGGGCTTTGCCCATCCGAACAGTATAGGGGAACCCACGAGCATAAGAAGTCCGGGAAGTATTATCGTTCCGAGGGGGTCTATGTGGGGTATGGGATTTATCGTAAGCCTTCCCGCATCCTTCGGGGTCGGGTCACCCATCTTGTAGGCAACCCAGCCGTGGGCAACCTCGTGAAGAATAACCGCAACCATAAGGGCCGGTATCGTAAGGATTAGGTCCTCGGGCTTCATAAACATAGTTCTTTTAATTGTATAGCATATATTATAAATAAACATTCACTTACGGAGGTTGAGGTATGAACATAACTCAGTACCTCACGGAAGAGCACAGGAAGTGCGACAGCGTATATGCGGAAGTTGAAAAGGCTGTTTCCGAGGAAAACTGGGAAAAGGCTGAGGAACTCTTTAAAGAGTTCAAGGAGAAAACATTACTTCACTTCAAGAAGGAAGAGGATGTTCTCTTTCCCGAGTTTGAGGAGAAAACGGGCATAGTAATGGGGCCCACTCAGGTTATGAGAATGGAGCACAACCAGGCGAGGGAGCTCCTGGAGAGAATGGAGGAAGCCCTGAAAAACAAGAATAAGGACGAGTTTCTATCCCTCGGTGAGTCCCTTATGATACTCATTCAGCAACATAACATGAAGGAGGAGCAGATACTTTATCCCATGTCGGACCAGAACCTAAACCCCGAAGAGATGGTTGAGAAGATGTCGGAGCTGGGAGAGGTATGATTCCGGGAGGCCTTAATCTCTTATACCTTCCGCCCTTCAGCATAATAGCCCGATTCTTTATAACCGCTCTTCTCTTCCTGAATCTCTTCTCCCTCTTCTTAATGCTCAATTACGCAAGGGAGACCCTTTACCTAACGCCTGCGGTTCACCTCTTTACCCTCGGTTTCATGGCAAACACGATGATAGGAGCTTTATTCCAGATGCTTCCCGTTGTTGCGGGAGCGGTTATAGAAAATCCCCTCAGAAAGGCCACGATTGTCCACGTTCTCCTGAGTCTGGGAACGCTCCTCTTTACCTCCGGGCTTTTCTCAAATCATTCCTTCTTTACTTTCATCGGATACCTTCTCCTTATCTCCGGCTTTTTATACGTAGTTCCTTACATGGTTTACAAGCTTCTAAAGGTTGAGAACCTCAGAGATGCTCCGAGGGGCTTTATATTTGCACTTCTTTCTTTCCTTGCGGGGCTTTTGTTTGCAACCCTTCTCGTTCTTAACCTGACCTTAGGGACGGGATTTGATCACGCTTACCTTCTTGATACCCATCTCAGCTTTATGCTGTTTGGCTGGACCACGATTCTCGTAGCGAGCGTTTCCTTCCAGGTTGTTGAGATGTTCTTCGTAACAAAGCCCTACCCTCCCTTAATTACGAGATACCTGCCCCCCTTCGTTTTCCTATTGCTTCTCCTTAAGATTATCCTTCCCGAAAATCCCTTTATTGACGCTTTTCTCAGCTTTTCCTTCATGACTTACGCATTTATTACCGCGGAGAGGCTATACACGAGAAGGAGAAAGATAAGGGACCCCTTAATAAACCTCTGGTATATGGCAATGTTTTTCCTGATTCTTTCAGCAATGCATTACCCCTTCAGGGAGGAGTTCTTCCTCACTTTCCTGACAACCTTTGGACTTTTTGCCTTCAGCATAATTATGGCTATGATGTACAGGATAATTCCCTTCCTCGTCTGGATGCACCTCTCAACGAAGGGAATTCCGAAAGCACCAACCATGCATGAGGTAATAAAGCCAAAATACATATGGGCTAACTTCTACCTTCACGTAGCCTTTACCCTTTCCCTCCTTCTCGTTCCCTTCGGAATTTACCTTCCCTCTCTCATTCTCCTCATTCTTGATACAGTTCTTTTTCTTCTTAACATATCAAGGGGCGTTTTTCTATACTACAAGTTATACAAGGAAAAAGCGAGGGGTATATCTTAAAGATTTATGTTCGGAAGGAAGGGAACGTTCAGCAAGATGGCGGAGGGTCTCGTTGAGAAGCTTGCCAAGGAGCTTGAGGAGGAGCTTAAAAACAGACCGAAGGACTCTGAGCTTCTCTTTAAGCTCGGTATTGCCTACGTGAGGGCAGGGAAGATAGATAAGGCTAGGGAAGTTTACAAGAAGTTAAAGAACCTTGACAAGGAAAAGGCCAGCGAACTACTTGACAGGATTTACGAGGTCTAACCTGCAGTCGTTGAAGGTTTCCCATACATACCTGTTCAATGGAAGGTTCAGGTATTCCCACTCCCTCTTTGAAGCATCGTAAACCCTCATCCCCCTGTATCCCACAACGTCCATAACCCAGTAAACAAAAGCTGCACCCGTTCCCCCGAAACAAAAGAGAATAACCTCATCATCTTCCTTAATTCCCTGATTTTTGAGGAAATTCTTTGCATATCTCGGAAACTCAATGTACAGCTTTCCCGTATCCCTATCCCTCTTTACCCACCACTCCCAGGAAAAGGGAACGGAGCAGGGTATATGCCCGTACTTCTTCGCCGCAGGAAACTTTCCTACCCCGAAGTAAAACTCGGGAAGTCTCCCGTCAATTATGGGAATTTTTCCTATGTTTTCGTAAACGTATTTCCAGCTTACTTCTTTATAGGAATTATAATTCGCTTTAAAATTGCCCCTTTTAACAACAGGTTCATCGTAGGAAACGGGATAATTCCTCTTGACCCATGCACTCCATCCCCCGTCAAGTATGCCCACTTTTTCGTGTCCGAGGAGGTGGAATATCCAGTAGGCGTAAACCGCTCCGAGTATTTCGTTTTTTGCGTTTCCTTTGTAGTAAATAATCACATTCGTATCGTTGTTTATTCCCCACTTTCTGAACATATCTTCATACTCTTCAACCTTTTTCCTGACGAGAGCGCCCGTTTTCTGGTCCATTATCCTCCACTCTTCCTTTTCGGTAAGCCTTGCACCGGGTATGTGTCCCTCAAGGAGGTAGCTCTGGGTATCCCCGAACTCAAGTATTACGAGGTTCTCATCCTTCAGGTGTTTGTAGAGCCACTCGGGCGGAACGAGCTTCGGGAGGGAAAATGAAAGCGAAAAGAGGACGAGAAGAAAAGTTAAAACCTTCATCATTCTTCCCTGTATTCCGCTTTTGAGGTTGCGGTTTCCCAGAGAACGACCTTTACGACCTTCACCTCCCCGAGAAGTCCAGTCTCCTCAAGTCTTTTCTTAAGAAAGTCGTAAAAGAATTTTGCGAGGGCTTCCGCCGTCGGACAGAAATCAACAGGGAATATCTTAAAGGCTCCGTATTTTTCCGCTACTTCTTTCAGTTCGGGATACATGGGGTCGTTCACGTCAATGATAAAGCTGTGGTCTATCTCGTCTATCAAATCCTTTAATGCGTTTTTGACATGGTAAAAGTCCATCACCATATCCTGCTCGCTGAGGGTATCCGAGCCAACGGTCACCTCAAGGACGTAGCTGTGTCCGTGGAGGTTTACGCATTTGTTTATAGGCTTTTCCTTCGTAAACTGGGCTCCCCTTCCGTGGGTGAGATTCTGCTTCCAGACCCTGTGTCCCGCTTCAAACCTGAAGGTTTTGCTTATTTCCCACTTCATAATATCCTTATTAATTATAAGGAGGTGAATAACTTGTTTCCTTACTCTATATCAGTTTTCGGACTCCAGATAAACTTATACGGCATTCTTGTTGCTCTTGGTGTTGTTATCGGATACTTCCTCGTACTGAGGCTCGCAAAGAGGGAAGGTCTTGATACGAAGGCTGTTGATAATACCTTTCTCTTAGCGGTTCTCTTCGGGATTATCGGAGCAAGGATAGCTTACGCGGTTGAACACCCTTATGAGTTTCACAACATTCTCGATTACGTAGCGATATGGAAAGGTGGAGTCTCCTTTTACGGAGGTCTCATAGGGGGAATAATGGGAGCACTTATCGGTATTAAACTCTTCGGTCTTCCCCTCTGGAAGTCGGCGGATATAGCCGCCCCCGCCATAGCCCTTGCCCACTTCTTCGGGAGGCTGGGGTGCACCGCTGCGGGATGTTGCTACGGAAAGCCCTTTCCCTACGCCACGAGCAACGAGGTGGGCATACACTTCACCGATAAGTTCCCCTTCTTTTACATTGTTTTTCCGAAGGGTGCTGTTGCCCCCCCCTACGTTCCCCTGTATCCCACCCAGCTGATGGAGGCCTTCGGGAACTTACTTATATTCCTCATACTCCTCTTTATCTATAGGAGAAAGCCCTTTGACGGGTTTGTGTTTTCCCTTTATTTATTCCTTTACGGAACTGAAAGATTTTTCTTTGAGTTCCTAAGAGGCGTTACCCCTCCCCTTCCCGTTATCGGTCTCACGTGGAATCAGGTCGTTTCCCTTGTGCTTATCTTAGGTTCCCTTCTCCTTATGTTTACCCTCAGGAGGGTTCCTTCTGAAGGTTTATATGATAGACTATGAGTTATGAAATTAGCGTTTTTAAGACCGGGAGAGCTGGGAGCACCTGCAAAGCACATTTACGCACTCCTTGATTACCTCAAGGAAAAGGGTGTTGAGATAAGGGAGTACGACCTGAAGGAGCGTTCCCCTCAGGAAGTTGTTAGCGAGCTTGAGGAGTGGCGTCCCCTCTTTTTGATGGACGTGAACGCAACAGGTGTAATAGTGGGGGAGAGGGAAGGAAAGAAGTACATACTTTCCGACCTCTTGGGAATAGTTCACCTCAGCTTCTTCGTTGAGGACCCCCTTCTCTTCTTCCCCGCTTTTGAGGGAGTTGAGAAGCCTCAGAACTTCATAGCCTTTATAACGGACCTGAAGCACACCGACAGCCTCAACCTTCTCGGTATATCAAACGTGAGTTACGTTTCTCCCTTCGTTAACGAAAAGCTCTTTCCCGAGGAGGAGGAAAAGGATATAGAGATAGCCTTTGTTGGTCCCGTTATTGACCCTCAGGTGATAGTTAACGCGGTTTCCCAGAACTACCCTCAAGAGATAATGCCCTTCTTCTTTGAGACCGGAGAGTTTATGTTCAGAAACCCCGAGGTTCACGTTCTCACCGCGTTTAATTACATATACGGCCTTTTTAACCCTCAGGCACAGGAAACCTTTAACAAGTGGAGGGAGGATAACCCGAGCAAGTTCCTAAGACTCCTTAACGACACGGTTGCATACACGACTATGAGGAGGAAGACTTACCTCCTTAAGTTCCTTGAAGGCATGGAGGTAAAGATACTCGGGGAGTATCAGGGGAACCTATTTGAGGGACACGAGGCCATAAAGGTTAGCTCCTACGAACAGCTTCTCAAGTATTACTCTTCCGCAAACTTGACGATTTTCGTATCTCCCCAGTCAATACCGACGGGGCTCAGCTTTGTCCCCCTTGAGGCTATGTATATGGGAAGTGCTGTAATGCTTGATTACAAGGGAACCCTTCCCGGATTCCTGAAGCCCGAGGAGGAAGTGATAACCTATGCCCCTCTTGACCGCGCAGACCTTGAGGAAAAAGTTGTCTTTTATATGGAAAACAGGGATGCCCTAAAGGAGATAGGAGAAAAGGGCAAGCAGGCGGTAAGGGAGAGATTTAAGGTAAACGACAGGGGAGAGTTCGTTTACAACATACTAAAGGATATAGAAAGACAATACTCACAGGCGGGAACTCAGAACTGAACTTCGTCCCCCTTTCTTAAAACCTTTCCCCACTCACTTTCCGGTATATTTGTGTTCAGGCAAAGCCTGTAATAGGTATCAAAAATTTCCTTAGGGACGTTTGGAGGAAGTTTTTCTTTCCTTTTCTCGGTAAACTTCTTTACGAAGTTTCTCGTAGGCTTTCCGGTGTAGGGGTTTCTCGTCGGAACGGGACAACGCTTTGAGATATTAACTCCTTCTATCTCCACCTCTCCTATCCTGAACCTTCTTCCCACGAGGCTGTCCTCCCAGAAGGGAGGAACGTTTTCAACCTCAAGGTTTGCCCTGAAACGTCTTCTCGCTTCCTCCTCGCTTATGTTGAACCAGGATGCTACTTCCCTTAAGGTGTTTCTGCTTACGACCGTGGGGCCGTGGGCTTTTCTGTCGTCGGGAAAACCTCCCCTTTCGTTTTTCTTCATAAAGACTTTGTATCCGAGAAACTCGGAAAAGAACTCACTCACCCTCTCAATCTCTTCAAAACCGAAGGTGTATTTTTTTCCAAACTGAACTCAAATATCTCTTTTTCAAAGTCCACGAAACTCCTTATAAAATGGAGCCTTTTCTCCCTTTTTGCGTTTACAATTCTGTCTTCCTCGTCAAAGAGTGCGAAATTTCTGTCCCCTTCAAGGGAACCCTTTTCTGATATCTTTACGCTTTCCAGCTCAACCGGGTCAAGGCTCTTTATAGGGTAGATGAGAATCTTGAAGAGATAGGGACTTCCCATGGGTGTATTAAAATAATAGCATGAAGGAATTCTGGGTATGGATAGAACCCTTTGACAGGAAACTCGTTTCCGTAGCCCTTGAAGCGGGAGCCACCGCCGTTGTAATTCCCGAAGAGGGAAGGGTTGAAGAGGCTAAAAGGGCGGGAAGGATAACGGTAATATCTCCGGACGGAGACCTGAAGCTCGGGGAAGACGTTGTTTACGTTCTCATAAAGGGCAAAGAGGACGAAGAAAAGGCCGCGAAGTATCCCCCTAACGTAAAGGTTATAGTTGAGACAACGGACTGGACCGTGATTCCCCTTGAGAACTTAATAGCCCAGAGGGAGGAGCTTTACGCGGTAGTTAAAAACGCCCAAGAGGCTGAGGTTGCACTCCAGACCCTTGAGAAGGGTGTTAAAGGAGTTGTTTTAAAGTCAAGGGATATAAACGAGATAAAGAAGGTCGGCCAGATAGTAGGAGAACAGGGAGAAAAGCTTGAGCTCGTAAAGGTTAAGATAACGAGAATTCTACCTCTCGGTTTGGGAGACAGGGTTTGCGTTGATACCATATCTCTCCTCCACAGGGGTGAGGGAATGCTCGTAGGAAATTCCTCGGGAGGTATGTTCCTCGTTCACGCGGAGACCGAAGAAAACCCCTACGTTGCAGCAAGGCCATTCAGGGTGAACGCGGGAGCGGTCCACATGTATATAAGGGTTCCCAACAACAGGACGAAGTATTTATGTGAGCTGGAAGCGGGGGACAAGGTCATGGTTTACGACTACAAAGGAAGGGGAAGGGTAACGTATGTGGGAAGGGCGAAAGTTGAGAGGAGACCGATGATTCTGATAGAGGGAAGGTATGAGAACAAGAAGCTCAGCTGTATTCTCCAGAATGCGGAAACCATAAGGCTGACGAGACCGGACGGAACACCCGTATCCGTTTCTGAGCTGAAGGAGGGAGACGAGGTTCTCGGATACGTTGAGGAAGCGGGAAGACACTTCGGTATGAAGGTTGAAGAAACGATAATAGAGAAGTGATAGAGTATCTCATAAAGAGCCTCTTAGTTCTTCTTCTCCTTCTCCCCCTCACATATATACTCCTTAATTACCTTTTTAAGAGACATATCGTAAAGCTTTCGGGAAGAAATATAAAGGTTGAGGAGCTCGTTCCTCTCTCAAGAGAGGTTTTCATTGCAAGTCTGAGGATAAGGGAAAAGCGGTTTTTTATAATTTTCGGTCCGAACTTCGTTAAGGTTTTGCATGAGGAGAGTATTACCGATAATCCTTCTTAGTGCTCCGCTCCTGTTTGCCCAGATACCGCCCATTGAGATAAAAGTGGGAGAGGGAAACTTAGCGGACACAATTAGACTCCTAATATTTTTAACGATTCTCAGTCTCGTTCCCTCAATACTCATAATGTTTACATCTTTCACGAGAATAGTCGTTGTTCTCTCTCTCCTCCGTCAAGCTATAGGAACGCCCCAAATTCCCCCCAACCCCGTTGTTATATCCCTCTCTCTCTTCTTGACCTTTTTCATAATGAAACCCACGATAGATAAAATTAACGAAAACGCCTTCAGGCCCTACATAAAAAAGGAGATAAGCGATGAGGAGTTCTTCAGGAGAACCGAGAGTTATATAAGGGAATTCATGCTCAGGCACACGAGAAAGGAAACCCTTGAGGCTTTTTTGAGCGTTGCAAAGATTCCGAAGGAGAAATTAAAATCCCCGGAGGACATACCTACGAGGGTTCTCATACCCGCCTTTATGGTGAGCGAGCTGAAGACCGCCTTTGAGATTGTTTTCCTCATTTACATACCTTTCCTAATAATAGACATAGTTGTGGCGTCAATACTCATATCCATGGGAATAATAATGATTCCCCCTCAGCTCATCTCCCTGCCCTTCAAGATTATGCTTTTCGTCCTCGCAAACGGATGGGAGCTTATAATCCTTTCCCTCGTGAGGAGTTATCATTAAAATACTCCTATGGGATACCCCTACAGGGACCTACACGACTTTATCAAAGCCCTTGAGAGGGAAAGGGAGCTCGTAAGGATAAAGGAACCCCTATCTCCCATTCTTGAGATAACTGAGGTGACGGACAGGGTTTGTAAGATGCCCGGAGGCGGAAAAGCCCTATTTTTTGAAAATCCCAGGGGATACGATATTCCCGTAATAACGAATCTCTACGGCTCGGAAAAGAGGATAAAGATGGCCCTCGGATACGAAAACCTTGAGGATATAGGCTGGAAACTATACAGAATACTGAAGCCCGAGATTCCCAAAACCTTCCTTGAGAAGCTAAAGAAGCTCCCCGAGCTAAAAAAACTGAACGACGCGATACCCAAACTCGTTAAGAAGGGAAAAGTTCAGGAAGAGGTTATTATGGGAGACGTTAACCTTGAGGAACTCCCCATACTGAAGTGCTGGCCAAAGGACGGGGGAAGATTCATAACCTTCGGTCAGGTGATAACGAAGGACCCCGAAAGCGGTATAAGGAACGTTGGACTTTACAGACTTCAGGTTCTTGATAAGGATAAGCTCGCCCTTCACTGGCAGATACACAAGGACGGAAACCACCACTACTGGAAGGCAAAAAGGCTCGGAAAGAAGCTTGATGTGGCCATAGCCATCGGGGGAGAGCCTCCCCTTCCTTACGTTGCCTCAGCACCGCTACCACCCGAGGTTGACGAGTATCTATTTGCAGGCATAATAATGGAGAAACCCGTTGAGCTCGTAAAGGGTCTTACCGTTGACCTTGAGTATCCCGCAAATGCTGAGATAGTGATTGAGGGATACGTTGACCCCGAGGACCCGCTGGTTGACGAGGGACCCTTCGGAGACCATACGGGCTTTTACACGCCTGTTGACAAGTATCCCATGATGCACGTAAAGGCCATAGTTATGAGAAAGGACCCTTACTACCTTACCACCATAGTGGGAAGACCCCCCCAGGAGGACAAATACCTTGGATGGGCGACCGAGAGAATATTCCTCCCCCTTATAAAGTTCAACCTCCCAGAGGTTGTTGATTACCACCTTCCCGCTGAGGGATGCTTCCACAACTTCTGTTTTGTCTCAATAAAGAAGAGGTATCCCGGGCACGCCTTTAAGGTTGCATATGCACTCCTGGGGCTGGGGCTTATGTCCCTTGAGAAGCACATAGTTGTTTTTGACGACTGGATAAACGTCCAGGACATAGGTGAAGTTCTCTGGGCGTGGGGGAACAACGTTGACCCCCAGAGGGATGTCCTAATACTCAAGGGTCCCATAGACGTCCTTGACCACTCTACCAACGAGGTGGGATTCGGTGGTAAGATGATTATTGACGCAACAACGAAATGGAAGGAGGAGGGATACACGAGGGAATGGCCGGAAGTGATAGAGATGTCTCCCGAGGTAAAGAAAAAAATAGACGAGATATGGGACAGGCTCGGGATAGAGTGAATTACACTTACCGCTCCATAAGGGAGATTCCCGAGGAGCTGAGACCCCGGGAAAAACTCCTCAAGCTGGGAGCGGAACTTTTATCCGATGAGGAGCTCCTTGCGGTTATACTGGGCTCCGGAACTAAGGGGAATGATGTTCTCAATCTCTCTAAGGAGTTGTTAAAGATGGGATGGGAAGAACTTGAGAAAAAAGACGTTTCCGAGCTTTTGAACGTTAAGGGGCTCGGGCTTGTAAAGGCCCTCCAGATTAAGGCCTTAATTGAGCTCTCAAAGAGAATAAACAAAAGGAGAAAAGGAGTTTCAATAAGGAACCCAAGGGAAGCTGTTGATTTTCTGAAGGATAAGATGAACGAGAGAAAGGAAACCCTTGTAGCCCTTTACCTTGACCTGAGCAACAGACTTCTTGATTACGAAATTGTAGCCCTCGGGAATGCAAACACGGTAATTGCAAAACCGAAGGATATTCTTTTTAAGGCTGTTAAGCTTTCCGCAAACGGCATAATAATTGCCCACAATCACCCCCGGGGGGAGGCAAAGCCTTCAAACGAGGATATAACCTTCACCGAAAGGTTAATAAAGGCCTGTAAAATCCTCGGCTTTGAACTTTTGGACCACATAATTCTTTCAGAGGAAGAATACTTTTCTTTCAGGGAGGAGGGAATTATTTAAATTCAAATCTTATGGACAGAATTATCGTAAGGGGTGCGAAACAGCATAACCTGAAGAACGTTGACGTAGAAATACCCAAGAATAAACTCGTTGTAATAACGGGACCCTCCGGTTCGGGGAAATCTTCGCTCGCCTTTGATACTATCTACGCGGAAGGACAGAGAAGGTATGTGGAGAGCCTTTCCTCTTACGCGAGGCAGTTCCTCGGGGTTATGGAGAAACCCGACGTTGAAAGCATAGAGGGACTCTCTCCCGCAATAGCCATAGACCAGAAAACGACCTCTAAAAATCCCCGCTCAACGGTGGGAACCGTAACGGAAATTTACGACTACCTAAGGGTTTTATGGGCAAACATAGGGAAGCCCCACTGTCCCCACTGCAATAGACTACTTTCTGGACTTTCCGCCCACGAGATACTTGAGAGGATAGTTGAGAAATATAAGGGAAAGAGGGTTATGGTTCTCTCATCCCTCGTGAGGGGTAAGAAGGGAGAGTTTAAGGAACTTTTCAAACAGATAGAGCGTATGGGATACTCCCGTGTGAAGGTTGACGGGGAGCTCATGAGGGTTATAGAAGTTCCCCAGCTTGAGAAGAATAAGAAACACACAATAGAGCTCGTCGTGGACAGACTCAGGGTTGAAGAGGAGGAGAGGCCAAGACTCCTTGAAGCCCTTGAGAAAGCCCTTGAGCTGTCAAACGGACTCGTAAAGATTGAGGACGTTGAGGAGGGAAAAGAAGAGCTCTTTAGCGAGAAGATGGTTTGCCCCGAGCACGGCTTTACCATTCCTGAACTCTCCCCGAGGCTCTTTTCCTTTAACTCCCCCTACGGGGCCTGTCCCTCCTGTAAAGGTCTGGGAGTTAAATGGGAGGTTGACCCTGCACTCCTAATAGACCCAGAGAAGCCCGCGGTAAGGGCTGTAAAGATAGCGGAAAGCGGATTGTTCAGTTATTTAAGATTTCCCGTCGGAAACATTATAAGGAGGCTGGGATACGACCCCAGAACTCCATGGAAAAGACTACCCGAGAGTGTGAGAACCGCAGTCCTTTACGGAAGTGAGAGCCTCGGATTTGAAGGGGTTATAAGACACCTTGAGAGGAGGTTTCTTGAAGAAGAGAGCGAGAGAATAAGAGAGGAGATAGAGGAATACATAGTTGAGAAGCCCTGTCCCGTTTGTGAAGGGGCAAGACTCAGGAAGGAAGCCCTCTCGGTTCTCATAGATGGCAAGAGCATATGGGACATCGTCCGCATGCCCGTCGGAAGGGCAAAGAAGTTCTTTGAGGAGCTTGAGAGAAAGCTTGAGGGAAAAGAAAGAATAATAGCGGAGAGACTCCTTAAAGAGATTATTGAGAGGCTTGGTTTCCTCGTAAACGTGGGGCTTGATTATCTTTCCCTCTCAAGGAGTGCGACAACCCTCTCGGGCGGTGAGATGCAGAGGATAAGGCTCGCCACACAGCTCGGCTCTAAACTTTCGGGAGTTCTTTACGTTCTTGACGAGCCCTCAATAGGTCTCCACCCGAGGGATACGAACAAGCTCATAAACACACTCAAGGGATTGAGGGACCTAGGGAATACGGTGATAGTGGTTGAACACGACCCCGAAACCATAGAGTCCGCGGATTACGTAATAGAGCTCGGTCCCGGTGCTGGAAAGAACGGGGGCTATATAGTCGCAAAGGGAAGCGTTGAGGAGATTAAGAACAACCCAAACTCTCTGACGGGGGCATACCTAAGCGGGAGGAAGGAAATTCCTATTCCCGAGGAGAGGAAAAAGCCCGGGGATAAGTTCATAAGAATCGTGGGAGCGAGGGAACATAACCTCAAAAATATAACTGTTGAGATTCCCCTCGGCCTTTTCGTATGCATAACGGGGGTTTCGGGAAGCGGGAAGTCCACCCTTATATACGATATCCTTTACAAGTATGCGAAAAACTACTTCTACGGAACCCACGAACAGGTGGGAAAGGTTGAAAGAATTGAGGGGCTTGAATATATAGACAGGGTTATAAACGTTGACCAGTCCCCCATAGGAAGGACACCGAGGAGCAATCCCGCAACCTATACGAAGGTCTTTGACCTCATTAGAAACCTCTTTGCCCAGACACCGGAGGCGAGGGCAAGGGGATACAAACCGGGAAGGTTTTCCTTCAACGTTAAAGGGGGAAGGTGCGAGGCCTGTCAAGGGGAAGGTGTCATAAAGGTTGAGATGCACTTCCTCCCTCCCGTTTACGTAACCTGTGAGGTGTGCAAAGGGAAACGCTACAACAGGGAAACCCTTGAGGTAAAGTATAAGGGAAAGAGTATAGCGGACGTTCTTGAGATGACAGTTGATGAGGCTTACGAGTTCTTTGAGAACCACCCTCCCATAAGAAGAAGACTCCAGGTATTAAAAGACGTAGGGCTCGGATACCTCAAGCTGGGACAGCCCGCCCCAACCCTGTCGGGAGGGGAAGCCCAGAGGATAAAGCTCGCGAGAGAGCTCTCAAAAAAGGACACGGGAAGAACCTTATACCTCCTTGACGAGCCGACAACGGGACTTCACATGGATGACATTAATAAACTCATTAAGGTTTTGAGAAGGCTCGTTGAGAAGGGAAATACGGTTGTCGTTATAGAGCACAACCTTGACGTTATAAAGTGTGCGGACTGGGTTATAGACCTCGGGCCCGAAGGAGGGGAAAGGGGTGGTGAGGTTGTAGCTGTGGGAACGCCCGAAGACATAGCAAATAACCCCAAATCCCACACGGGTAAGTTCCTGAGGAAATACCTGAAGGCTAAGGAAATGGTAGCCTAATAGGCTATCCTGTCCTCTTTCTTTTTTGCTTCATAAAGCTTTTCATCAACCTTTTTCAGTATTTCGGTTGTGTCCTTAAAGCTTTCGTTTACCTCCAGAACCCCAAAGCTTGCGGATATCCTGAGTTCCTTATCATCACACCTGAAAATATGGTTTTCTATTGCATTCCTCAATCTCTTCGCAACCTTAACCGCGTTCTCAAGCTTTATCCCCGGAAGTATTATGAGAAACTCGTCCCCTCCGTATCTCCCCACCGCATCCTTTGCCCTTAGATACTTCCTCAGAATCTCCCCGACCTCTTTCAGGATGCAGTCCCCTACGGGGTGGCCGTATTTATCGTTAATCTGCTTGAACTCGTTTAGGTCCATCATTATTACCGAGAAGGGATATCCGTAGTTCTTGAGGTCCCTCAAAAAGTCGTTAAGGGCCTTTTCTATGGACCTTCTGTTCTTTAATCCCGTGAGGTAGTCTATGAAGGCCTGTGCCTTTAAGGTTTCAAGCTCCTTCTTTAGCCTTTCCGCCTGCTTTTGCTTTTCCCTCAGCTCGTTTATCAGTTCTTGGTTCGTTTTCCTTAGTTCCGAAAGCTCCTTCAGTATATCCCTCAAAAGCTCTGTATTTAAATTTTCCGACTCTTTCTCTATTCTTTCCTCGTGTTTTTTAAACTTTACATCATATCCCTTAATGGTTTCTATATACTCGTATATTACGTGATGGACCTCTGAAAGAAGCCTTTCGAGTTCTGCGGAAAGCCTGAGGTCAACCTTTGCCTCTTTAAATATCTTGTAATAAAGGTCTATGAGCTCGTTTACCGAAGGTTCTATTTTATTTTCAACAACGTAACAGAAAACGAAAAACCACTTTGCGTAGTTATTCGGAGTAGGAAATATTTCCTGCTCAACAAAAAAATTAAACATTTTTTTTATAATTTCTTTTAAGTTTCTTTTATCCTCTTCGGTTAGTTCTTCACCCCTTTTTATCTTCTCATAAACCCCGCATTTAAACTCCATTAATTGAAATTCTATCAAATTCTTACTAACTCACCCTTAACAAGCTCATGTTCCTTTATCCATTCTTCCATGCTTTTTAAAGCCCTTTCCGCCATGAGCTCCTTCCTCTTCTTCTTATCCCTTACCCTTTTTTCAAGGGGAGGAAGCAGTCCGAATACGGGGTTCATGGGCTGGAGCTCCCCTTCCTTTGTGGTTATATACTTCACGAGTGCCCCGAGCATCGTTTCCTCGGGAGCTTCAACGGGCTTTTCTCCCCTTGCAAGCCTTCCCGCGTTTATGCCCGCGAAAATGCCCGTCGCGGAGGAGGCAACGTATCCCTCAACGCCAGTAATCTGTCCCGCAAAGAATATGTTTTCCTTCTTCCTGAGGTTAAGGAAGGATGTTAGGACCTTGTTTGATTGAATGAATGTATTCCTGTGCATTGAGCCGAGCCTTACGAAGACCGCATTCCTGAGGCAGGGAATAAGCCTGAAAACCCTTTTCTGCTCCTTGTAGGTGAGCTTAGTCTGAAATCCTACGAGGGATAGGAGCGTTCCTTCCTTGTTTTCCTTCCTCAGCTGAACAACCGCAAAGGGCTGTTTACCCGTCCTCGGGTCTATTAAGCCGACGGGTCTCATGGGGCCAAAGAGGAGCGTTTTGTATCCCCTCTCCGCCATCTCCTCTATGGGAAGACAACCTTCAAAGTGAACAGCCTTTTCAAAGTCCTTTGGTTGAACCTTTTCCGCCTTTAGGAGCTCTTCATAAAATACCTTATACTCTTCTTCCGTAAGAACGCAGTTGAAGTAATCCTCTCCTCCCTTTCCGTATCTTGAGCCCCAGAAACCTTTTGAAAAGTCAACGCTCTCCGCCTCAACTATCGGGGCTATCGCATCGTAAAAGTAAAGGGTGTCGTAGCCTACAAGTTCTTTTATCCTCTCCGAGAGTGCATCCGAAGTTAATGGTCCCGTCGCTATTACGACAACCTCGTCCTCGGGGATATCCTTAACCTCTTCCCTGATAACTGTTATATTGGGATGGCTCTCTATCTTCTCGGTTATGTATTCGGAAAATATCTTTCTGTCAACACCAAGTGCTCCCCCCGCGGGCACCCTTGCAACCTGTGCCGCCTCAATTACGAGGGAGCCGAGCATCTTCATTTCCGCCTTGAGGAGTCCCGCTCCGGTCGTGAGCTCAAGTCCCCCAAGGGTGTTACTGCATACGAGCTCCGCAAGGTTTCCCGTCTTGTGGGCGGGTGTCATCTTCTTTGGTCTCATCTCGTATAGGATTACCCTGTGTCCCTCGTTTGCGAGTCTCCATGCCGCTTCCGAGCCCGCAAGCCCTCCTCCAATTACGATAACTCTCTCCTTCATATCCGAATTTAATATAATCTTTCCTATGGCTGAGAAGAAGTGGAGAACTGCAATATCAACCCATATTAACCACGAGCCCTACATAAGGGGATACAGACTCCTTGACCTCGTCGGAAACCTTACCTTTTCAGAGGCCATATACCTCCTACTTAAAGGGGAGCTTCCCTCGGAAGCTGAAGCCAAGATGATGGACGCCATATTTGTCTCGGTAATTGAGCACAGCATAGCTCCCCCATCGGTCATAGCTACAAGGGCGGTAATAAGCGGTGGAAACTCCCTGAACGTAGGTGTGGGTGCTGGAGTGCTTGCCTTCGGAAGCGCTCACGGAGGAGCCCTTGAGGACGCGATGAGGTTCATGCAGGAAGGGGTAAAGAGTCAGAGACCCGTTGAGGAGATAGTAAAGGAGTATCTATCTCAGAAAAAGCCCATTCCGGGATACGGCCACAGGTATTACAAGGAGTATGACCCCAGAACGAGAAGACTCTTTGAGCTTGCGGAAAAATATGGCTTTTGCAAGGAGCACTGCGAGTTCGCAAAGAAGGTAGAGGAGGAGATATACAAGCAAAAGGGAAAGAGAATAGTCCTCAACGTTGACGGTGCTATAGCGGCGATAACCTCAGATATGGGCTTTGACTGGAGACTCGGTAAGGGCTTCTTCATCATAGGAAGGGTTCCGGGACTCGTTGCCCACGCATACGAGGAACTCACCCAGGAAAAACCCTTCTCAAAGAGGCTCTCGGAAGAAGAGTACGAATACACAGGTGTTGAGCCGAGAGAACTTCCCGAGGATAAAAAGAAGGTATGAAGCGTCTCATTCCTCCCTTTCTTGCTTTAATACTCTTCGGACTACTCGTTTACATAGGAATACAGCAGGATAAACACGGGTATTCCGAAGTTATAAATAAACCCGTTCCCGATATAAGCCTTCAAACGCCCGAAGGTAAAAAAATAAACCTCGGAGATTTTAAAGGAAAAGTTGTTCTGATAAACTTCTGGGCTACCTGGTGTCCCCCCTGCAGGGAGGAATTCATTCTCTTTAAGGAGATTTACGAAAAGTATAAGGACAGGGGCTTTGAGATAATCGCGGTGAACACGGACCCCGAAAACTTAAAGGATTTCCTCAAAGAGCATGAGCTCCCCTTTATCGTCGTTGTTGCGAACGACGAAGCGTTAAACTACTTCAACCCTCAGGGACTCCCCACCTCCTACCTCGTTAACAGGGAAGGTATTATCGTAAAGAAAAGACTCGGCATTTACAGGGAACTGGAGAAGGACATAAAGGATTTGCTTTAGTGGTATATTGTTAAAAGTATGAGTGAAAGCCTTAAGAAGTATCTTGCCGCTCTTATCTTCTTGGGAATAGCCATTCTTTCCATGACATACACCGTTTACAACTACTTCAAGTATCCCGAAAACAGGGAAAGGTTCCTGGAAAGGTTAAAGAATGCAAGAACAACCAATCTTTTCCACGAGATGAGAGAGATGAGACTAAAAAAAGGAGGAGAGAATGAATCAAGCTCAGGTGTTGAGAAGTAGTCCGTTAAAAACCCTCGTTCTTCTTTCGGTTGTCCTCACTTACGTTCTCATGGTTTTCGGCGGAATAGTAACATCAACGGGTTCTGGACTCGGTTGTCCCGACTGGCCCCTCTGCCACGGACAGCTCTTACCCTTCCAGCTGAAGGAGGAAATACCTACTCCCCCCGCTCCCGTGGTGGCACCAACACCTCTCCAGCCCTGGATAGAGCAGATCCACCGCATACTCGGAGGGATTACGGGAATAGTTTTACTCACGACGCTCTTTTATGCCTTCAAGAGGGGAACCTCCTTTGTGAGGAAGGCTCTCGTTTTTATATTCATAGCACTCGTTCTTGAGGCACTCCTCGGCATGAGGGTAGTCGTCACGGAAGCACCGCTCTTAAGGGAACTCCTTGACTACGTTTATACAACTTCCCACCTCATACTCTCGGTCTTCATACTCTCAACGATAACGATAACTTACTACTACGTTAAATACTTCGGTGAAAGGCTTGAGGAAAGAATTCCATACGCGGATGCCCTATACGTTGCAGTTATGTTCCAGATACTCCTCGGTATATTCGTGAGATACGTTAAGGCCCTGGAATACAACCAGTTTGTTTACTACCTTCACATAACCTATGCGGGATTTCTCGTAATACTTTCCCTCTTTATAATGTTTAAGAAGCTAAACAGGGAAAGCGTTATAACTTTCATACTTATGGTCGCCCAGATACTTGCGGGTGTTGCAACGGTTGTATCGGGATTCTTCCTTCCCTACCTCTTCCTGCACATAGCCATAGGCTTCTTTATCGTTGCCTGGGTTTCTTACCTTGTCGCACCTTCCGTTCTGAAAACTTACGCTGAGTTTAGGGGTGTTGTCCAATGAGTGAGAGAGTGGAGACCTATCAGGGAACTCTTAAGGATTACTTGGCACTTACTAAGCCGGGGATAGTTTCCCTAGTTCTGATAACGACGCTCGGGGGAATGTATCTCGGTTCAAGGGGAAACCTTGACCCCGAGTTAGTTTTCTGGACTTTAACGGGAACGGGACTTGCAGCGGCGGGTTCTGCGGTTCTTAATATGGTTATAGATAAGGACATAGACCGCCTTATGGTGAGGACCGCGGAAAGACCCATTCCGAGGGGTGCGGTAAATCCCCTGAAAGCTCTGGTTTTCGGAATAGTTCTTCAGCTTCTCTCCTTTGCGGTTATGCTTACCTTCGTCGGTATAATACCGACCCTTCTCGTGGCCCTTGCATCCTTTTCATACGTTGTTCTTTACTCCCTTCTTCTGAAGAGGAAAAGCCCCCTTGCTACGGAAATCGGGGGCATATCGGGAGCACTTCCCCCAGTTATAGGTTACGTTTCCGCCTCGGGCTCAATAGACGTTAACGCGGTTGCCCTCTTTCTCCTCATGTTCCTGTGGCAACCCCCTCACTTCTGGGTTCTCGCCTTAAAATACAGGGACGACTACAGGAAAGCGGGAATTCCCACCCTTCCGGTTGCTAGGGGTGTTTTCATAACCAAGCTGAAAACCCTTTTATACACTGCTTCCCTCTTTCCCGTAAGCCTTGTTCCCTACTTCACGGGTATGGTGGGCGAGCTTTACTTCATAACCGCGGTTATTATGAACCTGATTTATTTAGGTCTTACCCTAAAGTTCTTCTTCTCAAAGAAAGAGGAGAGTATGAGATTGTTCTTCTTCTCCATCATATACCTTGCGGTTCTTTTCGGAATGATGATTGTTGATATGGTGAGGTAGTTATGCTCTGGTTTTACCTCTTTATCGTTTCCATAGCGGTGGGGGGCTTTTTTGCCCTCCTCGTTGCGGTTGCAAGAACCCCAGGACTTGCAAACCTCTTTCCTCCTGAGTATTTTTATCACGCCCTCGTCGGTCACGTTGATTCCGCACTCATAATAGGTCTTTATGCCTTCCTCATATTCCTCTGGCACAGGGTTTTCAAAAAAGAAGACAACCTCCTTTTCTTCTTTCCCGGAGCTTTAGGATTTCTCCTTATCGTCGTCGTTTCCGCCCTGGGGCTCGGTCAAGCCCTTTGGAACAATTATGTCCCGACGGTTATACATCCCCTCTTCCTTGTGGGAATTTCTCTTTTCTTCCTTTCAGTCTTCCTGAATGCCCTAAGGTTTTCAAAGGAAGCCCTTAAGAATTTTTACGTGGGAACAACTCTTGAGTCTGTCCTTTCAACCACGGTTATAAACTCCCTTCTTTTTCCGATAACGCTCTTGGCTTCTTACATCATAACTCCGAAGGAGCTTAATCCTTACCGGTATTACGAGGCCCTTTTCTGGTTTCCGGGACATATACACCAGTTCGTAAATGCTGGACTTCTGCTTTCCCTCTGGTTTCTCCTTCTCGGTGAAGGGGTTATAAACCTGAGGTTCTTAAACACCCTTCTTCTAACGTTCCCCGGTGTTTACCTCATAGCCCAGTTTTTCATGGACCCCCTCAGCGAAGGGGGAAGGGTTTTAACCAAATGGGGCTACGCGGTCGGCATAGGTCTTCCGACGATTATTTACGGCGTTCTCATACTCACCAAATCCCTGAGAAGGAGAGATTTTTACAGGCTTGGACTTTCCCTTTCGGTTCTCATATACTTCGTTGGGGCTCTTATGGGATACCTAATAGTGGGTATGGATACACGTGTTCCCGCCCATTACCACGGGGTAATAGCGAGCATACTCGTTGCGGTTATGGTTCTAACCTTCAAACTTCTTCAGGAGTTCGGTTATGTTGAGAGGCTCGGGAAGTTTATAAAGAGCGTTCCCTTCCTTTACGGATTCGGAATGCTTATGTTCGTTGCGGGTCTCTTCTGGGCAGGTGTTTTCGGCGCACCCAGGAAGATGCCAGGAACGGAATACATACAGAACGTTAAGGTTTACCTCTTCATGATACTCATGGGAGTTGGGTCCATTCTCTCGGTCCTCGGAGGGGCTTCTTTCGTCCTTTTTGTTCTGAAAAGCTTTTTAGGGAGAGTAAGGAATGAGAAAGAGGGAAGAGAGGGAGAAGAGGTTTAACATAGTTGTGGGTATAATCCTCGCACTTCTCGCCATTATGACCTACGTTGTGGTTTTCCTGGCGGTGTATCTGTTAAAATAAGCTAACCATGTATGAGGTATTAACCTGGCTCAGCCTTATAACGATAGGATTAAGCGGTTTGTTAATACTAACGGGATTGTTTCTCATAAAGACGGGAAGAAGGGAGCTCCACAAAAAAGCTATGCTTACAGCCTCATTCCTGGCACTCATATTTGTAATCCTTTATCTCGTGAAATCTTCCCTGTTTCCACCGAAAAAATACACGGGGGAGTATAAAACCCTTTATTACTTCGTTCTTTGGTCTCATACAATCCTCGCCATAATAAACTTCCCCCTGGCTGTTTACACCGTTTACCTGGGAGTTAAAGGACTTTACGACAAACACAGGAAGATAGCTCCCATTACAGCGGTTGTCTGGATATACGTCGCGGTAACGGGATGGATGATATACTTTTTCTTAAACTGAGTAAAGGGGGTAGTTATGAAAAAGTTCTTTCTTTCCCTTGCACTCGCAGGTGGATTTATTTTCGCCCTTGATTTTGCATGCGTTGACACAAACAAGATAATAAGGGAGTCCAAGTTTATAGCGAAAACCCAGCAGGAGTTCAAGAGGGATATAGAAAAATACCAGAGGGAGATAGAAAGCAAACAGAAAAAGCTTGAGGAGCTCAAGAAAAAGGCGGAAAGCGGTGTAATCTCCGAAAAGGCTAAGAAAAAAACCATGGAGGAGATTGAGAGGCTTGAAGAAGAGCTGAGAAAGCTTCAGGTGGAGGCTCAGACAAAGCTCACGAAGAAGAAATCCCAGCTTGAGCAGATGATTTTTGACAAGGTCATAGCTGTGGTTGAGAATAAAGCAAAAAATAAAGGCCTTAAGGCGGTATTTGACTGCAATATGCTCCTTTACAAGGACCAAAGCATAGATATAACCGATGAAATACTTAAAGAGCTTGATAAATGAGGAGGGAGTTCTCGGCAGGAGGCGTCCTTTTCAAGGATAATGAGGTTCTTCTCATAAAGAACCCTTCGGGTGTATGGAGCTTTCCCAAGGGAAACATAGAGGAGGGGGAAACACCTGAGGAGGCTGCCCTAAGGGAGGTTTACGAGGAGACGAATGTAAAAGGGGAGATTCTGGCCTACATAGGTGACATACATTACTGGTACAGACTCAAAGGGGAGAAGGTTTTTAAAACCGTTAAGTATTACCTAATGAGATACGTGTCTGGGGAACCTAAGCCTTCCTGGGAGGTGAAGGACGCAAAGTTCTTTCCCGTTGAGGTTGCAAAGAAGTTGTTAAAGTACAAGGGAGACAAAAGCATATTTGAGAAAGCTTTAAAGATGAAGGAGGAGCTCAAACTTTAAGAGCTTCCATCCTCTCAAGGGTGTGGTCCTTTCTCCTTCCCGTTAATATCTCTATCAGCTCCTTAACCGATATGATTCCCTGGTATTTTAGGAGGTGTCCGTTTGCCCCGCTTATAAATATGCCCTCCTCGTAATCACCAAGCCACGCAAGTCCAAGCCTGTCCGCTATACAGAAACCGACTTTTTTGGCTTCCTCGCCCTTGTTGCAGGGAACTACGCAGTGGGATACGCACCCGTTCCATCCGTTAAAGCCGTTCAGGAGTTTTTCTATAAAGGGAGTCCTTATTACCCTGAGGGGATATCCTACCGGGGATTTGAAGAGCATTATGTCGTCCTTCTCAAGATTCGTAACGAGCTCCTTGTAAATCTGGGGAGCGTCGCACTCGTGGGTGGCTATAAACCGCGTTGCCATCTGGACGCCCGAGGCACCCATCTCTATGAACTTCTTAATGTCGTGATAGCTCCACACGCCACCGGCAACTATTACGGGTATATTCCCCCACTTTTTAGCCTCTTCAAGAACCGAGGGAAGAAGGTTCTCAAGCTGGTTTTCAGGCTTGAAGCAGTCCTCATATTTAAAGCCCTGGTGTCCTCCGGACTTTGGTCCTTCAAGGACAACAGCGTCGGGAAGTCTGTTATACCTCTTCTTCCAGGTCCTGCAAATAATGTTTAGTGCCCTTGCGGAAGATACTATCGGAACGAGAGCAACGTCATATCCCTCAACGTACTCGGGGAGCTTAAGGGGAAGTCCTGCACCCGAGATTATGAGGTCCGCCCCCGCTTCCGCCGCGTCCCTCGCAACCCTTCCGTAATCGGTAATCGCTGCGAGGATATTAACACCTATCGCACCCCTTCCCTTTGATATCTCCTTAGCGTCTCTGATTATCTTCTTTAGTGCCTCCGGGTGGTGGGTATTTACGGAACCTATAGGTCTTCCGAACTTATCCCTCTTTACGAGGTGAGGGTGTCTGTATCCCGTTCCTACAGCGGAAACTACGCCGATGGCACCTTCGCGGGCAACGTGCCCCGCAAGGTTTTCCCAGGAAATACCAACTCCCATTCCGCCCTGAATAATGGGAATCTCAACCTCAATCCTTCCGATTTTTAACTTAGGTAAGTCCATGCTAACTACTCCTTAACGAACTTTAAATATAATATAGACGTGAAGGCTTATTTAGGAATAGGAAGCAACGTAGGTGAGAGGCTCTCCTTCATACTGAAATCCCTTGAGGAGATAAAAAAACTCGGGAAAATCGTAAAGCTCTCAACCGTTTACGAAAGCAAGGCATGGGGCATAGAAAACCAACCCCCTTTTCTTAATCTCGTCCTCCTCATAGATACGAAACTCCCCCCCACTGAGCTCCTCCTCAAGCTCAAGGGAATAGAAAAAAAGGTAGGGAGAAGGGAACGCTACAAATGGGGACCCCGCGAGATAGACATAGACATAATCCTCTATGGAAGGGAGGTTATAAACTCAAAACTCCTGAAGGTTCCCCACCCCTTCCTCACCGAGAGAGACTTCTTCTTATACCCCCTCCTTGAGATAGAGAAAGATATACTTCACCCCCTTACGGGAAAACCTTTAAAAGAATACAGGCCAAAAAATACCCTAAAACCTTTCTGTTGTATCTTAAAAGTATGAATAAATACGTCCTTATCGTTGACGACGAGGAGAGCATATTAAACACACTCGGGGGAATCCTTGAGGACGAGGGATTTAAACCGGAAAGTGCAAAAACCTTAAAAGAGGCGAGGGAAAAGATAAAGGCTTTCTTTTATCCCGTCATAGTCCTTGACGTATGGATGCCCGACGGGGACGGCGTTGATTTCATTGATTTTATAAAGGAAAACTCCCCCGACAGCGTGGTGATAGTGATAACGGGACACGGAAACGTTGAAACCGCTGTTAAAGCTATAAAAAAAGGGGCATACGAGTTCCTTGAAAAGCCCTTCTCAATGGAACGTTTCCTCCTTACGGTAAAGCACGCCTTTGAGAGTTATGAGGCTTCAAGACATCCCGAGGAAGAGGTGGAGTTTATAGGTAACCATCCAAGGATACTTGAGATAAAGAGGTTAATCCCGAGAATAGCAAAAAGCGGGATACCAGTCCTCATTACGGGGGAAAGCGGAACGGGAAAGGAAGTAGTCGCAAGGCTCATACACAAGTATTCGGGAAGGAAAGGACCCTTTATTGATATAAACTGTGCAGCTATACCCGAGGAGCTTGCGGAGAGTGAGCTTTTTGGACACGAGAGGGGAGCTTTTACGGGAGCCTTAACGAGGAAGAAGGGAAAGGTTGAGCTTGCGGACGGGGGAACTCTCTTTCTTGACGAGATTGGGGAGCTTGACCCCAAGGTTCAGCCAAAATTCCTGAGATTCCTTGAAACAAAGAGCTTCACGAGGCTCGGTGGAACACAGAAAATCCTCGTGGATACACGCATACTCTGTGCGACGAATAAGAACCTTGAGGAAGAGATTAAAAAGGGAAACTTCAGGGAGGATTTATACTACAGGATTTCCGTAATCACGATTCACTTACCTCCCCTGAGGGAAAGGGGGGAGGATATAATTCTCCTTGCGGAGCACTTTTTAAGGAAGTTCGCAAAGGAGTATAAAAAGAACTGCTTTGAGCTGAGCGAGGAAGCAAAGGAGTTCCTCCTCTCAAGACACTGGAGGGGAAACGTGAGGGAGCTTAAAAACCTAATAGAAAGGGCGGTAATACTCTGCGATAAGGAAGTTATAAAGCCCGAGGACCTCGGATTTAAGGAAGAAACTTACGAAAATCTTGAATACCTGTTTAGGATAAATAGTCTAAAGGAAGCAAAAAGGACTTTTGAGAAACTCTTTATAGAAAGACGTTTGAGGGAGAACAACTACGACATTAAGGCGACCGCAAGGTCCCTTGGGCTTGACCTCTCAAGTCTTTACAGAAAGATTAAGTCCCTCGGAATAAGCTCAGCAGTTAATGAGAACGGAAAGAATAGCAATTGATGCGGTTTCAGTCCTCAGAATATAGGGCTCAAGAAGAACCGACTTAAAACCCTTTTCCCTGAGAAGCTCTCCTTCCCTTTTGGAAAAGCCTCCCTCTGGACCCACAACCACCCCGAAATTCTTCGCGGAAAAGTTAATTTCCTTCACCCTCATACCTTCGGTGAAATTATCAAGAAGGATGTTCTCCTCGTGAATCGCATTTATATCCTCAAGGTTTATAGGCTCTTCAATTATCAAGGGGTGGGCCCTTCCCGACTGCTTTATCGCCTCCCTCACAATCCTTTCCCATTTCTTCATACGCTTTATTATCGCCTCCAATTTTCTAAAGCTCCTTTCGGATATCACGGGGACGAGCCTGTAAAGACCGAGTTCCGTTGATTGTCTCACTATGAGGTCCATCGTTTTCAGCTCAACGGTTACACACTGGTAGAGGGTTATCTCCTTTTCGGGAATTTTTACAGGAACTTCCTCAAGAATCTCACAAACAACCTCCTTTTTATCCGCCTTCAGGGCTTTGCATAGGTATTTTTTTCCTCTGTAAATGACGCCGAAGGTTTCATTCTTTCCTATTCTCCTCACCCTGAAGTGCTTGGCCTCCTCCTCCTTGAGGATTAGTTTATTTCCCCTCCTTTCCTCCGAGATGAAGAAGTGCATGCTAATATCTTAACTATGCGTGTGGGAATAGTGGGCTTTGGCAATATGGGGCAGGCATTTGCGAACTGCCTTATAAGGAAGGTGGGGAGGGAGAATATAACCGTTACAGACGTTCTTCCCGAGAAGAGAAGTCTCGCGGTTGAGATGGGGCTTGCTTTTGCTACTGACATTAAGTTCCTTGCGGACACCTCAGAACTCGTGATAATAGCGGTAAAGCCAAAGGACTCCCTGAAGGTTCTTGAGAAGCTAAAGGAGTATAAGGGAATAATTCTCAGCATAATGGCGGGTGTAAGCCTTGAGGACATAGAAAACGTCGTTGGAAAGGATAAAAAGATTGTAAGGGTTATGCCGAATATAGCGGTTGCTGTCGGAAGCGGAACCATGGCAATAACCGATAACGGAAAGCTAAGCGATGAGGAGAGAAACAGGGTTGAGGAGCTTTTACTCTCCTGCGGTTCCCTCTACAGGATAGAGGAAGGTTTATTTGACGCGTTTACAGCACTTGCGGGAAGCTCCCCCGCATACGTATTCCAGTTTATAGACGGACTTGCCCTCGGGGGTGTTCTCCTCGGATTTTCTTACGAGCAGTCCCTTAAGATAGTTCTCGATACCGTAAGGGGATGTGCAAACCTCTTGAGGGAGACAGGGGAAAACCCGAACGCTCTTACAACGAGGGTAACCTCGCCCGCGGGAACTACCATAGAAGGTTTAAAGCATTTAGAATCAAAAGGTTTTAAAGGTATCCTTATGGAATGTCTGGAAAAAACCTCTCAGAAGGCGAAAAAACTAAAGTAATCCTTGAGCTCAGAATAAAGAACGCCCTCGTTCGCCTTAGCGGAAAAGTAAAGGCATACCTTCCCATACAGAGACACACCGACAGGGTAATAAAACTTTTAAAGCCCCAGAGTCCCTTAGTCGGCGATGCGGTAATAACGAATTTGAGGAATTACCCCATAGGGGTGAAAACAGCGGACTGCGTTCCCATTGCTCTTGTTGGAGAAAAATGGGTCGGTGTAATCCACGCGGGCTGGAGGGGACTCCATAAAGGAATAATAGAGAAAGCTGTTAAACTCCTGAAAGAGGAAGGGGAAAAGGAATTAACAGCGGTTGTTTTACCTTCCGCTAAATCCTGCTGTTATGAGGTGGGAGGGGAGTTTGAAAACTACGGATTCAAAAGCCTTGAGAGAAGGGAAGGGAAACTTTACCTTGATACCCAGAGGGAGGCAATCCTAAGACTCAAAGAAAGCGGTGTATCCTCACTTATAGTCTGGGAAAAGTGCACGATTTGCTCTCCCGAGCTTCCCTCATACAGGCGGGATAAGACTATGGATAGGATTATTACCTCTGTTGTTTTGCTTTAGTGGTGCCGGAGGCGGGAGTCGAACCCGCACGCCCGTAAAGGGCACCGTCCCCTCAAGACGGCGCGTCTGCCAGTTCCGCCACTCCGGCTTACCTGAAAAATATATTTTACATACTTTTTCCCTTTTTTCAAGTGATTAGCATACCATCCCCGTAGCTGTAAAACCTGTATCTCTTCTCAACCGCTTCCCTGTAAGCCTTGAGTATGAATTCCCTCCCCGCAAAGGCGGAAACGAGAATCAGGAGGGAAGACCTCGGCAGGTGGAAGTTCGTTATCATCCCGTCAATAACCTTAAACTCATATCCGGGATATATGTAAAGGTCGGTCCACCCCTCAAAGGGTTCATACCCGGCGGTCTCAAGGGCTCTCACAACCGTAGTCCCGACAGCTATAACCCTTTTCCCCTTCTTTTTTGTTTCCTTTATCCTCTCAATCGTTTCCTCCGGAACCTTCACATATTCTGGGTCAACCCTGTGTTCCTCCACATTTTCAACCTTGACGGGCTTAAAAGTTCCGTAAGAGACGTGAAGAGTTATGAAGGAAAAGTTTATGCCCCTTTCCCTGAGTCTTTCCATAAGCTCTTCCGAGAAGTGGAGGGAAGCGGTAGGGGAGGCAACCGCACCCTCTTCCTTTGCAAAGATTGTTTGGTAGTAAACCCGGTCCACCGGCTCCTCCTCACGCTTCAGGTATGGGGGTATGGGTATGTGTCCGTATTTATCTATGAGCCTGAGTGGGTTCTCTCCGTGGAGTTTTACTTTGAACTTCCCCTCTTCTATGTGCTCAATAACCTCAACCTTAAACTCGGGTGCTATCTCTATAAGGAGTCCCGGCCTTATCTTCTTTCCCCCTACTAATGCCTTCCACTCGTCGGGTTTTATAAAGTCAGTAAGAACAACCTCAACCTTTCCGCCCGTTGGCTTTCTCCCGTAAAGTCTTGCGGGTATTACCTTTGTGTTGTTAAAAACGAGAAGGTCTCCCTCCTCAAGGTATTCGGGAAGGTTTATAAAAATGTCGTGCTTTATACTTTTTTCCTTCCTGTTTAATACCATAAGCCTCGCGTTATGCCTCGGAACGACGGGATACTTCGCTATTAGCTCTTCGGGAAGCTCGTAATCAAACTCCTCAATCCTCATCGGATAATAGAATTTAGATATTCCTATCAACCACAAAGTCAACAAGTTTAAGTATCTCCTTTTTATACTCGTTATCCTCAAATCTGTTAAGAATTTCCCTCGCCCTCTCAAGCTCCCTTCTTGCTCTTTCCCGCGTTTTCTCAACGCCTCCAAGTTCAATAACCTTCTGCCTTAAGGCTTCCGGTTCCTCAAGTCCCCTTAGAACCCTCTTCACGTAATCCCTGTTAAGCTCCCCGAGAACCGATATGAGCGGATAGGTACACTTTCCCTCCCTGAGGTCGTTTCCTACGGGCTTTCCAAGTTTTTGGGGGTCTCCCGCGTAATCAAGGAGGTCATCTATAAGCTGGAAAGCTCTCCCTATGCTTATTCCCGCTTTCTTTAGCTCCTCCCACTCCTTGCAGTTAGCGGAAAGACCCCCTACGCCGAAACAGGCACCGAAGAGAACCGCGGTCTTTCCGTCAATTATCCTGAAATACTCCTCCTCGGATATGATATCTCCGACCTTTGATATCTCAAGAACCTGGCCCTCCGCCATATCCATAACAGCCTCGCTCACTACCCTTATCATCTCTATGTTTCCGTATGTTGAAAATAAATGAAGAGCCTTTGCATACATGTAATCTCCCGTGAGAACGGCAACCCCGTTCCCGAAAACGAGGTTAGCGGACCTTTTTCCCCTCCTCGTCTTCGCCCCGTCAACGATGTCGTCGTGAAGGAGGGATGCAACGTGGATATACTCAAGCCCCACCCCGAGGGGGAGAGCCCTTTCGGGATTTCCGCCGCATAAACCGCAGGTGAGAACGGTAAAGAGGGGTCTCAGCCTCTTTCCCCCGCTCTCAACGATATACCTTCCCGTCTCAAGAACAAGCCTCACCTTCGGGTTTAGCTCCTCAAGAAGCCTTTTCTCTATAGCATCAAGGAACTTCATCTCTCGCCGAGTGTTTAGTGTGCCCGGCGGGACTTGAACCCGCGACCCCGGGGTCCGGAGCCCCGTGCTCTATCCACCTGAGCTACGGGCACTAATATAATAAGATACTTTGACTTCAGTCATAACATCTTCCTTGAATTAGAATGAATTTATAATTCAGGTATAAAACCTTAAGGAGGTGAAGCCATGAGCTTCGAATACAGTGAAAAAGTTTTAGACCACTTTCTGAATCCGAGAAACGTTGGTGTTCTTGAAGACGCAAACGGTGTAGGTCAGTGCGGTAATCCCGCTTGCGGAGACGCAATGCTCTTTACTATAAAAGTTAATCCCGAAAACGATATTATAGAAGACGTAAGATTTAAGACCTTCGGTTGCGGTTCAGCCATAGCGGTAAGCTCAATGCTCACTGAGATGATAAAAGGAAAGCCCATACAGTATGCCCTTAACCTCACATACAAGGACATCTTTGATGAGCTCGGAGGACTACCCCCTCAGAAGATACACTGCACGAACCTTGGACTTGAGACGCTCCACGTTGCGATAAAGGATTACCTCATGAAGCAGGGAAGGGTAGAGGAAGCTGCAAAGATTCCCGACTGCTACGAGGAAGAGGAAGAAGAAGAACAAAAGCAGGAGTTTGAGTTCCTTTCGGGAACATAAGATGAAGAAAAGGGCTCTCGCTCTTCTTTCGGGGGGGCTTGACAGCTCCCTCGCTGTAAAACTCGTTCAAGAACAAGGGATAGAGGTAAAGGCTCTCCACTTTTACACAGGCTTTTGTATAACCGAGTTTAAGAGAAGGCTCGGACAAACGAAGGAAGACGGAACTCCTTACGTAAATCCCGCGCTGAAGGCCGCTGCTCAGCTCGGTGTTCCACTGGAAATCGTTGACATATCCGAGGAGTATTACGATGTTGTTATAAATCCAAAATACGGATATGGAAAGAATGTAAACCCCTGCGTTGACTGCAGGATAATGATGCTGAGAAAGGCAAAGGAGATAATGGAAAGGGAAGGATACGACTTCATAGTGACGGGAGAGGTTCTCTACCAGAGACCTATGAGCCAGACACCCGAAAGGCTGAAGCTCATAGAGAAGGAAGCGGGACTTGAAGGGCTTATTCTCAGACCCCTTTCCGCCAAGGTTCTGCCTCCTACCATTCCCGAAAAAGAGGGATGGGTTGACAGGAGCAAGCTACTCGGAATAAGGGGAAGGAGCAGAAAAGTTCAGATAGAGCTCGCAAAAAAGTACGGGCTTGATTACGAACAGCCCGCAGGAGGATGCTGTTACCTCACCGACGAAACCTACGCAGCAAGGTTCAAAGAAGCCTACGCAACCGAGGGTATAATAACGAGGGACGACCTCGTTCTGTTTGCGGTCGGAAGACACCTGAGACTTCCTTCTGGAACCAAGCTTATAGTTGCGAGAAACAAAGGAGAGGTTAACTTCCTGAAGGGCTTTAGAAACAGATACGGATACGCTTACAGGAAGGACGGGAAGGGAACTTTCGCACTCATAAAGGGAAATCCAACGGAAGACGAGCTCCAGCTCATAGCGGACATTGTGGCGAGGTACTCAAAGAACGAGCCTTCAAAGGTTGCCATACACCTCGGTGAAAGGGAGATAGAGCTTATAGGAACTCCCCCCGATGACCAATTCCTTGAAAGGTTCAAGATATACGCGAAGAAGGAGGTGAGCCATGGACGTTAAGGATATAAAGGCTGACGTCGTTCACGACGTTACGGGAACTTTTTGTCCCGTGCCAGTTGCGGAAACGGCGAAGCAGATAAAGGAAATGGAGATAGGCCAGATACTTGAGCTCATAGCGGACGACCCCGGCGTGGTTGAGGACATTCCCGCCTGGTGTAAAGCAACGGGACAGGAGTTTCTCGGAATGTATGAAGAGGACGGAGAGTATCACCTCTTCGTTAAAAAGGTTAAGGAGCTGAAGTGATGGCTACCATTGTGAAGCTCACCGAGGATATAAAGCTCACGACTTTATTTGAGTTTTTACCTGAGAGTAAGGAATTACTTATGAATTACGGACTGAAGAAGATTGAGGAGGACGGCGTTTACGATATTGTCGTTCCGAGGTTAACCCTGAAGGGCTTTATGAACCTCATGGAGCTATCGGAGAAGGAGAGGGAGGAGTTGTGGAGCAAGCTTGAGGAACTTTACAATAAAAAAATTAGCGGAGGCTGAGAGATGGCTGAAGTTGAAAAGGTGAGAGAAGTTGAAGCGGTTCTTAACAAGATTAGGCCCGCCCTTAAGGAGCACCAGGGCGAGCTCAGACTCGTTGATATCAGAGATGACGTTGTTTACCTCTCCTTTGAAGGGGGATGTTCAAGCTGTCCCGTTGTTGACATCTCCCTTAAGAACCTGGTTGATACCGTAATTAAGGGAAATCTCCGCTGGGTAAGGAAAGTGGAAATAACCCAGCAGAAGTATGACCTCGGTCAGTTTGTTTAATGATTAACAGCAAAACGGAAGTTTACGGAGTAATAGGGTATCCTGTAAAACACTCCCTTTCCCCCCTCTTCCAGAATGCCCTTCTCAGGTGGGCTGGAATAAACGGAGTTTATCTCGCCTTTGAGGTTGAACCCGAAAGGTTAAAGGAAGCGGTAGAAGGATTCAAAGCCATAAAGGTAAAAGGAATTAACGTAACCATTCCCCACAAAGAAAATATAATGAATTTCCTTGAGGAGATAGACCCCGTTGCCGAGGAGATAGGTGCGGTAAACACCGTAAAGTTTGAAGAAGGAAAGGCAAAGGGCTTTAACACAGACTGGATAGGGTTTATAAAGGCTCTCAGGATGCTCATTCCCGAGATAAGGGGAAGAAGGGTTCTCGTTCTCGGTGCTGGCGGAGCGTCAAAGGCGGTTATCTACGGACTTATAAAGGATGGGGCAAAGGTCTTCCTCTGGAACAGAACGAGGGAGAAAGCAAAGGTTCTTGCGGAAAAGTTCAACATTGAGGCTGTTGAAAGACCGGAGGAAGTTATAAAGGACGTTGATGTAATCGTAAACACGACGAGCGTTGGACTCAAGGAAGATGACCCTCCCTTATTTGATTACTCCCTCATAAACTCCTCTCACGTTGTCGTTGACATAATTTACAGGGAGACGAAGCTCATAAAGAGGGCTAAGGAGGTAGGGGCAAAGTGTCAGGACGGGCTTCCCATGCTTCTCTGGCAGGGTATTGAGGCCTTCCGCATATGGAACGGATGCACCCCTCCTTACGAGGTTGCCCTGAGAGCGGTAAGAGGTGGATAGGGAAAGGTTCATAAACTTGGCCTTAAAAGAAGCGGAAAGGGCTTTCAAAGAAGGGGAAGTTCCCGTAGGTTGCGTGATAGTTAGAAATAATGAGGTTATATCCCTTGCCCACAACGAGGTTGAGAGGAGGAGGGACCCCACCGCCCATGCAGAAATTCTCGCAATAAAGAGGGCTACCGAAAAGCTTGGGAGTAAGTTTTTAACGGGGTGTGAGGCATTTATAACCCTTGAGCCATGCGTTATGTGTTCCTATGCCTTCGTTTTATCAAGAATAGATAAGATTACCTTTTTAGCCCCCGATAAGAAACACGGGGGAGTTATGAGTCTCTTTAATTTACTTGACGACCCTCTTCTTAACCACAGGGTCAAGTGGGAATATTACCCCGTTGAGAGAGCCTCGGAACTTATATCAGAGTTTTTCAAGAGCTTGAGGGATAAGATTTATTAGATGACACCTTTTAAGGAGATACAGCGTTTCATAAACTGGAAGGAGAGATTCTTAAGGGATTACGAGAAGATAGAGAAGGGAGACCTTGAGGCCATAAGGGAGGAGGTTAAAAAGCTTCTCGGAGAAGAGCCGGATGAAAGGCTTCTGAAAGCACTCAGGTCCATGTATGTGGGGGGTATGGAACACAGGGTTGAGGACGAGGAGATAAGGTACTGGACCAACTGGGCGGGAGTGAAGACTTACGAAACCTTTAACCGGTTTCCCCTTCTCAGCGATATAGAACTCGCTTTCGTTTTCTGGGCTCTCGGGAAGCTCTTCGTTCCCTTGCTTATGCACGAGAGGGGGGTAAAATCCGAGCCCTTTAAGAGGCTCTCAAGGGAGGAGCAGGAAGAAGCGGTTCTTGACGAGCTTGATACCATATGGGAGACCCAGCTAACCCTCATACTCCAAGCCCTTCAGTTCCTGGACCTGAAGTCTATCTCAAGTAAAAAGCCCTCGGAGGGATAAACCTTCACTTCCCATCCGTGTTCTTCTATGACCTTTTTAACTATACTCATACCTATTCCGAAGCCCTTCGGATTTTTACTGAAGAAAGGCTCAAATATATGCTTTAACTCATCGGGAGATATACCTTTACCGTTATCTCTGTATATGAGCTTTTCCGAGTTAATTTCCACGATTATAAGGCTTGCTCCGTTCTCAACGGAGTTGTTTATGAGGTTGTAAAAGACCTCCTTAAGGAGGTTCCTGTCCCCGTAAACCTCTTTTTCTCCCTTTACCTTTATATCAACACCTGTGTAAAGTCTTGATACCTCCTTTACAAGCTCCTCAAGTTTTATCCTTTCGGGCTTTACCTTCTTTTCCTGTCCCAGATGCCTGAACTGGTTTACGAGGTTGTTTATTCTATCCACTTCCTTAATAATCAAAGGAAGAACCTCCTTTATCCTTTCCTTTCCGTTGTCTCTCTCAAGGAGCTTCCCTATTCTCTCAAGATTCAGTTTTATGGGCGTTAAGGGGTTCTTTATCTCGTGGGCTATCCTTTTTACCGCCTCCTGCCAGACTCGGAACCTCTCCGCGAGAACTATTGGTGTTATATCCTCAAATATGTGAATGCTTCCCTCCTCAAGGTCTATTCTTTCACACCTTATGTTTTTCCCTTTCTTCACCTCTTCTATTAAGCCCTCCCTGTAATCTCCGAACATATTCTGGAAGGTTTTATTCACAAACACCTCCCCGTTTTTCTTCCTGTAGAGAACCGCAACGGGAAGGGTATCAAGGAGCTTCCTTAAGGTCTCTTTTTCCTCTTCAAGCCTTTCGTATAGCTTTCTCAGGTTATCCTTCATATCTTTAAAGACCTTTGAAAGCTTCTCTATCTCGTCCCCCGTTTTCTCAACCTCTATATCAACGTTCAGGTTTCCCCTGGCTATTTCTTGAGCCTTTTCCGTTAACCTCTCCACGGGCTCGCTTATATACCTTGCGAAGAACATTGAGAGCCACACGGTTGCGAGGAGTGTAATCAGACCTATCGCAACTATGAGGAAGACGTATATGCCCGTTATAATGTCCCTTGCCTTCGTGAGGGAACGCAAATCAAAGGCGGTCTTACCGAAGGCATTAAGCTCTTTGAAAAATTCCTCTTTCCTCTCAACGACGATGTATTTATCCCCGAGACAGAGATAAACCTCCCCTTCTTGCTCTATATCCTCCTTACAGGGAAAGTGAATTACGCTCTTTACGAAGGTTATTTCGTTCAGCTCCTCGTCGGATAACCTCCTTAAAAGTTCCTTTTCCCTCCTTAAGTTTTCCCTCTTATAGGCTTCAAGCTCCCTGTATATGGTTTCCGAACTTTTTGCAAGACTCCTTATCTTCTCGCTGAAGAATACTCTCGTTGACTGGAACAGGAGGAATACCGAGAGAAGATTTAGGGCGAGAAGGGGAATGAATATGTAAAGTATAACGACGTTTGCTATCTTTCTCCTTAACTGCCTCTGGGATTTTCCGAGGTAAACCTTAATGAGCTTCCTGAAGGTTATCGCGGAAATTACTATGAGAAAGAGGAGGTCAACGTTTATAGCTATGAGTATAAAGGGGTAGTTTGCATCGGGAAGGCGACGGAGATTTTCAAAAAAGAGCCAATTTATTACCGCTAAAAAAATGAAGAGAATTGCTATGAGGATTTTAGTCTTCACTCTTTTCCTTTATATGCTGGTGCTTTACTATCTCTCCCTCCGAGAGGTAAATGGCTGCCTCAGCAACGTTTTCCGCGTGGTCCGCTATCCTTTCGTAATGCCTCGCGACGAAGGAGAGGTTCATAGCCCTCTTTATGTTCCTCGGGTCCTCAAGGACGTAGGTTATGAGCTCCCTCTCAAGCTGGTGGTAAAGCTCGTCTATGAGGTCGTCCCTCTCTATAACCTTCTTTGCAAGGGGAACGTCCTCCTGAATGAAGGATATAACGCTGTCGTTCACCATCTCCTTAACCATCTCCGCCATGAAGTTGAGATTCACGTAAGGTTTTAAGGGTGGTTCTTCCGCAAGGAGTATGGCTCTTTCCGCTATGTTTTCCGCCTCATCTCCCATTCTCTCAAGGTCCGAAACAATCTTGTATATCCCCATTATCATACGGAGGTCTCCCGCCTCGGGCTGGTATAGGGCTATCATCCTTATGCATCTCCTTTCTATATCAACCTCAAGGAGGTCTATGGTGTCATCCCCCTTGATAACTTCTTCGGCGAGGTCAACGTTTTGTTTGTTGAGTGCCTGGGTAGCCTTATCTATGGCTTCCTGAACGTATTTCGCCATCTTTATTACGAGCTCTTTCGTTTCCTCAAGTTCCTTAAAGAGTTTCATAATAGTATTTAATATATGATAGAGCTCGTCAGGAAAATCTTTAAGGAGAGTGCGGAGGTAAAACTCGCATTCCTTGAGCTGTATGAAGAAAGAATAGTGGAGGTTGCGGGGATAATAGCGACCGCCCTGAGGGACGGAAATAAAGTTATCCTCTTCGGAAACGGGGGGAGTGCCGCGGACGCTCAGCACATAGCCGCGGAGCTCGTGGGCAGGTTCAAGAGAGAAAGGAGACCTCTTCCAGCCATAGCCCTCACCACGGACACCTCAATACTTACCGCTCTCGGGAACGACTACGGCTTTGAGACTATATTTGAGAGGCAGGTTGAGGCCCTATGCACACCGGGGGACGTTGCGATAGGAATAACAACCTCGGGGAACTCTGAGAACGTTATAAGGGGTCTAAGGAAAGCCCACGACCTCGGGGCTACAACGGTGGCCTTCACGGGAAGAAACGGAGGTAAGGTTGCTGAAATAGCCCATTACACCTTTATCGTTCCCTCTTACGAGACGCCGAGAATTCAAGAGTGCCATATAACGCTCGGCCACACAATATGCGAGCTCGTTGACAGGATGCTATGCGAAGAGTCCTCGTCTTCCTGAAGGATTCAAAGAAGGCCCTTGAGACCTTCAAGTTAATTGAGCCTATACTTAAGGATTACGGGGTTTATTACAAAAAGTTTATAAACAGGAGGAACTTCGTTAAGAAACTGAGGCCCGTAAATTACGAACTCTTTCTCGTTATAGGAGGGGACGGAACGTTCCTGAGCGGTGCACGCATAGCTTCAAGATACGGCATACCCCTTATAGGGATAAACGAGGGGAGGTTCGGTTTTCTCACCGAAGTTAAGAAGGAGGAGGCCCGTGAGGTTCTCCCCTTGGTTCTTGAGGGGAAGGTTAGTATTCAGGAGAGGTTAATGATAGACGTTTTCCTAAAAAGGAGGAATAAGTTAAAGTATCTGGGAAACTACCTTAACGATGCGGTTGTATCAAAAAGCAGTATAGCGAGGGTTATAAGGACCGAGGTTTTCGTAAATAATGAAAAGATAGTTGAGGTCTTCGGGGATGGGGTAATACTCTCAACGCCTACGGGTTCAACCGCATACGCCCTTTCCGCAGGGGGGCCAATACTTTATCCCGAGTCAAGGAATCTCCTGTTCGTTCCCATCTGTCCCCACACCCTTAGCAACAGGCCCCTCGTTCTCCCTTCGGAGTTCACGATTACCTTTAAGATGGCTTCCGGAAATACGGAAGGTTATCTTACCCTTGACGGTCAGGAGGGGACTTACCTGAAAAGGGATGACGAGGTTGTTATAAAGGCTTCCAGATACGTTTGTAAAACATTCGCTCATCCGTATAAGACCTTTTTCGGAATTCTTAGGGAGAAGTTAAGGTGGGGGTAGTTTCGGTCTCACCTTTTTAACCTTTCTCAGGTCCTCTCCCTTCATTATTACGAGGTCGTTCATCTCGTAAAGCTTTGAAACGACGTTTTCCCCGAGCCTTGCCCCGAGGTCCTGACTTATCTTCACGTTGCTCTCCTCGCTTTCAAGGTTGAAGTTCGTCGTAACGATTGTGCTCTTGAGGTTGTTATACCTGTAGGTGATTATGTAGGATATGAGCTCTCTCTGCCACTCGCTCAGCCTCTCGGAACCGAGGTCGTCAAGAACGAGAACGGGAACGTTGAGAACCGCTTTTATGAACTTGAGGTCCTTCCCCTCATCTATGGCCATCTTCAGCCTGTATATTAAGTCCTTTGTATCAAAGAAAACACCCCTCACCCTTTTCTTCTCGTAAAGGGCTTTCAGGACCGCAACCGCTATATGGGTTTTCCCTATTCCGGGAGAACCCACGAAGGTTATACCCCTGCCCTCTTCCTCGTTAAAGGCTAGAACGAACTTCTTCGCAACGAGGAGAGCCCCGTCCTGTGAGGGATTCATTGGCTTGTAGTTATCAAGGGAAACGTTCCAGTACCTCTTTGGAATGTTTAACTCCCTGTTTATATCCCTGTTTTTATACCTGCATATACAAGGTTTAAGGGCTCCGTGCCGTGTCTTTACAAAGCCCGTTCCGTTGCAAAGCTCGCAAGTATCAACCTTTTCCATAGGTTTTAAAATAATTGTTTTAAAGGCTTTATCCAGTCTCCCCTTTTCTCTTCATAAACTCAACGAGCTCAAGGGGGAACGGGAATATAACGGTCTTTGCGTTGTGAAGCCCTATCGTGTGCAACGTTTCAAGGTATCTCAGCTGTATAGCTATGGGTTCCTGTGCAAGTATCCTTGCAGCTTCAAGGAGCTTCTGGGCAGCCTGGTATTCCGCTTCCGCACTTATAATCTTAGCTCTCCTTTCCCTCTCCGCTTCCGCCTGTCTCGCGATGGCTTTTCTGAGCTCCTCGGGGAGGTCTATCTTCTTGAGCTCAACAGCTATCACCTTAACACCCCAGGGGTCCGTCTGCCTGTCTATTATCTCCTGGAGCTTCATGTTTATCTTCTCCCTCTGGGATAAAAGCTCGTCAAGCTCCGCCTCACCGCAAACGCTTCTTAAGGTCGTCTGAGCTATCTGGGAGGTTGCATAAAGATAGTCCTCAACCTCAACTATCGCCTTAACCGGGTCAACAACCCTGAAGTAAACGACCGCGTCAACCTGAACCGATACGTTATCCTTCGTTATTACATCCTGCGTGGGGACGTCAAGGGTTACGGTTCTCAAGGAAACCCTGACTATACGGTCTATTATGGGGATTACGATAATTAATCCGGGCCCCTTTGCACCTATTACCCTTCCCAAACGAAAGACAACCGCCCTCTCGTATTCGGGAATAACCTTGATGGCTGATGCGAGGAATATGAGAATGAGTATGGCTATGAATATCGTATTTATCGGAAGAAACTCCATAGGAATAATATAAATCAGAGACTCAGAATTTCCTCAACGAATCTCTCAAACTCTTTTCTCGTTATCCTCTTTATATAGCCGTGTCCGGGTAAAATCCAGCTAAATCTGAAGTTAAGGAGTTTTTTAATGGATTCCTTTTGTTTTTCCCAGGAATACCAGCAGTATTCTTTGAAAGCGACGAGCTTCTTCCTTCTTCTGCTGTAGGCGACGTGGTCCCCCGTAAAGAGATACTTTTCCTCGTAAAGTAAGACCATATGGCCTTTCGTGTGTCCGGGGGTGGGTATAATCGTGAAATCCTCAAGCTTTTGAGGCTCGTAGCCCTCAACTTTTATTTCCGCATCAGGCATAACGTGGCTGTCCTCAAGGTGGATAATCCTCTTCGCACCGAATCTTTTGGCGTATTTATCCGCATCTGCAACGTCGTCCTCGTGGGTGAGGAATATATACTTCAGGCCTCCGAGTCTTTCTATTTCCTCAACGAGATGTTTAACATACCTCGGGGAATCAACCATTAGGTTTCCTTCTTCCCTTACTATCAGATAACTTAGAGCTCCGTAGGAATTTTTTGAGGAAAAACCAAGGAGATAAACGTTTTCCGCGATTTTAATGGGAAAATAACTGTATATATGCCTCGGAACTTTAAGGGAAACCGTTCCTATGGCGGAAACGGGGCAGGAAACGAGGGCCATAAAGGCCTTCTCATACTCTTCTTTAACCTCGGGCTGTTTCACTACGATGGCGGTTTCCTTTCCGTCTCCGAAAACCTCAGGCGCTATTTGCCTGCAAACGGAACAATCAATACATGAGGAGTCCACGAAAAACTCCCCTTCCGCATTCCCGGGCAATTTCCTTTTGGGGTCCGCCATACTTACCTTTCCAGCATAGACTCATCAAACTCCGTTCTCGGCTCCTCACAGGCGTAGTTCTTACACAGGTAGTAAGTTGTTCTGCCATCAAGGGGTTTCATGCTTTTCACGAAATTGCTTAGTTTTTCCGTTTTCTCGTCCTTAAGGAGAATTAAAAGGTCGGGTATGTATCTGGAATCTATCCTTCTTTTTACCTCTTTCCAGGTGTCGTCTTCGGGGACTATTACGAGCTCCTTTGAGCCGTTTACCGCAAGGTCAAGAGCTATAAGGGAGAAGGTGTGTGCGGAAGGGAAGTTAGCGAGTTCCCAGGAAAAGGCCTCAAGGGTTTTATAGCCGTAGTCCTCAAGTTCCTTCCTTCCTATGAGTCTTCCGAGCCGGATGAGGTTGTAAGCGGAAACGGAGTTCCCCGAAGGTGTTGCGCCGTCGTAAACCTCTTTCTTCCTGACGGGTATGTCCGTGAAGAAATCGGGGGTCTGGAAGAAGCCCCCGTTCTCGTTGTTCCAGAAGTGTTTTATCTGAACTTCCTGGAGTTGTAGGGCTTTCTCAAGATACGAGCTTTCAAGGGTTGCCTCGTAAAGCTCAAGGAGTCCCCATATGAGGTATGCGTAATCCTCAAGAAATCCGTAATATTTAGCCTCTCCTTCCATATACCTGTGAAGGAGAAGGCCTTCCTCATTTAACATGCGTTCAAGTATAAAGTCCGCACACCTCTTTGCGAGCTTTATCCACTCCTCCTTTCCGAGGGCCTTTCCGCTGTAGGAGAGTCCGGCTATGGCGAGCCCGTTCCAGTCTGTAAGAATTTTCTCATCCCTCAGGGGTTTAACTCTCTTCTCCCTTGCCCTGAAGAGCTTTTCCCTTACCTTTTCAAGCTTTTTCTCAAAGGATTCCCTGTCCATTCCGAGCTCTTTAGCTACCTCCTCGTAATCCCTTCCCACGTAAAGGATATTTCTTCCCGTTTTTCTCCTCGTTGCCTCTTCAAGGTAATTGCCCTCCTCCTGAAGGTTGAAAACTTTGAGGGTAAACTCAAGCTCATCGGGAGATAATGCTTCCCTCAGTTCCTCAAGACTCCAGGTGTAAAATTTGCCCTCTTCCCCTTCGCTGTCCGCATCCCAGGCGGAGTAAGAAGCTCCCTCCGGGGAGAGCATATCCCTCTTTAAGAACTCAACTATCTCCTCCGAGGTTCTCTTAAATAGCCCCTTTCCGAGGAGCTGGTAGCCCTCCGTGTAGGCTATAAGTAGTAGGGCCTGGTCGTAAAGCATCTTCTCAAAGTGGGGAAGGAGCCACTCCTTATCGGTTGAGTATCTGTGAAATCCGAAGCCTACGTGGTCCCATATGCCCCCCATTCTCATGGATGTGAGTGTTTTATCTATCATCTTGAGGGCCTGCTCACGTTTATACCTGTAGTAATACCTTCCGAGGAACATAAGGTTGTGGGGTATGGGAAACTTGGGTGCGTTCCCGAATCCTCCGAAATGCTCGTCGTAAGAAGAGAAGAGCTCCGAGAAAGCCCTGTGGAGAACTTCTTCTCCCAGTTTTGCCTGTGCTTTCTCCCTTGATGCCTCTTCAAGGGCTTTTACAAGGTGTTTGGCGGTGTTTAAAACCTTTTCCCTGTCCTTCTCCCAGAGCTCCTTAATCCTGAGGAGTATGTCTTTCAATCCCGGTCTTCCGAAGAAGCTCTCCTTAGGGAAGTAAGTTCCCGCAAAAAAGGGCTCTTTGTCAGGGGTCATTATGATTGTGAGGGGCCATCCACCGCTTCCGGTCATGGCTTGGCACACACTCATGTAAAAGGCGTCTATGTCTGGTCTTTCTTCGCGGTCAACCTTTATGGGAACGAAGTATTTATTCAAAATTTCCGCTATTTCTTCATCTTCAAAGCTTTCCTTCTCCATGACGTGGCACCAGTGGCAGGTTGAGTATCCTATTGAGAGGAATATGGGCTTGTTTTCCCTTTTTGCCTTCTCAAAGGCTTCCTCACTCCACGGATACCAGTCAACGGGGTTGTAGGCATGCTGTCTCAGGTAGGGACTCTTTTCCTTTATAAGTCTGTTGGGTTTTCTTTTATCCATAAGGAAAGTTTAGGGAGCTTTTCCCTCCTTTTCTATGAGCTCTATACAAAATCTCTTGTAAGGGTATCCCGCAACGGTTATGAGCTCCTGCTTTTTCACCAGACCGAGCTCGTATATGCTCTCGTCCTCCCTGAGTGCTATGAAATCAACCTGGAGTATGGGTTTCTTTATGGTAAATCCCCTCATTTTTGATACGTCGCAGTTTTGCTCCCTGAAAGCGCAGAGGGAAAGGTTCTGAAGGAGTATGCCCTCCCTGAGGCTGTTCTTCCTATCAAGGGCTGTTTTGAAGCTCTCGTTATACCTTTTCACGAATGTGAATAGTTTTTTCTTTCTTTCAAGTCTTCTTTTTTCCGCTTCAAGCCTCTTAACGAGCAGTGTAAGCCTCTCTCTCTTTGCCTTTTCCCTCTGGAGCTCCGCCTTAAGGTTGTTCAGGGTGTTGTTAAGTATGAAGTAATAGCCCGCAGTGAGGAGAAGCAAAACGACTCCCGAAAGGAAGAGAATGGGCAGGATATTTGCTACAACCGATTCCTTTATCTCGGATAAATTCAGCGTTTTAATTCTCTCAAGAAGGCCCGCTTCCTTGTTCAGGTTTATCCTTATTAAGTTCTTTCTGTTCATGCCCCCTCAAGCCCCCTTATGGAAAGAACGTAGGGTATGTAAAAGGAAGCGGAAACGTGTTCGGGTTCTATGGGCCCCAGAACGGGAAGGTTTGTGAGGACTCTCTCAAGGATATCGTCATGCTCTATTGCTTTTCCCGCAAGATAAAGAGTGTTTACCTCGTTCATTAAGAGCTGGTTCTTCACCTCTACAAATAAATCCTCAAGGAGTGTTTCGTCCTTGCTCTCAAGATACTCGTTCAGGGAAAAGTTCAGGAGCGTGTATGTAACCGATTGTCCCGTGTAGTAAACGAAGACGCTCTCGTGTATGTCTATGTAAAGAATTGCAAAGGGAATTCTTAGGTTAAAGAGAAGCCCCCCGTTTATTATGGTTATCACTTCGTAGTCAACTATGCCGAGCTCAAGCCCTGCCTTCTCAACCATATTCTTCAGGTTCTCGTAAACGCTTTTTCTCACTATGACGAGGGCGAGAACCTTATACTTTTTGTCCTCCGTCTCCCATATGTAGTAGTCGTAAACGCTCTCTTCCTTCAGGTTCTCCTTTTCCGTGTTTACGTAGGTCTGTATGGCTTCCTCCAGGTCCTTTTTTGAGAGGAGGGTAGGGTATTTGTTGAGCTTGAGTATTCCGTTTCTCGCTGTTATGCAGGTATGGGCTTTCTTACCTTCAAGATTCAGCTCCTTTACCTTCTCTTTCAATATATTTATCTTCTCTTCCTCACTCTTTCCGTACCAGTTTACCTCAACGGGTTCAAAGGTGGGATGGCCGTCTTTGTCAAGCTCAAGTATTCTCACAAAGTAAGGGGTGAGGTAAAGGGAAAGGGAGGTCTTGGGTGTGAAGGAGATGGGAATGGGGATTCTTATCTTCTTCCCCTTTAGCTTTTCAAAGAGTTTCATTTAAGAACTCCGAGCTTTTTCTCCATTTCTATTACCGCAAGGGTTGTTTTAAGAACGGAGTCGGGATTAAGGGATATGCTGTCTATTCCCTGTTCAACGAGGAACTGGGCAAACTCGGGAAAGTCGGAGGGAGCCTGCCCGCATATTCCAACCTTTCTTCCGTATTCCTTAGCGGTTTTTATGAGCTGGGCTATGAACCTCTTTACCGCTTCGTTTCTCTCGTCGTATAAGTGGGCGACGAGCTCCGAATCCCTGTCAAGGCCCAGGGTGAGCTGGGTTAGGTCGTTAGAACCTATTGAGAAACCATCAAATATCTGGGCATACTTGTCCGCGAGTATTACGTTGCTCGGGAGCTCCGCCATAACGTAAACCTCAAGTCCGTTATCCCCCTTCCTGAGTCCGTATTCCTCCATAACTTTTAGAACCTTTTCGCCTTCTTCGGGTGTTCTGCAGAAGGGTATCATAACCTTCGTGTTCGTGAGCCCCATCTTGTTCCTTACTCTCAGTATCGCCTTGCACTCCATTCCGAAGGCTTCCTTGAATACTTCCGAGTAATACCTTGACGCACCTCTCCATCCGAGCATAGGGTTTTCCTCTTCGGGCTCAAAGAGTATTCCCCCTATTAGGTTTGCGTATTCGTTTGACTTGAAGTCCGAGAACCTCACTATAACGGGGTTGGGGTAAAAGGCTGCGGCAATCTTAGCTATTCCGTAGGAGAGCTTCTTTATGTAGTAGGTGGCTTTATCCTCATAACCGAAGGTGAGTTTATCTATATCCTCAAGTATTCTCTTCAGGTTTACCCTGTATTTGTCCTTACCCTTTGCGAGCTTCTTTAGGAGTCTCTCGTTAGCGTAGTTATAAATTATCCTGAAGTTTACGAATCCCTTATCGTCTATAAGATTCTCCCTCTCAAGCTTCTCGTAAAGCTCAACGAGGTCATCGTAGTGAAGGAGTGCGAGGGGGTGAATCTTTATGTAGTTCGCTATTATGAACTCCTCCCTTGCAAGACCAACGCCGTCGTTGGGAATAGATGCATACCTGAATGCGGACTCGGGGTTTCCTATGTTCATCATTATCTTCGTCTTGGGCTTGGGAATCTCTTTGAGGTCAATCTCCTCAACCTCGTAGTCTATCCTGCCCTCGTAAACGTATCCCGTTTCCCCTTCCGCACAGGAAACGGTTATCTCCTCTCCCGTCTTTATCTTCTCTGTTGCGTTCCCCGTTCCTACAACCGCGGGAATTCCGAGTTCCCTTGCAACTATCGCTGCGTGGGATGTTCTACCTCCCCTGTTAGTCACTATTGCCGATGCTTTCTTCATTATGGGTTCCCAGTCGGGGTCCGTTATGTCCGTTACGAGTATCTCTCCTTCCTGAAACTGGTCCGCTTCTTTCAGGTCAAAGAGAACCCTTGCCTTCCCCGTCGCTATCTTATCCCCTACCGCTATGCCCTTTACTATAACTCTTTTCCTTCTTTCTTCTTCGGGCGTCTTTATCCTGTAAATCTTTATTACCGTATCCCTCTTCCTTGAGTGAACGGTTTCCGGTCTTGCCTGAACGACGAAAAGCTCGTTAAGTATTCCGTCTTTTGCCCACTCAATGTCCATGGGAGTCCATCTTCCGTTCTTTTTTGAGTAGTGTTCCTCTATAAGAACGCCCCACTTCGCGAGCTGAAGTATCTCTTCATCATTAAGGGCAAACTTCTTTTGCTCCTCTTTCGGAACGTTTACTATCTTTACCCTCTCCTCTCCCGTTCCGTATATCATCTTCCTGTCCTTCTTTCCGAGTTTTTTCTCAATTATTGCGGAGTATCCCTTAAGGAGCGTCGGTTTGAAAACTATATACTCGTCGGGCGTAACCTCTCCCCTCACGAGGAGTTCTCCGAGTCCGTAGGTTGCGTTTATTATTACCACGTCCTTGAATCCCGTTTCGGTATCAAGGGTGAACATAACTCCCGAAGCCCCGAGGTCGGAGCGGACCATCTTCTGAACGCCAACCGCTATTCCCACCTTAAAGTGGTCAAACCCGAACCTCTCCCTGTAAACGATAGCCCTGTCGGTGAATAGGGACGCAAAGCAGTTCTTTATCGCCACGAGGACGTTTTCCGCTCCCACAACGTTCAGGTATGTTTCCTGCTGTCCCGCAAAGGAAGCGTCGGGAAGGTCTTCCGCAGTAGCTGAGGAGCGAACCGCAACGTCAACCGCGTGGGTGTTGTATTTTTGGGAAAGCTCGTTATAGTATTTCTTTATTAATTCTTCTAAGTCAGGGGGAAACTCACCGCCTCTTATCAGCTCCCTTACATCGTGTCCTCTTCTTTGAAGGTCCTTGATGTCATCGGTGTTTAGCCCTTCAAGTATCTTCTTTATCTTGTCCCTCAGGTTGTTGTACTCTATGAAGTAGTAATATGCGTTTGCTGTTACGACGTATCCGTAGGGAATCTTAACTCCGAGGGGCGATAAATTTCTTATCATTTCTCCGAGTGATGCGTTCTTCCCTCCCGCTATGGGAATGTCCTCAATCGTTACCTCATCAAGCCAGAGAACTAAAGCCTTACTTTTATCCTGAGACATCCTGACCCTCCTTTATAACAATTTCGTTAAAATCTCCGAATTTTCTAAATAAATTCTCAACTCTTTTCAGCAAGGCCAGCCTGTTTCTCCTCACCTCCTCCCTTTCCGCCATAACCCTCACATTGTCAAAGAAGCTGTCTATTACTTCCTTCAGCTTGAGAAGCTCCAAGGGAGTCTTTACTTTCCTTGATTCAAGCTCCCTAAGGGCTTTATAAAGCTCCCTTTCCTCTTCCTTTTCAAATAGCTCCTCTTTTACCTCTGTGTCTTCCCAGCCCTTTGGGATAATCCTTGAAACTCTTTTCGCAACCTCAACGAGTTTGTTAAAGTTTTCCGATTTGCTCGCTTCGTAAAGAAGCTCAACGTTCTTTATGACCTTGTAAGGCTCAAAGGGGGAGTAAACGTTGAGAACCGCCCTCACTATATCAACGGGATAATTCCCGAGGTAGGAGATTAACCGCTGTCTTAAAAACTCCTCAAGCTCCCTTAGGTTCTCTAACTCGTATATATCCCTGAACTGGAGGAGGTTGACATCAAGCCCCTTTTCGTGGAGTATCTTAATGATACCGAAGGCGCTTCTCCTGAGACCGTAGGGGTCTGAGCTTCCTTTCGGTATCTCTCCCGCTTTAAAGAATGAATAAAGGTTATCTATCTTATCGCTTAGGGAGAGTATAGTTCCCGTTTTCGTTTTCGGAACTTCGTCCTCAAGGCTTTTGGGTTTATACTGCTCCCACAGGGCTATCGCGACCTCCTCGTCATATCCCTGCTTCAGGGCGTAAATGTATCCCATGTATCCCTGAAGCTCGTCAAGCTCTTTCACCATTTCCGTAAGGAGGTCAGCCTTTGAGAGGTAAACCGCGGTTCTTACCTTCTCCCAGTCGCACTCAAGGAGGGGGCAGAGCCTTTTAGCTATCTCCTCCATCCTTTCTTCCTTCTCGTAGAGGGAGCCTATCTTGGGGTGGAACACGACGTTTTTGAGCTTTGGAACGAGCTCTTTTAGGTCCTTCTTCAGGTCCTCCCTGTAGAAAAAGAGGGCATCTTCAAGCCTTGCCCTCAGAACTTTCTCGTATCCCTCCCTAATCTTTTCGTTTGGTCTGTTGTTGCTTATACCTATGAAGTAGTTGAGGAGCTTTCCTTCCCTCTCTATACAGAAAAATCTCTGGTGGTGAGCGGAAACGGTTATAACAACGAGGGGCGGAAGTTCGAGGTATTTCTCGTCAAACCTTCCGAGAACCGCAAAGGGATACTCAACGAGGTTAGTCACTTCCTCAACAAGCCCCTCGGGATAAGAAGGCTTTCCATTTACCTCCTGGGAAAGCCTTTTAACCTCCTCTTCTATTATCCTTTTTCTCTCCTCAAAGGAAGGGATTACGTAGTTCTCCTTCAGGATTCTTTCGTAATCCCTGTGGCTTTTTATCTCTATCTCTCCAGAAGATAAAAATCTGTGCCCCCTCGTTCTGTTTGAGGAGATAAGATTTCCGAAGGATAGCTCAAGAACCTTATCGTTATGGAGTGCAAGTATCCACCTGACGGGTCTTGAGAAGGTTATCCTCTTTGAGGAGGTCCACCTCATACGCTTCGGAAAGGGAATTGAGAGGAGTATGTTCTCAAACTCCTCCCTGAGTTTATCAACGGGGGCTTTTTCTTTTACCTTTCTTACGAGGGCTACATACTCCCCCTTGTTTTTTTTTAGGATTTTCACCTCTTCGGGCTTTCCGTTGTTTTTTCTTAAAAATCCCTCAAGGGCTTTTGTGGGTTTTCCCTCCTCGTCGTAGGCAACGCTTTTTGGAGGTCCCCATATCACCTCTTCCCTTTCTTCCCCTTCATTTACAAAGCCTTCAAAGATTAGGGCTAATCTCCTCGGCGTTCCGTAAGTGATTACCTTTTCCGCCTTCAGAATCTCGTTTATGCTTCTTTTCAGGTAATCAAGGGCGGGATTTATGACGGATGCGGGCAGTTCTTCCGTTCCTATTTCCAGGAGCAGGTTATCCATTTTTCAGAGATATTTTAACACAGGATTAAACTTCTTGCCCTCTCAATAATTTCCTTTACCTCCTTCCTTATCTTACCTCCCCTGTATGGGTCCCTCAGACTTTCAAACATATAGCTCCTGTCAACCTCATCGTCAAACTCCTCAAACTCTATACTCTTTAGGAGTTCAAACGCTTCGGGGGTAAGTCTTTCGGGCACTTCCCTTTCGGAGAGCTCGCACCACAGAAGGGTCCATGCCCTTGCGAGAGCATAAGGGTGGTATCCCCCTCCGCCTATGTATATCCCCTCGCCGAAGGACTCTCTCACGAGATTAAAAGCCCTTAAGAAAGCTATGTTTGATAAATTGAACTTTGATAGATAATCCTCAAGAAGGGGGTCCGTTCCGAGCTGGAGTATGTAAATCTCGGGTTCGTAAACCTCCTTTACTATCTCAAGGGATTTCTCAAGGGCATAGAGAAACTCGTCGTCGTTCAGTCCTTTCGGGAGGGGAATGTTCAGGTTGTAGCCCCTTCCCTTTCCATCTCCCGTCTCCTCAAGGTATCCCCTCTCAAAGGGAAAGGCATACTCGGGGGACTGGTGAAGGGAGAGAACGAACACCTCATCGGTGTCATAAAAGGCTTCCTGAACGCCGTCGCAGTGGTGGGCATCAAGGTCTATGTAAAGGATTCTTTTAAAGCCTTTCTTCTTCCTGAGATACTCAATCCCCACCGCGGGGTCGTTTATATAACAAAATCCGTTAGCCTTATTCTTAAAAGCGTGGTGCATTCCGCCCGCAGGGTTAAAAACTCTGTTTCCCTTTAAAAACTCCTCTATTGCCTGTATGGTTGAGCCCGTGGCGAGGCAAGAGCCCGAAAACATCGCATAGGATACGGGGTTCTCGTAGCTCCCTATGTTATACCTTTCCCTTGCCCCGTTGGGAACGCATTGACACCTTTCAGCTTCCATGAGGGTCTCTATGTAATCCCTTTCGTGGAAAAGCAGGAGCTCTTCCATCGTTGCGGGTCTGCTCTCTATGAGCTCTTCATCATCCAAGAGATTCATCGCGTTTAGGAACATTAGGAGGAGAGAAACGCGGGGTATTTTTAAGGGGTGGTTCTTCGGGTATTTATACCTCGCGTATCTTAAACTTCCTATGAGTTTTGCCTTACTCATTGGGATACCTTACGAGCAGAAGGGGAAGGTCAAGGTTGTGAATCACGTAAGTGGTTACGCTCCCGAGGAAGAACTCCCTCACGGGTCCCTTTCCGTAAGCCCCCATAAAGAGGGCATCCATTCCCTTTTCCTTGCAAAAGCCCACTATTACCTCTTCGGGTATTCCCTTAATTCCGTAAAACCTCATATTCTTCCCGAGGACTTCTTCCGCTTCCCTCTCCCTCTCCTTTGCCTCCTCAAGATTCTCAACAGCGGAAACGACGTTTATCTCGTATTTGTAAACCTCCCTCAACTCCTTCGCTATTTCCATTGCCTTCCTTGAGTTCTCCTTTCCGTCGTATGCCACGCAAATCTTTTTTAGCTCGCTCTCCCTTGCGGGAAACATGAAGACGGGACAGGGTGCGTTTCTCGCTACGTTTTCCGCATTACCGCTCACGAGAACTCCCTTTATAAGCTTTTTCCCCTTCTTCCCTATCATTATGAGGTCTTCCCTGTCCGCCTCCTTCACTATCTCCTCCCACGGGATTCCCTGAACCTGAACTATTGATACCTTTATCCCTTCCTTTCTTCCCTCTTCCGCAAAGGTTTTAAGGAGCAGGTCCCCCTGTTCCTCAAGGAACTCCTTGACTCTTGCGGATATCCCGGGGTAAAAGGTGAAACCGAGTATTGAGGAAAGGTCAAGCAGAAAGCTCTCGTCCATTAATCTCTCGTCAATTACGTAAATTCCAACAACGGGTATATCAAAATGTTTGCCTATCTTAAAGGCGTGCTTCGTTGCAACGAGGGAAGCGGGAGAGCCGTCAAGTCCTACGATTATCCTCTTAAACATCTAAGTGCTTTACCTCCTTCGCGTATTCCTCTATAAACTCCCTTCTGGGTTCTACCTGTTCTCCCATAAGTATGGTGAATATGTGGTCCGCTTCCGCTGCGTCCTCTATCTTAACCTTCTTCAGCCTTCTCGTCTTCGGGTTCATCGTGGTTTCCCAGAGCTGTTCAGGGTTCATCTCTCCGAGTCCCTTATACCTTTGAACCTCCATTCCCGAGCGTGCAAAATCCATAAACCTATCGTAAACCTCGTATAGGTTATTAATTGTTGCCTTTCTGTTCTCATACCTTATCTCCGCGGGAAGGTGGAGGTGAACGCCCTCAAGAACCTCCCTGTAGGAGAGTGAGGAGAGGAAGTTCGTGTCTATAACCGTCTCCGTTCCGAGCTTGTCGTCGTAAAGTATTATGTCGTAAGCCCCTTCAAACTCGTTGAACCTCGTATCAATCCTGTAATCGGGTAGCTCCTCAGATAGGAGTTTAACGAGCTCCTTGACCCTTACAGCGTTTCTCAAATCCTCTTCCCTTACCCTGTGGTTTAGCAAGAAGTTTATCACGTCCTCTCCCTTCTTCCTAACGAGTGCCCTGTAAGAGTCCTCGTAATCCTTTATGGTTATCAGAAGGTTTATAAGCTCCTCTCCCCTGTATTCGTTTCCGAGGGCATCCTTCAGGACTCCCTTTTCCCTTATCTCGTTCATTAGGAAGCTTTCAAACTCCCTGTCGTCCTTTATGTAAATCTCCTTCTTCCCCTTCTTAATCCTGTATAGAGGAGGTTCCGCTATGTAAACGTATCCCTCCTCTATGAGCTTGGGCATGAACCTGTAGAAGAAGGTAAGGAGAAGTGTTCTTATGTGGGAGCCGTCAACGTCCGCGTCCGTCATGAGTATTATCTTGTGATAGCGGAGCTTTTTGAGGTCTATATCGTCCCCTATACCGCAACCAAGGGCGCTCACTATTGCCTTAATCTCGTCGTTTGAGAGAACCTTATCAACCCTTGCCTTCTCAACGTTTATTATCTTTCCCCTTAAGGGGAGAATAGCCTGATACCTTCTGTCCCTCGCTTGCTTTGCGGAACCTCCCGCGGAATCCCCCTCAACGAGGAATATCTCACACTTTGAGGGGTCCCTTTCGGAGCAGTCCGCGAGCTTTCCGGGAAGAACCCCTTCCTCAAGGGGGGACTTTCTCCTCACGAGCTCCTTTGCCTTCCTTGCGGCTTCCCTTGCGAGTGCCGCCTCTATCGCCTTTTCAACGATTGCCTTAAGGACATCCCTCTTTTTCTCAAAGTAAGCGGTAAGGAAGTCATACGTGATGCTCTCAACAATATTCTTTACGTTCTGGTTTCCGAGCTTCGTTTTAGTCTGTCCCTCAAACTGGGGATTTGGAACCTTACAGGCGACTACCGCGGTAAGCCCTTCCCTCACATCTTCTCCCGTAAACGTTTTCTTCAAATCCTTTGATAGTTTTAGGCCCTGTGCCATTCGGATAACCGCTTTACTCAGACCTGCCCTGAATCCCGTTACGTGGGTTCCCCCCTCAACGGTCTTTATGTTGTTAACGAAGCTCTCAATCCTCTCCTTGTAGTCCCTCACGTATTGAAAGGCTATATCAACTATAACGCCGTCCTTTTCCCCCTGAATCCTTATTATGTCCTTAAAAAGAGGCTCTTTTCCCTGATTTAAATACTTTACAAGCTCCTCAATTCCCTTCTCAAATTTATAAACGAGGTGTTTCCCGAGTCTTTCGTCGGTCAGCTCAAACTTAACCTCGGGGTTAAGATAGGCAAGCTCCCTAATCCTTTTCTCAACTACGTCAAACTTTATCTCCGTCGTCTCAAATATCTGGGGGTCGGGCTTGAAGCTTACCTTCGTTCCCCTCTTCTTTGTCTCCCCTACAACGTGGAGGGGTTCTACCACTTCCCCCCTTTTGAAAGCCATTCGGTATATCTTTCCGTCTCTGTAAACCTCAACAACGAGCCACTCGCTGAGGGCGTTAACGACTGACGCTCCAACCCCGTGAAGACCGCCCGAGTATGTGTAAACCTTCTTCTCAAACTTTCCGCCCGCTCCGAGCATCGTGAAGACCATCTCAACAGCGGGTTTGCCCGTTTCGGGATGTATGTCAACGGGTATTCCTCTTCCGTCGTCCTCAACGGTTAAGGAGTTATCCATATGTATGGTTACGGATATGTTTCTCGCGTATCCCGCTACCGCTTCGTCAACCGCGTTATCAAGTATCTCCCAGAGAAGGTGGTGAAGTCCCCTTTCCCCTACGTCTCCGATATACATGGCGGGGCGGAGCCTTACGTGCTCCAGACCCGATACCGCTTTTATGGCTTCCGCGGTATACTCTTCAGATTTAAGTGTCCTTTTCTTCCTTGCCATCACCAATATTATATTAGTTTCTTAATACATATAATTTATAGAGGAGGTTTCTTATGGCTGAGAAGGTGAAGATATACATAGACGATATGGAAATAGAGGCGGAAAAGGGCAAAACGGTTCTCCAGGTAGCCCTCGAAAACGGCATAGATATCCCCTATTTCTGTTATCACCCGAAGCTCTCCATAGCGGGCGCCTGCAGGATGTGTGTCGTTTACTGGGAGGATATAAATAGACTCGTCATATCCTGTAATCTCCCAGTTCAGGAAGGAATGAGGATAAGAACCCACAGAACGAGCGAACAGGTAAGAACCCAGCAGAAATACCTCCTCCAGGCACTCATGACGAGACACCCCTTGGACTGTCCCATTTGCGACAAGGCGGGGGAGTGCGACCTTCAAAACCTCGGAGCCATATACGGACCCCAGAAGCAGATAGTTCCCATCTCCGCCCTTGAGAAGGAAAGGGAGGAACACAACTGGGAGAGCGATTTCCTTGAGTATTACTCAAACAGGTGTGTCGTCTGTTATCGTTGCACGAGGGCCTGCGACGAGATAGTGGGAGCACACGCCCTATACGTTGAAGACAGAGGTTTCCACTCAAACATCGTTCCCGCGGTAAGACCGATGGACACATCAACCTGCGAGATGTGCGGTATATGCGTCCACGTCTGTCCCGTAGGGGCCATAATATCAAAGCCCTTCAAATACTGGACCAGAAGCTGGCTCGTTGAGAAGGGAAGAACCGTATGCAACCTCTGTCCCGTAGGTTGTGAGATACAGCTTGAGTACGGAATGGGAGACTGGCGTTCAAAGAGAAAAGTTTACAGGACAAAACCCACCGATGAGCTAAATATATGTGCAAAAGCCTTCTTCGGATACGATGCGATAAATCACGAGAGGCTTCTCAAGACCGAGGTAAAGGGAAGGGAGGAAACGCCGGGAAACGTCGTTAACCTCCTCACGACCATTCTCACGGAGCACGGAGGAAGAACGGGCGTAATACTCTCCGCCTACCTCCCGAAGGAGATAATAGACGAGGTCATAAGAATATCAAAATCCGCGGGGGCTTACGTTACGTGTGTCCAGACCGCTGACTTCTTCAAGTTTGCGGAAGAACTCGGAGAGTTTGATACAGTGAGCCCCGAAGAACTGAAGAAGGGAGATACCTTCGTCCTTATAGGAGACGACCTCACCTCCGTTGCAACGGTTCTCTCCTATCCCATAAACGGAAAGAAGGTTTACAAGATAGGAAAAACCGTTAGGGACGGGAAGTTTAATCCCGAGGAGATAACCCTTGAAGAACTGAAAAACCTTGAGGGGAACCTTTACGTCCTCGTTACACCCCACGCACTAAACGGAAACCTTAAAGAGACCGCACAGGTTTTAAAGGAATTAAGGAATAAGGGAGCTAAGGTAATTCCCGTTCCGAAGGACGGAAACACCTTCTACCTCTACGAGGTATTAAAGAAGGATTACTCGGACCTCTCCGCGGTAATTGAGAAAGCCCAAAGGGGAGAGATTGAGAACCTCATAATTTTCGGTGAAGAGGTTCTTGAGTTTTACGACGTAAACACCTTTGTGGAGCTTTCCGAAAAGCTTGAACACCTCGTTGTAGCAAGCCCCTTCAGGGACGGGCTTTCCCAGTATGCCCACATAAGAATTCCCATGTCCCTCATGGGAGAGAACGAGGGAACCTATAAAACCTTCTTCGGAGAAGTTAGGGGAAGGAAGTTCCTCCCATGGGCTTTTGACGATATAGCCTTCTGGAGATACCTCGGGGAGAACTTCAAAGACGAGGGAGAACTGAAGGCCGCAAGGAGCGAAAATACACCCGAAAGGAAGTTTAAACCTCACCTTTACAGGAACAACTGGATAACCCAGAGGAGCGCAAACCTATCAAGGCTTTACGAGAAGAACAAGGATATAGAGGTTTACTACGAGCGTGCCCTTTAATCCTTCTTATACTTCTTTTTTATCGCTTTAAACTGAATCTTCCAGTAAAGAAGGAGAACAACCCAGGGAAACAGGAGTATAAAAAGAAGACTCAGAATTTCACCGAGGCTCATTTCTTCCACTCCCTTATAGCCCTTCCTATATCCGCTCTCGTTATTATGCCTACAACCTCCCTGCTTGCCAAATCCTTAACAACGGGAAGCCTGCCTATACCCTTTGTTGACATAATCCTGAGGACGTCAGAGAGACTATCCTCTTCCCTTACGGTTATAACGTTCCTGTTCATCACCTCGTAAACCCTTACCATACTCCTCTTTTCGGGTGGAACTTTCGCTATATCGCTCTTCGTAATTATTCCTACGAGCTTCTTTCCGTTTACAACGGGAAGCCCTCCTATGAGCTTCTCGGAAAGCAGGTTCTGGGCTTCCTGGAGGGTTGCACCCGGATGTATGGTTATGGGGTTAGGGATCATGTAATCCCTCACGCATAACCTCTCAAGAATGTATAAACCGAACTCCTCCTGGTGTGCGGGAGAGTCAAGCCTCGTGTTTACTTGGCTCGGGAATATGCTCCTTTCCCCGCTCAGGAAGTAGGCTATGAATACTGCAATCATAGCGGGAACAAGGAGGTCATACCCTCCCGTCATCTCCGCTATGAGTATTAATGTAGAAAGGGGAGCCTTTGCCGCAGCAGCAAAGAGGGCTACCATTCCCACTATCGTAAAGGATGGAACGTGAAGGGATATACCGAGCTCCTTCTTCACAAAAAGGCTGTATGATGCTCCCAGAAGCCCACCAATCATAACCGAGGGACCGAAAACACCTCCCGAACCGCCCGAACCTATAGTGAAGGAAACGCCCAGCATAACGCCGAAGGCTCCTACTAAAGTAAAGAGGTAGTCGTTTACCTTCCCGTCAAGTATGAGCTGAAGCCAGCCGTATCCGTTTCCTATCGCTACGGGAATGAGCATTCCGATAACTCCCGCTATGAACCCCCCTATGGCGGGCTTGATATACTCGGGGAGGGGCAGTTTCTTAAATGTATCGCTTATTAGGAAAAAGGTGTTTACATAAAACCTCGCAAAAAGGGCACAAATAAGCCCGAGAACCCCGTAAGCGAGAAGACCCGTAAATCCAACTTCCCTGAAGGGGGGAATGTCCGCTGAAAAGATGGGCTGAAATCCGTAAACGCTTCCGAAAACGCTGTAAGAGACTACGGATGCGATAAAGCTCGGTATCATAGTCTCAATGTAAAAATCCCTCTTGAAGAAGACCTCCGCACTTATTATCGCGCCGGCGAGAGGGGCTTTAAAAATTGCAGCGACACCAGCTCCAAGACCTATGGCAAGTGCCTTCCTCCTTTCCGACTCCCTCAGCTTAAACCAGTCCGCTATTGATGAGCCTATTCCCGCACCTATGAGGGCTATGGGACCTTCCCTTCCCGAAGTTCCTCCCGTTCCTATGGTTATAGCCGAGGTGATGAGCTTAACTATTGAGGATTTTAGGGATAACTTCTCCCCGTAATGGTAAGCCCTTATCGCCGCGTCCGTTCCAACACCTGCGGACTCTGGGGCAAGGAAGTAGGCAAGCAGTCCCGAAATAAGTCCCCCTAAGGCAACGGTAAAGGGAAGAAGGTAAGGGTGAAGGGGCTGAGGTGTGAAGTTCTCCCTGTGTCCCTCTCCCGCAGGGAGTGGCTGGTAGTAGCCCACTACTCCCTCAAGGAAAATCTTTGTTATTAACTCAAGGGCTTCAACAAAGATTATCGCGGCTACTCCTACAAAAAGACCTATGAGAACGGGAAGGAGTAAGTATTTGCGGAGCATTATAGAATTTATTTTATCCTTATATTTTAAAAATACTGGAAATTGAGAATCATTACTAATATATTATGATACTAATGAGTGTGAGCACTGAGGAACTTAAAAAAGAGTTTGCGAAGTTCTTAAAGAGAAAGAACCTGAAGATTACCCGCTCCCGTCTTGACCTTATAGACCTGATAGCCAACTACAACAAGCATTTTGAGATAGAGGAGCTCGTTAACTGGATTTCAACCCAGAACGATAAAAAGGTATCCCGCTCAACGGTTTACAGAACCGTTAAACTCCTTGAGGAGTTCGGGGCAGTAAAGGAAGTTATAAAGAAGAACAATAAAACGATATACGAGTTCGTCGTCGGACGCTCCCATCACGACCACCTCGTCTGCACCAATTGCGGAAAGATTATTGAGTTCGTAAGCGAGGATATAGAAAAGCTCCAGGACGAGATATGTAAGCAGTACGAGTTCAAGCCTACCCACCACAGGCTTGAGATATTCGGGCTATGTAAGGAGTGCAGGGAGAAAATCTCCTGACAAAAACCCTTTCCGAAGGGAGGGAATGTATATAATTTATATGCATGTTTAACTTCACCGAGGAGCAGATAAAGAGGTATGCGAGGCATATAATCCTCCCGGAAGTCGGCGGAAAGGGACAGGCAAAGCTCCTCCAATCAAAGGTTCTCGTAATAGGAGCGGGAGGACTCGGTTCCCCTGCATTATACTACCTCGCTGCTGCGGGTGTGGGAACCATAGGCATAGTTGATTACGACGTTGTTGATTTTTCCAACCTCCAGAGGCAGATACTTCATACAACTGAGAGGGTGGGAACACCGAAAGTAGAGAGTGCGAAAAAAACCCTTGAGGCCTTAAACCCCGATGTTAAGGTTATAACCTATAACACAAAGATAAACAAGAACAACATAATGGAGATAATTAAGGATTACGACGTAATCCTTGACGGGACCGATAACTTCCCGACGAGGTTTCTCATAAACGACGCCTGTTATTTTGCGGGGAAGCCCCTCGTTTCGGCAGCTATGCTGAGGTTTGAGGGACAGTGCACCGTTTTTGACTTCAGGAAGAAAGAGGAATCCCCCTGTTATAGATGTCTCTTCCCCGAGCCTCCACCCCCCGGACTCGTTCCCTCCTGTCAGGAAGCTGGAATTCTCGGTTCCGTTGGCGGGATAATGGGAAGCATACAAGCGACGGAAGCAATAAAGCTACTCCTGGGAATAGGTGAGCCACTGGTGGGTAAGCTCCTTATAATGGATGCACTCTCAATGGATTTCAGGAAGGTGAAGCTAAGGAAGGACCCCGAGTGTCCCCTTTGTGGAAAGAATCCGAAGATTAAGGAGCTCATAGAATACGACCAGGCCTGTGAGGTCAGGTTTTAAGTGAAAAAGCTCCTCTCCCTTGAGAACTTAACCCTTTTGGCCCTCATTCTGGCCGTTCCCTTCGGTCTCAAATTTCCCGAGATTGCCCAAAGCATAAAGGTTCTGGGGGATTTATTCATAAGACTCCTCAAGATGATAATAGTTCCCCTTATTTTTGCCTCGGTCTTTACCGCAATACTTAACCTTGAGCACATAAGCAAGTTCAAGGATTTGGGAATTAAGACCATACTTTACTACCTGAGCACCACTGGAATGGCGGTTCTGACGGGACTCATTCTCGTTAACCTAATCCAACCCGGAAAAGGGGGAAATTTTAACGTAACGGGTGAAAAACCCGAGGTTGAGCCCTTTTCCCTTGAGAAGTTTCTCCTAAGCCTTATTCCCGAAAATCCCGTTGAGTCCCTCGCAAAGGGAGAGGTTCTCCAGATAATAATCTTCGCAATATTCCTTGGTCTCGCGGTTCTAACCATAGACAGGTTTAAACAAGAAATCATTAAGAACTTCTTTGAAGGAATTGGAGATGCCCTCATAAACCTTACCAAGTGGGTTGTTCTTCTTACACCCATCGGTGTTTTTGCCCTCGTTTCCTACATAATAGCCACCGTAGGGATTGAAGCCTTTTTATCCCTTTGGGAGTATGCCTTTACCGTTGTTCTCGGTCTTCTCATACACGCCTTTGTAAACCTCCCGTTAATAGCCTTTATCTTCGGAAGGTATAATCCCTACAAATACTTTTTAAGTGTGAGGGAAGCTCTTCTTCTTGCCTTCTCTACAGCATCAAGCGCAGCAACACTCCCCGTATCAATGGAGCTCGCAAGGGAGAGGGGTAAGGTTAAGAAAGAGGTTGCGGGATTTGTTCTTCCCCTCGGTGCGACGGTTAATATGGATGGGACCGCACTTTATGAGTCCGTTGCGGCTGTATTTCTCGCAAACGTTTACGGGATAGACCTATCCCTTTCCCAGATGGCGGTTATATTCCTGACCGTGACCCTTGCCTCAATAGGTGCCGCTGCCATACCGGGAGCCGGATTAATACTCCTCACCCTTGTTCTCAGCTCTGTCGGTATTCCCCTTGAGGGTATAGGGCTCATAATAGCGGTTGACCGCTTTCTTGATATGCTGAGAACCGCTGTGAACGTATGGGGAGACCTGAACGGTGCAAAAATATTAAATAGATTCGTGAAATGAGGGAAAAGGACCTCCAAAAGCTTGAGTTCAACAAAATAAAGGAGAGACTGATAGGATATGCCAACTCACCCGCAACCGTTGAGAAGATAAAGAACTTAAAACCTTTTACCGAAGAGGAAAGAATAAGGGAAGAGATTGAGCTAATGAAAGCCTACTGGGAGGTCGCGGACGGGATTCCTCTTTTTGAGTTTCAGGACATAAGGGAGCTGGTAAAGAGGGCAAAGCTTGAGGGGGCTGTCCTGAGCGTTGAGGAAAGCCTCAGTATCCTCAGGGTTCTTGAGCTTATAAGAGAACTAAAGAGGTTTTTATCGCCTCACGTGAATCAGCTAAAACCCCTCCAGAAGATTTATAAAAACCTAACGGTTCTTTCTCCCCTTGAGAACCTCATAAGGTCAAGCGTAGACCCGAGGGGTTTTGTGAGGGACGAGGCAAGCGATGAGCTCTTAAGGGTGAGGAAAACAATAAGGAGCATAGAAACGGAGATAAGGAAGAGACTGGAGAGCCTCGTAAACAGACCCGAAGCGGGGAAGTTCCTCGCGGACCGCATAATCACGATAAGGAACGGAAGATACGTAATTCCCGTGAAGACCTCCCACGTGAAAAAAATTTTTGGCATAGTTCACGGAACCTCTTCCTCGGGATACACGACCTACGTAGAGCCCCAGTTCGTTATACACCTCAACAATAAACTCACCGAGTTAAAGCAAAAGGAAGAGGAAGAGGTAAGAAAGGTTCTCCAAAAGATTACGGAATACATAGGGGATTACGCAAAGGAGATAAGCGAAGGATTCAAGGCGTGCGTCCTCGTTGATTTCCTTAACTGCAAGTATAAGTTCGGGAAGGAGATAAACGGAACCTTTCCCGAGTTCGGGAATTGGGTTGAGCTTTACGATGTAAAACATCCTATCTTACTTGAAGTTAAAGATGACGTCGTTCCGATAGATATAATCCTCAAAGATAAGAAGGGATTAATACTCACTGGGCCGAACACGGGAGGAAAGACAGTAGCCCTGAAAACCTTGGGTCTCAGCGTTTTGATGTTCCAGAGCGGTATTCCTCTGCCCCTGAAGGAGGGGAGCAAGCTCCCGGTATTCAAGAAGGTTTTTGCGGATATAGGGGACGAGCAAAGTATAGAACAGAGCCTCTCAACTTTTTCCGCACACGTTAAGAATATAGCGGAATTTATAAAGGAGTCCGATGAAAACACCCTCGTTCTCATAGACGAGCTGGGAGCGGGAACAGACCCCATAGAGGGTTCCGCCCTCGGCATAGGAATACTTGAGTATTTAAAGGAAAAAAAGGCCTGGGTATTCGTCACAACCCACCACACCCCCATAAAGCTTTACGCAACGAGCTCCGATTACTACACCCCCGCAAGTGTACTCTTTGACAGGGAAACCTTAAGACCCTTATACAGGATTGCCTACAACACGGTAGGGGAGAGCCTCGCTTTTTACATAGCGAAAAAATACGGCATACCCGAAGAGGTTATAGAGATAGCGAAGAAACACGTCGGGGAGTTCGGAGAGAAATACATAAAGGCGATGGAAAAGCTTTCGGACTACGTAAAGAAATACGAAGAGGAACACAGGAAGATAGAAGAGCTCAGAAAAGAGCTTGAAAGGGAAAAGGAGGAGCTTGAGAAGCTGAAAAGGGAGTATGAGGAGGCGAAAAGAAAGGGCTGGAAAGAGGCATACAAAGAGGCGAGGGAGTTTTTAAGAAAGCTCGCCCAGGAGTCCGAAGAGGTTCTCAAGAAATCAAGGGAAAAGAAAGAGGTAAAACAGTTCATAGAGGAGAAGAAAAAGGAGATTGAGAAGATAGCTCCTCCTAAGAAGGAAATAAAGAGGGGGGATACGGTTCTTTTCATGGGAAGAAAGGGAAAGGTTCTTGACGTCAGGGGTAATCAGGCCTACGTGGTTACCGACAGGCTCAGGATGTGGGTTGATGTAAAGGACCTTGAGAAGGTTGAAGAGGAAAATAAGGAAACCCAACAGCCTACACTTCCCAAAGAAACCCCGGTTCTTGAAAAGAACACGATAAATCTCGTTGGCAAAGACGCAGAGACCGCCATAAGGGAGCTTGAGAAGTTTATAGAGGAGGCTTACGTTTCTGGTTTGAAAGTAGTAAGAATAATCCACGGAATAGGGAGCGGAAAGCTAAAAAACGCCGTGAGGGAATTCCTTTCAAAGAACGATAAGGTAAAGTTCTTCAGGGACGCTTATCCCAAGGAAGGGGGAGCAGGTGTTACGGTGGCTTACCTTAAAAACGAGTAAAATTTATCAGTATTTCTTATAAAAGACTTGACAAACATGATGTAAGTAATAAATTTAAATATTAGAAAAACCTAAAAGGAGGTGGGAAAGATGCCGAGAAGAGCGCTCGGATGGACAGCAGAACTTTTAAAAAGACTCTCCGGAGTTAATTATCCTATCACAAAAGACGTTTTAAAGGAAAAGGTTGCAGGACTCAGCATCAAAGGTGTTCCCGCGGAAAAGGTTGTTGAGGAAGTTCCCTGTGATACAATGGAAAGCCCCAGGGACGTTCTCCACTGCGTAGCGGAAGCTGTTCACGTCCTTGAAGAAAGGGGAGAAATTCCCGAAGAAACGAGAAAGGGAATACGTTGGGCTGCGGAAGTTCTGAAGAGAATTCACGGGGAACACTTCCCCATGACGAAGGAAAAGCTGAAGGAAAAGCTCGCGGGACTCTACTGGAGAGGACTTCCCATTGAAAAGGTAATTGACGCAATGGAAGTGGACCAAGTGGAAACCCCCGCGGAACTCCTTCACCAGCTCGCGGTAGCTGTAAAGAAATTAGAAGAACAAGGCCAAGTTTAATTTCCCTTTTTCCTTTTTCTCTTTTATGATTATTTGAATGAGGTATTTACTTTTTTTATTTCTGGTTTTATTTCTAAGCTCCTGTCAGGATATACCTTCAAAGTATAAAACCCCCGAAGGTAAGAAAATCCTTGAGAAATACAAAAAACAATACGTTAAGGGTGTTGTCCTTATTGACCAAAAGCTTAGGAATAAAATCCCCGAGGGTGATAAGTTCCTGATTATCTCCGTTAGAAAACCCGACCAAGCCCGTCCCATTGCGGTATTGAGGGTAAAAAACCCCGAGTTTCCCTACAGGTTTAAAATCACGGGAAAACACAAAATAAATCCCGAGGAGTTCATAGAAGGAGATTTAATCCTAATGGCGAGGCTATCAAAGGAAGCAACCGCAGGCTTTAAAAAGGGAGACCTATACGGAGTAGCTCAGGCAAAAGCGGGAGAGGAGAATGTAAAAATAGTTATAAAGGATATCTTTGAGGGAAGCGGAAAATGAGGCTCTTCATAACGGGTATAGGCTCGGGGCTTGGGAAAGCACTCGTTGAGGAGGCTCTGAAAAGGAATTATGAGGTTTACGCCCTTAGCAGACACCTTCCCGAAGAGTTTGAGGGGAGGATAAAGTTTCAAAAGGCTGACTTGAAGGTCCTTGAGAGAATTCCCCTCTGGGTTCAAGATCTCTTAAGAGAAGTAAGGGAGATAGACACCGTTATACTTAATGCGGGTATTCTCGGAGAACTTAAGGATATGAGGGACGTTTCCCTCCACGAGATGGAAGAGGTTATGAAGGTTAACCTCTGGGCAAACAAGGTGATTGTAGACACGCTTGTGGAACTTAATGTAAAGGTTGATATGCTGATAGGGATTTCTTCAGGAGCCGCGAGGAACTGCAACAGGGGATGGAACGCCTACTCCATATCAAAGGCCGGGCTTAACTGTCTTCTTAGGCTTTATTCATGGGAGCTTCCCGAAACTCACGTTATATCACTCGCTCCGGGACTCGTTTTAACACCCATGCTCAGGGAGGTTATGTCCGCGGATGAAGAAAAGTTCCCCTCCGTGGGAAGGATAAAGCGTTCTTTGAAACTCACACCCGAAAAGGCTGCGGAGTTTATATTCGGCATTCTACCCAAGCTGAAGATATTTGAAAGCGGTTCTTTTATTGATGTGAGGGAGTTTCCCGAATACGAGGAATTTATTAATAAATACGGGGTTTACGAATGAGCGAGGAGGTTCTCTCAAAGGAAGAGATAGACCTCTTGATGGAAACCCTTGAAAAGAAAAGGGAAAAAAGAGTTCCCGAAGGGGTTCGTCCCTTTGATTTTGATTCCCTTGAGAAGATATCACCAAAAAGGTATATAAGACTTGAGCAGTTTCTTAACAATCTCTCGGAAAAACTTGAGGAAGAGCTTAGAAAACTCCTTCTGACTCCCCTAAAACTTAAGATAAAGTCAAAAAGGGAAGCTCCCCTCTCAAAGGCACTTCCCCAGCTGAGCCCTCCCCTTCTACTTCTCAGCATTAGTGTTGATAACGTGGGGGATATGTATTTCATTATTGACTCAAAAACCGCTTACAACTTCATAAGCCTTATGCTCGGAGGTCCTCCGATTGAGCTTGAGGGAAAGCCCTTCTCTCGTCTTGAGCTCAGCATATTAAAAAGACTTGTAAATACCTTATGTGAAACCATAAGGGAGGAGTGGAACGGATTTTTCAGCATACCCGTAAAGGAATGCGAAACATACCAGGATATACACAGCGTTGACCTGGACGATGACTACTTCCTCGGGGAGTTCTCCCTTGAACTTGAAGAGCTTAGCACAACGCTTTTTATGGCTATTCCCCTATACATACTTAAGGAACTCAAAGAAGAGATAACCCTCTCAAAGCCAAACCCCGAAGAGAAGGAAGAACTCGTGAGGGCGCTCCTCGGCGTTCCCCTTAACCTTGAGGTAATGCTCATGAAGAAAAAAATCCCCCTCAAGGAGGTGACGAGCATAGAGAAAGAGATAACGCTCCAGACGGGGAAATCGGTTTCCGACAAGGTGGACGTTTACGTCCAAGGAGTTCTAAAGTTTAAGGGAGAGCTGGGAGAGGTAAAGGGGAAGAGGGCTGTAAAGATAAAGGACATACTGTAAAATAAAAAATTCTGGAAAGACGGAGGTAAGGGAATGGAACTGTGGGCAAAGGTAGGAGAGGAGAAGAAAAAGTATCAGGGCTCTTTCAGGGCGGTTATGGAAAACCTCGTTAAGGACGGAAAGGGGAAAGAGGTTCAGATACTTTGCATACACGCGCCCGCAAGGGAAAGGAGAAGGTTCAAGAGAGAACTCAGGTGGTATGACAGGGATATACTCAAGACCGCTTCCGCTATAGCGAGGTGGTTTTATCTAAGGGACTACAGAAAGATAAGGAGAAGAATAAAGGAGCTGAAGAAGAGGGCTAAATACATTTCAAAGGGAGAGATAATGTACTGCCCCAAGATAATGGCTCAGGTAAAGGAACTTGAGAACAAGTTATCCGAGATAGAGAAAAAACTTGAGGAACTAAAAGTTTAAATAAGGAGGGAAGAGATGAAGATTACGTTGAGCGTTATAAAAGCGGACATAGGGGGATTCGTAGGACACTCCTCCACTCACCCGGAAGTTGTGAACACGGTAAGGGAACACGTGGCAAAGGAGGTGGAGAAGGGAAATCTGATAGACTCGGATATACTCACCTGCGGTGACGACATAGCTATCGTGATGACCCACACCCACGGCGTTGATGCGGAGCTGGTTCACAAGATAGCCTGGGAAGCCTTTGAGAAGGGAACGGAAGTGGCAAAGAAGCTGAAGCTCTATGGAGCGGGGCAGGATTTACTCACGGACACCTTCAGCGGAAACGTGAAGGGAATGGGACCCGGCGTTGCGGAGATGGAGTTTGAGGAAAGGCCCTCAGAACCCGTGATAGTTTTCTTTGCGGATAAGACCTCCCCGAGTGCATGGAACCTGCCCCTTTACGAGATGTTCGCGGACCCCATGAACACAGCGGGACTCGTTATAGACCCGAAAATGCATGACGGCTTTACCTTTGAAGTCCTTGACGTTTACACAGGTAAGGCTGTTAAGCTGAACACACCCGCGGAGCTCTACGACCTCCTTGCACTCATCGGTTCCGTAGGAAAATACGTTGTCAAGAACGTTTACAGGAATTACGACGGGGAGATAGCCGCTACCGCATCAACCCAGAGGCTTTCCCTCATAGCTGGGCAGTATGTAGGAAAGGACGACCCCGTTCTCATAGTTCGTGCCCAGAGCGGATTCCCCGCGGTAGGTGAGATACTTGAGCCCTTCGCGAGACCCTGGATAGTTGAGGGATGGATGAGAGGCTCCCACAACGGCCCCTTGATGCCCGTCTCCTTTGAGGATGCAAGACCTTCAAGGTTTGACGGACCTCCCAGAGTAATAGGTGCGGGATACCAGATAGCAAACGGAAAGCTCATAGGACCCGCGGATATGTTTAAGGACCCCGCCTTTGACAAGGCGAGAATGGTTGCTCAGGACATGGCGGACATTCTCAGGAGACAGGGAATATTTGAACCCCACAGACTTCCCGCGGAGGAAATGGAATACACAACCCTTCCCAAGGTTCTCAAGAGACTTGAGGGAAGATTTTACGACACGGAAGTGGAAAGACTTTCAGAGGAACAGAAGATAGAAAAAGAGGATATGGACTGAGGCTTTGTCCCGTCTCTTTCGGGGCTCTCTTTTATTCTTCCTCGGAATACTTCTCAGCAGGATTCTCGGATACGTAAGGGACGGAACCTTAGCCTACTTCTTCGGTGCATCTCACATATCGGACGCTTTTTTTATAGCCTTCAGAATTCCCAATACCTTCAGGAGGATATTCGGAGAGGGGGGATTTAACGCGGTATTCATACCCCTTTACGGGGAGAGGTTAAAGGAGAGAAGGGAAAAGGAGTTCCTTTCAAAGGTTCTCGGGCTCTTATTACTCCTTTCATCATTCGTTGTAATCCTCGGAATCATTTTTTCCCCTGTAATCATAAGCCTTATAGCACCGGGAATAAAGAGTAAGGAGACATACACGTATGCGGTTGAGTTTTTGAGGTTCACCTTCCTTTACCTTATTCTCGTCTCCCTTTACGCTTTTACGATGGCGGTTTTAATGGTGAGGGGACTCTTCTTCGTCCCTTCCGTTTCCCAGGCTCTTTTTAATCTCTTCTTCATCATCTCCTTAATTCTCTTTGCCCATAAGCTCGGCGGTTATGCCCTCGTTGTAGGCGTTCTCCTCGGGGGACTCTTCCAGATAATTCCGAACTTCTTTCTATTTCTCAGGATGGAAGGATTTCTCAAGCCTTCCTTGAAGATTGATGAGGAGATTAAAACCTTTCTGAAAAGGTTTTTCTTGACCCTCGGTAGCTTTTCCGCAAACCAACTCTCCCTCTTTATAGATACCTTCCTCGCATCCTTTTTAAAAGTGGGAAGTATCTCTTACGTATACTACGCGAGCAGGATATATCTCCTACCTATAAGTCTCTTTTCCATAAGCGTAAGTAATACGTTTCTTGCGGTTGTATCCTCCGGTGAGGGAAGAGAGGAGAACCTAAGAAACGGAGTCAAGCTTATTCTCCTCTTTACCCTTCCCTCCTCCGCAGGGCTTTATCTGCTTTCCGAGGAGATAGTTAGTGTTCTTTATAAAAGGGGAAACTTTACGGAAGAGGACCTTTTTTACACCTCTTCAATACTCAGCATTTACGCACTATCCGTTCCCTTCTACTCCCTCCAGCATCTCTTTAAGTCCCTTTTTTATGCGGATGGGGACGTTAAAACACCCGTTAAGGCCTCATTCCTCGGCGTCCTCGTTGACGGACTCGTCGCCTCCATTTTCATATTCCTCTTCGGATACGGAGTTATGGCCTTTCCGATAGGTGCTCTCCTTTCTTCCATTTTCGCTCTATTTTACTTATACATACGTATGGAAAAGCCTTTTCTTCCTCCGCTCTCTTTTCTCTCAAAGGTGTTTATCTCAACACTTTTTATGTCCATTCTCATTATCCTTGTGAAGGAAAGCCTTAAAAGCCCGGTTCTTGAGGTTTCCCTTATTCCCGCTTTCGGTATTTCTTACTTTCTCTTTCTTTTCCTTCTCGGGGAGGAAATAGCTGTTAAGTTAATAAAGTATGAGCTTTCTGGAAGAGATAAGGGCTTTAAAGGAAAGGGAGCTTAACACCTCCCCAGAATACATAAAAAAGCTTGAGAAACTCATAGAAGAGAGAAAGCATTTTTACGACTTTGAGAAATCCCTAATGAGTTGCGGAACCAAGATAATAGCTGAGGTAAAGAAAGCATCCCCATCCGAGGGTTCCATCAGAGAGGTAAAGCCCGAAGAGCAGGCGAAACTCTACGAAAGGGCCGGAGCTGTGGCAATCTCTGTTCTCACCGAGCCCCACTACTTTAAAGGCTCCCTTGAGGACTTAAAAAAAGTGAGGGAGGCGGTAAACCTCCCCCTTTTGAGAAAGGACTTCACCGTTGATAAGGTTCATATCCTTGAGGCAAAGGCCTTCGGTGCGGATATCGTTCTCCTTATAGTTAGAATGCTCTCGGAAAGGGAGCTTAAAGAGCTCCTTGAGTTTTCCGAAGAGCTCGGACTTTCCGCCCTCGTTGAAGTCTTCAGCCTTGACGAGGCGAAAATAGCCCTTGATGCTGGAGCAAAGATAATAGGAATAAACAACAGGGACCTTGAGACCTTTAAGGTTGATATAAAAAGAAGTAAGGAACTCGCACCTAAGATAAAGGATCTCGGCGCAAAATTCGTCATAGCGGAGAGCGGTATAAGCAAAAGGGAAGAAGTTCTTGAGCTTATGAACCATCAGGTTGATGCCTTTCTCGTTGGCACTTCGTTGATGAAGAGTGAAAATCCTTATGAAAAGCTGAGGGAGTTAATGGGATTTTAAAATTTTAAAACTGTATTTTAAAATTGTTTTGAAAGGAGGTTAGTATGGCTAAAGGAACGGTCGCTTGGAAAATCATAAAGAACCACCTTGTTTCCGGCAGGATGGAGCCGGGAGAAGAGATAGCGATAAAGATTGACCAGACCCTAACCCAAGACGCAACGGGAACGATGTGCTACCTTGAGTTTGAGGCTATGGGCGTTCCCGAAGTCAAGACCGAGCTCTCAGTATCCTACATAGACCACAACATGCTCCAAACGGACTTCAGGAATGCGGACGACCACAAGTATCTCATGAGCGTTGCCAAGAAGTTCGGAATATGGCTATCCAAACCCGGAAACGGTATATGTCACCAGGTTCACCTTGAGAGGTTCGCAAAACCCGGAAAGACGCTTCTCGGTTCAGACTCCCACACCCCAACTGCGGGCGGTATGGGCATGCTCGCCATAGGTGCGGGAGGGCTTGACGTTGCAGCAGCTATGGCGGGAGAGCCCTTCTACCTCAAGATGCCCAAGATAGTAGGCGTTCACCTCAAAGGAAAGATGCCCGAATGGGTAACCGCCAAGGACATAATCCTTGAACTCCTTAGAAGGCTCACGGTTAAAGGTGGCCTCGGGAAGATATTTGAGTATTTCGGGGAAGGTGTTAAGGAGCTTTCCGTTCCCGAGAGGGCAACGATAACGAACATGGGAGCGGAGCTTGGAGCAACGACCTCAATATTCCCCTCCGATGAGATAACGAGGGCTTACCTCAAGGCTCAGGGAAGGGAAGAGGACTGGATAGAGCTTCTCCCCGACCCCGACGCGGAATACGACGAAATCATAGAGATAAACCTTTCCGAGCTTGAACCCCTCATAGCACAGCCCCACTCCCCCGACAACGTCGTCCCCGTAAGGGAGATAGAGGGGATAAAGGTTGACCAGGTTGTAATAGGTTCCTGCACCAACTCCTCCTTCGTTGACCTCACGAGGGCTGCAAAACTCCTTGAGGGAAGGAGAGTTCACCCCGATGTGGTGTTTGCGGTGGCGCCCGGTTCAAAACAAGCCCTTGAGCTCATAACCCAGAACGGAGCTCTTCTTAACTTCCTCAAGGCTGGGGCGAGAATACTTGAGAGTGCGTGCGGTCCATGTATAGGTATGGGATTCGCACCCCCGACGAACGGCGTATCCGTCAGGAGCTTTAACAGAAACTTCAAGGGAAGGGCAGGGACACCTGACGCAAAGGTTTACCTCGCATCTCCCGAGACCTGCGTTGCGGCGGCTATAGCTGGTGAGATTATAGACCCCAGAAAGCTTGCCCAGAGGGAAGGGGTGAAGTGGATAAGAGTTGAGATGCCCCAGAAATTCCCCTACGGAGATGAGGCTTTCATTCCTCCACTCCCCAAGGAAGAGAGGGAAAAGGTTGAGATATACAGGGGACCCAACATAAAGCCCCTTCCGGAGTTTGAACCCCTGCCCGATAAGATAGAGGGAGAGGTTGCCCTCATAGTTGAGGACAACATAACGACGGACCACATAATGCCCGCAGGTGCTAAAATCCTCCCCCTCAGGTCAAACATATACGCCATATCCGAATACGTTTACCACTACGTTGACCCCGAGTTTGTCCCGAGAATGAAGAAGCTAAAAGAACAGGGGAAGGCGGGAGTAATAATAGGCGGAGAAAACTACGGACAGGGCTCATCAAGGGAACACGCTGCACTCGCACCCAGATTCCTCGGAGTTAGAGCGGTTATAGCCAAATCCTTTGCGAGAATACACCACGCAAACCTCGTTAACTTCGGGATAGTTCCCCTTGAGTTCAAGAATAAGGAGGATTACGACAAGTTCTCCCTCGGGGACGAGATAGAAATACCCGACCTCATAGAGAGACTCAAGAAGGGAGAGGATATAGTTGTGATAAACAAGACGACGGGAGAGGAAATCCTGTGCACTTACAACCTCACTCCTGCACAGAAGGAGATACTCATAGCGGGAGGAAGACTCAACTACATAAAGAACAAGCAGAAAAGGGAGGTAAACGCATGAGAATGAAAAAAACTGTTTCCATAGTCGGTGCGGGGAACGTGGGGGAGCACGTTGCCTCCCTTCTCCTCCTCAGAAACATAGCCAACGTCAAGATGTTTGACATACCGAGGAAGACTGAAGAGAAAGTCTTTGAACCCGTAAAAGGGAAAGCCCTTGATATGAAACAGATGCTTTCTGCTATGGACATAGACGCGAGGGTTGAGGGATACACCGTAACGCCCGAGGGTGAGGGATACGAACCCCTTGAGGGTTCGGACATAGTCGTAATAACCGCGGGTTTTCCGAGAAGGCCCGGAATGAGCAGGGAGGACCTCCTTGAGGCTAACATAAGGATTATCTCAACAATAGCGGACAGGATTAAGAAATTTGCCCCCGATGCGATAGTTATAGTCGTTACGAACCCCGTTGACGTCATGACTTACGTTGCTTACAAGCTCCTTGGCTTTCCTAAAAACAGGGTTGTGGGCATGGCGGGTGTTCTTGACTCAGCAAGGTTCAAGACCTTCATATCCGAGGAGCTGATGGTTTCTCCAAAGGACATACACGCTTACGTTATAGGGGGGCACGGGGACGAGATGGTTCCCCTGATATCCATCTCAAACGTAGGGGGAATACCTTTGAAGGACCTACTTCCCAAGGAGAAGCTTGAGAAGATAATTGAGAGGACCCGTTTCGGGGGCGGTGAGATAGTTAACCTTATGGGAACTTCCGCCTACTACGCTCCGGCGGCAGCGATAGTTGATATGGTTGAGGCCTTTGTCCAGAACAGCAAGAGGATACTTCCCTGTAGCGTTTACCTTGACGGTGAAGCGGGAGAGTATTACGGCGTTCAGGGGTTCTGCGTCGGTGTTCCCGTAAAACTGGGGTCAAACGGGGTTGAAGAAGTCATAAAAGTGCCTATGATAGAAGAAGAAAGGGAAATGTGGAGACGTTCCGTTGAGTCCGTTAAGAAAACCGTAGAAGTTGCGGAGGCGATACTAAGTGAGGGAAGTGCACGTAAGTGAGATAAAGAACGCGGTTAAAGAGGCTATTATAGAGGCTAACTGCAAGCTGCCCCAAGAGGTTAGAGTAGCCTTTCAGGAGTCCCTGAAGAGGGAAGAGTCTGAAGTGGGAAAAGAAGTTCTGAGGCAGATACTCCTGAACGCGGAAATCGCCGAAAAGGAAGGAATGCCCTACTGTCAGGACACGGGTGTTGACGTTATATTCGTATTCCTCGGTCAGGACGTCCACGTTGTCGGGGGCTCCCTTGAAGAAGCCATAAACGAAGGCGTAAGGGAAGCGACAGAAGAGGGATACCTCAGGGCCTCAATGGTTTGGGACCCAGTCTTTGAGAGGAAAAACACGAAGGACAACACGCCCGCGATAATCCATTACGAAGTCGTTCCCGGAGACAGGATAAAGATAGCGGTTGCACCAAAGGGTGCGGGCTCCGAGAACACCTCAAGGCTTGCCATGCTAAAGCCGGCGGACGGATGGGAAGGTGTGAAGAGGTTTATACTTGAGACGGTAAAACTTGCAGGACCTAACGCCTGCCCTCCCTTCACCGTAGGTGTTGGAATAGGCGGAAACTTTGAGTATTGTGCATACCTCGCAAAGAAGGCACTTCTCAGACCCGTAGGGAAGAGACATGAAAATCCCGTAATAGCTAAGGTTGAAGAAGAACTACTTGAAGAGATTAACAAGATAGGATGGGGACCCATGGGGTTCGGAGGAACCACTACCGCAGTTGATGTGAAGGTTGAGATGTATCCCTGCCATATAGCATCATTACCCGTTGCGGTTAATATCCAGTGCCACGCAAACAGACACGCGGAGAGGGTGATATGAAATATTTACTTTTATTTGCCTTCATAGGTATAATAACCGTTATGTTTCTGTCGGGCTTTTTATTCAGGCTCGCTTTGATGAAGTTAAGAAAAAAGCATGGCTGAGTATATCCTCTCCCTCTACACGGGTTCCCTATTTTTACTCATATTCGTGGTATCCCCCGTTCTCCTAAAAACGGAGAAAAATAAGAATATTGCGGGGCACTTTTATGGAAAGATTTTATGGAGATTTTACGGAATTTCTTTATTCCTTCTTCTGATTTACACCTTGTTGTTTGAGTTTACCAAAGGTCTTATATTAATCTTAGGCTTGGGAGCAAACCTTTTCTGGTCAAAGAAACTGAAGGAGTTTAAGAGAAGGCTCGGAGATATAGAGAAACTTGATTACTATCACCCCGACAGGGTGAGGTTCAGGAATATGTCTTATGTATCCCTTTTTATTCTCTTTATCAACTTCTTGCTTGCGAGTTTTGTTTTGATAAAAACTTTATAGAGGAGGTTGTATGGGTAAGTTAAAGGAGTACAGGGTAAACAGGCAGATAAGGGCAAAGGAATGCAGGCTGATTGACGAAAACGGCCAGCAGATAGGCATCGTTCCCCTTGAGGAGGCCCTGAAGATTGCGGAAGAAAAAGGACTTGACCTCGTTGAGATAGCACCTCAGGCAAACCCACCCGTATGTAAGATAATGGATTACGGAAAGTTCAAGTACGAACTGAAGAAGAAGGAGAGGGAGGCGAGGAAGAAACAGAGGGAGCACCAGATAGAGGTAAAGGACATAAGAATGAAGGTAAGGATTGATGAGCACGACCTCCAGGTTAAGCTGAAACACATGAGGGAGTTCCTTGAGGAAGGGGATAAGGTGAAGGTGTGGCTGAGGTTCAGGGGAAGGGAAAACATATACCCCGAGCTCGGGAAAAAGCTCGCGGAAAGGATAATAAACGAGCTTCAGGACCTGGCGGAAGTGGAAGTTCCCCCAAAGAAGGAAGGGAACTTCATGATATTCGTCTTAGCGCCAAAGAGGAAGAAGTAATCACTTGAAAAACTCGTAATCCTCTTCATACTCTCCCGCAGCACTTTTATGGCCGTGAGGGGAGTAAACTCCCCTTACATCTTTCTTCTTTAAAGCTTCCTTTATTGCTTTGGGTGGGACGTGCCCCTCTATCACCTTTCCGTCTTTCGTTAGCATCGTATGACAGGAGCGTTTATCAAGGGGAATACCCAGGTAGGCTTTGAGTTGAACCAGCTCCCTGTAAGGTATGGGATTTCTCTTGATTGTGAAGCCTTCCTTTTCTAACTTTTTGAAGTATTTATGACAGCAACCGCACTGGGGATTGTAAAAGGCCTCAAGAACTACATTAGCAGATATGAAAGAAGATAAAGCAAGAAAGAAAGTTAAAAACTTCATAACACACCTCCTAAAGGTTAATGTTCATGAGCTTTTCCCTTATCTTTCTCTTCCATATCCATGTGTTTATGCTCTCCAGAGTGCTTCTGCTGTGAAGGCATAGTATGGTGTTCATGTCCCGTATGCTGTTTAGGTTGTTGCATAGGTGCATGATAATGGTGGTGAACAGGCGCTGCAGCTTCCCCGTAAAGTCCCCTTATCTGGGCTTCCGCATCAAGGAGGAAAGTTCCCTTAACGACTACTCTGTCTCCCTCTTTCAGTCCGTGTAAAACCTCATAATAACCTTCTCCCTTTCTTCCGAGTTTTACGTTAACGGGCATATACATGCCTTTTTCCATCTCAACGAAGACGACCGTTCTCCTTCCTGTATCTATCACAGCTGTTTCGGGAACCGCGAGAACCTCTCCCAGGGGAATGTGAAACCTAACCTCAACGAGAGAGTTTGGCTTAAGCATAAGATTTTTATTCTTTGCCCTTATCCTCACCTTAACGGTTCTTGAGAGCTTGTTAACTTCGGGAAATATATAATCAACTTTTCCGTGAATAACGTGGTGGGGATTTTCCTCGGGAACGATTACCGCCTCCGTTCCCTTATATATATATCCCGCTTTATTCAGGGGAATTTCCGCAACAATCCACGCCTCGGATATGTCCGCAATTCTGTAGGCCACAAATCCCTCCTTAACGAATCCCCCGTCGTAAACGTTTTTCTTCAGGATTACACCGCTTATGGGAGAGCGGATAATACTTCTGGCTCTGTAATACTCAAGCTTTCTCCTTGCCTTCTCCATAAGCTCCTTGTCCCCTATCCTCTTTGCGTGTTCGTACTCCTCAAGAGCTATCTTCATATCGGGGCTCAAAATCCTCATGAGGGGCGTTCCCCTCTTCACGTATTCACCCTCAAACCTTCCGAAGGTATTTTCCACCCAGGCATCCGCACGCACAGTTATATCGTGAACCTTTGAGAGGTTGTAATCAATATAACCCACCGTGAAAAACCTTTTCTCAAGCTTTAGCTTCCTTACTGGCTCCGTTATTACACCGATTAGCTGGAGCTTTTCGGGAGAAACCATTATGTGGTTTCCGTGAACCATTACCGCCGGTTTTTCCATCTTCCCTTTGACTATGGGAACGAATACGTCGTGAGTTATCATGCTTCCATCCGAAAAAACAACTCTTATCTGCCAGGGTCCGTCCATGCTTATGTTTAAACTGGCCTCGTAAACCCCTTCCGATATCTTTTCAAGCTTTGCCACGTCCCTCATCTCGCTCATCCCCGGCATGGGAGGCATGTAAAAGTAAAACTCCTTAATCTCCTTGGGGGGCTTTACAACAACCTTTATCTTGTTTCCGCCCGTTTTTATGCTCCCCGTTTCGGAGTAAAGGATTACCTCAATACCTTTCTTTTTGAACCTCAAAACCTCCTCATAATCCTTCTTAAAGAACCCGAAAAAGGGAATAATGAGAAGAAAAAGTAGGGGGAAAACTTTTCTCATAGCAGTGCCTCCGCTTTCACAACGAGCTTGTTCATGTAAGTTATAAGGGAAACCTCATCAAGCTTCAGCTTCCATAAAATCCTGTAAGCTCTTAAAATTTCCCTTACATCAATCTTGTCATACTTGTAGGCTATAAAAAGAGCTCCAATCTCCGCTTTCTTTACCTCTATCTCCTTTCTGAGCTTATAAAGTGTCTCTTTGAGGAGGTTATACTCCCTCTTTAGCCCTTCAAACTCCTCCCTCAGTCTAACCTTAAGGTTCTCAATTTCCCTCTTTTTTGCCTCTATCCTCTCCTTAGCCTCAAGAACGAGAAACCTCTCCCTTCTTTCATACCAGACGGGGAGGGTTATCGCAACGCCTACGGAGAACATATCGGGGAGGTCCGGCCTTACAGCGTAATCAACGAGGAAGTTAATGTCAGGCTTGTGAATGACCTTAGCATACCTGTATTCCCTTATAATACGCTCAAGCTCTCTTTTTAGAACCTCCATATATACACTCCTTTCGGGGTCAAAGGCTTTTGGAAAATCCATGAGCGTTAGTCTTTCTCCCCTGAGGGGAACTTTCTCGTAGGTGAGTGCGTATATACGGGAAAGGACTTCTTCCCTCTTTGCCCTTTCCTTTTCTATAGCCCTTTCCGTTTTCAGGATTTCCCCTTTCAGGAGAAGGAGGTCTGAAAGGAGAGCCTTCCCGTATGAGTATTTCTCCTCGGTGATATCCTTTAAGAGTTTTAAATCCCGAAGGATTTCTTTCAGAATTTTTTCTTTCTCAAGGGTGAGGAGAAAGTCGTAATAGAAAAGGGATAAATCCCTTCTTATCTCGTTCAGGAATACCTTTTTCCTTGCGTCAACCTCAAGGGCTTTTCCTTCAAATACGCTGTATTTCCTCTCCCTCTTTTCCCTGAGTATGTATGCCTGCGAGAGGGTGAAGGCATAAGAGCTCATCGGGTTTTCCTTTCTCGCTATCGGCACTTCCGTATCAAAGTTCCTTAATGTGAACCTTATCTGGGGGTTCGGAAGCGAGAGGTAAAACTTCCCCTTGTTCAGGAAAGCTTTCTTTCTTAAGTCGTAAGCTTCTATGAGTTTGTTGTTCCTTAAGGCCTTCTCTATAAGGCTTTCAAGCTCTCCAGCCATAAGAGGGATTGAGAGGAGTAAGATGAGCATAAACACCATGTTGATTTATAAGGATATGCGGAGGGGTTTGCCTCCTCAACCTCCTAATTTAGCGTGAATTGAACGTGAAATTAACAAGACGTTAATCATTGACCTTGTAAGGTTATGTTAGTATTTACTATTAAAAAACCTGTAAGGAGGTGGAAAGATGCTGATAAACGTGGAGACGCAGAAGGATTTTGAGAAGGTCGTTCAGGACGTTCAGGAAAAGTCAAAGGAGAAGGGATTTGGTGTCATGTCCGTTCACGAGGTTCACAAGATTCTTGAAAGCAAAGGCATGCCCATAAGCTACAAGTGCACGATAGTTGAGATATGCCAGCCCAAGGCCGCAAGCACCGTTTTATCAAAGAGAGCGGATATATCAACCGCTATGCCCTGCAGGATATCCGTTTACGAACAGGATGGAAAGGTTGTTCTCAGCACGATAGCGCCGACGGAACTCCTGAATATGTATAAGGCTGAGGAGTTCAAGGAACTTGCCCAGGAGATAGAAAACACCATAAGGAGCATAATGGAGGAGGCGGCTAAGTAAGCTTTATGAGGTTTTTAAGGATTTTTTAACCTCTTCCCTTCTTCTTTCCTTTATCTTTATTCTTTGTGAGGTTATTTCTCTTACTCATTCTTTTAATTCTTATCTCCTGTTCTGAAAAAGAGGACAGAATAGCTGTTCTCTTAACAGGGAAGGGAAGGTTACAGAAGCTTGAGGGTTTTAAGAAAGGATTAAAAGATTTGGGAATTAAGAATATAAAAATTGACGTATATATAGGCGATAACAATTTGAAGACTTTGGAGGAATTAATAAAAAAGATAAAAAGAAATATAAGAAGGTATAAACTCGTTGCGGCTGGAGGGAGCATAGAGGCCTACTTCCTGAAAAAATACGGTGTGAACGAGATTGTTCCCGTGGTAATACTGGGGGGAACGTCCATAAAGGAGTGGGGACTTACGAAGAGTTTCCTCAGGCCTTCCGAGAATATAACGGGTGTTGATAACCTTAATGCGGAGCTAATGGCAAAAAGGGTTGAGCTTTTCTCAAAGATATTCCCCGAGGTCAAGAAGGTAATAGTTTTCTGCACGCCCAAGTTTGAAGCCTCAAAGAAGGCTGCGAGGATAACGATAAAAACCGGAGAGAAACTGGGTATAAAGGTTGTTCCCGTTTACGTTAAAGACGTGAAGGAGCTTGAGTTCGTTATAAGCCACATGAAGGAGGACGGATACGGGGCAATCATAATGACACCCTGCTACTACACGGAAAACTTTTTAACCCATTACATACTCCATTACGCCGGCTTTTACGGTGTTCCCGTATTCTGCCATAACGTTGAGTTCGTGAAAAAGGGATGTCCCATAGGATACGGAACTTCGGGATTTAAGCAGGGTTATACCGCTTCCGTTCTCGCTTACAAAATCCTGAAGGGAAAACCCGTGAGCGAGGTTCCCTTTGAGAAGGTTTACTCTCCCGTTCTCGTTATAAACGAGAAATCCCTTTACGAGGTGGGTATAGGCTTTAACAGGGAGCTTATGGTTCTCGCGGATGAGGTCATAAAATGAGCCTCAAGAACAAGGTTCTCCTTCTTATAATTCTGCTCCTCGTTATTCCCTTCGTTCTGAGCCTCTTTAATTACTACTCCATCAGAAGACACCTCATTAATCTTGAGGTTGAACTTCTCCGTTCAAAGAGCGAGACCCTGATAAACAGGTTTAACGGGAAGATAGAGGAGTACAAGAGGAGGATAGCCTCATCGGTTGCCCAGTATTCCGCACTTAACTTTAAAAAGGAGGAGATAATCTGGAGGATTACGGGGGAGCTTGAGGGAGTGGTTGAGGGAGCCTACTACTCCTCTAACGGAATGCTCCTCAAGGCTGTGAGCAGGGAGAGGGTAAAACCCCGATTCCCCAAATATATACCCCTGAGGGAAATTACGAGCTCAACCGATTACGGGGGTGTGCTTCTGAGGATACTTATTGAGGACAGGGAGGAAGGCGTTCTTAAGGGATACTACCTGTTTTCCCTTGATATTACACGCATATTTCAGGAGCTTTTTTTGAAAATCTTCCCGCCCGGAACGGATGTAGCCCTTGCCCAAAAGGGAAACATTTACGCCTTCACAAACCCCAAGCTTCTGGATAAATTGAAGGCTAAAAAGCCTTTCATCTTGGAGGGAGAAAAGCTTAAAGTTTTGAGCGATTTTGGTGTACGGAAGATATACGTTGAGAGACCCCTTTCCGAGATTTTGAAACCGGCGGAACCCCTGAGGGATAAGATACTCCTCTCGGGCTTTTTAACGGTTTCCCTAGCGGGAAGCCTTTCCCTTATACTCCTTATGCGTATATTCAAACCCCTTGAGGAGTTCAAGGACTTCCTGATGAGATACGAGAGGAAAAACTACAAGGACGACGTAAAACTCATAACCGAAACCTTTAAAGACCTGATAAAGAAGATAGAAGAGCAAAGGAGCATATACAACAGACTCTTTGAGAGCACCCTTGACGGAGTGATACTTTTCAACGAGAAAGGGGCGATTATAGACGTAAACGAAACGTTGTGTAAGATGTTCGGCACGAGAAAGGGAGAGCTTCTCGGGAAGAAGATGGAGGATATATCAAAAAGGAAGCTTGAGTTTAAGCGTTTTTACCTGAGTGACGAAACGTTAAGAATAAAGAACAACCACACCTGTGAGGTTATGCAGGAAATACTGAATATAGAGGGAAAGCCTTACGTAGTGTGGCGCGTAAGGGATAAAACAAAGGAAAAGGAGCTTAAAGTTATGCTTGATTACACCTCAAAGCTTGCCCTTACGGGGGAGGTTGCCTGCTTCGTCGCACACCAGATTAATAACTCCCTCGCCTCAATAAGGGGGTATGCGGAGCTCCTCGGGATGCTCTCAAGGGATAACGGTATGAAGGAGAAGGTAAGGGAGATTATCTCTCAGGTTGATAAGTGTGCGGAAACCACGAGGTTTTTACTGGAACTCGGAAAGCCCCTGAAGGAGAAAGCCCGCTACGTAAGCCCTATAGATATAACCATTGACGTTCTTAAGGTTCTCAAGCCTAAGGCTTCAAAGAAAGGCCTGAAGATTGAGGTAAGGGAGAGCTTGAACGGGGAGAAGGTTTATACGTTCCCCTGGCAGATGGAACAAGTTCTCATAAATATCCTTGATAACGCGATTGATGCATCACCCCCGGGTGAGAGGGTTTACGTAAACCTCTATAAGGACCGCGGGAACATAGTCTGGGAAGTTGAAGACAGAGGAGAAGGGATAAAAGACGTTGATAAGGCCTTTAAGCCCTTTTACACAACAAAGGAAGGGGGAACGGGACTCGGTCTTCCCATAGCAAAGAGATTGGTTGAGGAGCTCGGGGGAAGGATAACGGTAAGGAAAGAGAAGGGAACGGTTGTGAGGATATGTCTGCCGGAGGTTGCGGGTTATGAGGGTTCTTGTAGTTGAAGACGACGTTGCCTTTGGGAAGCTCCTTGAGGAGTTTCTGAGCCTGCGGGGGCACGAGGTTCACCTTGCGAAGTCCGGAAGCGAAGCTTTTAAAAAGCTTGAGGAACACCGATACGAGGTAATACTCCTTGACCTTCTCCTCCCGGACATAAACGGGATGGAGATACTGAAAAAGGTAAAAAAGGACAACCAGTTTACAGAGGTAATAGTTATAACGGGACACGGAACCATAAGAACCGCGGTTGAGGCGATGAAGCTGGGAGCCCTTGACTTCCTCACAAAGCCCTGCAGCCTTGAGGAAATAGATATAAATCTAAAGAGAGCTTTTGAAACCGTTTCTATAAAGAAGGAAAACAAGCTCCTGAAGAGGGAGAAGTATGTAAGGGAAAAGTATGAGGAATACGTATTTGAAAGCCCGGCAATGAAAGAGGTTCTCAGGAAAGCGGAGCGCATATCCTGTGCGGACTGCCCCGTCCTTATAACGGGCGAGACGGGAACGGGAAAGGAGGTTATAGCCCGGTATATACACAAGCTCTCGGATAGGTCTTCAAAACCGATGGTTGCGGTTAACGTGGCTTCAATACCGGAAAACCTTGTGGAGGCGGAGCTATTCGGATACGAGAGGGGGGCGTTCACGGGAGCGACAACGGGAAAGGAGGGTTTCTTCGAGCTTGCAAACGGAGGAACCATATTCCTTGACGAGATAGGGGAGCTCAACCACTCGGTTCAGGCAAAGCTCCTCAGAGTTCTTGAGAACGGGAGCTTTTACAGGCTCGGGGGAAGGAAGGAGATGAAAACGGACGCGAGGGTAATAGCCGCAACCAACAGGGACCTTAAGAAGCTCGTTGAAGAGGGAAGGTTCAGGGAGGACCTATATTACAGGCTAAACGTTGTTGAGATACACATACCTCCCTTGAGGGAGAGGAAGGAGGATATAATTCCCCTCGCCAAGCACTTCTTGAGGAAGTTTTCCTCAAAATACGGAAAAAGACTATCGGAGCTTTCAAGGGAGGCTGAAGAGGTGCTCCTTTCTTACCACTGGCCCGGGAACGTTAGGGAGCTAAGAAACATCATAGAGAGGGTCGTCCTCTTTTCGGATGAGGAAAAGGAGGTTGTAGAAAAGGAAGAGCTTTCCTGCTTGACTTACAATAGCAACTTGAAGCCCATAGAGCTTATTGAGAGGGAACAGATTTTAAAAACGCTGAGGGAGGTTAACAACAACAAGAAGAAGGCTGCCGAGATACTTGGCATACCCCTCAGAACCTTTTACAGGAAATTGAAAAAGTACGGTATAGAGTGATTGCCAAAAGGGCAAAAGCCTTGCCATATTGACACACCCTAAAAGTTAAATCCCTTTGATTTTCAGGGAATATTTATTGGCACAAATATTGCAAAAGGAGGGGGAGGAGGTGGATGCGATGAACAGAAGGTCTCTTTTAAAGGCGGGTATGCTCCTTACTTTGGCTCTTTCCGTGCCTTCTTTAGCGGTTGAGAGGCTTGATTTCAAAGATATGGAAAAGAAGGCGGAAATTGACGTCATTTACCATGCGGACTTTCCACAAGAGAAGCGTTTCAAGACTATGCTAAGGAACATAACGAATCACCTTTCCGTTTACAACTTCAACCCCTTCAAGATTCACATAGTCGTGGTTGCACACGGAGCGGGAGCAAAGTTCTTCCTGAAAGACCTGAAGGGAACAAAATGGGAGAAGGAACCCATAGACCAGAAGGCTATAAAGGCAAAGCTTGAAGAGCTGAGACAATACGGTGTTGAGTTTTACGTATGCGGGATAACGGTAAAGAGATTAAAGCTAAGGGACAAACTTTACGACTTTGTGAAAATCGTCCCCTCGGGAGTTGGTAGTGTGGCCTACCTTCAGAAGCTCGGATACGCCTACATAAAGGTTCAGTAAGGAGGGAGAAGATATGAAGAAGAAGGCTTTGGTGGGGCTTTCCCTTTTTTCACTCACCTTTATAGAACCCGCGCACGCTATAAGAATCTGGAGCAACGCCCAGGACCAGTTCCTTGATATAAACTTCCTCATACAAACCTGGATAAGACACCAGAACATCAGCGACAAAAACAGGCCCAACTTTATAAAGGCTGATGACACGACGGACGTATCGTTCAGGAGGCTGAGGGTTCGCTTCGGGGGAAGCTATAACAAGTGGTTCAAGTTCAACCTGGTGATAAGGCTGAACAACGCTGGAAAGGACGCATACGTTGCCCCCTTTGGTGGTCAGCCTGCGGGATACCTGAGGCAAGGAGAACTCCTCGGAGGAAGGAATTTCGCCCTCCACGAGCTTGACCTGAGGTTTGCCCTTCACAACCTCTTTAACACACCGGGGTGGATATGGGACCTTCACCTCGGTTTCCCGAGAATACCTCTCGGCAGGGAGCAGTACGGAAGGACGGGATTTGACAACCTTGAAAGCGACAGGACCTTCGCAACCCTGAGATGGACTCACCTCACCGTAGCAAACGTTACGGGACGCTCCTACGGGGGATATATACACGTAAGGAAGGGAAACAAGGCAAAGGGATTCAGAAGAGTTACGTGGGACGCATTCCTGGGAATATTTGACGGCTTTAAGGGAATTGAACAGCCCTGGGACGAGACCGTGAGGGGAACCGACGCATCTCCTTACTGCAACGCCCAATGCCTTTCTCAGCTGAGAAGCAACAGTAAAAACACATTCCTGTATACCTTCAGAACCACTTTAATGTTAGGAAAACCCGAAGGAAAACCCAAGGGTCTTAACTGGCTCTACAGGGATACCTACATAGGAAAGAGGAAGGGAATAACAATTGGTTTTTCCTTTGCAACCCAGAACGACATAGACCAGGAGCTCATAAGCGACACCCAGGGGCCCGCACCGGGGCTGAATGGAAAGGGTATTCCCACGCCCGGAGCGGGAAGCGTTCAGGTAAGGGTTCCCTACATGATACTCCCCAATCCCGTCACAAACGAGAAAGTGAGGAACCACCCCGTTGATATGTTTATGTACGGGCTTGATTTTGCACTCCATTACGGACCCCTCGCCTTCATAGTTGAGTGGGGCCAGCACCAGTTTAAGAACGTTTTCCTTGATGATAACAAGCCAAGCGAAGATTTTAAGAACAACTGGTTTATAGCAAAGCTGGCCTACGCATTAAATCCCAAAAGCGTTACCGTGTTTGAACCCTACATAAGCTACTATATATGGGACCCCGATATAAAAGAAGACTCACAGGGAAGGGCTTACGGAGATGCGGCAAACTTCATAGGTCCAAATATAAAAGGAAGGGATGGGGCAACCCTCGGTAAAATAGGCGTTACATCCATTGGAGTTAACGTCTGGTATACGAAGGCAAAGCTCATGAGCTTCACAATTGAGTATCAAAAGATAGATGAAGAGAGGAACGAGATAGATAACGATGCTATTACGTTCCAGTTCAGGTTTGTCTTCTAATTACTCCACGTTTGCCGCCTGTTGTTTTATCTTGTCTATCTCCCCTTTCACCTCCACCGTGTAGTCTGAGAGGTCGGGTATCTTGTTTCCGAGGGTCGTTATCTCCCTGTGCATCTCCTGAGCCAAGAACTCTATCTTCCGCCCGACCTCTCCCTCTTTGTTCAAAAGCTCTTTAAACCTTTTTATATGGGCTTTAAGCCTTTGAACTTCTTCGTTAACGTCATACTTTTCAAGGAGGAACATAAGCTCGTTTAAAACGGTAGGGTGCTCCTCCGGAAGGTTAAGCTCCTTGGCTCTTTCAATAACCTTTTCCTTAATTTTTTCCCTTATCTTCTCTTTTTCCTCCTCTATCTTGTTAACTATTTCCTCAATCCTCTTAATCCTTTCCTCAAAATCTTTCTTTAATAGTTCTCCCTCTTTTTTTCTTGATTCTATAAGCTCCTCAAGGGCTTTATTCAGTGCTTCTATTACGACGTTCTTTAGTTCTTCGTCAACCTCAATCTCCGTCTTTTCGGAATACTTCCAGGCGTAGCTGAGGATTGTGTCGTCCGTGGGGGAAAGATAAAGCTTTCTGAGTATAAGGTCCTTCAGCATCTCAACGTTTGCCTTTAGTTTTTCCACATCAACGGGTGGTTTCACGGTTTTTTGTTCAAGGTCAACGAATACGGTTACGCTTCCCCTCTTTAGCCTACTTTTTATTAAGTTCCTGAGCTCAAGGTCCAAAGGAACCAGAAAAGAGGGCATCCTTAGGGATATATCAAGCCCTTTTCCGTTGAGGGAGCGAATCATTACGGTTACTTTCCAGTTATCGCTTTCCGCCTCTCCTTTTCCGAAACCGGTCATACTGAGCATGAACACTATTCTATTAGATTTTTCAAACTAAAATAATCCTTATGTCCGACCAGTTTAAGTATGCAAGGCTGAAAAGGTGGGTGAGAATAATGACTATGATATTCTTTATCCTCGTTATGATATACGCATACTTTTACCTTAAAGGTAAAAGGGAAAACAGAAAGGAAAGCTACAGAATCTCAACAGCCCTTGTTCCTTCCCTAATCTCACCAAGGTAAAAGGCATCTTCCGAAAGTCTAAGAACCTTATCAGTGTCCTCTTTATCGACTACGAGAATCATCCCCACGCCCATGTTAAAGGTTCTGAACATCTCCCTTTCTTCTATATTTCCGAGTTTTTGAATCCACTCAAATAAGGGATTTTGGGGAATATTCTTCTTGTAAACAATGGCCTTGACCCTTTCGGGGAGTATTCTTATTAAGTTTTCTGGTATTCCCCCACCGGTTATGTGGGCTATCCCCTTTAACTTCACGTGCTTTCTAATTTTCTTTATCTCTTTTACGTAAATCTTTGTAGGAATTAAGAGAATTTCGCCGACTGTCTTTCCGAAATCTTCAAGGAAGTCTGTATATTTTATACCTTTTAGTTCAAGGACTTTCCTTATTAATGAGTATCCGTTGCTGTGAAATCCCGAGGATTTAAGGCCTATGAGAACGTCCCCCGCTTTTATACCGCTCGTGTCTATTACCTCTTCCTTTTCGCATATGCCCACGCAAAATCCCGCAAGGTCGTAAACGCCTTCGGGGTAGAAATCGGGCATCTCCGCGGTCTCTCCACCCGCCAGAATAACCTCTCCCTCCTTGCACCCCTTTATTATCCCCTCCATAATCTCCTTCATTACCCTAAGCTCAAGCTTTCCCGTTGCTATGTAGTCAAGGAAGAGAAAAGGCTCCGCACCCGTCGTTATGAGGTCATTTACGTTCATCGCAACGAGGTCTATCCCAACCGTATCGTGCTTATCCATTGCCTGAGCAATCATTAGTTTTGTGCCTACCCCGTCCGTCGTCGTGAAGATTAAGGGATTTTTATAACCTCTTATGGGAAATCCGCTTGCAAAACCCCCGAAATCAGAAAGGTTAAACTCCTTCTTTACCCTTTCCTTTATGAACCTTACGAACTCGTTTGCCTTTTCTATGTCTACGCCTGCATCCCTGTAGGTGAGCATCTTTAACCTCCGAGGTAAAACTCCTCAACCACCGAGTATATAGGACCCACGCTCGTTAAGGTGCTTGAGATTAAGGCAAGCTTGTTTACCTCTTCCTCACCGAACTCAACCGTCTTGTATTTCTTCAACATGAAGTTAAGGAACTTTTTATCCGCCCTCTTTATACGGCATATGGTGACGTGGGGAACGAAACTCTTGCTTCCCTTGGGGATAATTCCCCTCCTTGCGTTTCTCCTTTCAACCTCCTTTGCGAGGTTCTTTAACTTATTCGCACCTTCGGATACACCTATCCATAAAACCCGAGGGTTTCTTACATCGGGAAAAACACCCAGTCCCTTATACTTCACCTTAAAGGGTATGAACCTCTTTGAAATCTCCTGTAGGTTTTTTATAACGTCTATAGCCTGCTGTTCCGTTATATCTCCGAGAAACTGGAGGGTCATGTGAAGGTTCTGGGGTTCCACCCACTTTCCCATAAGCTTGAGGTCAGCCTCCTCTTTAAGCCTTTCGGAAACCTCGTGTATAGTCTTGCTCGTGAAGAAACCCACAAACGCCCTCACAACTTTCATTCTAATCAGTATAAGAGAGTTATGGGAGATGAAAAGGCAATGAGCCTGAGACCGAAGAAATAGCTCTTCCAGGAAAACTTATACTTGTAAACCTCAACGGCGTAAACACCTTCCCTATTAACCTTTATTACAGCCCTGTCCGTATCGTAAACCCTGTAAACCTCTCCGTTTCTGTATAGGATTATTAGAACCTTTTCCTCGTTGCTTCTTATAAATAACTTAAAGGGATAAATGGTTGACTCATCGGGAAAGTAAAAGCTCCTCGGTGAAAATCCGTAAACGTCAACGCTTTTTTCTCCGTTAATTATAACGTTCTTATTTAATTCAATTCCTTCATAAAATCTTCTGTATGTCATATTCCTCGAGGTATCTATTTCGAAATCTATCAGTGCCCTTGAAAGATTTACATCGCTCACCAATACATTGCACCTTATTTTGTCGGTACTTATAAAATTTACATAGGAATCGAATTCCTCACCTAAGGATTTCTTAGGGAGGTAATCAAAAATAAAGTTAAAAAACTTTATCAACGGATTTATATCTGAAGTAAATACGAGATTGCACTCGGGGGCTTTGGGGAGGTTTTTGAATATTACCTTATCTTCAAAGGGAAAAAATCCGTAAATTACGTTAATATTTTTTGATTCAAAGAACGAAAGCATCCGTTCATCGGGGAGAAAATTAGCTTTCACCCCCAACAGGTAGTAATTCTTTCTCACAAAAGGTTTAGGAGCAAGCCTATCCTTAGGCTCAAAATATGTATCAAAGTATGAAAAAGGGAGAATGTTGTAAAGGAAAAAACCGAGAAGGTATAAACTCAGAATGAAACTTATAAGTTTATTAATAGCCTTCGGGCTTTTCATACAGCTCTCCCTTAAATCCTTTCAGTAAGTAAATATAAAAGCTTCTCACCCTTTTCCCCCTCCAGAAAATATCTACTCTCTTTATAAACGCCTTATCTTTAAAGCTTTTCATAAGTTCTTTGGGAATACCTCCGTAGCTCACAAAAAGGGCATCACTGCCTTTATAACTTTTTAATCCCTCTCTCCATAGATAATACTGGGTATATCTGTTTACGTGATACACGTAAGTTCTCGGATTTCCATCAACGTAAAAGGCAAGTTCCGCGGAAATCTGGTAAGCACTTGAGAGTATAAATTTATCCTTTGTGTGAAGCTCGCTCACCTCTTTCCCGAGCTTTTCCCATCCAACGAGGAACTTCGTCGGGTCCCTCTTCGGGGGAAGAAGCTTTCTAAGACCGATTAAGTCCAAAAGGGGCGTAAAGTGAATGAGAATTGTGAGAAATACTCCGATAAAAATCGTTATAACTTTTAGAAATTTCGGAGCGTTCAGGAAATGCCTTGAGAATAAAATTACCGCTGTGTAGTAGCCAAAGTCGGGCCAATTTGCGTAAACCCTCTTTTTCAGGGAGAGGAGTAAGAAGAATAGAAACACGGGAAAGGAGAAAACTGTAAGGAAGATATCCCTTTTATCCCTTGTAAAGAAGGTTTTAAACCATCCGTAAATTACGAAAAAGAAGGGAATTAGGGAAAGAATTAAGACCTGTCCCCCTAAAAACTCAAGGAATGCGGAGATGTTGGGAAAGGAGCTCCCCTTATCCGCAAGGTTTGACACGTGTCTGAAGGATATGAAGTCATGTTTTATATTCCAGATAAGAACGGGAAGGGAAAGGATAAAAGCAACGAAAATGGAAGAGTAAATTTTTATGTCCCTCAGGAGCTCTCTTCTTACGATAAAAACGTATAAAACTCCGAGGGGAAGAAGAAATACGGCGGGATACTTGCTAAGAAAGGCAAGTCCCCCGAAAATTCCCGTAAAAATCCAGGGTATTAATCTGTTTTCCTCAACCGCTTTATAGAGAAATATTAAGGACAAGGCCCAGAAGAATATTAAAGGAGAATCGGTTGTGAATAAGAGGGAGTTTATTGAAAAACCGAGGAGTATATTGGGAATAACCGAGGAAAGGAAGGCGGTTTTCTCATCGTAAATCTCCTTAACGAATTTATAGGTTATGAGAGAGAGGAGGAAGGAAAGGAGAACAGCGTTAATCCTTACTCCGAGCTCGGTATTTCCAAATATGGCGGTTGATAAGAAGTTCATGTATGCGACCATGGGGGGCTTTGAGTAGTAGCTAAGGTCAAGATGTCTTGACCAGTCCCAGTATTGGGCCTCTTCAGGGGAGAGGTCTATGGGATAAAGGAGTATGTAAAGAATCCTTAGAACCGCAAGAAGAAGATTTATACCTAAAACATACTTGAACATACTTTTTCTAATATCTTATTTAACTATGGAAAAGATTAAGGTCATTATAAACGGAAAGGAGTACGAGGTAGAGAAGGGAACACCCCTCGGAAAGATATTTGAGCTTGCGGGAATAAAGGATGCCCTCGGTGGGGTTATAAATGGAAAGATTATAGACCTTCAGACACCCGTAAGGGAATCGGGTGAGATAAAGCCCGTTTACAGGGGAAGTAAGGAAAGCCTTGAGATAATGAGGCACTCCCTTGCCCACATAATGGCTCAGGCCCTAAAGGAGCTCTACGGAACTAAAAAGGTTCACCTAGGTGTGGGTCCGACGACAGAAGAGGGGTTTTACTACGACGTTGAGGTTGAAGGGCACAAGATAACCGAAGAGGACTTACCGAAAATAGAAAAAAAGATGAAGGAGATAATAGAGAGGGATTACCCGATTCTTAGAAAGGAGCTGTCCCGCGAAGAGGCAATAAAGCTATTTGACGAGCTGAAAGAGAAATACAAGATAGACATAATAAAGGAGATTCCCGAGGATGAGGTAATCTCGGTTTACGAGCAGGGGGACTTTATAGACCTATGCAAGGGTCCCCACCTCCCATCAACGGGCAAAGCGGGAGCCTTTAAGTTAACTTCAATATCGGGGGCCTACTGGAAGGGAAGGAGCGACCAGCCCCAGCTCACACGTATATACGGGCTTGCCTTCTGGAGCGATAAGGAGCTAAAGGAGAGGTTAAAGTTCTACGAGGAGGTCAAGAAGAGGGACCACAGAAAGCTCGGCAAGGAGCTTGAGTTCTTCACTATAGACGACAACGTCGGAGCGGGGCTTATTCTGTGGCTTCCGAGGGGAGCTATATACAGAAAGGTTCTTGAAGATTACCTGAGAGAAGAGCACCTCAAAAGGGGATACCAGCTAGTTTACACCCCCCACGTAGGAAAGTCTAAGCTGTGGGAGACGAGCGGACACCTTGAGTGTTATAAACAGAACATGTTTCCCGCTATGAAGATAGACGAGGAGGAGTATTACGTAAAGCCCATGAACTGCCCCTTCCACATAGCCATATACAAGAGCAGGGTGAGAAGCTACAAAGAGCTTCCCTTAAAACTCTTTGAACTGGGAACCGTTTACAGGTATGAGCTTTCGGGAGTTCTCCACGGACTTCTCAGGGTGAGGGGATTTACCCAGGACGATGCTCATATAATATGCACCCCCGAGCAGGTAAATGACGTTATAAGGGAAACCCTTGACTTTGCCCTCACCACCTTAAAGGACTTCGGATTTAACGAGTTTAAGATATTCCTCTCAACGAGACCCGAATACTCAATAGGCTCGGACGAGCAGTGGGAGGTTTCCCAGAACGCCCTGAAGAAGGCTATAGAGGACCTCGGATACACCTACGAGATTGACGAAGGAGGAGGAGCCTTCTACGGACCGAAAATAGACGTTAAGGTAAAGGACGCCATAGGTAGATTCTGGCAACTTTCAACGATACAGTTTGACTTCAACCTGCCCGAAAGGTTTGATATGACCTACGTTGGTCCGGATAACAAGAAACACAGGCCCTACATGATTCACAGGGCTCTCCTTGGCTCAATAGAACGCTTTACGGGGATACTCCTTGAGCACTACGCGGGACTCCTTCCCATATGGCTATCTCCCACGCAGGTTATGATTGTTCCCATAGCGGACCGCCATCACGATTACGCTAAAAAGGTTCTTGAATACCTGAAGGAAAACGGCATAAGGGCGGAGGCGGACTTCAGGGAGGAGAGAATGAACGCAAAAATCAGGGAAGCGGAGCTCAAGAAAATACCCGTTATACTCGTTGTGGGAGACAGGGAAGCGGAGAGCGGAACGGTATCAGTAAGAACAAAGAAAGAGGGGAATCTCGGAAGTATGAAGTTAGAAGAATTCCTTAACTGGATAAGGGAAAAGATTAAGAATAAGGAATGATACTTGAAATTTCTTTCCTTCCGGATTATAATTTTATTTCTGGCAAAGGGGCGGTAGCTCAGCTGGGAGAGCGCCGATATGGCATGTCGGAGGTCGGGGGTTCGAGTCCCCTCCGCTCCACCAGTTGAGCTTCCAAGAGCCGGTAGCTCAGTTGGTAGAGCAACGGCCTTTTAAGCCGTGGGTCGCGGGTTCGAGTCCCGCCCGGCTCACCATCACTTTCTGCAGAACTCTGGCTAAAATTGGGGATGCTTCTACTTTCATATCAATAATTGCATCGTCCTTTTTTCTTACAATTATTGCCCTGATAAAGGTCTTTAGAGTCTCGTTAACAAACTCGGGCTCTCTCCAGGAAAGTTTTTCAAGATTTTCTAATGCCTTGTTAAGGTCAAAGCTAAACGACTCGTTTTCTCCTTTGAGTTTCTCTATTTCCTTTTCTATTTCTTTGATTTTTCTCTTTAACGTATCGCTCGGAGCTTCGGCGTAAAGCTCGAGTAAGTTTTCAAGCTTTTTCTCAAGCTTGGCTATTTTCTCCTGCTTATCCGTTCCCGTCTTCAGTCTTTTAACCGCCTTAAGAATCTCTTCCTTTCTTTCCAAAATAAACTCTTTCACAAGTTTCAGGACGAAAGATAAAACAACATCATAATCAAGCCTGAAATCAAAATCACAGGCTTTCTTCGTTCTGTGTTCGTAGCATATTAGCCTGTTCCTCTCCTTGCCGAGAGGTTTCCCGCAGTGCCCACAGATGACTATCCCCGCAAGGGGATGTGTATGCTTAACTTTTTTGTGTCTTCCTTTATACTTGTTTTCTTCAAGCCTTTTGTTTGCCCTTTCCCAAATTTCCTCGGGGACTATCGCAAGATGGGGGGCGGGAAGGACTACGGGCTCCTTAGGATTTTGTATCACAACTATCTTCTCGTCTTCTATCCTTTTTCTTCTCCCCCAGACTATTTGCCCTTTGTAAATAGGATTTCTGAGTATGCCCGAAAGCGTTGATGTGCTCCAGGTTCTTGCCCTTCTCGGTTTTATGCCTCTTTCGTTAAGGGAGTAGCAAATGAGTCTTAAGCCCTCTCCGTTTGCATATCTCTCAAAAACTTCCCTCACTACTTTAGCTTCTTCCTCGTTTATTTGAAGTGTGCTGTTTACCATTTTGTAGCCATACGGAGCGGACGATACCCACTTCCCCCTCAAAAGGGCTCCCTCCAGTCCTCTCCTTGTTGCTATTCTTATCCCCTCTATATATTGTTCGTCAACTACATTTAATAGTTTAATAAGGGCTATGTCTTCTTGCCTGTCGGTTCTGAGGTTCTGAGAAACGAAAATAACTGTTATTCCGAGCTTTTGAAATTCTTTGATTAGCCTTCTTAGCTCCAGCCCGTCTCGGGATAGCCTTGAAGTGTGTTCAACAAGAAGAGTGTCAAAAAGCTTTTTCTTTGCGTCTCCAAGGAGCTTTAAAAGCCCTTCCCTTTTCAGCGTGTATCCGCTTCTTTCTCTGTCCGTGTAGTGAGCTACGATAGTTATTCCGTTTCTGTCAGCGTAATCTCTGCAAATACGAATCTGGTCTTCAATTGATTTTGCATTTTGCTTCTCGGTTGAATATCTTGCGTATATTGCTCCCCGCATCCTACTTCCTCCGCCTTAATAAGTAGCTTAGCAAGAAGCTCTAAAACTCTCTCGCTTTCATTTTCAACCATCTTGCAGTCCCCCGAATGCTAAGTCCCGTGAAACAGAAGGCTTCCGCTAAAAATTCTTCGTATTCGGTCAGTTCTTGTTCGTTCCAGTATTTGTCCCTTGCTTCCTTAACTTCTCTTTCCAGCGTGTCTAAGTCCTTCTCTCTCAAAGCTTTTGCGTATTTGTTTAACTTCTTGAATAGCTCTTTTGTGTCCGTGCCTTCTTCAATCGTGTCAACGAGAGAAGGGAGAGGAGGCTCGGCTTTGGGCTTCGGAGCTTGAGGGCGGGGCTTTGGCTGAGGCTTTGGTTCTCTGTCCTTGTTGAAGGCTGAGAAAAGTTCTTCAAGTTTCTTGAGAGAGTTCAGCATCTCGCACCTCCTCAAAGAGTGTGAAAACAGGCTTGATACCTTCTTTTACTTGAAAGTCAAGACTTGCCCAGTTGAAGGCAATCATTGCCGAGGTCATGTGTTTGTTTCGTTTTTTGAGCTTGAGTTTTCTATATTGTCCACCTTCGTCCAAGAAGGAGAAAGAAAGTGTGCCGGCCATAGCACCTGTGGAAGAGTCAATCGAGTTAACTCCAAACTCCTTGAGCTTCAATATCCAGTTCGGGCTGGCTATCCCGAAGCAATGAACGTGGAAATGGGCGGGGATTCGTTCTCTCACGAATTTCACGATTTCGTATAGCTCTGGAGGCTTTCGCATACAAACAGAGCCGATAGCGAACCAGTATTGGTCCGCAGGCAAGTCAAAAAAGCCCATTCTCCTGTATTCACGTATGCACCATTCGTAATCCGCTTTTTCATATCCCTGAACGACGATGGCAACGATTTTATCCTTCAGTCTCTCGTCGCCTGCTTCCTTTCTTTCTACAAGCCACAAGGCGTTATAGATAGAGACCGATATAGCATTTCTTGTCGTCGTTCCGCTCTTTTCAATAATTGAAGGCTCACAGGGATGGTCAAGCGTTGCAACGATGTCGGGATTTATTGAGAGCTGAAGTTCAAGAACTCTGTCGGGGCTACAGGCGTATTCCCAAGCCTTGCTTTTCTTTATCCACGAAAGAAGGCCGGAGTCCGCAAAGAGAAGCCGGCCTTTCCTTCGTATAAGTTCCTTGTTCTTCAGTATTCTCGGTTCGTTTTCTATCGCGTATGCTGAAATGAGAAAATTCAAGGTTTTGTCGTCAAAAAGTCTCATCGCTTGCAAGGCAGATGAAGTTGCCACAACGTGGAAAACTTCCATCTCACGCCTCCTGCTCGCTCACGTCCAACAGAAGCTCAGAGGCCAAGGCTCGCTTTTCGGGAGCGAAACTCCAAGCCTTTCTGCTCGCTTGCACCTATAGGCACTCCAGCAAACAAGCTCGCTTTCCGCTGAAGGGGCTTGAGAGAACATAAGCTCGCTCTATCCGCCTGAAGCTCAAGGGCAACGGCTCGCTCGCTCGTTTGTGGGGCTTTGACTTCCAAGCTCGCTAAGCTTTTTTGGGAACTTTCAAGCCAAGGCTCGCTCCTTGTAGAAGGAACTGGTTTTATACGGCTCGCTTGCAAGGAAGGGGAGCTGAATTCATAAGACCGCTCAAGGTGGTCGAGACTAATTGCTTCAGGCTCGCTCCTCGCATCCAGAAACTCTCTTCTACAAGCTCGCTCAAGAGGTTCGGGAGCTGTATCAAGGAAGCTCGCTATCTCTGGCTGTAGCTCTGGTGGAAAGGCTCGCTGATTCACCTCGTTGCTCACGCGAAAAGGCTCGTTCGGGGCGGGGCGGGGCTCGCTGATAAGGAAAGGAGCTATTGGGAACAGGCTCGCTCCTCCATTAAGAAACTCAATGAACGAAGCTTGCTTCAGGTTTCCGACGCTAAGCCCAAGAGGCTCGCTTTCTCTCAAGGGAACTGAAACTACTTGGCTCGCTCCGTTCCGTTGGAGCGTGCTACATCTGGCTCGCTCAAGATTCACGGAACTCGCGATAGATAGCTCGCTGAAGGGGGAAGGGGCTTCCCACGAGAGGCGCGCTAATTCACAACGAAGCTCAGGTAGGTAGGCTCGCTTTGAGACCTCGGGGCTTTTCAGTATAGGCTCGCTCGCTTCGTTAGGAACTGAACCTCCATGGCTCGCTTTTACATCTTGGCTCTCGGCAACCTTGGCTCGCTGAAGAAAATGGAAACTCATTTCTCTCGGCTCGCTTTTCTGGCACGGAGCTATCACGAGGAAGCTCGCTTGATCACTTTGGTACTCATATTTCACGGCTCGCTTCGAGCTACTGGAACTTGAGACTTCGGGCTCGCTTTCTTGGCATGGAACTATCAGTAAAAAGCTCGCTTTAATTTTTTGAGGCTCTTTTATGTAGGTTCGCTTAGTAATCATGAAGCTCAAGGACTTTGGCTCGCTTAAAGAAGGGAAGCCCCGCCCCGTAAGCATCAGGCTACTCCTTTTCTTTTCTGCTTTTTCACAGCAAGCTCGTATTCGACGACCTCTTTCCAGCTAACGTATTCACTGTGGTTGAGGTATTCAAAGGCATAAGGTTTTCTCGGTTGCAGTCCCTCAACCTCGTGGTATGCCTCATAAAAATGACTGAGGAATAACTTGAAAACTGCCCGGCGAGCCCTTCTATCCAATCGCCACCTGGGGATTTCTTCTCCCCTTGACTTTGCCCTGTGGGAGTAGTGTTCCTTGTATTTTCTATACATTTGCCCGTAAAAGCTCCTGTGTCCGAGCTTAATGAATTGCTCGCTCGTGAGATAGTATAAACGCTTAGCATACGGATTCCAGAAGCCGAGGTATCCCGAGGTCGGGCGTGGAGGTTGGTCAATCCTGATACTATCTATGACTACGCCCTTTGGTTCTTCTCCCAAGCGTTCACAAATTGGGCAGAAGTGAGTCAGTTTGGGATACAGGAATTTGTGCCCCCGTGAGCATCTACAGCGGTAGTGAATCGGAGTAAGCCCAAAGTATGCGTTCCAGCTTGAAAGATTTAAGCTGAGCTTTAGCGGAAGGGAGAGGAGCTTTGCGCTCAAGCTTGGTCCGACGCCTTTAACGTGCTTAAGAAATGCTTCATACACAGGCTCTCCTCTCAACTCCTTCTGTATCTCCTTAAGGATTTCCTTCTCCATTTCCTCTAAGGGCTTGAGAATAATGCGGTAAAATCGCTCTCTGTTCTCCTCAGGCTCATCTTTTCCTTCCAGCATAGCCCTGAGCCTGTTCTGTGCTCTTATACGCTCGTCCTGTATGCTTTCGTAAGTGTCACTCAAGGCTTTTAGCCTTTTTCTCTTGGCTTCAATTTCTTCTTTGGTCAAGGCTACAACCATCTTCTTACCTCCTTGTTTTTAGAAAGGACGGGCGGTCGCCCGCCAAGGCAGAAAAGGAGGGAGGTGGGAGGGGATTTATCACTTCTTTTGAGCAAACTCCTCAAGGGCATAGAGAACTTCGTCAAACTTTGACTGGGGAATATCTTTCGTGCTTTCGTATCCCATCTTTCCTATGATTTCCTTTACTTCTTCTTTTGTAAGCCCTACTTCCTTTGCCTTTGCCCAGAGATACTTCCTTTGCTTTTCCGTGATAGGTTCTTCTTCCTCAACCTCGGTCTCTATCCAGCTTTCCGCTTCTTCGTAGGGAAGGTGTGCGGTCTCCTCGGGGAAACACATACGGAAAGCCTGAGCTATTGCGGTTTTCCTGAGCATGAAAAGGGGCTGGGACTTCCAGAGGGGAGTTTCTCTTTTTACTTCCGAGAGGGGGACTTCCCAAACGAAGGGGATTTCCCAGTCTGCCCTTTTGATTTCAACAATTGCCACGTATTCGTCTCCTTGCTTGACGACCTTACAGGTCCAGCCCTTCAGTTTCCCACTCCTTTCCGCTCTCTTGATGTATTCCGTGTAGGCAACGACGGGCTGGACTATTGTTTTCCCCTGTTCCTTGTCGTAAAACGGGACAAAATGAACTTCCTTCTTCAGCGGGTCCAGCCCCAGATGCTTCGCATACGCTATTGCGGTGATTAGAACCTTATCATCAACTTTTGAGAGAGAAGGAAGGGCGATGCGGAGCATCTCAAGAACTTGCTTCATGTCCTGCTCCCTCACGAGGGAGCTGTTTTCTTTTCTCACGTCAAGCATCATTCACACCTCCCTTTTAGCTTTTCGCTTCTCCACTTTTTAGCGAGAGCATCAAATATCTCTTCCGCTTCTTGCTGGCTAGCAAAGGGGAGCTCTAACCAATCGCGGTTTTTAAAGTGGAAAGTTATTACTTCGTTCTTCAGCTCTACAAACAAAACGTTGTCAAGGTTGATGGCATATTTCTTAACCTCTACCTTACCTTCATGTGGAAACCAGCAAGCAAAAACGACAATCATCTTTTGCTTCCCTCCACTTTTTTGTTTAGCCTCTTGAGGTCTTCCTTAGCACGCTCCAGTATTGCTACCGCTTCTTTTTCAAGCTCTTTAACGAGCTTCAGGACTTCCCCGTCGCTGATGCCAAATTCCGCAAGGTCGGTATAGTGGATTTCAAGTTTCTTGAGCCCTCCGTCGCCGTAAACGGCCTTTGCGACTACCTGGCAAAACTCCTCGTCTCCGCAAGCGATTTCAATCTCTATCTCGGGAATGAACCAGGCACGCAAGGTGAAGGAAAGAACGCTCAGCATGATTTAGACCTCCCTCGTTGCTTTTATAGGGGCTTTGTAATCGGGCTTCTTGACCGCAAGGAGAGAGCCGACGATGTAGTATTCGTCCTCTCCCATCTTTATCACGTTCCTTATTTCGTATTCCTCAAATCCTCCCCAGTTGTAAATGCGGGCTTTTCGTCTTGACGGAAGGATAACGACATTATCCGCAAGCTCAACGTTTATCCTGAGGGAATACTTGAGGTCTTCAAGGGAGATATTGAAAGTGTCAGAGGGGAAAACGAGCCACCTCATCTTGCGGTCCTCCCTGCCAAGTCTTCAAGGGCTTTATAGACAGCCTTGTAGAGGGAATGCTCCTCAAGTCCGCTATGGGCAAGGTGCTGAAGGGCAAGCGTCAGAAACTCTTCCGCTCTGCAAAAGTAGCTGTAAGCCTCTTCGGGATTTTTCTCAAGGAGTTCAAGGGCTGTGTTGTAATACCTGAAGCCTATCCTCGCAATTCTTGAAGCCTCTTTTAGTCTGTCTTTTCCCCTGAAACTTACGACTCTCTCTTTTCCGTCAACGATTTCGGTCGTTATCGTGAAGTGTTCGGTTTCGTATATGTAGCCTTCGCGGAGGATAAAACCATCTTGTTCCTCTTCCCAGCTGGAAACGAAAGCGGGATAGGCTTTCCCGTTGATTATGACCGTGCCCCTTCCCTTTTCCGTAGGGGAAGGGATAAAATTAAAGTTCAGGCCGGTTGTTTTTGTTCCCCTCATCTTTTCCACCTCCCGTGGTTTATTCCCAAAGGTGCTTGAGAACTTAAAAAGAGCCCCCTCCGTGGTATGGTTATTGAAAACTTCCACGGAGGGGATAAAATGAGAGAAGTAGAGAGCACAACCAGAGTAGCCCCCGTATTGATAAGGGGGCTTTATAAGGTGCTGAGATTTATTCTTCCCGACGAAGAAATGTTTCTTTTTGACGTGGCTCTTTTCTTGTTCTACTTGCTGGTGGTCATGCCTATGGTTAGCGGTAGCGTTTCCGCCATTCTCAATGCGTTCCTTCCTGATGTTTCCATCTTTTCTATCAACCTCAAGGATTACATCTCGTATGTTGCGGTAGCCTTGACTGCTATCGTTGCTTACAGGGCTATTTTCCTGAAAAATGTAGTCCCCGTCTCCCGATGCTATAAGATGGTGGAATGGAAAAGGATTGAAAAGGAAGGAGAACTCGTGAAGATTGTCAACACTTCCAAAGGAAAAGTGCGTCTTTATTCCCTTGGCAACTCCCTTGCCATTGTTCCTCAGGACTACAGAATTTCTCTCAAGGACTGGGAGGCGATAGAGGACTTCTTCAGGGGAAATGGCCTCCACGCCAAGGATGCGGATGCGGTAGCGGAGCTCCTTTCCTCTCTCTAAACGCTTTTTCTTATCCATCTCTCCTTTCCACCTCCTCAAGTGGTGTTATGGATGAATATAAAACTAATTGTTTAAAATGTCAACTATTGGTTTACAAAATAACAAACACTCTTTCTCCTCTCCCCCAACCGCTTGAGGGATTATAAGAGGGAGTTATGGAAGGGATAAGGAGAACTAATTAATTGCCTTCTTAGACAGGTCTCCTAAAATGTAAGGTATGATGAATAAATTTTTAGGTGAACGAAAGTTATGGCTAAGCTACGGATAAATCCTGAAATCTTAAAGTATGAGCTTAAATATACAAAGTTAACCGTAGAAGAGCTGGCAAAAAAGACATATATATCGGAGAACACAATAATACGAGCACTAAAAGGAGAAAAGGCATTTAGCTATAAACAACTTCTAAAAATTGCGAACCTTCTTAGAAGACCGACTTGGTATTTTTTTGAGGATGAACCTATGCAAGAGGAGAGACTGAAGGATTTTAGGAGGAAAGATACGACCATAAATTTCCTTATGGTTGTTCAAATTGTTAGGGAGATAAAGCAATTCCAGGAACTCTTAAAAGAAGTGATAGAAGAACTGAACTACGAACCGAAATTTGATATGTTTAAGAACGTTGATATAAACAGCTCCCCTCAAAAGGTTGCAGATGTTGTTAGGGAGGTTTTGAAACCTCCTGATTTATCAAGCGTGAAAACCTACAAAGAAGCTCTACAAATTCACAAAAGTTTATTAGAAAGCTACGATATTCTTATTTTTGAATACAAGTTAACAGAAGACAAGACGAGCAAAAGTTTAAAGGCTTTGTCTGTTCATGACAATACTTTCCCTGCCATTGTTCTTAATAAAGATGATAGCATTTCAAGTAAAATATTTAGCCTGTATCATGAACTTGGACACATTCTGAGAAAGTCCACAGCTGTTTGCGAATATGATGAGTTTGAAGAAGATTATTCAAAAGAAGAACAATTTTGCAATGCTTTTGCAGGGCACTTTCTTGTGCCAACCCAAAAATTTTTAACCGTTCTAAATAATTACAAAAGCATAGATGAAAACACAATAGAAAGAATAGCTTTTCATTTTAAGGTAAGTCCCTTTGTGATAATTAGACGTCTCAAGGAAGAAAAAATCATTAATAAAGGGGAATTTACAAAATACGAGGATTATTTCAAAAATAAAGTAGAAAGCACGCAGGGGGAAAATAAATCCACATTTTCCCCTGAGCCCTATATAAAAGTATTTAATCGTGTAAGTAAGAAGGCTTTAAGATTGTTGTTTGACGCAATCTCTGAAAGGATATTGGACGAAGATACATTAATGAAAATACTTCACCTAAAAAAGCAGGAACAAATGGAAAAGTTAGAGGGGAAGGTATATGAAGAAGAAATGCTATATAGCTGACCTCAACATACTACGTTTATTAAAGGATAATTACTATCCAGAAATTTTCAAGAAGTTATGGCATATCGTAGATGATATGATTTTGAAAGGAAAGCTGTTGATTATTGAGCCTGTGTATGTGGAAATTACTAACGGTAGCGATGAAGATTTTTTAACCAAGCACTTAAGCGATTTGAAAAGGAATTCTGGCTGGAAGCCTGCAGAATTACCCGATGGCATAGAGGAAGTAGTAAAAGAAATCTTAAAGAAGTTCAAGGGACGGATAGCTTACCACAGAAATGAAGCAGACCCGTATATAGTTGCATATGCTATCTTGAAAAATAGGGGAGATACCATCTTTAACTACGAGTATATAGTCCTAACAGCGGAAAAGTATAAACCAAATGGGGCTAAAATCCCGAATATGTGTGAGGAATTTAATATTCCCTACATCAACTTAAAGGAATTTTTGATAGATATCGGATATACAGACTCTTAAGCTACTTTCCAAAACCTATTTTTCAACTCCACTTTTTTACTCTCTCAATCCTCATTAAAGAAATCTTCTAAAGGAATTGTCCTTCCTTGCTCCGCATCTTTGAGCCCTGCCATTACCGCTTTCTCAAGCTCCTTGTCGTGCTCTGCGATAACGCCCGTAGTTTCCCCAAGGAACGTAAGAAAGTCTATAGCCCTCTTTCTGAGCTCTTCGGGAATCTCCGCTTTAGCTCCACACATGAAAGCCAGAAGAGCGGACAGCGTCCCGTAGAAGTTTACAAAACTGTCTTGCAGGAACTTTAGACTCCACTCCTCCTGAGGGCTTAACTCGTCCTTGTCAAGAAGGTAGGCATAAATAGGAATAGCTTCGTCCAAATACTTTTCAAGTCTATTCAGGTATTCTCCCAAGAATTCGGAAACATTAAGCGTTTTTCCTGACGCTTCCCACATTCTGTTTAGCTCCTCTATTTCTCTTAATCTACTTTCCAAAACCTTTGTGTCCATCTTCCAACTCCTTTTTCACGTCCCCACAAGCGCTTCGAGCTGTTCCTTTATGGCTTTCAAAACCTTCTCTCTCTTCTCAGGAGGAAGCTGGTCAAGTAAGCGTTCTATTTCTTCAAGGGATGGGCATTCTTTACTTTCGTGAGTAGCTTCTTCTTCTATGAAGTAGGATATGGGGACATTAAAATATTCTGCGAGCTTTTTCACTACATCAAAAGAAGCACCGGCTCTATTATGTAAGTATTTATATATAGCGGTATGTGATAGGTTTAAATCTTTTGCTAAGCGACGCTGAGAAATCCTTTTTATCTTCATTAATCGATTAAGCTTCTCTCCTATAAAAATGCCTTTGCCTTTCCCGAGCGTTCTTTCATTCCTTTCGCTTATCTCGTTTATTTTTTTCATGGTTTAAAAGTTATAACTATTGGTTAACATACTCAATTCCCAACTAAAAGGTTGCAAAATGTCAACCAATGGTTTATATTGGTTGTTAGTATGTCTTTCCGAAAGTTGGCGAAAGTAGTCGGCGTTTCTCCAACAGCAATCTACTACATACTCCAAAACAAGCGGTATGCATCTTTGGAAAAGGCCATAGAAATAGAACTCGCGAGCAATGGCAAATACAAAGTGGAGGACCTCGTTCGTCCCGAGGTTGCAAAAGCCCTCAGGAAGTATCTTGCCCTCAGGTGTCCCATGGTTAAAAAGTCTGCCCGCGACAAGAGAGGGGAAAGTGTGAAAGAGGAACGAGATATTACGATGGAGGTTAAAAAGTGATAGACCTGAACAAGCTGGTTGAGGAAATAATAGGGCTCAGGAAGAAGGTTAAAAAAGTTGCAAGAGAGGGGCAGATAGCGGAATACCTAAGGGAACTTGAATCCATCATAAACGAAATAGAAGACTACCTGCTTTACTGCGATGGGGAAAACAGATGGAGAGAAGACGAAATATGCGACAAGGTCTTCCTCAAGCTCTGTGAAGTAGCCCTTACCATATACCACGCCCGGAAAGAAATATCACAGAAGAGCGAGGGAGTTGGAGATGATGAAGGTTAGAACACGTGCGGAGGCAAACAAATGAGCTACGAGGAAGCCTGCGCAGCAATCTTTTTCATTTTTGCGGTCGGAATGTTTTTAGGAGTCCTGGCAGGAAGACGCTATGGTTAGGCTTGTAGATGCACTTCTTACCGGTATGCAGGCAGTCGCAAGTTTTGGGCATGAAGTAAGGACATCCTACTATCTCAACCTTGCTCCCCTTGTAGACCAGGGAGACTCTGGGAGGCCAATACTTGAAGCCCCCCACCGCGCAGGAAATCTCCTGACGCTTGTAGGGATTTTCACGGGATTTCCCCACGTAGTAGCCGACGGTAAATCCCGTTCCGAAAACCGCAATAAAAGGCCATATCTTAGCCCCGAAGTCAAGAAACTTTTCCCACATAGGGAAAATTTAAGCCCGCTATGCTACGGATTAGCTTCTACGGAAAGTCTCAAGTTTGTGGGGCATAACAAAAACGTATTCAAGGAAAAGTCGTGTGAAGTTAATGACTTCCTCCGCTTCCTCTTTAGTTCCTCCGGCTTCATGAGCGCTTTCGTTTCCCAGAACTCTTATGGAATGTGCCCACTCTCCCATAGGCTTGGGGATAATGCATTCCTTGACAAGCTCGTTTATTCCCTCAAGAAGCCTGACTCTTTCCTTCTTGAGCAAGTGCTTAACCGCAAGCTCAAGAGTGGTTCTGCATCCTACGATGGCAAGGTAGTAGCCCTCCTCTCCGAGCCTGAAACTCTTCTGAGCCCCCACAAATGCCTTGTTTATCTCTTCGGGAATGGCCACGTGAGAGAAAATTTCGGGAACTTCGGGAAGTATCTTGTAGACACTTACTTTATAAGAACCGCTGGAGGCAACCTTCTCACGCAAAGCGAAAAAATCGTCCGCGGTCTTGTTTGCAAAGCCGATGACGGGAGAATAGCACACGGGGCACTGGGCAAATACCGCAACCTCGTGTCTGTAGGGAGGCTCAATGTGAAAAATACTCGTATCTACGGGCATTATTTCTATTCCGTTGAACCCCACTTCTTTGAAGCAATGGGGACAAATTCCGCTAAAAACGAGCATTTAAAAACCCCCTTAAGGAGGTATTATAGATGGAATTAACAGAGCTTGTAAACAAGCTTGATGAAATCATCAGGAATGAACCGCCCGACGTGGCGGTTTCAAAAATCTTAGGACTTCCCTATAACAGAAGCCTTCTCATTACCGCAATGGCTTACCTGCTTGTCATCTATGCGAACAAGGAGGAAAAACCAAGGAGGGGATTCCCGTGGAAAAAAGACTAAAGAAATTTTTCAATCTCCCTTCTTATCTCGTCAGAAAGCTTTTCTACGCCCACCTCTTCTCTCACGACGTTAATTACGTTATGAAGGGCCTTGTATACAGCCCTTATGAATGCTTCAGGATTGCCTCTGAACTCCTCGTCGGAACAAAGTTTCACGAGAACCAGAACCTCAGTAAAAACTCTCTGACTGATGAAGATATTCTTCTCATAGCAAAAGAGATAAAGGCTCAATACACTCCCGCAAAAATCAAGCTCCTCAAGTATTTTCTGCAGACTCTTGCTTACATTTCCCTCAAGCATGGTGTCAAGCTTGAGGAGCTTCCCCCTTATCTCGGAGACAAGCCCGCACATCTCTTCATACGTGAGTATCTTCCTCTCATAGACAAACTCCTTATACTTGTCTCTTCTCGTGAAGAAGTGAGTAAGGACAGCTCCGCTAACTCCGCCAAGAAAGCTAAAAAGGGCGATAAGAACCTTCTCCACGTTCAAGATTTTAAGGGGGGCGGGACATGAGCCTCAATGCTCTTCCAGTGATTTTAGCAGTAGCCCTGTCATCCCTTTTAGCCTTTCTCTCGCTTGAGCTATTAGGAGTAAAAGCTCTTCTCTTTGCATTTCTCTTTTTTGCAACATTCCTACTAACTCTGCACTTCCTCTGCCTAAGGCATCTAAACGCTCTTCAAGCAGAGCTCCAAGACGCAGAAGGTCGTCGGGAGCAAAAGCCTCCCTTTGAAGCTCACTTTTTAAAACGTCTACTACCAATCCTTGCAGAAGAGCTATCAAAACCTTATCCGCCCTGTCGTATTCTTCGGGCTTTGAAAGGATTTCTAACAAACTCCTATTTTTCCGCTTTTCAAAAAAGGGAGGTGAGCGAATGAACCTCAGGAGTCTTTCCTTCAAAACCGCTCTAAGGATAGCGAAGGAAAATGCGGGAATGACGCTTGAGGAGATAAGCGAAAAGACGGGAATTTCCCTCTCACAGCTCCAGAGATACTTCTCCGAGGACGATTACTATCCCTCTCCTCCAAAGATTGTTGCCATCTCAAGGGCTCTCGGGACGAAACTTCTCGCGGAGTGGTTTCTCGCACAGGTAAGCGACCTTGAAGGGGAATTCAAGGGATACTTCTCGGTCGTCAAGGAGATTGAGGACGTTATCTCCGAAATCGTAAAGGCTCTGGAAGACGGGACAATCACCGAAATGGAAAGAAGAAAGCTCCTCAAGGAAGCGGAGGAAGCCGTAAGAGCCTTGGAAAGCCTGAAGTTTGAACTCTTAAAAGGAGGTGAGGGATGAGGAGTTTCTACAACGGCAACGGGAACGAAAGAGAAAACACAAAATATCTAAACCTCAATGATATTGTAACAGAAAGATACACGGAAAGCGAGGAAAGAGCAATCATAGCCTCTCTGTATGCTCCGCTCGTAGAAGAATACCCGCAGAGACTCAAGAACCTCCTCGCCGTAATTGAAAACTACGAGCTAAAACCTCAACACTTCTCAATGGATTACACGAGGGACGCTTTCAAAGCCCTTATGGACTTTACCCGCACGCACGACGAAGGCAAGTGGAACTGGGCGACGTTCAGGGAATGGTGCGAGAGAAACGGACACAGGGAAGATTTTGAAACGCTGAGGGACCTGTATGATTACGATGAAGCGGTAGGAGAAGAAGTATTCAAGTTCGCCGTCCAAATCGTTAAGGAGTTTGCGGTAAGAAGAGAGCTATGGCTCAAAACCCTTTCACTCGTTGCGGACAAGAAGCCCGATATTGAGGAGCTCTTTGAAAACCTCCAAAAAATACTGGAAGAAGCGAAAAGGGAAATAGAAGTCCTTAGAAGCTCAAAAGAGGAGGCTAAAAATTCGGAAATTGAAGAACTGTTTCTTACCATAGAGGACATAGAGAATGTTAAAGTTGACTGGCTGGTCCAGGATTTCATTCCCAAGAACGCTATCACGGGAATAACCGCAAAGTTTGCCACGGGAAAGACGACGCTCGTTTACGGCTTGCTAAAGACCTACATTCTCGGACACGGGCATAAAGTCCTTTACGTTGACCTTGACAATCCCTTAACGGTTATCAAAAAGAAGCTGGAAGATTTTGGGCTTAGAGAGTTTGTGGAAAAAGGAGAGCTAAAAATCCTCTCAAGGCACAAAATAGGAATAAACGCAAGGCACGAAGCATGGCGAAAGGTAAAAGATTGGCTACTGAATCAAAGTGAACACTTCGTCGTTATTATAGACTCCTTGAAAAACTTCGCGAAAGGATACGACATAAACTCCGACAAGGAAGCGGAATTTTTAATGTCGGAGCTTAAAGACCTAACGGCGAAACACACGGTTATCTACCTTCACCACATACCGAAAATGCTTAATCCCGATATGCCCTTCAAAAATAGCGGAACCATTCTTGATAACACGGACGTTGCCTTCTTCCTTGAGACAAAGAAAGAGGCAAGGACGTTCAAGCTTACAAGATTCAAGGACAGAATACCTGTAAAAGACAAACTTGAGTTTTACCTTGGAGAAGACGGGACACTTGAAAAGGCCCTTCCTGAACACCTCAGAGAAGCAATACGCTTCGTGAAGGCGGTATTTGAAGAAGTGGAGAAGGGGAACAACAAGAAAAAAGCACTTGCCAAAGCGGTATCCGAAATCACGGGGATAGGAGTAAATAGGTGCGAAACCTTACTTGAACACTACGCAGGAAGATACTGGGAGATAAAACACGGAGAACACAACGCAAAGATAATAGAGCCAATAAAGAGTCTTGAAGAAGCGATAAAAGACCTTGAAAGTAGGGCATACGCTAAACCCGTTGAAAATCAAGAGGTGCATGGCTCTAAAAATACTCAAACAGCGGAAGCCCTTGAAAATCAAGAGTTGCATAGTTGCATGGATATATATAATAATAGGACGTCAAACTATACACCTGAGTCCGACACACTCAAGTTTGAAGAAGAAATAAAAGCAATTCAGGAAACCTTGAGCACACTCCTTGAGGACGACGAATACGTTGACCTTGAAGTAATGAAGGTCTATGCCCCGGATAGAGAAGTCGCAAAAGACATAGCACAGGACGAAACGCTCAAGTCAATCCTTCTGGAGCTCTATATCCTGCGGGAAGAAGGAGACCTCAAGGGATGGGAGTTCCTCGTAGAAGAGGTGAAGGAAGGAAAGAAAAGCTTTAGTAAAGCACTCAAAGAGTTCAGGGATATGAAGGATATCGACTTCTAAAAGGAGGAAGGGGATGACGATAACTCAACACCTTACAAATCACTTCGACGTGCAAGAGATGTTACAGGAGAAGCTCCTTGGCTCGGACTGGCGGGACAAAGTCAACAAAACCGACCTCGTTATGGCTATCCTCTCCGAGCTTGCAGAACTCTTAGATTCTATTTCCTTCAAGTGGTGGACAAAGAAGGAAGAGGACTGGGAGAACGCAAAGATTGAGGTCATTGACATTTACCACTTTTTACTCGTTTGGGCACTCCTTGAAGGGGAACGATGGGACAGGGAGTTTTTAGCGATTCAGCTTGAAGAAGGTTTCAATTCCGAAAAGCGAGTGAAGGACAAGGAGAAAATCAAGAAAACGATACAATACATGCTCCTTGACCTGAACCTGGGAACGGTATCCTCTCTTTTCTACTACATCGGCAGGCTCGCAAAACTCGCAGGCTTCAGGCATCTTTACGAGTTTTCTGAACTCTACATCAAGAAGGCACTCCTCAATGAGGACAGAAAAAAGCGGGGCTACGACAGGGACGAGAGCAGGAAGTATATCGGAGGCAGGGAAGATAACGAGCTTTTGAAGGGAGGAGAAAAATGAAAGAAGCGGTGGCTGTTAAAGTCGGAAGTATTATTCGACTCAAAGGGAGAGCGGAAGAAAGTTTTGTGTATAGACTTGTGCTCGATACATTGATGGCGAACTTTTTAGGAACTAAAAGAGAACACAATATGATTGACGGCGAGTGGTTTCTCTTCGACAAAAGTGTAGAACCTCTCGTAAAAAAGTTGCTGAAGGAGGGGATTTTTATTAGGTCGGAGGTCTCAGAATGAAACAATTCCGTCCGGGCGAAAAAGTTTTTCACAAATCTGCGGGGGCTAAGCTTTTCAAAGTCGTTAGGGACAACGGCGGGAGGAAGGTCATCATCACGGACGGGACGTGGGAATACGAAGTCCTGAGGGAAAACCTCAAATCCGCTGAGGAGGAAGATGAGAATACTGGCAATTGACGCTGGCTTCAGGCTCGGCTATGCCTGCGGGGAGAACGGGAAACTCATAAAAGCGGGGACGATATACGCGAAGGAAACGAGGGAGCTGTTTGAGAAGGTTCGGGAGCTGTTTGAGGAGCTAAAGCCCGAAAAAGTCGTTATTGAGGACTTCAGAGTTTATGTTCCAGAATTCAAAGGGAAACACAAAACTCCTTTAGCCATTGGGATTATCCTTGCTATAGCATACGAGAGGGATATTGAGGTTTCGCTTATTAACCACAATACCTGGAAAGCTCAATTCAAGCGGATATATCCCGCGGTATTCCCTCGGCTGAGTGAGGACTGGCTCAACGCACTTGAAAAGGGGAGTGAGCATTCCCGGGACGCAACCGCAATGCTTTTGTGTGAGATGCCTCTCATTTCTTTCCTGAAAGGAGGGCTGTGATGGAGTTTGGAGCTGTAGCTTCCTTTTTTGCGGTTCTCTTTCTCGTGTTTACAATTGCTTTCACTTTTGGCTTTTACGTAGGATACGACGAGGGGCGGAGGGTTTTGTGATGGGAACTGTGCTTTCGCTCTTTGCACTTCTTTTTCTCGTGTTCACGCTCGCTTTCAATCTTGGGTATTGGTCAGGTTATTACGAGGGATGGAGGAAGAGGCGGTGAAAAAGCTAAAGATATTGGAGCTGTTTCGGGAGGGATTGTCCTATCGGGAAATCGCAGAGCGTTGCGGGACGACAAAGGATTACGTGAAGAAGGTTGTCTACGAATGGCGGAAAAGGGGGAAGCCTGAGCTCGGCATAGAAGTTGCGGACGTTCTGGAAATCCCGGAGCCTTTATACGAGAACGAGCGAAAACCTTACATTTTGAAGGGATATCGGAGGATAGGCATCATCAACGACGTTCACTTTCCCTATCATGACAAGGTAGCGGTCAGAACCGCCCTCAAAGCCCTTCTCAGATACGAGATAGACACACTTATCCTGAACGGCGACATAGTGGACTTCTACTCGGTTTCTTTCTGGGAAAGAAGGCCGGACAGAAGAAATCTCCAGGTGGAAAGGGACATCGTTCTCAAGGCTTTTGATGTTATCCGTAAAGTCTTCCCCGACGCGAAAATCATATACAAAGAGGGCAATCACGAGGAGAGGCTTGAGCGTTTCCTGATGCGGAAAGCCCCTGAGCTGTGGGACGTTGAGGAGCTGAAGACGGAGAATTTTCTCAGGCTCTCGGATTTCGGCATTGAATATGTCAAGGACAAGCGAAGGATACAGGCGGGGGAGCTTGACATCATACACGGGCATGAATACCGCTCCTATGCGAGCGTGAATATAGCCGTGTCCTATCTCAGGAAAGCCTTTAGAAACGTTCTCCTCGGACACTTTCACAGAAAGCAGGAAGAGACGAAAAAAGACATACGGGATGAGCTTTCGGGAGCGTGGATTGTGGGCTGTCTTTGCGACCTCAAGCCCGACTATGCCCCTCACAACGAGTGGGTTCACGGCTTTGCTTTTGTTGAGCTATACGAGAACGGACACTTTAGCGTGAAAAACCACACGATACAGGGGGAGGAAGTGTTTTGAAGGCAATTGAGGAGCTAAAAAAACTTGAGGAAAAAGGGCAGTATTGTATTTCCCTCAGAAGAGCCTCAAAGCTCCTTGGCGTTCACATGAACACGCTCAAGATGTGGATATGGAAAGGGAAAATTGAGGCAAGGATATACGAGGAGAACGGGAGAACGAGGTATTTCATTGACACGAAGAGTTTGAGAAAATTTCTGGAAGAAGAGCTATTTTAATCCTATGGACTGGGGACAGGTATTGACGATTATTTTCGGAATAGCGGGATTCATGTCTATTTTTATGTTTCTCGTTAACAAAAGAATTGATGACTTGAGGCAGGATATGGATAGAAGACTTGATGATATGGATAAAAAGTTTGAAAGTATGGAAAGAAGGATGGATAGGCTGGAGCGTAGACTCGACAGGATAGAGGACCTCCTTTTAAAGGCCTTAGGAGTAGAAAGTAAGAAGGAAAACTAAAAGCCTAACCTGACCACCCCGTTCTTGTTTCTTTCTCCCTGGAGCTCTACGTTGAGAGTGTGTTTGAAAAAGCGCTCAGAAAAGTCCTTGAACTTGAAGGCGGGCTGAAGCTTCACAGAAATCCGACCGAGAAGTATGAGACCTACGCGGGCATATACAGGAAAGCCCATCCCGAGTGGGAGGGCTGGCAGTATATAGACAAGGGGCTTGAGCCCCCCTTCGAACTTGTGAGGGGATTCTACTACAAGAACTACTGGAAGCCTTTTGAGAAGGTTAAGGACGAGAAAATCAAAGCTCTCCTTTTTGAGACCGCGGTCAACCTCGGCGTCCAAAAGACCGTGAAGCTCGCTCAAAAGGTTCTCGGCCTTAAAACCGACGGCGTGCTCGGACCGAGAACACTGGAAGCTCTCAACTCCGCAAATCCTGAGGACTTCATTCGGGACTTCACACTTGCAAGGATAGCCTTCTATACAGCACTTGCGAACAAGAATCCGAGAAAATACGGGCTGTATTTGAGGGGCTGGATAAACAGGACTCTGGAGGCTATGGCATGGGCATTCTCAGCTGGCTAATAGGGAAAAGCGGAAAGGGAATAGTAGAAGCTGTCAAGGACATAGCGGACGAGTTCATCACGACCGAGGAGGAAAGGCTTGAGTATCAGCTCAAAAGGTATGAGCTTGAGCTCAAGGAAAAAGAGCTTGAAACGAGACTACTTGAGAAGGTTCATGAAACCAACATAGCGGAAGCGAAGAGCGGGAACTGGTTCATAGCCGGCTGGAGGCCTTTCCTGGGCTGGACGGGCGGGATAGCGCTTTCATATCACTTCGTCGTAGCTCCTTTTCTTCATAGCTTTTTCAAAACCTTCGGAGTTGATTTTCCTCTCCCGGAGCTTGACATCGGAATACTCTTTAACCTTGTCCTTGCGATGCTGGGGATGGCTGGGCTGAGGACTTTTGAGAAAATGAAGGGCGTTCAAAACAGGCATTGAGGGGAAGGAGATGGAAGAAAGAATGGCAATATCTATCGGCATATCGCTTGTGTCCCTCGTTCTCGGGGCAATCGTCCGCTCGTGGTTCAACTCACTCCTTGCACGCATCAAGTCCCTTGAAAAAGACCTCACGAGCCTGAAAGAAAACCTCCCGAAAGAATACGTTCTCAAAGACGACCACGACAGGGACATCCGAGAGATAAAGGACGAACTCAAAGAAATACGTCGGGAAATACACGAGGGCTTCAAAAGGCTTGAGGAAAAACTTGACAAAAAGGCGGACAAGCAATGAAGAAAGAGCTCGCTATTGAACTTCTCGCACAGGGAAAGTCGCAGAAGGAAGTGGCAGAGCAGATAGGAGTATCCGAGCGGACAATCAGACGCTGGCTCTCGGACGAGGAGTTTGTCAAGAAGGTCAAAAGAAGGTCAAGGGAGCATCTCAAGGAGCTTGTTTTTCGTGAAAACCTTGAGAGAAAGGAGATAGAGGAGAGAAAGAGGAAAGTCCTTGAACTCCTTGACGAAGCCCTCGGAATGCTTGACTACTCCAAGCCCATGGCTGCGGACGTTCTCGTAAAGCTCCTCAAGATATACACGGACATGGAAGAAAAGAGAAAGGACAGGCTACTTGACCTCTACAAGAAACTCCTTGACACGGAAAAGAACGAGGACACGATTGAGGCTATCAGGGTAGTGATAGAGACAAATGATAAAGAAAATACGGTTTGAGCCCCTCCCCTACCAGAAAAAGGTTCTCCAGTCTAAGAAACGAATCATTCTCTTCATCGGCGGAACGGGGACGGGCAAGACCTGGCTCGGGGCAAGGTGGATAGTCATAAAAGCCCTTCAGAATGCGGGGGAATACCTTCTCATTTCCCCATCGCTCAAGCTCATGAAAAGAACGCTCTGGAAAGAGGTCAAAAAAGTCCTCAAAGAATGGGAGATACCATTTGAGAAAAACGAACAGGACATGATACTCACGCTCTTTAACGGCTCAAGGCTATACGGAATCCCCGCGGACAATCCGGACAGAATGGAGGGCGTTCACGCAAGCGGGGCGGTCTTTGACGAAGCGGGGCAGGTTGACAAGAAAGTCGTCTTTGAGACAGCCTTCAGAAGGCTGAGGTTCAAAAACGGACAGCTCCTCATCACTACAACTCCCTATCGCTGGAACTGGCTGAAAGAACTCTACGACGAAGCCCTGAAGGGGCACGAGGACATTGACCTCATCACGGCAAGGACAGCGGAAAATCGCCACTATCCGAGGGAGGAAATAGAAAAGGCAAGAAGGGAGATGCCAGAATGGCGCTTCAGAATGTTCTACGAAGGAGTTTTTACGAAGCCATACGGGCTCGTCTATCCCGAATACGAAGTGGTTGAGCCCTTTGAAATCCCGAAAAACTGGCTCAAAATACGGGGGCTTGACTTTGGATACAATCACCCGACCGCGGTCATATGGCTCGCAAAGTCCCCCGAAGGCATCTGGTATGCATACAGGGAGCTGAAAAAGAGCGAGCTCACGCTTGACGACCTTTTCAGGATACTCAAGGAAGAGAACATTCCCACGTATGCGGACCCCGAAATGAAACAGGGGCTTGAGACTCTCAGGAAGTGGGGGCTTGACATTCGCCCCGCAAAGAAAGACGTCCTTGCTGGAATCTCATTCGTTCAGGGACTTTTCAAGCAAAAGAGGCTCAAGATATTCTCAAGCCTCAAAAAAACGATAGATGAACTAAACACATACAGCTGGAAGCTGGACGCAAACGACCAGCCCCTTGACGAGGTTGTCAAGGAAAACGACGACCTCATGGACGCCCTGAGGTATGCACTTTTCACCGCGGAAGGAAAGCCGAGCTTTGTTTACAAAACACTCACAATTGATATCTGAGTTGAACACTGCGTTATAGTCTTTTCTCCCTTTCCCCGCTATATACAAAACTCGTGAAGCCAAAAACGAGGAATGTTGCGGTCTCAAACCTGAAGTGGGTTCACAGACAGAGCGAAAGGAAAAAACTCCCCGCTTCTTACTTCCTTCTCCCCGAAAAAAGACTTTTCCCCTATCGGAACAAGGACGGGACTATCAACTGCAACCTTTTGAGGGCTGCAATTGTGAGGGCAGCCCAGCACGGATACAGGGAGGTTGAAGAAAAAGCAAGAAGACTATACAGGAGGTATTGCCAGAAATGAGAGGACAAAAGCGGACAAAAGCGGACATTTTCCTGAAGGAGATACCTCTCAAGTTCTTGGAAATCAACGGGAAGATAATCCCGCTTATCGGAGGGGGAGCGGAGGGCGATGATGCTCCCGCTCCCGACGACCAGAATACCGAGCCTGAGCCTCAGGCACAAACACAACCTCAGGACATAGACGCTATCGTTCAACAGAAGCTTGACGAATACGCAAGAAGTCTCGGCTTTGAAGACTTTGACGACCTTCAGATGAAACTCCTTGAGAAAGAAGGGAAAACGCAGGAATACATAGACAAGCTAAGGGAAAACTACACGAAACAGCTTGCGGAACTTCAAAAGCAGGCGGAAACATACAAGAAGCTCTACGAGGAGACTGTTCTCAAGAATGCAATTCTCACGACCGCAACGCAAAAAGGAGCGGTTGACCCAGAAATCATTTTCACGATGCTGAAAGACAGGGCAATCCTTGACGGGGACAGAATACTCGTTGACGGAAAGCCCGTAGAGGAAGCGGTTGAAGAGCTCCTCGAAAAGAAGCCGTATCTCAGGAAGGCTTCTCCTCCCGGGACGGGGGCTCCGAATACAACGACCGCAGAGCCTCAGGACTTTGAGGAGCTTCTCAAAAATCCCCAGAAGCTCCTTGAAGTGAAAAAGAACAATCCCGAGCTGTTTGAGAAGCTCAAGTCTGAGTATTTGGCAAAAAAACTGAGGAGGTAGTGTAGATGACCGTTTCAAGGGCTGACATTCAGGCTCTTATTCCCGAGGTCGTTTCCGAAATTGCGGTCTCCGTGGTCGTTGAGAAGACCGCACTCGTTCAGTCAGGAGTAGCAGTCCCCGACTACGGAAGGATTGACCTCACAAAGGGAGGCGATACCATAAGGATTCCCTTCATCCCCGACTTTACGGGAGATGCGGAAGTTCTGCAGGAAGGGACGGCTCTCACTCCCGCGGGCTTCACGGCAGGCGAGGACGTCGGCGTCGTTTGCAGGAGAGGAAAGGCATGGGCATACACGACGATAGCGGAAATCGCTTCAGGAAAGGATATCAATCAAATCATCGGCGAAAGACTCGGAAGGTTCTGGGCAAAGGTCTATGACAAGTCTCTCCTTTCGGTTCTAAAGGGAGCGCTTCCGAATACTCACAAGAACGACGTCTCTCAACAAGAATACGGACAGCCAGACATAACGATAGACCTCAACAAAATCATTGATACTCTCCAGCTCCTCGGAGACAACGCTGACAACGTCGAAGTTGTTGTAATGCACTCCAAGGTATATACCGACCTTCTGAAGGCAAACCTCGTTCAGTTCCCCAATTCTCAGACCACGGACCAGCTCATAAGACAGGGAGAGTTCGGGACAATCCTCGGAAGAAGGATAATCGTTTCGGACGCAACGACCGTTGAGGCATACACGCTTGACGACGGTTCAGGAAATACCGAAACAAGATACAGGTATTACACCTATTTCTGTCAGCCAGGGGCAATGTATTTTGCATTCCAGAGGGAAGTGATGACCGAGCAGGACAAGGACATACTCGCACAGCAAAACTACCTCGTATCTCAGGCTCACTATGTCCCGCATCTCAAGGGAGTCAAGTGGAACTCAACGACACTCAATCCTCCCGATACGGAGCTCGCAAATCCCGCAAACTGGCAAAAGGTATGGGACGACAAGGCAATCAGAGTGGTTGCGCTCATTACAAACTGATGAGGCTGAGCTATGGGCTTGACGGGCTTCAACTACTGGAGAAGGAAGAATGAAAGTAGAAATCACAATAAGAAAGCTTCCGAAAATCCTGAAAAGGGAAAAGGTAAGGGAGGCGGTAGAGCTCGGTCTCAAAAGAGGGGCAAGCAGATACAGGGAGATGGTTCTTGACTGGATAGACGAGGGAAGGGCTTTCAAGAGAAGGAGCGGGTTTCTCCGCTCCTCTGTCGTTGCCTTTGACAACAAGGTTGTAGCAGGAGCGGAATATGCTCCCTTCGTTGAGTTCGGAACGAGACCTCACGTCATACTTCCGAGGAGAAAGAGAGCCCTGAGGTTTATCAAGGACGGAAAGGAAATCTTCGCAAAGAGAGTCAATCACCCGGGCTCAAAGCCCTATCCTTTCATGTTTGCGGACATGGAAAGGAGGAAAAAGGAAGTGGCGAGGGAATTCCTGAGGGCTTTCGGGGAGGTTCTGAATGACTGAGTTCATCACGCTTTCGGACATCAGCGAAAACGTCGCAATCTCACAGGACGACGTGAGCTTTGCAAATACGTATGTTTCCGAGCTCGTCAAGGGCTACACCTTTGAAACCATTCCCGAATACCTCAAAGAGCTTGCGAAAATCGTTGCCCTTGAAAGGGCTTACCTCAGGCTCTCCCAGGGAGAGGAAGGCATATACCTTGAGAAGGCAAAGGCATACAGGGAACTCAGGCAGGAAATGGAAAGAAAACTCAACCTCCAGACGCTCGGGGGAGTGCTCTCTGTTAGCCTCGGGAGGGCGTGAATGTTTGCGGAAATTGCACAAAAGGTCAGGGGACTTTTCCCCGAGGCTACCTATATACCTTATATAAGACATATAGAGCACGTTCCCCACGATAAGGACTCATTCGTTTCCCTGTACCTTCTTGGCTCGGAAGTTGAGTATCCGAAAAAGAGAACAACGACGTATCAGGTGCTTTTCGCAAAAAGAAACAAAGGGATAACGGACGAGGTTCTGAACGAGTTTGAGGCTCTTGTGTATGACAAGGTGGAGGAGCTCTACAGGAGCGTTCCCGCAGTTGAGATTTCGGTTGAGTTTGGCGTTTCGGACGCTTTTCTGTATGCGTATATCAAGCTCAGAGTGAGGGAAGGAAGATGAAGGTCAAAGGATTTCTTGATGCGAGGAAGATTTCGGTTTCAACGACTCCCGTTGAGATATCCCTGTCGGGAAAGGGAGTGATACTCTACAACGACGGGAGCGGGAAGGTTTTTGTCGGCGGGGCTTCCGTCTCCGTTGACACGGGCTATCCCATAGAAGCGGGGAGCGGACTTTTCCTTGAGCTCAGGGAAGGGGCAAGGATATACGTCGTGTCCGACAGCGGAGCTTCACTGAGAATTCTGGAGGTATTCTGATGTATGCAAGCTACTTCTACGTTGCGGGAGCAAGTGAGGCGGACGTTCTCAACGACATTGTTGCGATTCTGGCGGGAGAAACAAACGTAAACAACCTCTCAAACTCCTGCGACAAGACAAACACACAGATAAAGACCGACTACTCTCCTTCTGGCTGGACGCTTGAGGGAAAGAGCACGAGCCAGGCTGTCCTCTCCTCTCCCCACACGCAGGACACAACGAGGAAGAAGCTCCTCGTCCTTGACTCCTCAACATTTTCGAGCGGATACCTGAAGGTCGGCTCCGCACACGCTTTTGACCCTTCAACCTTCTCCTTCACGAACTCATACTTCCTTAGCTCAACATACTGCCCGAAAATAGACCTCGCGAACGGAGGAAGGCTTGAGATATACGCGGACGAAAGGATAGTTCTCTTTTACTCCTATACGGACGGGACTTTCTCAAAGGCGAGCGGAGTTGCGGAGCTTGATATCTCCGTATATGACAACAAGGGCTGGGGGCTTGCGTATGATAGCGGTATATATTGTGCTCAGGTAAAAGGTTTTGACGGCTTGCTCTACAACTGGCTTTCAATCACATACGTCAAGCCCCTCGGAAGAGAACCGAAGAAATCCGATTTCGTGGAGGCTGCGAGGTTTCTCATCACTAACGCCCTTGCTTCTTCCTCATACAAAATCCTCTCCGAGCTTCCGAGCATATACGAGCTTCCTGACAACTTCGGGGCGGTCTTCGACACGATTGTTTTCCCCGACGGAAAAACATACGTGCTCTGGGACAACGTGGGAAACGGAGTTGAAAGAATCGCAGTCCCGTGGGGGTGAAAAATGGCACAGCTGAGCGATGTCGTCAAGATTGTGGGACCGACAGCCGTTCAGGATTTGCTCACGAACAAAATTCTCGTGAAAGCGAGCCCGAAGACGCAAAACGTATTCGTGCCCGTTTCTTCAAGCGCAAGCACGAATGCGGGCACGAGAAAGGGAAAGGTTTTGAAAGTCTTGAAATCCTTTGAGGAGGTATAAAGATGGAGCTCAAAGCCTACACGATTGGAAGAGGGAAGTTTCTTCTCAAGCCTCAGGGGGAGAGCGGATATCTTGATTTCGGGAACATAGCCTCGGGGAAACTCTCGATCAAGACCGAGAAAAAGGAGCACTACTCAACGAGAACGGGGCTGAAAGTCAAGGATGCGGAAATCATCATATCTCAGGACTTCAACATTGAGATTGAGGTTGACGAGCTCAGGAAAGATGCCCTCAAGATGTATTTCCTCGCAACAATGACGGGAACGTCTTCCGCAAGTGCAAGCACGACCGCAGTTCAGGATACAATCACAGCAAAGCAGGGGATGTGGTTTCCCCTCTCAAACAGGAATATCGTGATGGGCTCGGTATCTGTCTCGGACGGAACGAATACATACGCGGAAGGAACGGACTACGAGATTGACTACAACGCGGGACTGATATACATCGTCAGGGGAGGAAATATAGCGGACGGAACAAGCCTGACGGTTTCGTATCAACACGGAGACTGGAGCGTTGAGGAATACCTCGTCGGGGGGCAATACTCAATAGACGGGGAGCTGTGGTTCGTTGCGGACCCTCCGAAGGGACAGGTCTTGGAAATCAGGGGGAACGTATCCCTCGCTCCTGCGGGAGACTTTGAAGTCGTGAGCGACGACTTTCTGAAGCTCAGCTTTTCAGGAACCTTCACAGAGAAGCCCCTTCTCAGACTTGCGGAGGTAAGGTAATGGCGTATTTCGGCTTTTTCGCTGATGCCAACCTCACGACTCCCCTGACGTCTCTTTCCATGTCCGTGAACGCTCAAACAGGGGGAGTTCAGGATTTTCGGCTCTGGTTCGGGGGAACGGACGCAAACTACAAAGCGGTTCCCGACCCGAACGGAGACAGCCCGAGCGAGATACAGGTGTATCTTCGGGACCTAATCACCGGAAACGGGCACGATATCGGGAGCGAAATCACATACAGGCTCGCATTCACGCAGGCAGACCTTGACACAGCTCCCGACAACACTCCCCTGAGCCTCGGGACGGAAGTTCTCGGAGGAGCTTCAAATGCGGTTGAGATATGGCTTCGCATCATAGAGTCCCCCCAGCCCAATCCCGCAAACTTCACAGACCTTGAGCTCACGACGACCGACTACATCGTTGTTGCGGTATGAGGTGAAGAATGAGAGTGGTTGAGATAAACGGAAAGAAAGTGAGAGTTGAGCCTCTGAAGTTTCGGGATTTCATGAGGTTTTCAGGCCTCGTTCTTTCAATCGTTCAGGACGCGGAAAAGGGAGAGCTAAAGCTCGGGAAGTATTTTGAGCAGGCTCTCCCCCTGATGGCTTCCATGACGGGAATAAAAGAGGAAGAGATTGAAGAGCTTCCCGCAAAGGAAGGCTTGAAGCTCCTTCGTGCCTGTGCTGAGGTCATTCTTGAGGACGAGGATTTTTTCAGGGAACTGAACGAGACACTCAAGACTCTCACGGAATCCCTCTCGCGGAAGCGGTAGAGGAACTCATAGCAAACGGACACGATGCCATGAGCTACACGCTCAAAGAAATACGGCTTTTCTGGGGAGCGATGCAAAAAAGGAAGAAGCGGGAACTCAAGGAGCTTGTATATGCGGTCAGGCTTGCGGTATGGGGGGACGAGAAAGCTCTCAGGGAGTTTGAAAAATGGCTTTCAGAGAAGAGCTGATACTTGAGATAAAGGCTCAGATATCGCAACTCAACGAAGCTGTTTCAGAGATAAAACAGAGGCTTGAGAGGGCTTTCAACGTTGACCTCTCAGAGGTAAAGAAAGACATAAAAACAATAGCAAGCTCCGCACAGAAGGCGGGGGAGAGCCTTCAGTTTGACGACGCAAAAAAAGACCTCAGGGAGATAAAGAATGAAGTAAAAGAAATAGAGCGAACTTCAAGAACTCTCAGAAAATCTCCCTTCCGAAAATGGCTTGAAGACCTCACTTTTGCCTCGGAGCTGATTGAGAATCTCGAGACCGTCTGGAGGCTCATTTCTGCGACCTCTCCTTTCACGAGGGGATTTCGGAAGCTCTCCGAGCTTGAAACTTCCCTTTTCAAGATAGCGGGAATTCTCCATTCCGCAGGAGCGTCCGCAGAGGTCCTCAAGGAAAGACTCTCCGAACTTGAAAAGAAAAAGCTCGAACTTGAACTCAGGGGAAACGCAAGAAGAGAACTCGAGAAAATAGAAAAAGAAATACAAAAAATTGAAGGTGAGCTCAAGAACCTCGCAGATGCCCCTTCCGACTTTGCAAAAGCCCTTGAAACCGCAAAGGAAGTCCAGGAAGCCCTGAGAAAAGAGGCTTTCAAGAGCGTAGCAACATACGAGCATCTCTATATCGTTTTCACGAACATAGCCCAATCCGCACTTTCTGCAGGGCTCAGCATACAGCAGACGGTTGAACTCTCAAGGCTTCTCGTTGAAACCGCGTATGCACTCGGATACAGGCTCGACGAGGACATACAGCAGGTAGCCCAGCAGGCACGGGCACTCCTGAGCGGACAAAAAAGCGAGCTGAGCGAGATACTCGGCATATCCGAAAAAGTCGTTCAGCAGTGGAGACTTAAGGGGACGCTGTATGAAAACATCACGCAAAGCCTGCAGGGGATAGCCCAGGCGGGAGAGAAAGTCCAGGGAACGTTCTTCGGTATCGTCCAGACCGCAAAGGAGATATACGACTACTTCTCACAGATAGCGTCAAGGCCCCTCTTTGAGGCTGTCAAGAAAGACCTTCAGGCTCTCAAGGAATACCTTTTTCAGGTCAAGGAAGGGGGAATTCAAGCAGGGCAGAGCCTCTCCCAGGTTGCCAATCCTCAGGTCGTTCAAGCCTTCAAGACGCTCGGTATCGTGGCAAGGGAAGTGTATGAAAGCCTGAAGGCTATCGGAGCGGGAGCAAGGGAAGCCATCTCGGACGTCTCAAGGATTTTCTCCCCCCTCATTTCCGCATTGAGGAAGTTCTATCAGGAACACGAAACGCTCATCAAGGGCGTTCTCAAGCTCGTGGGATACATAGGAACGATTGCTCTCGTGCTTCTCCCCCTCGGAAGAATCCTCTCCCTCATACGACTCATAGTCTTTGCCTTCGCGAGGCTGAGAGTTCTCGCCCTTGGAGTGATTGAGCTTTTCAAGGGCGGGGCTTCAATCACGCAGGTATTTGCGAGCTGGAGCTCTGCAGTATCCCAGCTCGTTGCCTGGTTCGCGAGGCTCGGCATCATAGCCCGCGCGGTCGTCATTTCCGCATTTCTCAAGCTCGCTGAAGTAGTGTCCGCGGTTTTTGACTTCATCAAGGAGAAAATCCTCGGGGCTATTCGGGCAGTTGTGGATTTCATCTCGGGGATATTCGCAAAGATAAAAGAGCTCCTCGGGCTGAAGGAAGAAAAAATCAAAGTCGAGGCGGACACGCAGAAAGCCCTGAACGACATTCAGAAGCTCAGGGAAGCCCTCAAGAACACGAGCACGGAAATCAAAGTGAAAGGGGATACAAGCGATGCCCTTCAGAAAATTCAGAAGCTCGCATCTACCGAAGCGAGAAAGGAGCTCAAGCTCGTCGCCGAGACATCGGAAGTTGAAAGCGCAATCTTTGACCTTGAATCAAAAGAAATCGTTATCCCCGTTCGCTTCGTTCCCGTGAAAGGAGACTACACGCCTGGCTGGGAGGAGCTATGAGGATTTCTTGGAACGGCGGAGAGTTGATACTTGAAGAGGCATGGATAGAGGACAAGACAAAAGCGGAGGTCTATACGAGAAGAACAATCACGGGAGAGCCTGTCGTTTTTCTGCCCGTCTGGAGGAAATACACGATACGCGTCAATGCCTGCACTTTTGAAGAGGCTCAGACGCTCAAGAGCCTTGCGGAAAGCGGAACGACGATAACGATTGACGACGACGGCTTCGTGGTTTCGGGGAAAATCAAGAAGGTTGAACTGAGACATTTCATTGAGGACGTCAAGGAATCCGCAATCAGACAGCGAATCAACCTCTATCACGGCAAGGTTGAGGTAGAGGCATGAGAGTTCCTGCCTACGAGGTAAAGGTAAACGGAAACACGATAAAAGCCCTTTCCATCAGCATAGACCAGGGAAGGAAAAACTACGTTTTTCGTGCAAGGATTGAGATGACGAAAGAATACGCTTTCAGCCTCGGAGATGCGGTCTCAATTGAGTTCTTTGAAGTTCCTCTCATTCGCGGTCAAGTTCTGAAAATCACGGAAAGACCGCACACGAGGATATACGAGGTCTCGGTCAGGACTCCCCGCATTCCGCCCACATACATAGCGAACAAGCCATACAGAAAAAGCGACCTCAAGAGGAAAGTAATAGCAAACGGAAACGCAACGACTCTCTTTTCTCTCCTCCTTGCACAGCACGGATACACGCTCTACGTTGACAGCCCTCCTCCCATTGTTTGCTACGGACGGGAGATAGAGGGAGACATCGTTCAGGCTATGGCGGACTACTTCCGCGATTTTGCCCCGATTGTTTCGGTTGATGCGGTCAACAAGGTCGTATATCTCCTCTTTGAGGGACTTCCGAGAACATACACGATTCCCGACAGGGCGATATTTGACTACGAAATAACGCAGGAAGAAAGAGACGCGAGCACGATAACGATAGCAAACAGAAGAGAATCCCTCTCGGAAAAAGAAAACAACGAAGAATGCCAGAGCGGATACGCGGAAATTGAAACCGAAAACACTACGACGGATACAAAGACTAAAAACGTGTATCGCATCAATCTCTGCACGGGAGAGATAAGGCTCGTGAGAACGGAAACGGAAACATACGGGGAAATCCCGAGCTGGACTTACTCGGATGTCAACTGGAATGCCTCAGAACCTTATTACCTTGCCCGCGACATATTGACGAAGGGGAGAATATGGGAAGGAAAAAGGGGGATAACCTCAAAGACTATCACGGAATACTTTCCTGACGGGATGCAGAAAACCACGAGATACGGCTGGGTGCCCATACCTTTCAATCTTGTGGTCTCAAAGGTTCTTTCTACGACAACTCCCTTCTGGGATATCATCATTATCAACACAACCATTTACAAATGGGATATAGTTTCCGAAAGCGCTTCATACGCGGAAACGGAAACAAAAGACTTGAACGAAAAGTTCAGGCTCAAGCGGACGAAAAACATCACGATTGAATACGACTATCAGTATTCGCTCGTTGAAGGAGGCTTTCTCTCAAGGAGGGACGCTCTCAACTACCGAAACCTTCTGCACGGGGACGTTCAGAAGAAAATTGAGAAGAAGGTCTCGGTATACGAAACCATCTCCGTTGAAAACAAGCAGACGGGGGAAACTCAAGTTCTCGAGACAAAACAATGGATAGAAAACGACGGACTGGCGGGCACCATGAGTATGGACGCGGAGAAGAAAATCCTTATTCCGTATGTATCCGAAAGGATTGAGGTTTCTTCCGAGCCCGTGAGCGTCCCGGGGAGAAAGGAAGAAAAAACAATCGTTCACGAGGACCTTGACAGACAATCAATCAGGTGGGCAAGTGAGAGGATTCGCAGTCTGTATCAGAAACACTCCGTGAAGGGGAGAATAACACTCCCCCTGCTTGCGGTGAAAGTCGGGGAAAAGGTTCAGGCACTCGGAAGGACGTGGCTCATTGAGGGATTTTCACACTCAATTTCGGGGAATACCGCAACGACAACTCTCTACGTGAGGGAGGCTTGATATGACAACCTCAAGCTTGAGCATTGAAACGACTTTCTACGTTCCCGAAACTGCGAGCTTTGGGATTGAAAGCGTTTTCTACGTTCGGGAATATCCCCCCACTGCCCGCATAGAAACGAATTTCTGGTTCGGGCAGAAAAACGTCCCTCTCCTCGTGCTTTTTGAGGAAAGAAAAGCAAGAGTAAGGCTCTCAGTTTCTTTTGAAAGACGGGGAGTTTTGATATCGGTTGAGAGGAGAGGAAAGAGTGCTATTCCCGTGCGAACGCTCTTTTTCGGGATTGAGCCTCTTCCCGCCTCATACCTCGCATACCTGCAGGAGCTGGGGATAACAACATGAAGAGAGTGATAATTAGACACGTGGCAGAGTTTGAGCCTTTTGAAAGGGATATCCCTTTCGGGAAATCGTACGTATATCACTATCACAGCCCCGGGAAAGACACTTACGTCAAAACACTTGATTTCATATCCTTTACCGAACTTTTCCACAGAGTTCAAGAACTTTTTTTAGAGAATGTAGAAAATATCGGTATCCGAACAGAGCTCGGACGTCTTCCTCTCAACGCGGGAGTTCTCAGCCCTGCGATACGCTCGTATGTCGGGATAAATGTTATTGACCTGTTCCCTTTCATCGCGAAAATAACATTCCTCGTTGCCGACAGTGAAGAGAAAATTTTGAGTGGAACCGCAAGGAAGGCTACACACAGCATCATTGCACGCGTGCAGTATTTTCCGTATAGGCTTGATGTCAGCGAGCTGTTTCGTTTTCACGAGTATGGAACAGCGTTGTTCCTTACGCTCGATGATAGCGCCCCTACTGAAGACGGCATCGCTCCTGCGAGCGTGAATATTTTCTCCTTCCTGTTTTTTTCTCCTTCTGACGACATTCTTTTTCTTGAAAGTGTTCTCACCGATTGCGGGCAGGACCTTGAAGAGCTGAGGATAACAGAAAAGCCCCCTGACAACTTTGTAGATTCTGTGAAATGGAAAACGGAAGAAATATGGCCGGACGGAAGCTACACAACAAGATGGGACATGCAATACGTGAGATACGTCCCCCTGCATATCCCTTCCGCACTCAGACCCCTTCTTGAAAAACAGGTCAAAAAAGCAAATATAGAACTCCAGAATATACCCAAAGAGCCGTGCATTAAAACGATTTTCCACGACGATATTTTCTTCATTTGACCACTCCGTTCTTGAGTTTTGGAGCTTTTTTCCTATCTAAAAAGCGATGACTTACGCAAATGGAAAGTTCGTTTTCGGCGGAAAAGAAGTAGAGCCTGCAAAGCTCCAGGACCTGTGGCAGTTTCTGTATGACTCATACACGGGGCTCGGGGGATACGAAGACGGAAGCTATCTCGTCAAGCACAAGAGAGAACCTCAGGAGAAATACGAAAGGAGAAAGAAGCTTGCCTATTATCCGAACTATGTCAAGAAGATAGTGGACACATACACGGCACAGATTTTCAAAACTCCCCCCGAAAGGGAGCTCACGCCCGAATACGAGCTCTTCGTGAACGACGCTGACAGGAAAGGCACATACATAGACGACTTCATGAGGAGAGCTTTCAAGCTTGCACTCATATTCGGAACAGCCTTCATAGTCGTTGACAAGCCCTCGGAAACCGCAAGGACGAAGCAGGAAGAGATTGAAAAAAAGCTCCTTCCCTATGCCACGATACGGCTTCCGTGGCAGGTTGAGAGCTACGAGCTCGATGAATACGGAAACCTTGTTCGTATTGTCTTCAAGGAAGGGAAGAAGAGAAAGAGAGAGTATTCCCTTGAAAGTTTTAAGGTATATGAGGGAAAGAGGCTTGTTCTTGAAAGAGAAAATCCCCTCGGAGTTCTCCCTATCGCAGTTCTCAGGACTTCCGACCAGCTTCTATACGAAGAGCTCTTTTCCGAGCCCTTCATATACACGATAGCGATGCTCAACTTTGAGCTCTACAACCTCATATCCGAGATTCGGGAAATTCTCAGAAACATCACGTTTCCCATACTCACGTATCCCTCAAGAAGTCCCGAATTCCTCGCGAACGCAAGCATAGAAATAGGAACGGAGAACGCTCTCATATACAATCCCGAGGGAGGAGGAAGGCCGGACTTCATAGCTCCCCCGCCAGCTCCCGTTGAGGTCTATATGGAATACATGAACCTCGTTATAGAGCAGATATACAGAACCGCAAACCTCGAGTTCACGCTCGGCTCTCAGTCCCAGAGGTCGGGAGTGGCTCTGGAGTTTGAGTTTCAGAACCTCAACACTCTCCTTTCCATGTTTGCCATGAACCTTGAGAAAACCGAATACGAGATTGCAAACATAGTCTCAAGATGGCACGGGAAGGAAAGCTTTGATGGAAGAATCAACTACAGGAAGGACTTCTCCTTCAGGGACGTAGAAAGGGAACTCAAGATTGCTCTTGACTCGCTCACAGCAGGCATCCAGTCCGCAACCTTCACCGCGGAAGTTCAGAAGAAGATTGCGAAGCTTGTTCTCAAGGACGAGGTTGAGGACGAAGTGATGGAGAGGATATACACGGAGATTGAAGGACTTGAAGGCATAGACAATCAGCTCAAGAATGAGCTCAAGCTGTGAACTGGGAACTCCTGAGACAGATATTTCTTGAAATCCTCAACGAGCTCCTTGAAGAGGAAGAGGAAAAGGCAGAAGAATTCCTCCAGAAACTTCTGGAAACACAGGACGCAACTATCCTGCCCACAGAGTTTACCTCCGAGCTCATTTCACTTCTCCTCTCAAAAATAGCCCAGACCGTTCAGGTGTATTCCGAGCTCACGGGGAAAGACCTTCAGAGCGTCGTTGAAGAAGTCGTGAACGAGGTCTATCCCGACGGGCTCAATCTCTCCCAAAGGCTCTGGAAGTGGGACGCAGAAACAAGGCAGGGGATAGCGAACATCATCGCATTGGGAGCAAGGGCTCGTCGTTCCGCAATGGCCATCGCATACGAGATTGAAAGCTATCTCACGCTCCGCGGGGAGTTTGACAATGCCCTTCGGGAAAAGTGGATAGAGGAGCTCAGGCAGGCTCTATCCCTGAACGTCAGAAGCCCCAAGGATAGGAGAAGACTTGAAAGGCTTCTCAAAAGACTTGAGCGTAGCCTTTCACGAGTGAAAGGAGAAAGATACACGGAAAGGAAGATTTTCATTCAGAAGCTCAAGAAAGCCCTTGAAAAGGAAAACGAGAGACTCCTCAGAAGAAGCCTTGAGCACTTCATCAGGAGAGAAACGCTTTCCCGCATACAGCGTATCACGGCAACCGAGCTTGCGAATACATTCCACAAGGTTCAGATACGGGCGACCGAAGGGGACAGGCATCTCGTAGGCTACAGGTGGAGACTCTCGAGGGCTCATCCGAAACCAGATATCTGCGACGTGTATGCAAATGTTGATTTTGGTCTCGGTAGGGGAGTGTGGCCGAAAGAAAAAGTCCCGAGGAGAAAGCCCCATCCCCACTGCCTCTGTTTTCTCGTCCCCATATACAAGCGAGAAAAAGAACAAGCGGGAGAACCGAAGTGGAACCTTGAACCGCTTGCCAAGCAGCACAAATACCTCCAGGCTCTCAAAGAGCTCGGCTACGACCTTGAGAAAGTGATTGACCTTGACACGGAAACGGGGAGATATCTCAGGGAGAAGGACTTTCTTGAGAAATTCGGGCTTGACAGGGAAGAGTGGAGAGAAATCAAGCGGGCTCTGACGGACAGAAAGCTCCGAAAACTCGGCGAAATTCTCGGGATAGGGGCAAGGAGCATATACAGGGAAGGGCACCTGGTCAAGCATCCCTTGAGAGAGGAATACCAAAAAGTTGTAGCGATATACAGGGACTTGCTGGGGAATGAGAGGGTTTTGACGGAATTTTACCAGAGAAAAATGGAGTCCCCCATCCTGCCCAAAAGGAAAACATGGCAGATTCCATACAGGGAGTGGGGAGCGAAAAACCTTGAAAAACTCTTGCGAGACCCCGACGTGATACTGAGCGATAGAGAAGAGGCCTATCTCTACGGAAAATGGCACAAAGGGCAACTTGTGGTAGCTGTGGTCGGGAGTGATAGTTTCATTATCTATACGGTCTATCCCCTTGAAAACGCAAAAGAAATTCTTGAAGGGAAGTCAGAAAGGTATAGAGTTATTTATAGGAGATGATTCTGCATTACAAAGAACACTACTTTGGGGAAGTTTACGAGCTTGACAGTGGACAGGAAGGTAAACCGGTAGATACAAAGGAAAGTCTTATCGATATCCATATCAACAACAAAGGGGAGATTGTCTATTTATGGCAAGAGCTTGTAGGCGATAACTGGGAAGCAAACTTTGAGGTATTAGAGGAAGTTTTAGACAAAATAAAGCCTAAAGGCCTCTACACAGTCCCCGAACTCGGGCTTGAGAACGTTCCGTTTTACGAGGTAATAAGGGCGGTAAGAGAAAGAGTCCTGGGAGAATTAAAAGTTTAGGCACGTCAAAAACTTGCATTTTTTGAAACGAACAGTTCCGTTTTTATCCACAAAAGGTAATTTTTAGAGCATACCGCCCGGCTCACCACCTACCTGACCTAGGTAATAAAATCCTCTTCCTTAAGGGCTTACATATTTTATATGCTTAAACTGGTTCTCGTTACAAAAGAAGATTGTCCAAGGTGTGAAAGGGCTAAGAAACTTTTACATAAATTGAAGGAAGAGCTTCCCATAGATTGGGAAGAAGTTGATATGTATGAATACATGGACGTTTTAACTTATCTCGGCTACAGAACCGTTCCGGTCCTTCTTGTATGGAACGAAGGTGAGGATTACACCGAGGAGGATGTTATCTTTGTCGGTGAGCTTCCGAGATACTGGAGACTCAAGTCAATCCTGGAGGAGAGGTTAAAAGCTGTGAAAAATTAGTCGTAAAAATACGTATATACTTGCCCGGAAGGAAGCGGGATATAGAATAAGGATATAGAGGGGATTGATGAAAGATAAAGTAGTTGTGGGAGTATGTCCGCATGACAGGGAAAACAAAACCTACTGGGAAAACTTTGCCAAGAAGCTTGAAAGTTTAATCGGAAAAAAGGTTGAGCTTTTCTTTCCCGAAAGCTTTGATACGGAAAAAGATGAGATAAGAAGTGGAAGGTTTGACCTCTACTATGCTAGTCCCGACGTTGCCCTTGAGCTTTATAAAATGGATTATGTTCCGGTAGGCAGGTTAAAAGGAAAAATCGACGAAATCGTTCTCCTCGGAAAGAAACAAAAGGAGAAGGAGGTTTACAGCGTAGCCCTCGCGGATTTGAAGATACTCCTTTTCGGGCTATTGAAATTTAAAAAGATAGACAGGGATAGAATTCGTATAATCTATACATCAAATCATGAAGAAACTTTAAAGAATTTAAAGGAATGCAGTGCGGATTACGGAATAGTTTACGGAAGACCTGAAAATATAGAAGGATTAGAACTTTATGAAACTTTTTCTATAAAAACTCACCACCTATTTATGGCGAAAAAAGAAGAAAAGAGTTTATGGAAAAATATTTTAAAAAATTTTGAAGATGTAGAAACGGTTGAAGAGGAAGCTATTGGGGAGATAAAGAACCTTGTGAATGAACTTAATGAACTTCTTAATGCTTGGCACGAACACGATATAGCGAAGGCTGTAAAAAATATAAGGGGCATAGGTGTAATTATTTACGGAAAAAGAATTTTATTTGTAAACTCATTTATATCTGAGTTAACGGGGTACTCAGAGGAAGAGCTTCTCAGAATGAATCCCTTAGAGCTTGTTGATGAAGAGTATAAGGAACTCGTTTCTTCAATTATAGAAAGAAGATTACGGGGAGAAAGGTTTCCCATTCTTTACAAGGAGTTAAAGTTCAAAAGAAAAGACGGAAGAAGGATATGGGCTCTCGTATTTTCCGACACAATCTTATACGAAGGTAAGTACGCGGGATTTGTTCTGGTATTTGATATAACAAAGAGAAAGCTATTTGAAAAACTTTATACATTTTTAAGAGAGTTAAACCAAGTTATTACCATAACTCAAACGGAGGAAGAGCTGTTTCGCGAATCATGCAAAATCTTAAAGAAAAATCTTGATATAAAAGGTATTTCCGTTTACAATGACAGATATAAAGAAATAGTAACCTGCGGTGAGAAAATAAATATAGACATAAAAGAAGCTTTTGAAAAAGGAAGAATACTAATAAAAGAGGATTATCGCTTGGCCATTATACCTATAATGGTTAAAGAAAGAGTTAAGTACGCTTACGTTATAAGTTACGAGGAGCCTTACTACTTTGATGAAGATAAAAGGGAAATTCTTGAGGAGTTCAAAAAGGATATAGAGTTTGCCTTAGAACGTATCAGTAAGTTTAGAACCGCATTAATAGTTTCAAGGGCTCTTCACATATCTCCCGATGTCGTATTTATACTGAATGAAAATGGAGATATACTTTATGCAAATGAAGGGGCACATAAATTACTCGGAAGGGAGAAATTAACGGGAGAGAATTTTTACAAGTTATTTAAAGAGGAGAGTGTAAAAGAAGGGAAAAATTACACAGCCGGCATTCTTTCAGCGATAAAAGAATCAGGGGATAAGGTTTACCTTGAATTTCGGAAAATAACTATAAATCTTCCTGGGAATAAAAAGGTTCTGGTTGTTGTAGGAAGGGATATAACCGCGGAAAGGGAACTTACGGAAAAGGTAGAAAACTTACTCTACAGAGATGTTTTAACTAATCTGCTGAATTACGAAGGTTTTAAGAGAAAAGTTTCGGAAATATTGAGTGTAAATGCTGGAATAGGCGCATTGATAATTATTGATATTCAAAACTTTTCAATAATAAACAGAGTATATGGGAGGGAAACAGGAGACAGAATAATACTGGAAATCGCAGATAGATTAAAGAATATCCTGAGAAAGGGGGATATAATAGCCCGTGTTGGCGGAGACGAGTTTGCCATATTCGCTTATCCTTTAAAAAGTAAGGAAAACACTTTGAGCATTCTCGAAAAGATAAAAAGGGTGTTTTTAAAACCCTTTGCAACCGGTGATACCACATTGAGCGTTCACTTTTCCGCGGGTGTTAGCCTGTATCCTTTTGATGGAAAAAGCTTTGAGGAGTTATACGAGAAAGCTTCCTTGGCCTTAAAAGAAGCAAAGAGGGAAGGAGCAGATGCCATAAGCTTCTTTAACGAGGAGCTGGATAAAAAGGCGGAACAGCTGATTGAGGTTGAAATACTTTTAAAAAGAGCAGTTGAAGAAAATCTTTTTACCTTCTTCTTTCAGCCCTATTATAAGCTTGAAATGCTGGAAATCGCAGGTGTTGAAGCACTTATAAGAATTAGGGACGGGAAAAAGATTATAACTCCCGATAAGTTTATTGAGTTTATAGAAAGGGGAGTTATGTGGGAAGAGTTTATAAGTTTTATGTTTAGCGAAATTGAAAGAATTTTAAAGAAATGGCCTATACCTGTATCCTTCAATATGTGTGCCAGGAGTTTTAGGAGCGATTACGTTATGAACAAACTCATAGACATCTGCAAGAAATACAAAGGGAAACTTACACTTGAGATAACCGAGAGGCTACTCATAGAGGATATAGATAGGACTAAGAAGATTCTAGAAAACCTAAAGAAATGCGGAAGGATAGCAGTTGACGACTTCGGAACTGGTTATTCCTCTCTTTCCTATCTCAGGGATATTCCGCTGGACATAGTTAAGATAGATAAAAGCTTCATAAAAAATATGCTCAAGAACGTTTTTGATAGGGCTTTGGTTGAAGCTATTATCTCCTTTACGAACAAGATTGGCCTTGAAAGTCTTGCGGAAGGTGTGGAAACAAAAGAGGAGTATGAATATCTGAAGAGGATAGGCTGTAAATACGGACAGGGATTTTACTTTGCAAAACCTATGCCCGAAGAGGAAATAGATAAACTCTTGGAGGAAAAGGGATTACTTTAAAGGAACAACTTCAATTTCACCAAAAGGCTCTTTTTCCTTGAAAACTTCTCCCGTGAATGTGTAAACCTTTACTTCCTCTTTCTTCCAGCAATCTTTTGGAAGACCTGCTTTCAGGCATGTGAGTGAAAGAAACTCCTCGGGAGAAAGCCCGTGTTCTACCGCAACCTGTGGAAGCAAAAGTCCGCTTCTTCCTCCCGCCTCAACTATTAAACCGTGTTTACCAATCTCTATCTTCCTGGGTAGTTTTTCTTTTTTCCCTTTAAACTCCTCGGGAACGGAAAGGAGAGTAATCTCCCAGAGGGTTTTATCAAATTCTTCTTTTTCAAGGGGTTTGAAACGCGGGTCCTTAAAGGCTGAGCTCAACGAGGTGTATACTGTTCCGTACCAGAGGGGGTAAATGGGTAGGGGAACGCCTATACAACCTCTCAGCTCTTCATCTGGATAACGCTTTAGCGTTGTAAATATTCCCCTCTTTTCCTTATACTTCTCCTTCAGAAACTCGGGAACTAAAATCTCTTCACCTTTGAAGGCCTTCCATACCGCTTCCCTTCCGAGAGCGACAAGCTCTTCAACATTTCTGATATCCATAGTATAAAATAAATTTATAGGGCTTTACTCATATTTCAACGGGCTATGAGTTCGCCAATCTTGAATATGGGGAGATAAAGGGCTATAAGTATTCCACCGACTATTGTTCCCAAGAAGACTATTAAGAGAGGCTCTATCAGGGATATGAGTCCCTCAACCGCTCTATCTACTTCTTCCTCGTAGAAGTTTGCTATTGAGCTGAGCATCTCGTCCAGATTACCCGTTTCCTCGCCCACCCTTATCATGGCTATAACCATTCTCGGGAACATGTTCGTTTTTTGAAGCGAAGCCCAGAGGGCTTTACCGCTTAGAACGTCTTCTTTCGCTTCTTCAAGGGCTTCCTTTAAGGGAACCAATCCCACAACCCTTGCTGTTATATCTATTGCGCGGTCTATGGAAACTCCTGAGGTGTATAACGTTGAAAAGGTTCTGGCAAAAAGGGCGTAATTACTTTTCAAAAAGATATCACCGAACTTCGGTATACGAATCAAAAGATTATGAACCGCTTTCCTGAAGGTATAGCTATTTTTGTAAAAAGTTGTGAATATAAAAGCGAATACAACTATAAAACTGAGTATATAGGGAAGATTTTCCTGTAAAGCTCTTGAAACGTTGAGGAGAATTTGAGTTGGAAGGGGCAATTCAGCTCCAAATGAGCGATATATATCCGCAAACTTTGGAACTACAAAGGTAAGAATTCCCCAGACAATAATTGTTGCGAATAAAAGAACAAACGTGGGGTAGTAGGATGCGCTCTTAATCTTACCTTTTATAAATGCAAGCTTTTCGTAATACTCGGAAGTTCTTCTCAAAACGAGGTCAAGTTCACCCGTTTCTTCACCTACCGCAACCATGTTTATAATAAATTCGGGAAATATATCCCTTCTCTTTTCAAGAGCTGCGTGGAATGAGCTACCTTCTTCAATCTCCTTTGAAACCTCGAGTAAAGCCTCTTTTAATTTCTTATTTGAAACCTGTTCCGCTATAAGTTCTAAAGCTTCAACTATCGGAACACCCGAAGCTATAAGAACGGATAACTGCCTCGTTATGAGGGACCAATCCCTATAGGAAACTCCTCCGAACGGAAGGGAAATCTTAAAACTAATGGAAATTCCCTTTCCCCTTTCTTTGTCCTTTTCCTTTACCTCTTTCGCGGAAATGAGTATAAGGTTTTGAGAGGAGAGTTTAAGGGTTAAGTCGTTAAGGGAGGCAAATTCCCCCTCCCCTTCAACTACTCTCCCGTCCTCAGTTATAGCCCTGTAGTGGTATAAGGGCATTATCTACCACTCCGTATCATCCTCTCAAGCTCTTTCGGGTCCGGAGAGGCTTCAAGGGCATTTTCTAAGGTTATCAATCCCATCTTATAAAGTTTATATAGACTCTGGTTCATGGTTTGCATACCCGTTTCCGCCTGACCGCTCTGCATAATGGAGTAAATCTGCTGGAGCTTGTTTTCCCTGATAAGGTTTCTTATAGCGGTATTTGGAATAAGCAATTCGTAAGCGAGAACTCTTCCACCACCAATTTTAGGAAGAAGCCTTTGGGATATTATTCCCTGAAGGACGAAGGAAAGGACTGTTCTAACCTGTTCCTGTTGCTCGGGGGGAAACATATCAACAATTCTGCTTATCGTGGATATTGCAGTATTTGTGTGAAGGGTTCCGAAAACGAGGTGTCCCGTTTCCGCAGCCCTCAGAGCTGTCTCCATGGTTTCGAGGTCCCTCATCTCACCGACGAGTATTACATCGGGGTCTTCCCTGAGAGCTGCCCTCAGGGCCTCACTGAAGGAGTGAACGTCCTGGTCAATCTCCCTCTGGTTAACTATGGATTTTCTGTGGGTAAATAGGTATTCTATTGGGTCCTCAATCGTTATTATGTGGTAGGGCATGTGCTCGTTAATGTAGTTTATCATCGCGGCAAGGGTTGTTGACTTACCCGAACCCGTTGGACCCGTCACGAGAACGAGACCCATCTTCTTATGACAAAGCTCGAGAACCTTTGGTGTTAATCCGAGCTCCTCTACCTTCGGTATTCTCGAGGGAAGTAAACGGAATACCGCAGCTACGGAGCTTCTCTGATAAAAAACGTTAGCCCTGAATCTGCCGAGACCCTTAACACCGAACGAGAAATCAACCTGCCCTTTTTCTTCAAGCCTCGTTCTGTGCTTTTCCGCCATTACGGAGTAAGCGAGCTTCTGAGTGTCTTCGGGTCTGAGTTTCGGAAACTCATTAAGGAATCTTATGGCACCGTCAACCCTTACAGCGGGAGGGACACCAACCGTTATGTGTATATCGCTTGCTTTGAGCTCGTAAGCCTTTTTGAGAATATCTATTACCTTTATTTCTACCGTCATGCGTCCTTATTATCATATAATACTTTTACGTGAAAGTTCTTGTAGTTGGAAACGGAGGAAGAGAGCACGCGATAGCCTGGAAGGTAAGCCAGAGTCCACTTCTAAGTGAGCTTTATGTAGCCAAGGGAAACGCAGGTATATGGGAGATAGGAAAAAAGGTAAATATATCTCCCACAGATGTTGAGAGCCTTGCGGAATTTGCGGAAAAGGAGGGGATAGATTTTACGATTGTGGGTCCGGAAGCACCCCTCGTTGAGGGAATAGTTGACGCCTTTGAGAAAAGAGGGCTTAAGATTTTCGGACCTAATAAGGAAGCCTCAAAGCTTGAGGGAAGCAAGGCCTTTGCTAAATCCTTTATGAAGAAGTACAACATACCAACCGCGAGATACGAGGTCTTTACGGATTTTGAGAAGGCAAAGGAATACGTTGAAAAAGTAGGAGCCCCCATAGTTGTAAAGGCGGATGGGCTCGCAGCCGGAAAGGGTGCGGTTGTTTGCGAAACCGTTGAGAAGGCAATTGAAACCCTTGACCTTTTTCTTAATAAAAAGGTTTTCGGAAAAGCTTCCGAGAAAGTGGTTATTGAGGAGTTTCTGGAAGGTGAAGAGGCATCATACATAGTTATGATAAACGGGGATAAATACGTTCCTCTCCCAACCTCTCAGGACCACAAGAGACTCCTTGACGGGGATAGGGGACCGAATACGGGCGGAATGGGTGCTTACTCGCCTACCCCTGTTATAGACAGAGAAACGGAGGAGAGAATAAAGAGGGAGATTGTTGAAAGGGTCATAGAGGGTCTCAAAAATGAGGGTATATACTACAGAGGTTTCCTTTACGCGGGTTTAATGATAACGAAGGAAGGTCCTAAAGTTCTTGAGTTCAACGTCAGGCTCGGAGACCCGGAAGCCCAGCCTATACTTATGCGCATAAAAGGGGATTTTCTTAAGCTCCTGCTTGATTTTTACGAAGGAAAGGATATAAGCCTTGAGGTGAGCGATAACTGGGCTCTCTGTGTTGTTCTTGCCTCTAAGGGGTATCCTCAGAAACCCGAAACGGGTAAGATTATCCATGGACTGAAGTATCTCAAAAAGATGGAAGATGTTGTGGTATTCCACGCGGGAACAAAGAGGGAAGGAGAATTTATCGTTAGCTCTGGGGGAAGGGTTCTAAACGTTTGTGCCTACGGAAATACCTTAAAAGAGGCAAAGGAAAGAGCTTACGAAGCGATTAAATACGTCTGCTTTGAGGGGATGCATTACAGAAAGGATATAGGAGATAAAGCCTTTAAATACCTAAAGGAGTAGTTTCTCCTCCCACTCGTAGTAATCGGGGGTGAACAGTTTTACTCTCTTTTTCTTAAATTCTCTCGTTGAGAATAAAACCTTGTAGTTCCTTATGCCCGTTTCCTTAGAGAGGTATTCGCATAGCTCAAGAACCTCTTTTCTCTCCCTTCCGTGAATCATTGTAAAGAGGTTATACTCCCAAATTCCGTTTGTTTTCCTCTCGTAGCAGTGGGAAATTGCTTTAAAGCTTGAGAAAAACCTTCCTACTTCTTCAACTCTATTCTTTTCTACCTTCCAGACTGCCATTCCGTTTGCCCTGAAACCTGCCCTTCTGTGAAAGAGTATTGCGGAAAACCTCCTCATAACGCCTTTTTCCCTGAGGCTTTTCAGGGTTTCTAACAGCTTTTCCTCATCAACGCCGAGTTTTTGTGCTATATCTTCAAAAGGTTTTTCCTTTATGGGAAGGCTCTCCTGGGTTTCCCTTATAACAGCTTTCTCAAACTCCTTTAAAGGAACGGGTTTTTCTTCCTTTACTTCCCTGACTTCCTCCCTTTCAAATACCGAGCCAAAACTGAGCTTAACGCCTATTTTAAAAGTTTTTACGGTTTTGAGGACGGTGTAATCTTTTACGCTACATATTTCCGAAAGCCTCTTTACCGCCTCTTCAAGGCTGAGCTTAGCATCTGGGGGAGTCGCTATTGTAAACCACAGGTTGAACTCGTCGTTCCTTTCGTAGTTGTGACTTACGCCCGGGCATGTGTTTATAAGCTTCGCCACCGATTCAATCCTCTCGGGAGGAACCTTAAAGGCAACGAGGGAGCTGTCGTATCCCGCCCTTTTTGTGTCGTAAATGGGGGAAATCTGCCTTATCACCTTTTCCCTCATGAGCCTTTCTACTTCTTTTATGACCTCCCTCTCGGGTATGCCGAGCTTTTCCGCCACGTATCTGAAAGGTCTTTCAAGTATCGGTATGTCTTCCTGGAGTATCTTTAAGAGCTCCATAGGTGAACCTCCCCGTCTCGTTAAACTCCTTCAGGACCTTATGAAGATTTACAACATTCCCAATGACCATAACCGCTGGGGGATTTACTTCGGGAGGGTTTTCCGAAACCTCCTTTAAGGTTGATATAACTATTCTCTGGTCCTCGGTAGTTCCCCTTTCCACGAAGGCAACGGGCTCGTAGGGGTTTCTCCCGGCGTTTATGAGCTCCTTTGCTATTCTCCGTCTGTTTTTCACTCCCATCAGTATTACAACCGTGTCTATATCTTTAAAGGCCTTCCAGTTTACATACTTTCTCTTTCCAACGGTTTCGTGTCCCGTAACGACTGCGAAGGAGGAGGATATTCCCCTGAAGGTTAAGGGGATTCCCCCGTATTCGGGAACCGCGTAAAAGGAGCTTACGCCGGGAACGAGCTCGTAAGGTATCCCGTTCCTCTCAAGGAAAAGGGCTTCCTCTCCTCCCCTGCCGAATATAAAGGGGTCTCCTCCCTTCAGTCTCACAACGTTTTTGTAAAGTTTTGCGTAAAAGAGGAGAAGCCTGTTAATCTCTTCTTGGGGAATGGTGTGCTTCCCGTCCTCCTTTCCCACGTAAACGAGCTTTGCCAAAGGGTTTACGTAGTTCAGTATATCCTCGTTTACAAGTCTGTCGTAAAGAACCACGTCCGCCTTTTTCAGTATTCTGTATGCCTTCAGGGTGAGGAGTTCGGGGTCTCCGGGTCCCGCTCCCACGATGTAAACCTTTCCCATATCACTCACCTCCGTAAATAAAAACGCCCGAAGGCGTAGGAACGCTTATCTCCTTCACAACTTCAAGCTCAGGAACGCTTACCTTTTTCAACTTTCCCTCATAGTAAGAGGAGAGGTATATAAACCTTCCGTCCCTCGTAAATCTGAAGTGGAGAATTCTCTTCCCGAGGGCTTTCGTTTTTAAAACTCTTTTCTCTCTCAGGTCAATGAGCGTCAGGTAATCCTCCGTATCCCCGCTGTAATTTACCGCTAAATACTTCCCGTCCGGGGAAACTCTCACGAAAACGGGAAGCCCCTTCACTTCAATGCTCCCCAGGTATGAGAAATCCCTCAGACTTATCACGTGAATCTTTCTCTCTCCTACCGCGGGTATGTAAGCCTTTTCCTCCCAGACTCCCCAAAAGCCGAAGTGGGGAATCTTGAAAACAACCTCCTTCCCTTCTGCTTTAAAGAGGACTTTCTTATATGAGAAATTTCTAAGGTTTATTAGGCCTATTCCCTCCTCAAGAAAGAATCCCACTACGTATATATCCCCGTAAAGGAAAGCGTCAAAGGGCATCTTACCGACGGGTATGCTTCTCAACAGCCCGTAGTTATCGCATCTCCTTATCTCAACGGTATCCTTGTCCATGAGGGCGTAAACGAAGAGGTTTTCCCTTCCCTTTATGCCGACGTTTCTTGAGCCCGTTTTTATCCTTCTTAGGATTTTCAGTTCCGTGTTGAGAATAACTACGTCTTTGGGGGAGTAGTTTGCAACGAGAACCTTATCCCCACAGAAGTTCAGCCCTATCGTGCTTTCCCCAACTTTTACCTTTTTCAGGAGTTTGTAATTTCGGGGGTCTATCTTTGAGAGGTATCCATCCCTGCTTATGAGGTATCCGTATCCCTTGAAGAATTTAAGGGTTGCGTGATTCAGATTTCCGAGTCCCTTAATCTCTTCAACGAGTTTATCTTCTTTTATAACCGCGAGACTTCCCTTCTCCCTCTCTACGACGAAGACATCACCGAAGGCAAAGAAGAATAATAATAAAATCAGAGGTAACATAACGGGTCCTCCTCAAAAAGGTCTCCGTAGGCGAAGTAGGCCCTTGCCCTTGAGTTTCCGTTACATACCTCAAGGTATGGACATTCGGAACATCTTCCCTTGAGCTTTCTCGGGCGTTCCCTTAGTTTTGAGAGAATGCCGTTAGAGTTCCATATCTCTTTAAAGCTCCTTTCCCTTAGATTCCCGAGAATTAGGGGGAAGAAGGGGTCGGGCTTTACGTTTCCCCTGTGGTCTATATTCACAAGCCTTTCTCCCGCGCTGTTTCCTCCCCAGTTTTTCAGTCCCTCATAAAGGTATTCCCCGTATTCGGGATAACGTTCGGAAAAAAGCTTATAGAGAAGAACGCCATCGCACTCGTTGTTTCCCGTAACGACCTCTATCTCCTTTCCCTTCTCAACGTAAGAGAGAGCCCTCTCAAGAATTCTTTTTACAACGCCCTTATACTCCTCCTTTTCAACACCGCCAAGCCTTTTCCCCCTTCCCGCAAAAACTATGTGGGAGATATAAATCTTCGGTATTTCCAAGTCCTCAACGAGCGTAAATACGTAATCAAGGGAGTCCTTCGTAAGCTCCGTTAGGGTGAACCTTAGCCCTGTCCTTATTCCTTCCGAAAGGCACAGCTCCAGGGCTCTTACGGACTCCCGGAAGGCTCCCCTCTTTCCCCTGAAGAGGTCGTGAACCTCGGGATTTCCGTCAACGCTTATTCCCACGTAATCAAAGCTTTCCTTTATCTCCTTTACGTTATCCTCCTTTATGAGTATCCCGTTCGTTGAGAGGTATGTTTTAAATCCTTTATCTTTCAGTATCTTCGCTATATCGTAAATATCCTCCCTGAGGAGGGGCTCACCTCCCGAAATAATTACGAACCTAACGCCTTCTTCTTTCAACTCATCGGAAATCCTCTTTATCTCATCAAGGGAAAGCTCTTCCCTTTTATTCTGGTTTGCGGAAGCGTAGCAGTGCTTACAGTAAAGGTTGCACCTGTTCGTGAGATTCCATATAAGGATTACTCCGTTTATGGGCTTCGGAACTTCCTTCCTTAATGCTTTCCTTACATACCGGCTTACTCTCAGCATCTTTCACTCCACCAAATCCTTTCTTAAAGCTTCAAAAAGCTCCATTAACGCCTCAAGCTCATAGGCACTCAGTCTTATCCTGGGCATGGCGTTTCTGGTGTATCCGAGGAGCTTATAGTTTTTTTCGGGGTTTAAAATCTGGGAAAGTATTAAATCCTTCGGTCTGTTTTTCGCTATCCATTCAAGAGGCGGTGCGAAGGCTTCTCTTTTGAGGTGGTGGCATCCCCAGCACTTCTCCATAAATACCTCGTATCCGAGAAAGGCCCCGTATAAGCTTCTGCTTTTTAGTATCGCGTTATACTTCCCCACAGGATACTTAAGGGGGTAGCTCTTCATTTTCTTAAAGCTGTATGCGTCCAAAAGCTCAAGCCCCTCCCCAAGAACGCTCAGGTATGCTATATTCCCGTCCCCGGAAAACTCCGCATGAGTAAAGGTTCCCCCTTCGGAGACCTTAATTCTTTCAAGCCTTAGGCTCTTTTTGTTAAGGAGGAGTACGTAATTTCTGTAGGTGTCGAGCCAGAGGTATGGGTTCTTGAAGTGGGTCCTCACGAAGAAGCCCTTCTCCTTTAACCTGAAGGTTTTTATTTTCTTCCAGTTGTAAAGCTCCCAGAGTGTCAGGCTCCCGTCCCTGTGTCTCGTAGCCATATAAAATTTTCCCTTCCTATACCAGAAGCTGACCGCAAAGAGGTGGGGAAGGCTCCCGGTTTTTTCTTCATAAACTTTTTTAAAATCCTCAATTCTGTAAATAACTACCTTCTTTCCATCCCTTGAGCTTCCTATTATGTAGTTCTCAAAGGGGTCAATGAAGTAGTCCTGAAGGGGCTCCTCAACGGGATAGCTCCTCAGGGTCTTGTTAAATATGCCTACCTCCCTTCTATCCCTGTAGGCCACTATCAGGGCATCCCTCTTATAGAGGGTGTATATCGCACTTATTCTGCCCTTTAAGGGAATAACTTTTAAGGGTTTCAACGCTCTTGAGAGTACGACGAGCTGTTTCGGGAGGACGCATCCCGCAACAACGTTCTCCCCGTATAGGGCTATGTTTCTGAGGTAAACGCATGCCCTAACCTTTGAGAGGGGTCTTCTCTCTTTCAGGTCGTATGAGATTATCCATCCATCCCTTGAAGGAACGTAAAATACATAATCTTTCAGGGAAAACTTAACTCCTCCGTGGACGTATTTCATGGGGAACTTATCAAGAAGCCTTTCCCCTTCAAGGAGGTAAACAAAGCCGCTTTTATCAACCGCTACGGTGATGTTTATAAACTTCTTTATCTCGTAATTCTTCGGTTTTTCCTCTAAGTATTGAAAGCTTTTCTTTATTTCCTCAAGCCCGTAATTTACGTTTTTCACGGGTTTAGTTATGTAGGAAATGAGAGCGTTAATCTCTTCCTGGGTAAGGTTAGGGAAGGGAGGCATGCCCGTTGCAGAGAGTCCCTCCCTGATTATTTTCTTTAGGTTTTTTCCCTTTAAAAACTCGGGGATTAAGGGAGGTGCTGTTTTGCCGAGTCTGTCTTTGCCGTGGCAGGGAGAACAGTATTTTTCGTAAATTTCCGTCTTTCCGAAGGAAAAAAGGAAGAAAACAAAAAGAGGCAGTGCAATGAGGGAAGGCATATATACACCTCAGTAAATGTCGTGGGTCGTGGTATAAACGTTGAATATGCCCGTGGGCGTCCTCACCCAGTCTCCCGTTATCACCTTCTTGAGTTTCATCGTTTTGTCGTCGTAAACCGCTATAGCGGTGGGCTGGTCCTTCCTTCCCCATATGGAAATCCATACCTCCTTGCCGTGCATGTCGTATTCGGGGTGAACAACCCTTGCGTTTTCGGGCATTTTGTATCCCGCTTTTTTGAGGTCCTCTATCACGTCTATTGTCTTGATAACCTTTAAGGTCTTCTTATCAATTACGTAAACCTCTTTCTTTAGCTTGTCGTCGGGATTGAGCGGTCTGTCAACCCATATGTGTTTTGAGTTGGGGTGAGTCTTTATAAAGAGCGTTCCTCCTCCGGGACCGGGGAGTTCTATGTTTGCGACAACCTTCCAGGCATACTGGGGATGACCTTCGGGGTCCGTTCCTATGCAGGCTACATTGTTAGAACCTATGTGTCCAGTACACCATATCGGTCCGTATTTGGGATGGTTAACGTTCGCTCCCCTTCCAGGGTGGGGCTTTACACCGGTTTCTACTTTTGCGACGAGTTTTTTCTCCTTTGCGTCAACCGCTACGACCTTATTCCTCATATTTGCCGCAACGAGGAAATACCTCTTTGAAGAGTCCCATCCCCCGTCGTGGAGGTATCTCTCGGTTTCTATCATGTTCACCTTAACGTCGGGAAGTTTTGAGTAATCAACAATCCAGACATGTCCCGTCTCCTTTACCGAGACAATCCATGCGGGGTCGTAGTGGGAGGCAACGATTGAAGCTACCCTTGCTTCCCTAACAAACTCTTCCGTATCGTATGTATAACCGCTCGTTGATACTATCTTGAGGGGCTTTAGGGTCTGTCCGTCAAGTATAACTATGCTTGGAGGCCAGTAACAGCCCACTATCGCGAGTTTGTCCATGTAGTTTCCTTTTCTTCCCTTATACTTGCTCGTGTCTATTGAACGGGCATCGTAACAAACCTTAACCTCCGCAACCTTGTCCGGCTTCTTCATCCACAGGTCTATGAGCGTGGCCTTTCCGTCCCTTCCTATAGTGAGGAAGTACCTTCCCGTTCCCGAGGAACGGAATATGTGAACCGCAAATCCCGTATCAACAATATTTACGAGTTCTTTCGTATCCCCGTCTATTATCGCAACCTTTCCTATGTCCCTGAGTATTACGCCCATAAAGTTCTTCCAGTTTCTCTTGTGCTCGGGCTTTTTGGGTCTTTCCTCGGGGGGAACGTAAACGTGCCAGGTCTTTAGCATGTCCTGAAGTGCCATCTCGGGAGGCGGAGGGGGTTCGTGCATTAGGAACTTCGCAAGGAGCTCTATTTCCTCTTCTGTAAGAACTCCTTGCTTTCCCCAGTCGGGCATTCCGCCGGGCGTTCCGTTGTAAACTATCCACTTTATGTAGTCAATTCCCCTCTGTTTCATAATCTCGGGTTTTAAGGGAGGTCCCGTTGCTCCTCCCCTGAGCATCCCGTGACATCCCGCACACCTGTCAAAGTAAATCTGTGCCGCCTTTTTCATCTCCTCGGGAGTAAGCTCCGGAGGTTTCGTTTCTGCCTTTACAACACCCCACACCAGAACCAGGCTACTAACCGCAAGAGAAGCAAGACGCTTCATGACACGCCTCCTTATGACCTTTATCAGTAAATAAATATATACTTTCATATGATTTTAGTCAATAATAAAATGACCTTAAAATCAGAAATTTCTTTTTAGTCTCCCCCGCTAATAAAATCTAAACTTGACAAATAAAGTGCCTCGTGTATATTTAATTATTAGCCCTGCGACGGGACAGGGTGAATCCCCCAGGCCCGAAAGGGAGCAAGGGTAAGCCCGCCGTCCCGTGCGCAGGGTCCTTTCTTAAACCTGGAGGAGGTATTCCGTGGGTTCCCAGGAACTCGCACAGGAGTTAAAGCAACTAAAAGACGGTCGCAAAAACGGAGAAATTTCCCCCGCGGAATTTTATAAACGTTTGCTTAAGCTGGTGGCAAAGCTTGCCAACGAACTCCACGAGGAAGCAATATCCGAGGATAACGTAAAGAAGCAGATACCTTTAATTTTAGCCTTTTTGGAGGAACAGATTAAGAAGTACGCGGAAAGAGGTCATTAATGACCTACGTTCCTTTTGCAAGGAAATACAGACCTAAGTTCTTCAGGGAAGTTATCGGACAAGAGGTTCCCGTTAGAGTTTTAAAAAACGCAATAAGAAATAACAGAGTTTCTCACGCATACCTGTTTGCGGGACCCCGGGGTGTTGGAAAGACGACCATAGCGAGAATTCTCGCAAAAGCCTTAAACTGCAAGAACCCCTCCGGAGGAGAACCCTGCGGGGAGTGTGAAAACTGCAGGGAGATAGATAAGGGCATATTCCCCGACCTCATAGAGATGGACGCAGCCTCAAACAGAGGTATAGACGATGTAAGAACATTAAAAGAAGCGGTTAATTACAAACCCATAAAGGGAAAGTATAAGGTTTACATAATAGACGAAGCTCACATGCTAACGAAGGAGGCCTTTAACGCCCTTCTCAAAACCCTTGAAGAACCCCCTCCCAATACCGTTTTCGTTCTCTGCACAACGGAATACGACAAGATACTCCCGACAATCCTCTCAAGGTGCCAGAGGATAATCTTCAGCAAAGTTCCCAAAGAAAAGGTTATTGAGTATATGAAGTTAATATGTGAAAAAGAAGGGATAGAGTATGAGGAGGAAGCCCTTAACATACTCGCTCAAGCCTCTGAGGGATGCATGAGGGACGCTGCTTCCCTCCTTGACCAGGCAAGCGTTTACGGAGAGGGAAGGGTAACGAAGGAAGCTGTTGAGAACTTCCTCGGTATCTTAAGTGCGGAAACAGTAAGGAGTTTCATGAAGCTTCTCCTTGATTCACAGGTTGATGAAGCGATAAACTTCCTTAGGGAACTTTCCCAGAAGGGATACAACCTTACGAAGTTCTGGGAGATGCTTGAGGAAGAAATAAGGCACGCCATTCTCGTAAAAAGCCTCCAGAAACCCGAAAGGATTGTTGAAAATCCGGAGGATTACGAGGAGTTTAAAAATTACCCCCTTGAGGCACTCCTTTATCTTGAAAACGTTGTGAACAGGGGAAAGGTTGAGTCGCGAACGAGGGAGCCCCTGTTTGCCTACGAGCTTGCGGTAATAAAGACGAAGATTGTTAAGGAGATTATCCCCATATCAAGACTTGGAAAGGTTGAGGTAAAGGAGGAAAAACCGACGAAAGAGGAAATAAAAGAAAAGAAGGAAGAGAAGGAAGAAAGCCTTAAAGATAAGCTTGAAAGGGAAGCAAAACCCATACTGAGAGAACTCATAAGAAACGGGTTTGAAGAGAAGGGGAAGTTAATAATAAAGCTTGATGAGAAAACTTACGAGAGGTTTAAAAAGGAGCTTGAGGAACTCAAAAGCAGGTTTCCCTTCGTTGAGTATGAGGTTGAGGTAAAAAAAAATTCCTCAAGACCGGAGCAAGATGAAGCTGTTTTAAAGGTTATGGAGCTGTTCAATGCGAAAATCGTCAGGGTCAGAGATAAAGGCAAAGGTGATTAAGGTAAGAATGCCCGTTGAAGAGGTCGGGTTGTTCAATTCCCTAATAGACGGGCTTCCCCGTTACGCCCTCACGAGAACAAAAGAGAAGGGAACTGGAGAGGTTTACGTTCTTGCAACGCCACACAAAGTAAAGGAGCTGATGGAAGCCCTTGAGGGAATGAAGAAACACATAAAAGGCCTTGAAATCCTCGGGGAAACAGACGAGGAGCTTACCTTTTAAATTAAAATTCTATGGGAGATTCCTTTAAGCTCGTATCGGAGTTAAAGCCAGCGGGAGACCAGCCAAAAGCTATAGAAAAACTTCTTGAGAATCTTGAGAGGGGTGTAAAGGAACAGGTCCTACTGGGAGCGACGGGAACGGGAAAAACGTATACCTTAGCCAACGTAATAGCCCGGTACAATAAGCCCACACTCGTTGTCGTTCACAACAAGATTCTCGCAGCCCAGCTCTACAGGGAGTTTAAGGAGCTTTTTCCCGAGAATGCGGTTGAGTATTTCGTTTCTTACTACGATTATTATCAGCCCGAGGCATACATACCCGAAAAGGATTTATACATAGAGAAGGATGCGAGCATAAACGAGACCCTTGAGCGATACCGACACTCCGCAACTATATCCGTTCTGGAAAGAAGGGACGTGATAGTTGTAGCTTCCGTTTCCTGCATATACGGACTCGGAAAGCCGGAGCATTACGAGAAGCTCAGGATAAAGCTTGAGAGGGGAATAAGGCTTAGCCTCTCAAAACTTCTGAGGAAACTCATAGAGCTCGGATACCAGAGGAACGATTACGCCTTCAAGAGGGCGACCTTTTCTGTGAGGGGGGACGCGGTTGAGATTGTCCCCTCAAACACGGAGGATTACCTCGTAAGGGTTGAGTTCTGGGACGATGAAGTGGAGCGTATAGTATTAATAGATATATTAAATAGACACATAATTAAGGAAGTTGATAGCTTCTCACTATTTCCCGCTTCCCACTACATAGCCCCCAGACCCACGGTAGAACAGGCACTTGAGGAGATAGAGAAAGACTTAATAGAGAGAGTCAACTGGTTCAAGAAAAGGGGAAGGAACGTAGAAGCCCAAAGACTTTACCAGAGAACTATGCACGACCTTGAGATGATTAGGGAGCTCGGACACTGCAAGGGCATAGAGAACTACTCGAGGTATTTTGACGGAAGAAAACCGGGAGAACCTCCCTTTACCCTTCTCGATTACTTCCCCGAGGATTTTCTCCTCATAATAGACGAGTCCCACATGACCGTTCCCCAGCTGAGGGCTATGTATAACGGGGACAGGAGCAGGAAGGAAAAGCTCGTTGAATACGGATGGAGGCTTCCCTCAGCCCTTGACAACAGACCCCTTAAGTTTGAAGAATTCCTTGAGAGGATAAACCAGGTTATATACGTATCCGCAACACCCGGGGAGTGGGAACTCCAGAGGAGCAAGGGAAACGTTGTTGAACAGATAGTGAGACCGACGGGACTCCTTGACCCCGTGGTTGAAGTGAGACCGAAGATGAACCAACTTGAGGACCTGGTTAAGGAGATTAAGGAAGTGAAAAAGAGAAAGGAGCGAGCTCTCGTCCTCACGACAACGAAAAGGCTTGCGGAGGACGTTGCCGACTACCTTACGGAAAGGAAGATAAAGGCAAAATACATGCACTCGGAGCTTGATGCGATAGAGAGGGCGAAGCTGGTAAAGGAGCTCAGGGAGGGAGGAATAGACGTTATAGTGGGCGTGAATCTACTCAGAGAGGGGCTTGACCTTCCGGAGGTTTCCCTCGTCGCCATACTTGAGGCGGACAAAGAAGGATTTTTAAGGAGTTATCAGGCACTCATACAGACGATAGGGAGGGCCGCGAGAAACGTTCACGGAAAGGCCATACTTTACGCAGACAGGATAACGAAAGCCATGGAAAAAGCGATAAACGAAACAAACAGGAGGAGGAAGATACAGGAGGAGTTCAACAAAAAGCACGGGATAACGCCGAGAAGCGTGAAGAAACCCGTAAAGGAACTCCTCGCCCTTGAAGAGCTTGATTACGTGGAGCTTCCCACGGACATACCGAAAGGTGTGAAATCCGAGGAGGATATTCTCAAGAAAATAGAAAAGCTTGAGAAGGAGATGTGGAAGTGTGCGAAGAACTGGGAGTTTGAGAAAGCGGCAAAGCTAAGGGACGAGATAAAAAAACTGAAAAAGCTTATAGGAATAGATTGAGAACTCCTTTAAGCTATTGTTATGGAAAAGGTTGCGATAATCACGGGAATAAAGAGAATAGGAAGGGAAGTATCAAAGTTCCTTATAGATAAAGGTTATAACCTCACGGTGGTTTACTTCAGAAGCGAAGAGGCAGCAAAGGAGATAAAGGAATACGGAGCTTTCAAGGGAAAAGAGGTTTTAACCTTAAAGCTTGATTTGTGCCTTTCCGAGAACACGAAAAGAGTCGTTGAAGAGACCCTGAATAAGTTCGGGAGAGTTGACGCCTTCGTTCACCTTGCCTCTCCGTACGTGAGAAAACCCATACTTGAGACAATGAGGGAGGATTTATACAACCACTTCATACCAATAGCGGAGGCTTTCTTCTTTATCTCTATTGAGAGCTACAAAGCTATGTTGAAAAACGAGGGAGATATAAAGGGGCATATAGTAGCCTTCGGGGACTGGGCTACCGAAATTTCCCCTTACAAAAACTTCGGGGCTTACTTCGTCGCAAAGGGAGCACTTCACACCGCGGTAAGAGTTCTCGCAAAGGAGTTTGCCCCTCACGTTCCCGTGAACTGCATAGCTCCCGGCCCCGTCCTCAAAGCGGAAAACTACACCCAGGAAGAGTGGGAAAAAATACTCAAGCGAACTCCCATGAGAAGAGAGGTATCAATGAAGGACATACTTAAAACCCTTGACCTACTTCTCACAACTAACAGCATAACGGGGGAGATAATAATGGTTGACGGAGGAAGACACATAGCGGGCTCGGGCGTTTAAAATATTTTTCATCAATGAGGGAGCTTCTTGAGGAGATTTATAAAGATACACTCAAGAAAAGGGGGAACAAATTCTTGGGAGTTATTAAATTTGAGAATTTAAAGTTTCTTGAGGAGCTACTGAATACAGATTTGGGAATAAGGGGAAGGCTTGAGAAAGGGGAAGAACCGAGGAGGAAAAGACCCTTCATAGGCTGGTATATCTCCGGGGAGGAATTAAAACTCGTTTTCCTCACGCGGAGAAAACAAAACCCTCACGTGAACCTGAGGCTATGCAAAAGATGCCCAAATCTTTATGAGGACACTTATATATTCAGGGACAGAAAAAGAAGTTTTGTTGGATACATACTCAAATCAAATACTCTAAAAGATTTCATACTTTGCGGAAGTTGCGAAGACCTTGAATATCTTGAGAGTTTGAGGTTTTACCGTGGCGGATATTAAGGGTAAAGTTTTCGCATTCCTTGAGGGAAAGGAGAAGGAGTATTTTAAGGAGCTAATAAAAAAGGAAGCGACAAAAAGCGGGCTTGAAGTCTTCCTGAGAAAAAAGATAGGAGACGATTACGTGGATGAGATACTCTCGGTTTTATACCTAAAACTTTATCTCCTGAAGGAGGAACTTGAAACAAGACCCCGGATAAACCACTCCTATATCTCAAGGGTTATATACACCTGTATGGTTGACACACTGAACGGGAATTCAGAGGAAAAGGTTGTCTTTAGGGACGAGGAGGGAGAGGTGAGGGATTTTGAGGAGGTTTTCGGAGAGGAAGAGGATTACGAATTAAGTCCTGCTTCGGAGGAGCTCTTCGGTGCTGTAAGTAATAAACTGAAGGATAAAGACATAGACGTTCTGTGTTATTACCTATATAAGGAGCTTTACTCGGTTGAGATAAAGCTTGAGGGTATGAACAAAACAACCCTTTATAAGAGATGGGAAAGGCTGAAGAAGAAGCTTGCAAAACTCTTTCCTTTTAAGCCTACAGAAGAAGAGTTTAGAGAGTTTGCGGAAAAGTATCTGTCAGAGGTATGTGAAAAAAGAGGTTATAAGAGGAAGGAGGAAAATTGATGGACATCCAGAAAATCCTTTACGAGAACTACGTAAAGCGAAGAGGAAGGATACTCCTTGAGGCAAAAAATCCCACGGAACCGAAAGTAGGAGAGGTGAGGCTCTTTCTGACGGACCCGCCCGAGTGGTTTCTCGTAATAAATAAGGAGGGAGAGTTATATACAATTGTCCCCCTTACATCTTTTGTTCAGCTGGCGATTACGAATAAAAAACCTCCCGTAATAAGTTGGAAAAAGTTCAGCCTCGTTCCCCTCCCCTTCTGGGTTTTCGGAAGGAAAGAAATTTTAAAAAAGTATTCAAAACCCGTATTCAGGATAAACGAGAAAGGTCTTGAAAAAGTCAGGGAATACGTGAGAACGGCGAGAACGAAAGGGATAGGAAAGTGGAGGGAGAAGTTTATAAAAGCGGTTTACAAGAGGTATGAGGATTTAAACCTCTCATCAATTGCATACACAATTCTAAAGGAAGAAAGTGAGGAAAATGAGGTTATCGTTCAGTTCCCCACTCTTTTAGCTTACAGGTTAACGGAAAGACCAGAGCTTAGAGTCGCTGCACAGCCCCAGAATTACCTGAGGGGGGAAAACTGGCTCGGCGTCGTTGAGGGGAATAAGCTAATTATTTACCTTCCAGAGGAGCTTATAGGGAAGAGAGTAAGGATAACCTTAAGAGGTGAGCTCATTTACGAAGGTATGGGGGAGGAGAGGATAATTATTGAAAACCTTCCCGAGCTTCCTTCTTACTCTTTCCTTGAGGAGGAGTTAGATGTTCAGGTATTACGCGATTGAGGACGAGCACTTCAAAGGGCTACTCTGGAACGGCAAGCTTGACGAAGACTTAGACGAAGTCATGGAGCAGTTTCAGCTCCTGACACCCTTCAAGCAGTATGAGCTCGTGAAATACATAAAGGAAAAGAAGGTTTATCCGAGTCTCGGCAAGCTAACGGAAGCTTTTCGCGTGTCCGAGGAGGAGGGAAGGGCCTTTTTAAATAACCCCTTCAGGGAGGTTTTAATACCCACGGTAAACGATGGGGAAGGGAAGCTCGTTAGAGCTATAACCGTTGAGGGCTTGAGCAAAGTCATCACAAATGCAGAACACCTCAAAAGTTCCCTCAACGTTATAAAGGATTTCCTCGGATTTGGCTTTTTCGCCTTCTTTGATGAGTTTTTCTCCGGGGAGAGCTATATGCTGTCTCTAACTCTTTCCCTGTATGTTGAAAACCTTCCCCAGGATTTACTATTTACGGGAAAAATAGACAGGGAAGGGAGGATTTACGAGGCAAACGGAATACCCAAAAAGAGGAAGCTCGCTCAAAAATACGGATACAGACTCATTCCGCCCTCAAGACTCTCCAACGTCCGGGATATAAAAGCCTGGCTTGATGCTGAGAGATACGACGTTCCCCTCTTCATTACGAAAACAACCCAGAACTACGAGGGAGAGTTCAGGAGCTTCCTGAAAAGCCTTTTAATAGAGAATGTTGATAAAGTTCTTGAGAACCTTGAACTTTTTAACGCTATAGGTGAAGAAACCGTTCTTATGATTACGGGAAGGCTCGAGCCTAAAGAAAGCGTGTGGAAAGAAAAAGTAGGGGATTTTTACAGAAGAATAAAGAAGATTGAGGAAAAGCTCTCGGGGAGAGAGGTTTACCACATAGGAATTAACGGGGCCTCTGCTTTTGCCTTTGCGTGCGGAACGATTTACGGAAGCTATAAGCCCTTTGTCTTTTACCATTTCCAGAACGGGGAGTATATACCCCTGAAGGTTGATAACGTCAGAAGCTTAAAGGAAAGGCTAAAGGAATACGAGAGCATAAAATACACCTATGAGGAAGGAGGGGAAAAACTTGTTGTTATCCTTTCCCTTTCCCACCACAGCGCTGAAGCGGACGTGAAGGCCTACACAAAGGCCCTGAACCCCTCTTACCTTATTGTGAGACATAAAAAATCGGGAAATCTTGCACCCGAAGAAATGATAAAGGTATCAAGAGAAATAGCGAGCCTCATACAGGACATAAGGGAGAAAAAGAGTGTAAGGGAGTTTCACTTCTTCTTTTCCGCCCCCGTTGCTGTCTGCTTCATGGTGGGTGTAGCCTTTGGTTATTACAGCCCCGGCTACATATACAATTACGAAAAACCATATGGTTATGAAAGAGTTCTTAAACTTGAGGATATAAGAAACATAAGGGAGGGAAATATCTTTGAGATTTATCGTAAAGCTTAAGGCAGAGAAGCCTGCGAGGATAAACGCTGATTACAGGAGGAGGTTTATCTCCCTTCTAAAGAAAACTCTTGGAGAGGATTACTTTTCAGAGGAAGGACCGAGACCCTATACCTTTTGCGTTTACTTTAAAGATGCAAAGTTCAAGGGAGACTTTATAGATAACGTAAAAGGTATTAACCTACGCTTCTCTTCGGGGGACATTGAAACTATAGTTAGGTTTTACAACGGCATACTGAGGCTAAAAAAGGAAAAATACAGACACAGGATAGGAAACCAAGCATTCAGTATCGTGAGGATAGAAAGGGAAGAGATGAAAACACTCACGGGAGCTTTTAAAACTCTCTCCCCTCTAATCGTTGAGAGAATAGGATTTAGAAATGAAAGGGAGAGGTATATAACACCCGACGAAGAGGAGTTTAACATCTCCCTCCTTGAGAACGTAAAGAGGAGATACGAAGCGATAAAGGGAGAACCCCTTAAGGTTAAGGAGTTTGAGTTTATACCTGTTAAGGGAAAAAATGTCCTTGTGAAGCACTACGGAGGAGTGTTAAAGGGATTTCTCGGGAAATTCATCCTCAGAGCTGATTCGGAACTCCTTAAGTTCGTTTACCTTTACGGCTTGGGGCTTAGAACGGGGCAGGGATTTGGTTACATTGAGGTGTCAGATTCTGAAGAAACCGAAGGTTAATAAACGTTAGGGAGGTATAAATATGGGAGGCTTAACCTTAACCGTAATAACCTCAAGGGCTTCAAGCCTGAACTACGGGGAGAATATAGGAAACGTCTCTATCCTGAAAAAGGTTACCCTCGGAGACGGAGCCCAGAAAACCTATATCTCAGATAAGGCACTAAAGTATGACATAAGGAGAAAGGGAAAAGAAGAAAAAGGATGGAAGCTCCTTGACGAAAAGTTAAAGGAACTAATTGAGGGAAAGAAGAGGGAAAGGAAACAGAAGAACAAAACGGAAACGGTTCTTGACGTTGACGAGTTCGGAAAAGAGCTAATAAAGGAGTATGAGGAGTTTGACCTTTTCGGAGGACTCTTTACGAACCTTCCCGTAAAACTCTCTTACGGAAACAGCGTAAAGAGAACGAGCCCCGTTAAGCTAACCTACGCCTTTTCCGTGAGCCCCTTCAGGGGAGACATGAACTTTCTCAACAACATTGACGCATACAACAGGTATATAAAGCACGTGGAAGAAAAGTCCGAGCAGGCAATAGCCTACACCGAGGAACACACCTCTCATTATGTATATACCATCACTGTTGACCTTGACAGGATAGGCATATGGAAAGGGGAGGAAAAAGCGGAGAAAGTTCTTGAGGAAGAGGAAAGAACAAAAAGGATTCAGGAGCTTTTAGATATAATCCTCACCCTTGACAGGCAGATAAAGGGAAGGTGGGAAAACCTCTCTCCCATTTTCGTGATAGGTGGGATATTCTCGGTAAAACATCCTTTCTTTATGAACGGAGTTGACTGTGAGGAAAGGGAAGGCAAGCTCCTTCTCAACCTCGGCAGGCTCAGGGATGCATTGAACATAGTTCCAGAAGGGGAGAGGGACAACGTTCTCGTAGGGCTAAACACCGGATACTTCCTTAACGAAGAGGAGATAAGGAAGGAACTAAAACCCCTTTCCGTTGGTGATGTCTTCACAAGATTAAAGGAGGAGGTCAAGAAATACTATGAGGGTTCTTAAGTTTGAGCTTTTCTCTCCCTGTGCCACTTTTAAAACTCCCTTCTCCATTAAGGGGGTGGAGACCTATCCCCTGCCCCCATACTCCACGATTATTGGACTTCTTTATACCGCCCTCGGAAGAAAGTGGAAAGGGGAGAGGTTCAGGCTATCAGTTCAGGGAAACCACGAGAGCGTATTCAGGGATTATGTGAGCCTGAAGAAGTATAACTATAAGGATAAAGAGCTGGAAAAAGTTCCCCTTGAAATTCCCAGGCTTTATAACCTCACGGTAAAGGTTCACGTCCAGGGAGAGGAGGAGCTCCTGAAGGAGTTTAAAAAGGCTCTTGAGCAGCCAAGAGTTTACCTATTCCTTTCCGGCGGAGAGTATCCCGTCCTCGTCAAGGATATAAAGCTTCTGGAAGCGGAAAAAAGATATATAGAGGAGGAGCTTCTCTATTCCGCATTTATCCCCGCAAAGGAGGATATTTCCCTGTATTCAAAGGGCATATACTACAGAATTCCCTACTTCTGCAGGTTTGAAGAGGAAAGGGAGTGCGAGTGGGCGGAGGTTTACTACTACCAGAAGGGGACGGACTTTGAGGGGGAAGTTTTCGTAGATGAGGAGGGCGAACCCCTATGGCTGTGAATTTTTACATAACCGGATGGCTTACAGCTTCTGCAGGCGTGGGTCTGATAAAGGCATTTAAGGAATACGGAGAGGAGAGTTTCACGGTTGAGGGGAATAAAATCGGAATTCCCGAGGAATTGATTGAGGAAATTCCCCGGGTGCTTGCAAATATACTCACAGAAAACTACGAGCTTAAAGAAAGCCTTAGCGTGAAAGATGCATTACAGAAAGCTTTAAGCCCCTTTAGAAACTTTCACAACAACCACGTGGTGATAAACAATTCCTCAATAAAGAAGTGGGCAGAGGAGAAGGAGGGAAAGGTAAAAAGTAAGGATGAGCTTAAAAAACTTCTTGAGGAATACCTTACTCACGTAATTTTTGAGAATATACTCAAGAGTAAAGAGAGCGAGAAAGCCTGCTTCTTCTGTAACGAGAGGAAAGCTTACCTAAAAGGGAGAGAGGTGAGTGTGTTTGACGCAACCGTCTTCACACCCCTTTCTGGAAGCCTTGAAACGGTTAATAACTTCTTTTACAACGGAAGGAGCAACCTATACCTATGCAAGGAGTGTGAGCTTTTCTTTCTTTTCTCTTCCTTCGGATTTACGAGAACACCGAGGGGAACATACATATTCGCATATGTCCCAGACCTTATGGAAACCTACAGTATAAACAATATGCTCCACATTGAAAAAGAATTCTCAAAGGAGTGGTTTGACAGAAGCGTAGCGGAAATAGTCAAAAATATAGAGAAGGAAAAAGCGGATTGGCTTCTTTCAAACATATACTTCGTGGAGCTTGAACCTTTCGGTAGGGATAAATCAAAGATATACACCTTCAGCATACCCCCTAGGGTTGCGAGAGCTATGAAGCGTTATCTTGATGAATACCCCAAAAATCTGAACTCCTTATTTGGAACCTTCCTTGAATACATATACTCGGGAAGGAACTTATACGAGCTTTTACTTCTTATTTTGTCAGGATATCTATTCTCTGAGAGTTATAAAAAAGGAGGAAAACTACCACCTCCCATTAAGTTCGGAACTGCTCAAAAATTTCTCCCAAAATACCTTCTATTTTTCATAAAATTTCAGGAGGTTCTTGATATGAGGGATAACGTGGAGAAGCAAATTAACTGGGCTTATGCGGAGGGGCTTAACCTGAGAAAGGAAATCTTCAGAAATGCGGAAAATGAGGAAAGGGCAAAGAAAAAGATACAGGGCATCTCTTACAGACTCCTTGATGCAGTAAGGAGGAGGGATACGGACAGCTTTGAGCAGAACGTAATAAGGGCATACCTTGAGGTTGAGAGGGAGATACCTTACCTGTTCGTTGAGGCTATGAAAAGCGGGGCTTTTAACAGAATAGCCTATGCCTTCCTCATAGGTCTTAACGGCGGGAATAAAGGCGATGGAGAACCTTCTGAGTAAATACTGGGCAAAATCGGACGGCACAACCATAAGGGAGCACACCGATAAACTCCTTGAGAACCTGAAGCACTTAAGAAACCTCTACGGGGAAAAGATAGAGAAAGTCGTTCCCGAGAGCTTCAGGAAGGAGTTCTGGAAAGCCCTTGAGCTTGCATGTGAGTATCATGACTACGGGAAGCTCCATAAACACTTCCAGAAGAAGGCGGGAAACAAAAGCGTGAAACCAGATAAAGGACTTCCCGAAGTGAGGCACAACCTCCTCTCTCCCGCATTCATTCCTGAGGATATTCCAAAACCTTTAAAGGACCTCGTCATACTTGCGGTTCTGAATCACCACGAATACGTTCCCGACGAACAGGACATTGAAAAAGTCAGGGAGGTTCTTGAAAAGGAGTTCGGGAAAGAACTTAAATACAAAAAATTATTAAAGAACGAGGAGTATAATTACCTCGGAGAACTATCAAAGAGATTTCCCTATGTTGAGAAAACTTACATACTCCTTAAAGGATTTCTCCTCAGGATAGACCACGCAAGCAGTAATAAATACTTCCCGAAGGTTGAGACAGAGAAACTCTCGGAAAACGAGAAAAGGGTTGAAAAGTATCTCAAGGAGAGGAAAAATAATCAACTTAACGGGCTTCAGAGGTTTGTTCTTGAAAACAGGGAGGATAACCTTCTAATAACCGCATCCACGGGATACGGAAAGACGGAAGCGGGCTTCATATTCCTGAAGGAAAAAGGATTCTTCACACTCCCTATAAGAACGGCTGTAAACGCTATATACGAGAGGGCTAAAGAGGTGTTTTCGGAGGAAGAAGCGGGACTCCTCCACAGCACAGCAATCCTCTACAGAATAGGGGACGAGGTAGAGAGAAACTCCTTTGAGGGGATAGTTAAGGATTACCACCTTTCAAGGAACTTCGGAAAGCCCCTTCTCGTATCAACACCCGACCAGTTCATGCCCTTCATCTTCAGACCCGCGGGTTTTGAGAAATACCTTGCTACCCTTTCATACTCAAGAGTCGTTATAGACGAGATACAGCTATTTGAACCCCATACCCTTGGCTTCATCGTTGAAGCGGTAAAAAAGATAACCGAGTTCGGGGGAAAGATAATGGTCTCAACTGCAACCCTTCCAACCTTCGTAAGGAAGGACCTCATAAACCTGAACTTTAAGGAAAAGGTATTTCTGAAAAGAGAAGAGAGGCACAATGTAAAGGTTCTTAAAGACTCACTAATAAACGCCGTGGAATTTATAAAGAAACTCTCAAGAGAGGGAAAGGTATTAGTAATAACGAACACCGTAAAAAGAGCTGTGGAACTCGGAAGACTTCTCGGAGGAAACATTCTTCACGCACGCTTTACCTACAGAGATAGGAGAAAAAAGGAAAAGGAAATAGAGGAGTTCTTCAAAGCCGAGGGAAAAGGCATATGGATAACAACGCAGATAGCGGAAGCTTCCCTGGACCTTGATGCGGATTACCTCATAACCGAGCTTTCTTCTGTTGATTCTCTTATCCAGAGGATGGGAAGAGTGAACAGGCAGGGAAAAAAGTCTATAGATAAACCCAATGTTTACATATATACACGGGATATTTCGGGAGTTGGAAGCGTTTACAAGAAGAGTCTTCTTGAGATAACGGAGAAAAACCTTAAAGAAGGTATATGGGACGAGGAGTTCAAGTATAGTCTCACGGAAAGGGTTTATGAGGAAGTCTTCAGGCTTGATGAAGAATACAGAAAACATTACGAAAAAGCAAAATCTTACATAAAAGACCTGTGGAGTCTGAAGAAACGCTTTAACAAGAACGAGGCACAAAGGATGTTCAGAGATATATTCTCAATAACCGTAATTCCCGAAGTGTTCAGGGAAGAAGTTGAACCTCTAATAGAAAAAGACAGGGAGGAGAAGGATTTAATGAACAGATATATATACCTTAAAGAAATCCTTGATTACACCCTTGACGTTCTCCCTTACAGGGGAAGTTTTGAACCCGTATGGGGATTAAAAGGGATTTACTGGGCTAAGGGGACTTACAGCGGGAGTGAGGGCTTTACTCCCACCGAAGAAGAAGGAGGCAACATCATTTGAACTTAAAGGAGCTTAAGTTTAAGGGAACGCAGGTAGCTTACGCTGTTATATGTCTCCGAAAACTATGGCTCTTTTCAAGAGGTGTTTCCTTTGAACACACCTCCGACAGGGTTCTACTCGGAAAGGTGATAGACGAGAATACCTTCAAAGAAGAGGAAGGTATAACGGACGAGAGCGTTAGCATAGCTTTCCTGAAAGCTGGAGATGAGGTTATTGTTCACGAGGTAAAGCTCACCAGCTCCCTTGAGGAGGCCCACATACTCCAGGTTAAGTATTACATTTACTACCTAAAGCAGAAAGGTATAAAAACGAGAAAAGGAATACTCCACTACCCAAGGGCAAAAAGGATAAAGGAAGTTCATCTCACCGAAGAAGACGAGAAGCTGATAGAGAACACCCTTGAGAAAATAGAAAAGGTGTTATCCTCAGCAACACCCCCGAGGGTGGAGAAGAAACCTTACCGCAAAAGCTGTGCTTACTATATGTTCTGCTATGGGTAGGGCTTACTACATCTTAAGGGAAGGAAGGCTCGTAAGGAAGGAAAACACACTCCACTTTGAGGGTGAAGACGTCAAGAAAAGCATTCCCCTTGAAGATATAGAGGAACTCTTTATAATGACCAACTTAAGTATAACAACGAAAGTTCTTTCCCTACTTGCAAAAAACGGCGTAATTACACATCTTTTCAACCGCTACGGATACTACGTAGGAAGCTTTTATCCGAGAGAAACCCATGTATCTGGTCATCTTTTGATAAAACAGGCGGAACACTATCTTGACCGAGAAAAAAGGCTCTACCTTGCCAAGGCCTTCGTTATAGGTTCCATACAGAACCTCTCTTACGTTTACAAGCTGGAAGCGGAAAAATACTTCAAACAGCTTGAGAAAGCGGAAAGTATAGAGGAGGTTATGAATGTTGAGGCGGGATTCAGAAAGCTATGCTACGAGAAACTTGAAGAGATAAGCGGTTTTGATTTCGGAAAGAGAACAAAAAGACCACCTCAAAACATGCTTAATGCCCTTATATCTTTCGGAAACTCCCTCGTTTACGCAAAAGTTCTCGGAGAGATATACTACACACCCCTCAATCCTACGATAAGCTACCTTCACGAACCGTCCACAAAGAGGTTTTCTTTATCTCTTGATATAGCGGAGATTTTTAAACCCATACTTTCCGATAAACTCATCTTAGACCTTATAAAAAGGGAAAAGATTACGGAAAAACACTTCAGAAAAGAGCTAAACGCATCTTACCTGAATGAGGAAGGAAAAAGAGTGTTCCTTTCCGAGTTTGATAATCTCCTGAATAAGACAATTAAACACCCAAACTCAGGAGAAAGGTTTCCCATAAAACATTAATCAGACTGGAACTATACAAGTTAATAAAACACCTGCTCGGAGAAGAGCTTTACATACCCCTAAACTACGGAGGTTTAAAATGAAGGTAATTCTCGTTTACGACATAGCTACAGAGGATAATAAAGATGCATACCGATTGAACAAAGTGAGAAAGGTTGTGAAAAAGTATCTAACCCACGTTCAGAAATCGGTATTTGAAGGGGAGATAACCGAAGCAAAACTTGAAAAACTAAAGTATGAACTCAAAAACATCCTTGAACCCGAAAGGGATTTTGTGATAATTTACACCTTTGATAGCCTTACAAAGCTAAAGAGAGAGATAATAACCGATACACCCGACCCCCTTGATAACCTAATCTGAGGAAACAACGCTTAACTTCTTCTTAAGATACTTAAGCTCTTCCAGCTTCTTAGCTATCAAGTCTCCTAATGTGATGTTTTTCTTTATGCTCTCAATTCTCAACTCCTCCCAAACTTCCCTCGGAAGCGTTACGGTTGTTCTCACCACATCTTTTTTCTTCCTTTTTCTCCTTGACATAAACACATTTATAACATAGAATTCTTTCAAGAAGGGCTAAAAAGCCCTTATGGATTCTTGGCAACGGAATAGGGAGCGTGCATCGGGATATAAAGGTGCATTGATGTTTCGATGATATATTTGTTTTCGCTTTGAGTAATGCGGAAAAAATTAGACTAAAATTTTTAGCCTTTTCCCGTACTCCGAATTTCCGAAAATTATGTGGAGTTTCTTGAGTTTATAAATCTCGTAAGTTATTCATAGAGCTTTATAATCTTTACAAAGGAGTGCGGGTTCCTAATTAACCGTGTGGAGGTGGTTGTAAATCCTAAATTTACAGCTCTTGACAAAAGCCCTCTCTTGAAGAAAAATGAGCCTTATGAATCCTGTTAAGGAGCTTTTAAAAGAAAAGAGCGGATACATACTCTCCACCCTTATGTCTCAGGGCGGGGAATACGGAGAGATATTTTACGAAAAGTCAAGGACAACAAGGCTTTCCTTAGAAGATAGGAAGATCGATAAGATAACCCACGGATACGATGAAGGAGTCGGTTTGAGACTCATAAAGAATGGGAAAACCTATTACGGATACACAACAGAACCCACCTTTGAGAACCTCAAGGAGCTTGCAAAGATACTCGCAAGGGGAGAGGGGCACGGCCCTGTCGCAATGGGAAAGAGACACATAAGCGGATGGACCGAGGTTTTAATAGACCCCGACGAGGCTGACCTCAAGTTCAGGGCGGAGATACTAAAAAGAGCGGACGAGAAGGCAAGGAGCTTCGGAGATAATATAAAGCAGGTTCTTGCGGTTCTTATGGATAAGACAAGGGAGATAATGGTTATAAACACCTTAGGTGAGACAGCTGAGGACCTTCAAAAGAGAGTTGTCTTCTTCGTTGAGGTTGTCGCAAGCGACGGGAATATACTCCAGAGGGGATACGAGAGCCTCGGGGGAAGGAAGGGCTTTGAGATATTCAACGAAACCCCACCCGAAGAGATAGCTGAAAAGGCCGCAAAAAGGGCACTCCTTATGCTGAGTGCAAAGCCCGCACCAGCGGGAACCTTCACGGTTGTTATGTCCTCCCAGGCTGGGGGGACTATGATACACGAGGCGGTGGGGCACGGGCTTGAAGCGGACCTCGTTCAGCAGGGACTTTCCGTTTATGCGGGAAAGCTCGGTGAGAAAGTTGCGTCCGAGCTTGTTACCGTTGTTGACGATGCCACCCTTCCCCATCACAACGGCTCTTTTACCGTTGACGACGAGGGCGTCCCAGCCCAGAGGAAGGTTCTCATAAAGGAAGGTGTTCTCGTCGGCTATATGTATGACAGACTGAGGGCAATGAAGGAGGGAGTTGAGAGCACGGGAAACGGAAGAAGACAGAGCTACGCCCACGTTCCCATAGTGAGGATGACGAACACATTCATAGACAAGGGAAAGGACAACCCCGAAGACATAATAAAGGATACTAAAAAAGGCGTCCTCGTCGTGAAGATGGGAGGAGGTGAGGTTAACACCGTAACGGGGGACTTCATGTTTGAAGTAATGGAAGGATACATGATAGAGAACGGAGAGATAACCTACCCCATAAGGGGGGCTACTCTTATAGGAAACGGGCCAAAAGCCCTTCAGGATGTTGACGCTGTTGGATATGACCTCGGCTGGGCCATAGGAACCTGCGGTAAGGACGGACAGGGAGTTCCCGTAACGGATGCACAACCCACCATAAGGATAAGGAAGTTAACCCTCGGAGGAGTGGAGTCCTCTTAAGTTTTTCCTTCAAAATATATTTATTGGAGGGACGGAGATGTTTACGCTGAAAGAGCCCCTAAAGGGCTACGAGCTTAAGATAACGCTTCTTCCCGTAAGCGATATAAGAATTCCCTCAATCCAGAGGGATTTATCGGAGACCCTTATAAAGAGACTCATGGCAAGCATTGAGAAGGTGGGATTCGTTGACCCCATTCTCGTGGTTGAAACAGAAGAGGGATTTTACGAAGTGATAAACGGACAGCACAGGCTAAAAGCTGCGGAGCTCCTCGGCATAAGAGAGGTTCCCGCAATAATACTTCCCGAGGAATCAAAGGACTACATAATAGCCCTGAACGTTGAGAAAGCCCCCAACCTAAAGGACAAAGCCCACCAGGCCTACGAGATATTCCAGAAATACCTCAGGGAATCACCCGATATGGAAGAGATAGAGCTTGAAACTAAGGTAGAAGAACCCTACTTCATAACCGTAGGTTTCATAACGGACCGATTCGGTGAGAAGAGATTTCCCGCCTATGCCTTTGAGAAGGTTTTAAAGAAGGTTGACGAGTTCTTAACCATTCCCCTTGAAGAGGCAGAAAGGGAAAGGGAAAGCAGGGCAAACCTCCTTAGAGAAGTGAGGGAGGTCATGGAGGAAAAGTATCAGGAGCTCGGTCTCACGAACGCCCTCCAGAAGGAAGCCATAATAACGAAAGCCTTCCAGAACGTTTACGGAAAGAGAGTTAGGAAGATAGAGGATGACTTTTACACAACCTTTGAGAAAATAAAAGAAGCCATACCCAAGGTGAGCTTCACGGAAGAGGAGCTGGAGGAGTTTTAGTGAATCCATACAAGGAAAAACTCTTGAAGTGCCAGAAACTCCTGAGTGAGAACAAATACGAAGAACTCTTAAAAGAGATAGAAGAGCTTTCCAAAATGAACCCCGAAGGTATGACGAAGGAAGAGGCTCAGGAGTCCCTCCGCATTCTTGACTTTCTCATATCCGAGGTTGAGAAGAGGAGGGAGGAGCTCTTTAACAGGATGATGAACTACCAGAGGTTTAAAAACTACCTGAGGTGAGGTAATGTATTTTTACGACGAGAACAACGAAAAAAGGTTATGGCTTCACCTCCACGGGCTCGCCACGAACGTCATGGGAAGCAAGATAGCCTTCCTCAGGGAATACTTCTCCCGAAAGAACATTTACTCCTTCTTCGCGATGGATATGGACTACGAGAAGCACACAACCACGAACACCTTAAACACCCTTGAAATACTCGTGAGGGGATTCTCCCAGAAGTATGAGGAGATTCACCTCTGCGGAAGCTCTCACGGGGCTTACGTTGCCCTCAACTATGTAAAGCACAGACCTATTCTCAATATAAAAAGACTGATACTCCTTGCACCCTCTTACAACACCCTCGGACTCATGATAAAGGAGTTCGGGGAGGAGAATCTAAAAAACTGGATTGAGGGAAAGGAAGAGCTCACGATAGAGGAGGAAGGAAGGGAGGTAACCTTCATAAAGGAGTGGGCAAAGGACATTATTGAGAACGGATACGAGATAATAAAAGATGGAAAGGTGGATTTTCCGGAAAACCCGCCCGTTGAGATAGTGATAATGCACGGAACAAAGGACGATATAGTTCCCGTGAGTCTTTCTGAGGAATTCGTCAGGAATGTAAAGGTAAAGAGGTTTATAAAAGTAGAAGATGACCACCAGCTTAACGAGAGCCTGAAGGAGCACATAGAGGAGTTGATAAAATGAGCTTTGAGCCAAGGACGCCTTACCTCGCAACGGACGTGATAATAAGGCTATGGGAAGGGGAGAAGTTTAAGGGAATCGTTCTCATAGAGAGAAAGTATCCGCCCGTCGGACTCGCTATCCCGGGGGGATTCGTTGAGGTAGGGGAGAAGGTTGAGGATGCTGCGATAAGGGAGATGAAGGAAGAGACCGGACTTGATGTTAAGTTGAGCGGACTCCTCGGCATTTACTCGGACCCAAGTAGAGACCCCCGTGCCCACGTAGTTTCGGTGGTGTGGATAGGAGACGCGACGGGAGAGCCGAAAGCGGGAAGCGATGCAAAAGAGGTAAAGGTCTTCAAGCTTGAAGACATACCCCTTGATAAACTCGTTTTTGACCACAAAAAGATAATCCTTGACTTTATGAGAAGATGTTTGTAAAGACGAACCTCTATCCCATCTCTTTTGAGTTTGGAAGGAGCTTTACATTACTCAGGCCTCACGTGAACATTCCCGAGGAACAGGCAAACAGAGTAAGATTTAGACTCTTCACTGAGTTAAAAAAACCCCTTTTCAGAAGGGGAGGGGAGTTTTACGTTCTCGGAGAAGTGAAGGAAAAACCTTCGGTAAAGCTGGAGGAGGGAATTGTTTACACCTTTGAGAATAAGGGAATTACTCATATAGAGTCCTTTTCCTCACCGAGGGAAGCCCAGGAGCTTTTTAGGGATTCCCTCAGGCTAAAGAACTGGAATGAGGTGTGGCTCAAATACTTCTTCAAACACTACGGGAACAATGTGGTCGTAAACTGGAGGCTCGGGAAAGCCCACCTTATACCCGAGGTGTTAACAAAAATCCACGAAATTAACGGAAGTTTATACCTCCAGACAGACCTGAGGTTCAGAATACTCTCACGGGAAACCCTTCAGAAACTCCTTGAAAATCACGGAAGTTTAAACCTTGAAGAAATAGAAGTAAAGCCCATACGCTCCGACACAACCTTCCGCATTCAAAAAGTTCAAACCGCGAGGGAGCTGTCTGAAGAGTTCATAAGGGAGAAGGCAAGGATAACGACAAACCCCTACGTCAAGAAGGCCTGGGAAGAAATTCTTAAAGGAAAGAAAGATATTTTTGTCGTTCATACCGAAAAGGGATACACCTATCCCGCAACCGCCCTCAGAGTGGTTATAGACTTTGAAGACTTTGATGAGAAACAGCTCTCGGAACTCCTCTCCTTCATAAGGCTAAAGCCCGCAGAAAGATTAAAACGAATAAGGTTCGCGGTAGGGCTTATGAAAAGACTCATAAAGGAGTTCGGCTGGGAAATAAAACTCTCGGAGCTATCAACGGGCAAAAAAATTAACTACGTTAACACCCTCGTTGACGGAGCGGGAAGAAGCCAGAGAATATACTCAAACATGAGAAAGTTCATAGAGGACCTGAGACCCTTCATAAGAAAGCCGGAGCTCAGAATAAGTTTCATCTTCGTGGATAAAGAGATAAACGGAAAGTTAAAGAGCAAAAGGTATGAGTTCCTCAAAAAATTGAGTGCATTCCTGAAAGGAAAGGGGATAACCCTGAAAAGGGAAAGCGTGATAAGAGTTCTCGGAGAGAAGAGGAGCAAGGTAAAGGATACACTATCAAGGAAATTTAACGAGATTGGAAACCCCGACCTCGTTATCGTATTCCTTGAGGAGTATGAGAAGGTTGACCCCTACGATGATTTTCTGCTTTACGATTACATAAAGTCAAGGCTCCTCTCAAGGAACATACCCTCCCAGTTTATACTGAACAGAACACTTCTGAGGACCGATATCAGATATGTGGTCCTTAACGTAGGAGAGCAGATTCTCGGGAAAACGGGAAACATTCCCTACAAGCTCGGGGAAAAGCTCAGGAACGTTGATGTGTTTATAGGGCTTGATATCAGCAGAACCAAAAAGAGAGGTTCAACGATAAACACCGCAGCCTTTACGAAGATATTCCTCTCCGACGGGAGTTTCATAAGGTATAAGCTCTCCTCCTTTCCCTCATTCGGGGAGGAGGTGAGCGGAAAGGTAATAGAAGACCTCTTTCTAAAGCTCAGAGAGCTCGGTATTGAAGAAGGCTCAAGGATAGTGATACACAGGGACGGGAGATTTCCGAGCGGTGAGGTAGAGAGCTTTATAAACTTCTCAAAAGTTTACAGGTATAACGTTGAGCTCGTTGAGATAATAAAGAGCGGGAATCCCCGATTCTTCCCCGAAACAGAAGCGGAAAGAAAGCTTAAAGGATACTTCCTGAAGCTTGACGAAAACAGCGTAGTCCTTGCGACATACAACAACATCTTTCACGGAACCCATAAACCCTTGAAGATAAGAAAGGTTTACGGAGAGCTGAGCGTTGAGGAGCACGCCTCTTACGTCCTGAGCCTCACCCTTCTCAATTACGCCTCCTTCCAGCCCGTAAAACTCCCCGCAACAACCCATTACTCGGACAGAATAACGGGATTACTGCTCAGGGGCATAGAACCGGAAAGTAAAGAAGGTAATATTATGTATTGGCTATGAAGTGGTGTGAGCTTAAAAGGTCTAAGATAAAGGTCTACGGAAAGCCTGTAAAAACGCTTATGAAGGGCCTTACAGCCCCGGAGGAACACACCCATTTCCTTCACGGCCTCCTCACAAACGACATAAAATCACTGAAACCCTATACATTCAATTACAACCTCTGGTTGAAGCAGAACGGGAACCCCGTTGCGGACTTCTTCGTTTACAAGATAGAGGACTACTACATCCTTGATACGGAAGAGGACCCCGAATTCGTCATAAACGAGTTCAACAGGCTAAAGCTCTCCCTCAAAGTTTACTTTGAGAACCTGTCTGAATACGAGCATATATTCCTATGGGGAGAAGACTCCGAGGATTTCGTAAGAAAGACTTTCTGCTGTGAGCTTTCCGATTACGAGGTCAAGAAGCTGGGAGAGGAAGTTTATATAGCAAAAAATCCCGTAAGGATAAAGAAGAAGGGATTTGATTTATTCGGTAAGCTTGAAGAAATTAAGGATAAACTTCCGAAGGAAATGAAAGTCGGTGAGGAGGAGCTTGAGAGAGAACGCATAAGGAACTGCGTTCCGAGGATACACAAGGAGCTGAGGGAAGGATTTTCACCCCTTGAGGCCGGAGTTCTCCCATACGCCATAAGCCTTAACAAAGGCTGTTATGTGGGACAGGAAGCGATAGCGAGAGTTTACTTCAGGGGAAGAACACCCAGAGTTCTCACGAAGTTCTCGGTAGTTTCCCCCGTGAAGGAAGAGGAAAAGATAATTGAGGGGAATAAACCCATAGGTCTTATCACATCGGTCTCCCCCGACGGGGACATTGCACTCGGATACATACTGAGGACAAAGCTTGAACCCGGAAAGATTTACGAAACCGAAGGTGGGAAGGTAAGAGCGGAAGGAGTATGCGAGGATGGAAAAGATTAAAGAGGTTGCCAAGTTCACGGAAGATTACTTAAAGAACTACTGCACAAAGCTTGAGAAAAAAGAGGAAAATAACAAGTTTTTATTCTTCTGTCATAACTACCTGATAGGTTCCGTTGTCCTCCTTGACGACGAAAAGGTTGCAACAACCGTTTACTCCTCAAAGATAGGGGACGAAATCCTTAGGAACTTCCTCAAGAAGGTTAAGGAAAGATTCAACGGGGAGGTTATAGAACAGGGAATAAAGATGTCGGGAGTCCTGAACGAGAACTTTTATTACGCCTACAACTGGATTAGTTTATGACTTCTTCTTCACTTCCTCCCAGGTTTCCCTCAAATCCTTCAGGATTTCTAAAATCTTTAAAAGCTCCTCCTTCTTCTTATCCGTTCTCACGAGCGTGCTGAGTATTATGGTGTATATCGTATCAAGGTTCTTTGCTATCTCCCCTCCTTTTTCGTGGTCAAGGAAGGACTTAAGGGCACTCACTATGTCGTAAACCCTGTCTATGTTTTCCACAAACTCCTTTCTCTTTTCAAAGTCTTCCTTCTCGTCGTAAAGCTCTATGGCTCTTTCCATGCACTCTATAGCTTTATCGTATAAAAGGATAATCTGTTCAATGGGTGAAGCGGTCTCAACCATGTTTTGAAAGTAAGCTTCCGCCACGTTCCTCATTTCTTATTACCTCCGCTCATCTCCGAAAGGGTTACGATAAACTGCTTTAACCTTTCCCTTACGTCGTTTGCATAACTCATAAAGCTCTCAAGCTGAGAAAACTGCCTCCTTAACAGCTCCTCCTCCCTCGCAAGCCTCTCCGAGAGGAGTTTTATCCTCTCGTCTATTCTCTCAACCTTATCCTGAAGGAACTCAGTAAACTCCTTAAAGGAGTCCGAGCTTACCCTTAAAACCCCTCCCGCGGTATTTATGAACTCCTCCATTTTGAGTTTAAAAACGTCTGGATTTTCCTCTATAACCTGCTCAAGGTTTCCGGAAAGGGCTATGCTTCCGTCCTCCTTATACTCTATGATTCCGAGCTCAATCAGTGGGTCAAGGGCATCGGAAAGCTCATACTTCACGCCCATTATGGTGTTTTCGCCCCTAAAGGGTGCGTTCTCTCCGAGAGTAAGGCTCTTCACGTTGTTCACAAGCTTGTTGTAAGACTTAACAAAGTTGTTTAAGAACTCTTTAACTTTCCCGAAATCCTGCCTCACTTCAACTCTTGAGCTTCCCGTTTCCTTAACGGTTATATCAATTCCCGTTATTACGTTCTCAAAGGTGCTTCCCGCACTCTCTATAACGCTCCCGCTTCCTACCTGTATTTTTGCATTCTGGGCTTTCTGTATGAGGGAGCTATTTCCGAACTGAGGGGGGAGGGTCCCGAGAAGGTGTATAACCTTCGTTGAGAGGTCGTCAGAGGTTTCAACGGTTGAGTTCTCAGGGGATGTTTCGGAAAGCATGAGCTTATACTTATTCCCGTCGTAATAAATGGAAGCCTTAACGAGGGATTGAGCCTCGTTTATCTTGTTCACGATATCCTGAAGGGTATCCGTTGAGTTGTATTCTATTGTGAACCCCTCGTATTCGGTATCGGTTTTGTAATACCTCAGGGTGAAACTTCCGCTTGAACCGATTTGTTCCTCAAGGGAGTTAAATCCTGAGTCGTAAACGAGTATCTCAACGCTTGCAGTGTTGAGAACATTTACCTCAAAGGTTATCTCGGGAGCTTCCTTTCTCACAGACACGGAAAGAACATCGGGATGTGATACGCTCGCACTCTTTGAGAGAAGGGCATCGTCAAGGTTAAAGTTTTCAATTAAATTTTTCAAATCGTTTACCTTTTTTGAGAATTCGGAGATTAATTGAATTTTCTGGTTTATTATTTGCTTTTCCCGGTTTAGTTTCTGTATAGGAATGCTCTTTACAGCCATAAGCTGGTCAAGCATGGCACCCCAGTCGTAAGCACCGCTAAAACCTGGTAGATATATCTCTCCAGCCATACTTATACCCTCTCGTTTAGTAAAACTCCGAGCATCTCATCAATCCTCTTCATTAACTCAAGGAGATACTCGGGGGGAATTTGCCTTATAACCTTGTTTGTATCTTTTTCTATAATCTTCACAACGGGCATCTCAAGCTCTTTGTCTATCTCTATCTTTAGGTATTTATTCAGGTAATCAAGCTTTTTCTTAATCTCCTCTATGATTTTCTGAATTTCCTCGTTGCTTATTTTCCGAGTTTTCTGGGCTTCCTTTCTCATCTCATTTCTGAACTTCTCAAGGTTCTTAGCACTATCCTGAAGAATGTTTTGCTGAACTTCCTTTAAGGAGCTCCAGTCAAAGCCATCCCCCCTCTCAATCCTCATGGCTAAGAACTCCATTTAAAAGAAAAGTAAAAAGAAAAAGAAGGCATCACCTGAGAAGCTGGAGAACGAGCTGAGGTAGGGCATTTGCCTGTGCAAGCATAGCTATACCGGACTGCATCCTAATTTGATACTTGGTAAACTCGGTCATCTCCTTGGCAAAGTCCACATTCCTAATGATGTTTTCCGCGTTATCCGTGTTGTCCTTGGCAACAGCCTGAGCGTCGTAAATAGCCTGGAGGTTTATTATGGTGGAGCCTATCTGGGAGCGTATTTCATCAACTTTTTGAGCGGCTATTGTCAGAATATCCATCGCAAGCTCCGCCCCTTCATTTGTGGTAACGTCAATTGCGTAAAGGTCTGTAATTCCTACGGTTCCGCTTGGGCTGGTTAATCCAAAGGCACCCGCAATACCCGTGAAATCATATGTATATGATTCATCATCAATAATTCTCAAATCACCTACTTTTATGGCTGATGCTTGGGTGTTTGTATTGTTCACAGTCTTGTTTACGCCAGAAATAATTTGGTCTAATGAAAAAGTTGTGCCTCCTGTACCAGATTTTGAAACCTCTACTCCTACCGTTTCGCCGCTCGTTTCAATAACGAGTCTTCCATTTTCTTCCTTGGCTACTAAGTTCAGACCTGTGGCTTTTGAATTGATATCACTTATAATTCTATCAAGTGTAATAGTTTTACCTGGACCGTAAGTCAATGTTATTGCAGGTGTTGTACTTGTTCCTACATAGAACTTTATCGTTAATGAATCACCTGTATCAACAGCTACATTAACCCAGGGGTCTCCTACGACTCTATTTGAAGCTTTTGCCTTTATTCCCAGTTGTTGTAAAGTCGGGTCCCCGTTTATCCAGTCTGCAATATACCTTGCATCCGTTACTATATTTGTTGGTGGAGAATGTGTTACTCCGGCTATGCTTATAGTTTCCGTGGAAGCGAATTCAAAATTTGTGTCTGTTGTCAACAGGTTAGCAAAGGAATCATATGCGGAATTTGATTGCCCTTTCAAATCAAGTAAATAAGCTCCTAAATTTGAAGCTCTAACATCATCTATAGCCACACTAAGTTTTTGTTCTGAACGTGCTCCGTAGTGTATGTAAATACCGTTCTTAAGTGTGCCGTCTAAGAGCCTTATTCCGTTATACTCCGTATCCTGCGCTATCTTCTGAATAGCGTCCCTCAGGTTTTCTATATCCCTCTGGAGTGCCGCCCTTGCGTTGGGGTCGTTAATGTCGTTCGCGGCACTTACCGCCTTTTGATACATGGTCTTTAGCTTGTCGTATATCTGGGCCACGCCTCCCTCCGCAATCTGGAGTGCGGATATAGCAAACTGGATATTCCTGTTTCCCTGTTCAAGTCCCGTTGATACGAGGGAAAGCTGGTCCGCTATGAAGAGTCCCGAAGCGTCATCCGCTGCGGATAAAATTCTTAGTCCCGTTGAAAGCCTGAGGAGGGACTTGTTCATAAGTCTCTCATTTTGTTTTAAAGTAGTATAAGTAACGGCTGCTTCATAGTTGTAATTAATCCTCGTTGCCATACTTCTTACCTCCTTCTTGGTTCTTTCACTTTTTTATATCGGAGGGAGAAAAAAAGATTTTAGAGGGGAAAGAAAGAAGGTTTAGGTCAGGTATTCCTTGAAGAATGCGACGGTTAGGTTCCAGGCGTCCTGTGCCCTGCAGGGGTCGTAAACGTCCTCTCTCTTCTCGTTCAGGAATGCGTGAGTAACGCCCGAGTAAACTTTCACCTTCACATCAACGCCGTTCTTCCAAACTTTCTTCGCTATATCTATAACCTCATCGTTGTTAACAAACTCGTCCTTCTCGGCAAGTATGAAGAATATGGGAACTTTTATGTTTTCCGCGTCTATTTTTGTGAGCTGGGGAAGTCCGTAAAAGGGAACGCTTGCGTCAATAAGGTCAGGAAACTTACCCGCAAAATACATGGAAAGGGTTCCCCCGCAACAGAATCCTGTAACACCAACTTTCTTGGGAGAGGTGTACCTGCACTCCTTGAGGAAATCTACGGAGGCCTTAAAAATGGCATCCACCTTATCCATTCTGTTTTCAAACATGTCCGTCATGAGCTTTCCCGCATCGTCGGGATTGTCCGCGTACTTCCCTTCGTAAAAGTCGGGTGCGAAGGCAACAAAACCTTCCTGAGCAAACCTGTCGCAAATCTCCTTTATATTTGAAAGGGGACTCTCAAGACCCCACCACTCGTGGATTACGATAACGCCCGGTCCGCCCCACTTGGGGGTAGCTATATAGCCCCTTACCTTAACGCCGTTCTTCTCAAACTCTACCATCTGTCCCATCTTCACCACCTCCTCGGGTTATTAATCTCTTAATTAAATTTTCTCATACAATTTTATATAGGAATGAAAATAGTCTTTACGAGCGTTGACCCGAATTTCGTTGATTTCTTCAGGGAAAACCTGAAAGGCTTTGACGTAAAGGTTTACACGCAAACAATTGACGAGGTTCCCCTTGATGAAATTAAGGATGCGGATATACTGAGCGTCTTTGTATTTGACAGGCTAACAAGGGAAGTTCTTGAAAAATTTGAAAGCTTAAAACTCGTTCACACCCGTTCTGTCGGGTTTGACCACATAGACCTTGAGTTTTGCAGGGAAAGGGGTATAAAGGTTACTCACATTCCCGCTTACTCCCCGAGTGCTGTGGCACAGCACACCTTCTCACTCATTCTCTACCTTGTCAGAAAGCTCGGAAAGATAAGGGAAATGGTTGATAAATTAAACTTTTCCCAGGATTACGGGATAGCTTCTGAAAACCTTGAGGATTTAACTCTCGGGGTTATAGGAACGGGAAGGATAGGCTCAATCGTTGCGAGATACGGGCTCTCATTCGGCATGAGGGTTCTCGCTTACGATATTTACGAGAATGAGGAGCTGAAGAAGGCGGGTGTTTTATACACATCTCTTGAAAACCTATTGAGGGATAGCGATATAATTTCCCTTCACGTTCCCTACACGCCTAAAACCCACCACCTAATAAACGAAGAGAGGATAAAGCTCATGAAGGAGGGGGTAATACTCATAAACACCGCAAGGGGTAAGGTTCTTGACACGGACGCACTTTACAAGAATTACGAAAAGTTCGGGGGAATAGGACTTGACGTATTTGAAGATGAGGAAATTCTAATCCTTAAAAGGTATAAAAAAGGTTTATCTTCCGATAAAAACTTAAAGATTCTTGAGCTATCAAGAAAGGAGAACGTAGTTATAACTCCCCATATAGCCTACTTCACAAAAAGGGCGGTGAGAAATATAAACAACCAGACAGTTGAGGTTATAAAGGCATTTGCGGAAGGAAGGGAAGATATACTCTCAAGATATGAGGTGAAGCTCTATTAACTCAACAAGTTTATTAAAAAGCTCCTCGGGATTTAGGCAGGGTCTTTCTTTGCACACGTTCGGGAAGCATGGGGAACACTCGTAATCAAGACTGAGAACCTTAACGCTATCTCCCAAAGGTTTCCAGACAACTTTATCGGTAGGTCCGTAAATGGCTATTCCCTTTATGCCTAAATAAGAGGCGAGGTGAGTTATCCCGCTGTCAAGCCCTACGTAAAAACGGGCGGTTTTTAAGTTCCTCGCTATCTCAAGGGGGGATAAACTGAAAAAGTTCGGCTTTAATGTATCCGACAGCTCTTCCTCCGCTTCACCGAGAAGGTAAATATACTCAATATTCTTCCTTTTAAGGTAATCCCCGATGGATAGAAAAAGCTCAAGGGGAGGGTTTTTCTTCTTTGAACCGCTTGAAGGGTGTATAACGACCTTTCCCTTAAGGGGGGAGTTTTCATTTTGCTTTATGGGAAGGGTAGGAGAATAAATAGGGGGAAGGTTCAAGCTCTTTAGGTAGTGTTCAAGAATCCATATTCTCTTTTCGGGAAAGGGCTTCAGGTTTCCCTCAAGGGAGATAATAATTTTTTTCTCATACTCTCCTTCGGGCAATTCGGAATAAACCTCGTCCGCAAATCCCACATGCTTTGCTATTTCGTAGTAGTCTGTGTTTCCTACTGCAACCGTTCTGTATCCCAATCTTTTAAATATCTCAAGAACGGGAAAGGTGAATAAGGTATCCCCTAGTCCTCCCCTTCTGTAAAGGAGAACGTTTTTCATAGTTTATAATATTTTTCTTACTCCCATCACGGAGGTAAAGGACTTGTACAAGGTGTTAATTACCGACCCCATAGCTCCCGAAGGTATTGAACTTCTTGAGAAGGACCCCGAGGTTGAGGTTTACAACGAACCCGAGATATCTTACGAGGAGCTCCTTGAGATAATCAAAGACTTTGACGCGATAATAACGAGGAGCAGGACACCCGTCACGAAGGAGCTCATAGAAAGGGGAGAAAAGCTAAAGGTTATAGGAAGGGCTGGTGTTGGTGTTGATAACGTGGATATTGAAACCGCTACGAAGAAGGGCATACTCGTTGTAAACACCCCCGGTGCGAACACGATAGGGGCTACCGAGCTTACGATGATGCACATGCTCACGATAATGAGAAACGGGCACAAAGCCCACGAAAATATTCTCTCATACAGATGGGACCGGAAAAAGTTTATGGGGGAGGAGCTATACGGAAAGACCCTCGGAATAATAGGTCTCGGAAACATAGGCTCTCAGGTTGCGATAAGGGCAAAGGCCTTCGGTATGAAGGTTATGGCTTACGACCCCTATATCCCCAAGGAAAAGGCGGACAGACTCGGGGTTAAGCTCGTTGATAACCTCCACGATATGTTAAAGGAGATAGATGTTCTCACAATACACGCACCCCTCACCCACGAAACAAAGAATATGATTGACGAGAAAGAGTTTGAGATTATGAAGGACGGCGTTTACATAGTTAACTGTGCGAGGGGAGGGATAATAAACGAGAGAGCGCTCATTAAATATATGGAAATGGGCAAGATAAAGGGGGTAGCCCTTGACGTTTACTCAAAGGAGCCCCCTCCTCCCGAATTCGTTGACGAACTGAAAAGGCTTGCGGATAAGGTAAATATATCCCTTAGCCCCCATATAGGTGCAAACACTTACGAATCCCAGAGAAACGTTGCGGTGATAGTAGCCCAGCAGGTTCTGAAAGCCCTAAAAGGGCAGACTGTTGAGTATGCGGTAAACGCTCCCTTCCCCGACCTTTCGGTTCTCACCCTTATAAAGCCCTACCTTGACCTTGCGGAGAAGCTCGGAAAGTTCCTCGTTCAGTGGAGCGACGAAGGCATAAGGTCCGTTCACATAGAGGTGAGGGGAGATATAGCGGAACACTTCCAGCCCATCTCCTCCGCGGTTCTCAAGGGGATTCTTGAGGAAGTCGTTGACTTTCCCGTAAACATAATAAACGCCTTCTACGTTGCGAGGGACAGGGGAATAAGCGTTGAGGAGCTCTCTTCCGAGGAAACGCCCGACTTCAAGCACTACATAAAGGTTGTTGTGAAGGACGGAAGGGAGAAAGTCGTCGCTGGAACGGTTCTTGAGGGACAGATTCCGAGGATTACCGAGATAGACAACTACAAGGTTGATATTGAACCCGAGGGCATCCTCCTTGTGTTTGAAAACAAGGACGTCCCTGGTGTTATAGGAAAGATTGGTTCAATACTCGGAGGGGCTAATATAAACATAGCAGGCTTCAGGCTTGGAAGGGAGAAGAAGGGAGGAATAGCGATAGGAATTCTCAACCTCGATGACCCAATTCCCGAGGAGGTTCTTGAGGAGATAAAGAAGATACCCGAGATACTCTTCGTTAAGCAGATTCTCCTTTAGGCCTTCTTCCTTCCCACCATATACTTTGCAAGGATAAAGAATATAAGTGTAACGAAGGTAAGTATAAGAGCGGAAGCCCAGGCCTTTTTATGCCAGTCCTCGTAAGGACCCATAACGTAAACAAATATGGTTACCGTAAGTGAAGCCATAGGCTCAAATACATTGTAAGTTGTGAAGTTGTTGTTAAAAGAGGTGAATAAGAGGGGTGCTGTCTCACCCGTTATCCTCGCTATTCCGAGTATTACCCCCGTTAGTATTCCCCTCTTTGCGGCGACGAGGGAAACGTCCTTTATAACCTGCCACTTGTATGCACCAAGGGCGTAAGCCGCTTCTCTTAGGGAGTCAGGAACGAGCTTTAGTATCTGTGCGGTCGTTATCGCTATTACGGGGAGCATGAGGAGTGCGAGGGCTACCGAACCGCTGAGTCCGAAGAAGTGCCCTACGGGCTTTACGAGAATTGCGTAGACCGATGTTCCTACGATTATTGAGGGGAGACTAACGAGCGAATCGGTCATAGTCCTCATAAACCCAACAATCTTGCTGTATCTCCCGTATTCGGTGAAAAATACTCCCGCAGCTATGCCTATGGGAACCCCTATTAGGGTTGCTATGCCTGTTATTAGGAAATGTCCGACGAAAGCGTGCTTCAGTCCTCCCCCTTCAACACCGGGGGGATTGGGGTCCTCAAGGATTAAGGAGAAGCTTATGTTTTGGAATCCGTTTATAAATACGTCAATTATAATCCAGAAAAGCCAGAATATACCATAAACAGCGGTTATAAAAGAAAGGAATAAAATGAAACCGCTTTTTATCTTTCTGTATTTAATCCTTCTCTCTAAACGCCTGAGGTCTTCCATTTCTTCTCCAGCCTCTTGAAGATTATAAACTTGCTGATGATAAGAAGCATAAAGGACATGATGAAAAGAATAAAAGCGAGGTAGTAAAGGGAAGAAAGGTATAGGTCCGTATCCGCCTCGGTAAACTCGTTCGCAATTGCTACGGTTATGGTCGTGAAGTTATCAAGTAGAGATTTCGGTATCTGGTGGACGTTTCCCGTAAGGAAGGCGACCGCCATCGTCTCGCCGAGTGCCCTTCCCGTTGAGAGGATGAGCCCCCCAACTATTCCGGGGAATGCATAGGGTATTACAACGTCCTTTATCACCTCCCACTTGGTTGCTCCCATTCCGTAGCCCGCTTCTTTCAAAATCTGGGGGGTCATCTCAAAGGTATCCTTCACTATCGTAGCCATGAAGGGAATTATCATTATTGAGAGAACGAGACTTGAGGTCAGAAGGTCAATCCCCGTCGGTATCCCCTCAAAGAGCTTCCCTATAACCGGGACGTCCATAAAGGTTTCCTGAAGGAAGGGCTCAACGTATTCCCCCATCAGGGGGGCTACTACGAAAAATCCCCACATCCCGTAAATAATACTGGGAATTGCCCCCAGAAGCTCAACAGCGGTGGTGAATACGGGCTTAAGGGGTTTGGGACTTAGCTCCGTTATGAAGATAGCTATGCCTATACAGACGGGAACCGCTATTGTGGTGGCTATAGCTGTTGTGAGAAGGGTTCCCACTATGGCGGGAAGTCCCCCGAATATCTCCCTCACGGGGTCCCATGTCGTTCCGAAGAGAAAGCTTATTCCGAATTTCTGTATGGAAAGCCAGGCTTCCTTAAGTATTGAGCCGCCGATAAGAACGGGGTATATGAGCCCTAAAAAAATTGTTGCGGAAAGAAGGGAGAAAAAAACAACCTTCTCAATGAAGGCGTCTCTCTTCCTTTTTACGTTATTAATACCATCCATGCTTCCTCCAGTAGTCCCGAACCATGTTCTTAACGTTCTCGGGCAGAGGAACGTAGTGAAGCTCTATAGCCATTTTATCACCTTTTCTATACGCCCAGTCAAAGAACTTAACAACTTCCCTGTTTATCTCCTTCCTTTCGGGCTCTTTTGCAAGGAGTATGAAGGTCGCTCCCGCTATGGGGTAAGCTTTCTCTCCCGGTTGCCAGGTTAAAATCTCGTAAAAGTCCTTATCGGGGTCCCACTTTGCGTTTGCGGCTGCCGCTTTAAAGGTCTCTATAGATGGCTTTACAAAGTTTCCTTCCCTGTTTTCAACCGCTACAACGGGGAGCTTATTCTCAAGGGCATAGGCATACTCAACGTAGCCTATTGCTCCCCTTACTCTTCTTATGTAGTTCGCAACCCCCTCGTTTCCCTTAGCCCCGATTCCCGTCGGCCAATTCACAGTTTTTCCGTATCCAACTTTTTCCTTCCACTCGGGGCAGGCTTTTGAGAGGTAGTTCGTGAATATCCACGTAGTTCCCGAGCCGTCGCTCCTCCTTATCACCGCTATTCTCCTGTGGGGGAGGGGAACACCGGGGTTATCTTTCTTTATAACGGGGTCGTCCCAATACTTTATTTTTCCGAGGAATATACCGCATACTGCTTCCGTGGAAAGCCTTAGATTCTTTACGCCCCTCAGGTTGTAGGCAAGGGAAACTCCTCCGATTACCGTGGGGAACTGGGCAAGGTTATACTTCTTTGTCTTTTCGGGGGGAAGAGGTGCATCAGAAGCCCCGAAATCAACGGTTCTGTTCCTTATCTGTCTCACTCCTCCCCCGGAACCTATTGACTGGTAGTTAACCTTTATGCCCGTTTCTCTGTAATAGGCGTCCGCCCATCTCCAGTAAAGGGGAGCGGGAAAAGAAGCTCCCGCACCGTTTATAACCTTTTCCTTTGCAGGAGACAAAGCGGGGAGTAATGCCAGGGAAAGAAGCCCGCTCAAGAATTTTCTTCTGTTCATCAATCACCCTCCTAAAGAAGTTTATAACTCCTTTTAACGGAGTTTTGTTAAGGAATTGTTAAGAGGGGAGGCATGAGAAAATCTAATAAAATTCTTTATGAGATGGAAAAAGCACACAAGCGCGGTGTGAAGATAGACGTTAAAAACCTTAACTTCTACTACGGAAACAGACACACCTTAAAAGATATAACCTTTCCCGTTTACGAAAAAAAGATTACCGCCATAATAGGACCTTCGGGATGCGGTAAGACCACACTCCTGAGATGCTTCAACAGGATGCACGACCTTTACGAGAACGTGAGATACGAAGGGGAGGCTATACTCTACCCCGACGGGATAAACCTCATAGGTGAGGACGTTGATCCCATTCTCGTTAGGATGAGGATAGGTATGGTTTTCCAGAAGCCGAACCCCTTTCCAAAGTCCATATACGAAAATGTTGCCTACGGGCTGAAGCTGAGGGGAATAAAGAAGAAATCCATTCTTGACGAGAAGGTTGAAAAAGCCCTGAGGGATGCGGCACTCTGGGACGAGGTTAAGGACAAGCTCCACGATAACGCTTACTCCCTTTCGGGAGGACAACAACAGAGGCTTTGCATAGCAAGGGCGATAGCGGTTGAGCCGGAGGTTCTACTTCTTGACGAGCCGACCTCAGCCCTTGACCCCATATCAACCGCAAAGATTGAGGACCTCCTCGTTGAGCTCAGGAATAAACTCACGATAGTGATAGTTACCCACAATATGCAACAGGCTGCGAGGATTTCCGATTTTACAGCCTTTATGTATATGGGAGAGCTCGTTGAGTTCGGACCAACGGAGAGGATATTCACTAAGCCCGAGAAGAAGCTCACGGAGGATTACATAACGGGAAGGTTCGGTTGATTAAGCCCATGGAATTGAGACCTGAAACGCCCTCATAATCTATTTACGGAGGTTAAAAAATGCAGATTATGGACCCTGAGAAAATGAAAAAACTCCTTGAGAAGGCAAAGCAGAAGGGATGGATAACGGACCAGAACGTTGAGATAAAGTTCGTTATCCTTGACCTTAAACCCAAGTGGATGAAGTGCAGAAGAACGAAAAGGCTCGTGTTCCAGTTTCACATGCTCGGAGATGCGGAGAATAAAACCCTCTGCGGTAAGACCCTTGAGGAATACCAGATACTTCCCGAAAGGCAGGAGAACCTCGTAATAACCCAGGTTAATATGATGCTGGGGGGTCTCGGAGTTTTGGTTTTCTTTGACCTGTGTCCCGAGTGCTTTGGAAACGTAAACAGGTGTGAGCCCCTCAAGGAAGGTGAGAAGGAAAAGCTGAAAGAGGAAGGTTTAACGAGCTGAGTATAATACTCTCGGGAGGTGGCAGATGTATAAAACTTACCTCTTCCTTCATATTTTCTTCGCAATAGTCTGGATTGGGGGAATGTTCTTTAACGTCCTTTTCCTCAGCCCAGCTCTTCGCTCCGCAAAAGAGGAATGCAGGCAGGATATAGCTCCCAAGGTTCTCGGAAAGTTCTTCATGAGCGTATGGCTCGCCATTATTATCCTATTCGGGACCGGAATGGCTCTGTGGCACGCATTCAGGCCTGACTTCAGCACAAATCCCCTATTTCATCTCAAGTTAATCCTCTTTGCGATAATGGTTATAAACTTCATCTACATTCATTTATTCCTTTACAGGAAAAGGCTTTTCAGCCAGATTCCCGTATTCGTCGGCATTAACCTGATTCTCGGAACGATAATCGTTCTCATAATAACTTACATAAGGTGAACGAGCTTTTAGAAAGCGTAAAAAATACACCGGAGTTTAAGGTTCTCTTTGCCCTCTTTCTCGGCTTCATAATAGGTCTTGAGAGGGAGGTGAGGGCAAAGTTCGGACACGATATATTTGCGGGTGTTAGAACCTTTCCCCTCATATCCGTTCTCGGAACCGTATCGGGATTGCTTTATCTCAAAACTTCTTCAGAGCTTCCCTTAATCTTTATTCTTCTCAGCCTCTCCTTTCTGGCAACACTCAGCTACTGGAAGGACAAAAGCATGGGTATAACCACGGAGGTGGCTTCCTTTATAACCTTCTTCATAGGCGTTCTCGTCGCCTTCGGGGAGTTTTATCTCTCGGTTTTCTTAACCATACTCACCACCTTCGTTCTCGTCCTTAAGGATAAGCTCGAAAGAATAGCACGGCTTATGGAAGAAGAGGATATAATAGCTGTTCTCAAGTTCTTTACCGTTTCCGCTGTAATACTCCCCATCCTGCCCGACAGGGAAGTGATAAAGGGGCTTAATCCCTCCGAAGTCTGGAAGTTTGTTATACTCGTCTCAACGGTTGATTTTATCGGATACTTTCTCCTCAAATATAAGGGGAGCAGGAGTTTACTCCTTACGGGTGTGATAGGGGGGCTTACCTCAAGCACCGCGGTAACAGTTGCCTTTTCCTCTCTCTCGGCGAGGTTTCCCCAGTTTTCCTCCCTCGTATTTTTCGGGATAATCCTTTCCTGGAACGTTATGTTCCTTAGGGTTGTTTTTTACACAATTGTTATTTTTTACAAGCTCACAGTTTTCGTTTTTTTAATCCTGCTTCCTTACTTCCTTATTCTCTTTCTCTTCTCTTTATACGTTTACGTGAAAGGGGAAAAGTCCAGGGAAACGAAAAAGGATGTTCCTTTGAAAAATCCTTACAGTCTCACTCAGGCTCTAACCTTCGGTCTTTTTTACAGCGTTATAAGCGTTGTATCCGTCTACCTCAAAGAGTTCTTCGGCGATGAGGGTATATACGTTCTTAGCTTCATATCGGGCATAATGGACGTTGATGCGATAACCCTTCTTCTCTCAAACATGGCAAAGGAGGGGAAGGTTGAGCTTCTCGTTGCTTCAACGGGGATAGTTCTTGCTGTTATATCAAACAACCTCTTTAAGGCATCATACGGAATTATATTCGGAAGCGGAAAGCTGAGGGCTTATTTCTCCTTAGTTCTCCTGTTCACCTTTCTTTACCTTTTCTTAATTACGAGTCTCTCAACCCTCCTTGAGAGATTGCACATTATCTCGTAGGGAATTGTTCCCGCATCCCTCGCAAGGGGTGTAAAGCTTCTCTCCTCGTTTACGATGTAAACCCAGTCTCCCGTTCTTGCTTCCGTTCCGCTCAGGTCCACCATGGTCATGTCCATGGTTATGTTTCCTATTATGGGAACTTTTCTTCCTTCAAAAATCAGGAAGCTCCTGTTTGATAGTGTTTTCATAAGTCCATCCGCATATCCAAAGGCGACAACGCCGAGCTTCGTTTTCCTTTTCGTTATATAGGTTCTTCCGTAGGATACAGGGTAATTTTCGGGAAGCTCCTTTACGGATATGAGCCTTGCCCTCAGTCTCAGTGCCGGTTTAACCTCAAGGGGGTAATCCTTCAGAGGTTTTTCTCCATAAATCGCAAGTCCTACTCTCACATGGGTTGTAAAAGGAACCCTGTAAATGAGACCTGCGGAACTCTCAAGGTGTATGTATTTAACCTTTTCGTAATTCTTAAGAATTTCCTCAAAACGCTTTATCTGTAGTTTGGAAAAATTTCTGTCCGCAGGGCTTGAGAAGTGGGACATGACTCCCTCAACTCTTGGGTCCTTTATAATTTCGTTTGTAAATCCGAGCCTTCCCATCCCCGTATCGTACTTTACGTGAAACTTTATATTTCTGTCTTTTAGAACCTTAAGGTGTTCGGGGTCCGAAATAACGGGCGTTAAATCATACTCCTCAAGGAGCTTTACATCCTCCTCAAGTATGCCTCCAAGTATGAGAATCTTCTTCTTAATTCCGCATTCCCTCAGTTCAACACCTTCCTGGGTGCAGGCAACCGCAAAGGCATCAACCTCCTCAAGCCCTTCAAGTATCGTTGATACCTCCCTCACCCCTATCCCGTATGCGTTTGCCTTAACGACAGCTATTATCCTCTTCCCGCTGAACCTGTGTATCTCCTTTACATTGTGTATTATTCTCTCCTCCAGTATCTCAAGAACCGCCCTTCTCATCCATGAGCTATTTTAAAATTTTCCTATGGAGCTGAAAGGGGTAAATCTGAACCTCATAAAGAAAAGGCTTGAGGGAATTAAGGATAAAAATGGAAAGGAGAAAGCTGAAGAGCTCCTGATTATCCTGAGAATGCTCTACCCCCTCGTTGCTGACAGCAAGGGAAGTGAGGTTCTTGAGCTTTATACAAAGTTAAAGAAGGGAGAAGGAACTGATGAGGCGGAAAGCTTCATAAGGGAGACCATAAACTCACTTTAGTATATCCATAACCTTTTTAATGCTTATCCTCATTCTCTCAAAGGCCTTTGCGAGCTCCCCTATCTCATCCTCCCTTTTAAGGGGTATCTTATCGTCAACCTCACCCTTACTAATCTTGTCCGCGTGCTCCTTCAGAACCTCTATTGGTCTAAATACGTATCTCTCAAGGATAAAGAGGATTACGAGCATAACGATTATGTTTATTCCGAAGACAACACCTCCCTTTATAAGTCCGTCAAGCCTTGCCTGAAGAAGAGTCGCCTCATAGGGTTCGTAAATGAATATCCCTCCCTGAATCTCTCCAACTTTCCAGTTGGGGTCGTACTGGGGCTTATATATAGCCCTTACAGCTTGGGGCATTGCTTCTTTCTTCCCGTGGCAGTGCAGACAGGAGGCTTTCACCTTTACGGGAAAGGCCGAGACGAGATACCTGTAGTTGTTTATACTTACAATTTCCGAATACTCTTCCGCTTTGCTTTTTTTGAAGTAGTTTATAATGCTCGCCTCAACGGGAGTCGGACTATTTGCCGGATTGAGAGGTCTGAAGGCAACCTGTCTTAACCTGAGACCCTGAAAATCCTCACTCACTTTCCTAAAAATGTTTGCCGTAACGAAGGAGGAAGACTGGGCTTCAAGTATAAAATCTTCCCTGATACACCCTCCGTATTTGTTCATAAGCTCGTATATCTTCGGTCTTAAGGTTTCCCTTACGTAAGAGCGTGTTGCTTTAGAGAAAGAAAGGGTTAGCCTAATTTTTTCATAGGAGCTTTTCTTAGCCCTCTCTATTTCCTCTTTGTAGGTGTAAAATCCCGTTGCAAGACCGCTTATAACCGCTATACCACCGATAAAGAGAAAAACCTTTCCGCGAATAGACTTAGGTATCAATTTCATTAAATACCTCCTTTACCTTATTTATGAAAGAATCTCTTAAATCTTCCTCCGGAATTTCGTCTTTAAGTTTGTACACCAATACCCTGAGCGTTGTTTTTGTTAAACCCTCTTCATTAAGGTGTAAGTCCTTTAATATTTTATGCCACAAAATGTTCCCTATTGGACCCATGTGGTCCACGAAATGCTCTTTTATACTTTTTACAATCTCTTTACTAACTTTTTCAGGCTTCTTACCGAAAATATCCGCAAGCGTTATCCCGAGCGTTTCGGGGTTTTCATCCAGTTTTACTGAGTAGAAATGTCCTTCCTTTAAGGGACTTACTTCCTTTATGCTTTCAGTATCAAGTTTTACGCTTTTCACCGCATCCCCGTCCATAACGAAGGTAAAAACTCTATCCTTCCATAGAAATCCGTATTTTCCGTTCCCATTAAATCCTCTTTTAATTGAGTTGAGAAGCAGGACTTCTTCGGGCTCAATGGCGTAAACGGAAAGGTAGGCTGAGGAAGGTATGGAAATACGCTTTATAGCCTCATCGTCCCAGAGCTTACCGAGGTTAATACCGATGATTTTTCCATCCAGAAAAAATACGTTACAGAGAACTTCCGTAGAAGTATAGCAGGTTACGTATCCGGTAAAACTCACCTTTCCAACGAACTTTTCCAAGTTTGATGGGTCAATTATGTTCACACCCGAGTAGAAAACCTCATTTCCGTATCCCGATATGAGTAAGGTTCCAAGGCTTTCAAAGTCGTAAACCTTACATATATGGGCTGTCGTTAAGGGGGAAGATTTAAAGAGGGATACCTTGCTTTCTTTGGGAGGCTTATACTCTCCTATGGAGAAGTATTCCTTTTCCCCATCGTAAACCCTTACAGCTTTAATAGGTTTTCCCTCCTCGAGTATAACGTAGTCCGTGAACTCCCAGGCTTCTATCTTTACAAAACCCGTGAAATCTTTATCCTCCAGCTCTCTGTAGAGGGCTTTCCAGTTTATAACCTCACCCAGCAGTCCTCCTCTCACTTCCTCCTTCCACATAGCTCTTTAGCACCTCTCTCAGTATAAGCTTGAACGTATCAACAACGCCCCTCCCCTCCGTTGCAATGGTCTCCGTATAAGGTGCGTCCCAGGGATTGCAGAAGGGCTGAAGCTCATCAACGGGAAGGGCATCGGGGAGGTCCCTCTTGTTATACTGAACGACAACGGGAATGGAGTAAAGGTCGTATCCGAGCTCCTTAAGTACGTGGGCCATCTCCCTGAGAACGAGGAAGTTCATCTCCTCCCTTCCCTTCTGGGAATCAACGGTGAAGACGAGCCCGTCAACTCCCTGGAGTATAGCCTTCCTGAGGGGATGAAGCCTGAACTGGCCCGGTGTAGTCAATATCTTAACGTCTATCTCCTCATTCTCAAAGGGAACCTTACTTAAGAACATCTCCACAAACAGGGTTCTCTTCTCATCCGTCTCCATACTTATGAACTCTCCCTGTGTGAGACTCTTTTCCTTGAGTATCCTGTAAAGATTTCTCACGGTTGTGCTTTTCCCCGCAAGGCTTGCCCCGAAGAACACTATTTTTAGCTTCATATTTAATCCAATACCTCCGATAGTTTCTTCTCAAGCTCCTGAGGAGATATCTTGTAGAGCTTTTTCTCAACTTTCTTCACATTCTTCAGAACCTCGTTTAAACCCTTTACGAATTCCCTGAAGAAAAGCCTCACGCTTCCTATTGACATATCTTTATTACAAACAACTCCGACGAGGAAATCCTTCTCCAGCTTCGCTATCGTAAAGATTCTCGTCTTCGTTTCGTAAAATATGTCGTTCAGCGTCTCCTTTTCCTCTATCATCTTTGTGAGCTCTTCGGAGGCAAAGAAGAGGGCACTCATTATGCTTGAGAAGAACTCCGCCTCCAAATCCTTTATCCCTTCTCCCTTGAAGAGTATAACCCTCCCCCCTTTGTCAAAGAGGAAAACCGCATGGGGAGAAGCCTTTTCACAAAACCTGTTAACTATGCCCTCAAGTTTTTCTTTATCTCTTTCATCAAGTTCGTACCCTACTAAGTCAAGCTCCATTAGATATAAAAATATAGATTTCACTGAGCTTAACAGGTGGACAAAAAATCCTAAACAACCTAATTAATAAAATCTTAACGGAGGTGAGTAATGGCTCAGCTCGTTTTATCTCAGGAAAGGGAGCTTACTAAGGAGGAGATAAAGGAGCTTCAGGAAGAGGTAAGGAGGCTTGCAAAGGAGAAGAACGCGGTTATTCTGGCTCACTATTATCAGAGGCCTGAGGTTCAGGATATTGCGGACTTTGTGGGTGATTCCTTAGAGCTTGCGAGAAAGGCCTCCCAAACTGATGCGGATATCATAGTCTTCTGCGGTGTTAGGTTTATGTGCGAAACCGCAAAGATTGTAAACCCGACCAAAAAAGTCCTCCACCCAAATCCCGAAAGCGGTTGCCCCATGGCGGATATGATAACCGCGGAGCAGGTGAGAATGCTCAGGAAGAAACACCCCGATGCGGAGTTTGTCGCATACATAAACACTACCGCGGACGTAAAGGCGGAAGTTGATATATGCGTAACATCCGCAAACGCTCCCAAGATAATAAAGAAGCTTGAGGCGAAGAAGATTGTATTCCTCCCCGACCAGGCCCTCGGAAACTGGGTAGCCAAGCAGGTTCCGGACAAGGAGTTTATAATATGGAAGGGATTCTGCCCTCCCCACTTTGAGTTCACCTATCAGGAACTTCTCAAGTTAAAAGAAAAGTATCCCGATGCGAAGGTTGCGGTTCACCCCGAGTGCCATCCCAAGGTTATAGAGCTTGCGGACTTTGTGGGTTCAACATCCCAGATAATAAGGTATGCGACCTCCTTTGACTCAAAGAGGGTAATAGTTGTTACGGAAGTGGGCCTTAAATACACGCTCCAGAAGATTAATCCCGAGAAGGAATACATATTCCCCGAGAACATGAACTACTGCGGAACTGTTTACTGCTGCACTATGAAGGGGATAACCCTTCCGAAGGTTTACGAAACCTTGAAAAACGAGATAAACGAGGTAACCCTCCCTGAGGACATAATAGAGAGGGCAAGAAGACCCATAGAGAGGATGCTTGAGCTCAGCTAAATTCTCTTTTTAACCGCTTCCCACATCGCTATGGCTCCCGCGGAACCCACATTAAGGGAGCCGACCCTTCCCTTCATAGGTATTGTTATCACCTCATCGGATATATCAAGAACGCTTTTTGATACACCTTTATCCTCCGAACCAAGAACGAGGGCAACGGGAAGGGGAATCTCAATCTCCCTTATGTCTTTCCCTCCCTTTTCAACAGCGTAAACCCACCCCCCCATATCCTTGAACCTCTTTAAAGCCTTTGAGAGGCTCGGAACCTTAGAAAGCATAAGGTAAAAGACAGCACCGCTTGAGGCCTTTACGACTGTCTCGTTTATGGGGGAGGTCCTGTCCTTTGGTATTAATGCTCCCGCCCCCCCCAGAACCTCGCAGGTTCTTAAAAGATTTCCCACGTTCTGGGGGTCCGTTATGTGGTCTATTACTATGAAGAAGGTATTCCTTCTTATAGTCTCCTTAAACAGCTCTTCGGGCTCCACGTACTCAACGGGGCTAAGAAGGGCAACAACCCCCTGAGTTTTCTTTGTTCCCGCGAGCTCCTCAACCTTCTTCCTCGGAACCTTCTGAACCTTTACACTCCTTTTTTTCGCAAGCTCAAGGAGCTTTTTGGGAGGATGGCTGTCGTGGGCCACGAGTATTTTCTCAATTCCCTTTCCCGCCTTAAGGGCTTCTATTACGGGATTTCTTCCCCATACAACGAACTTTCTTTCTTCCATAAGCTTTAAGTTTAAAGCCTGTGAATTCTCCTGACGAAGTAAGATATCGTCTCGTACCACATGCCAACTATATCCCAATCCACCGCGAAGTAGTCGTCAAGGTGGGTGTGCCTTATCGTGAAGGGATTTGAGGAAAGGAAGAGGGTTTCTATTCCCCTTTCCTTGAAGGGTATGTGGTCGCTCGCACCCGTTTTGCTTTCAGCGAAGTTTATATTCACCTTCATATCGTTAACGTGCTTCATAAACTTCTCGTTTATAATCTCTCCGTTGTATCCCTTGACATCCTTGTATATAACCGCAGGGTTCTTCCATCCTATTGAGTCAAGGTTTATAACGTAGAGAATGTTTTTGCTGTTCATCGCGTGCCTGTAGCTCCCCTCAAGGCCGAGCTCCTCACAATCAGTAAAAAGTATTCTTATCCTGAAGGGAAGCTCCTCGTATTTTACGAGTTCTTTTGCTAGAACCAAAAGAAGGGAAACCGATAATCCGTTATCTATCGCTCCGTAAACGAAGGGCTTTGTATCGTAATGGGCAACGAGGCAAACGATGGGACCCCTTCCGAACTCAACGTAAAGGTTCTCCCCCTTTATCTCCTTCTTCTGAGTTTTTATCCTTATTATCACCTCTTTTCCCTCTATTTCCTTTACAACTTCCCTCGTCGTGTTTACGGCGAAGAACTTGACGTCTCCGATTGTCCCCGAGAAGTTTACGTTAAGCTCCTCCATATAGGTTATGAGGGCGCTTGCCTTTTTATCCCTCAATATTCTTGCCTTTTCCGAGTCCCTCATTCCGCCAACGGGCATAGCAACGATTTTCCCCTTAATATCCTCCTCCCCCAGTTCCTTTAAAACCTTAACCTCTCCCGAAACCTCCCCCCACAGGCTACCCACAAGGGGCCAGGCGGGATACTCCTTTCCTTCGGCCTTTATAACCGCTGATACTGGGAGGGTTTTAGAAACGGAAAAGCTTTCTGTGTAAACCTTAAATCCGTTTTCCTTCAGATATTTCTTTATAAAACTCCTCGTTTCCTTGTTTCCCTTACTACCGCTGAGCCTGTTTTTCCAGCATATCTCTTCAAAGACTCTTCTTACCTCATCTATCTTCTCACTTATCATACACGGGTGTTAACCAACTCTTATAACGGGGTATGTAGCCCCTCACCGCTTTAAAGTAAAGCTCCTGAAGCTGTTTCGTTATCTCCCCTATCTCCCCGTTTCCTATCTTCCTGTTGTCTATTTCAACAACGGGAGTGACCTCCGCTGCGGTTCCCGTTAGGAATACCTCGTCCGCGGTATAAAGCTCGCTCCTTGCAATGGGTCTCTCAATTACGTCAACTACGAGCTCCTTCTTGAGGAGCGTTATAACCGCGTTCCTCGTTATGCCCTCAAGGACGTGTTCGTTAGGCGACGGGGTTATAGCCTTCCCGTTCTTTATTATGAATATGTTTTCCCCCGAGCCTTCCGCTACGTATCCCTGGGAATTCAGAAGGATTGCCTCGTCGTATCCCGCCATAAGGGCTTCCGTCTTTGCGAGTGCGCTGTTTACGTAAGCCCCTGCTATCTTCCAGCGGGAGGGTATTGAGTTGTCGTCATTCCTCCTCCAGGAGGAGACCTTAGCCCTTATACCTTTCGAGGTGTCAAGGTATCTCCCGAACCTGTAGAGGTATATTGCAACCTCCGGCGTATAATCAATTAGCTTGGGGGTGAGTTTCAGGTCCTTGAAGTATGCTATAGGTCTTATGTAAACGTCTTCCCTAATCTCGGATTTCCTTAAGATTTCCTTCGTTATATCTAAAAGCTCCTCCGCTGAGTAGGGAATTTCCATAAATATGCATCTCGCGTTATCTATCAACCTCTGGTAATGGGCTTTTCCGAAGAGGATGTAAAGCTGTTCCTCCTCCTCGTTCCAGTAGGCCCTTATACCTTCAAAGACAGCGGTCCCGTAGTGGAAGGAGTTCGTCATTATGCTTATCTTCGCTTCCTCAACGGGGACTATCCTTCCCTCAAAGAAAGCGTAATCCATGGAAAAAGATTTTACCACCTTACTTCTTGAACTTCTCAAGCCTGCTCACCTTCACATCGGAAACAAAGACAACACCCGAGTGCTTGTTGAAGAAGGGAGTAAGTCCCTCAAGAACCGCCTCAACCTGTTCCTCGGGCATCACCGATATAACCATAACGAGAACGTCCTCCTCGTTAAAGAGAAGATGTCCCTCGTGAAAGCCGTGGCTTCCCTTTCCCGAAAGGTTATGAATTATCGTATAGCCCTTAACTCCCGCTTTCTCAAGGAGGTCTATAACAAAGTCAAGGTCCTCACCCCTTACTATCACCTCAAGCTTTTTCATATCGTAAAGATTAAGCTTCTTCATCTTTTACCTCCTTCCATTCCTTTTCATACCTGAAAAATTTACCCTTCTCGGGGTCGTATATAATGAAGTTTACCCACCCGTTCTTAATAAGCTCCCTTACCGCGTAAACTCTGTTTATAACGCTTGTAGCAAACTCAAAGGGAGCCTCAAGAAGGACTATAAGCCTTATGGGTATGTGGTGTGGTTCCTCGCCCTTCAGAACCGTCTGGGAGGGGAGGCCAGTCCTCAGGTCGCTGAAGTTTCCGCTCACGACGCCGAACCTTCCCGCGACGTTGTGGTAAACCTTGCTACCGCTTCCGTAAACCTCGTTATCGGTCGTTGAGAAGTAGTGTTCCATGTTTATCCACTGCCCGACTATCATGGGTCCCGAGAGTATGGTCTCAAGGAGAAAGCCCTTCCTGTCTATCCTGTAGTCGTAGGAGTGCAAGAAAACCTTTCCCTCAAGGTTTAAATGCTTTGTTAGATACCTTCCCCCTATCACAAAGGCATAATTTCCCGAGAGTCCCCACTCGGGTCTTACCTGAGACCAGTCGTAAGCGTTCTCTGCAACCTTGTAAGCCTTCCTTACCTCCTCTTCCCTGTTTTCCTCAAAGAGCTCGTCATATCTCTCAAGGGCTGTAAGAACGGTAGCCCTGTGGAGGTCCCCCTCTATCTCCTTGAGCCTTTGCCTTACCTCTTCGGGGAGTTTATCGGTCTCGTAGAGAACAACCTCGTCTGTGGTCGTATTGTGGAGTGCGGGAATGAAGTAGGTGTTTTCGGGTATATCAACGTTGAAACGTTCCCTCATCAGCTTCCTTACCTCGGGATTGTTTGCCATTCTACAGAAAACTATTGCGTTGTAAAGCCCGGAGGCACCACCGCAGGCTCCGCAGTCAAGAGCGGACTCGTAGGGGTTGTTATCCGACTTGCTCCCGTGCCCGATAATGAAAATGAAAGGGGCGAACTCCTTCAGGCCTATAACCTGGAGGGCTTTTGATATAAGGGCTGCCTGCTCTTCCACGGAAAAGCCGAGCATGCTCAGCCTTTCGTAGAGTATATTCCTGTATCCCCTGTCAACTCTGTAAACCTTCTTTAGCTTCTCAAGAAGCTCCTTTATCCTTTCATCGTCAAATCCCAGTTTCTCAAGCTCCTTCTTCTCTTCCCCCTCTTCCATACAGAGCTTATATACCTCCTCAAGGAGTCCGTCCCAGATGAGGCTTTCCCTTACGCCGAACTCGTGCTTTAAAACCTTCTTTATCGTTATCTTGTAAACCTCCTTAACGATGCGTTCTATCTCTTTTCTGGGGAGCTTGTTTATTATGTAATCAACCTCCTCGTGGGTCTCAAGGAACCTTTCTCTTAGCTTTGAGTAGGAGTAGGGCATGAAGGTTTTTCCTATGAAGTCAAATCCGAAAAGAAAGCCTATCGCCTCAACGGTTATGTAGGGGGTGAGGACGTTCTGCTTGAGGTCGTGGAGAATCTCCTCAACCGCGTGTAAAAAGCTTTCCGAGACCTCTTCCACTTTTTTGGGAACTTCAAGGACTACGTTCTTGGGTCTTATGAGAACGGGGCAGAGGAACTCCTCATGTCCCTTGTGGAGCTCTACGAATGCCATGGGAACGCCGAAAAATCCCGCTATGCCGTAAGTCTCGTAGTTTCCAACCTTCTCAAGGTTTCTCCTGTATCTCTCGGAACGAACGTCTATACAGAATAGTGCCTGAGCTTTGGGCTTTTCTTCTTCCCTCCTCGCCCTCTTGACACCTCTTATGAGCTTCCTTATTGCGGTTTCCTCAAGGGCTTTCAGCCAGATAAATCCCTCATTCTCCTTAAACTCCTCGTAAAAATCAACGAGCTTGTGAAGTTCCTCGTCGGAAAGCTTCTTTACCTTCTCTCCGAGCCACTCCTCAAGGAATAGGGCAAAGTTCTGAGCCTGAGAAAGGGACTTGTAGTTAAGATATGCCTTCAGTATTTTCTCAGGATGCTCAAAATACTCGGGAAGATATGAGACATACTCCCCGAAAGCCCTCCTTGAGTGATACTCATACATGAGGTAAGCCTTGAAGGGTTCTCTCTCAAAGAACTCCTTTAGACCTTCGTAGGTGAGCCTTGAGGAGTATTTCTTTGACCTGTGGGCAAGAAGTCCCCTCTCAAGGGTGAGCCTTACCGCTACGAACTCAACTATGTCGGTGGGATAAACTCTCTGGAAGTAATAATGCTTATTGTGATACCTCCATCTTATGTATCCCGCAAATCCCTTAAGCTTTGCTATCTCAAGGGTTAAGAATCCTTCCCATCTTTCCTCGGGAATGCCCAGATACTTAAGCGTGTCGTCTATAACCTCTTCGGGCTCTTCAAACTTCTCAACGAGCTCAAAGAGCTCCCTTCCTCCCTTCACGAAGTATCTCAGGTTTTTACGGGAAAGCTCCCTCCAGGCCTTGAAAAATCCCTGCCTTCTGTTTGGCATCTCAACAACGGACTGCCCTTCGTCAAGGAAGTCAAGAACAGCCTTTATGAGGAGTTCGTTAACCTCTTCGTTTAATTTCTCCCCGAAAACTGCGTCAACTACGTCAAGGAGCGTATTAGTCTCCCCCACGCTCTCAAGGAGTTTCTTTAAAACCTCTTCGGGATTTTCCTCAAACCTCTCCTTTATCTTCCAGACTATTTGGGAGTTCGCCTCTCTCGTCAGGTAAGCGTTCTTATGGGGTCTTAGGTTTGGGGAGCTCATCAGCTTAAAGATTTCCTCCGCGTTTACGGGAACGTCCTTTGAGCTGAGGTATTCCTCTATTTTCCTTTTTAGAATTTCCCTATCTATGTAGCCCTTCTCCATTAACCTTACGTAATCCTTCCTGCTCAGGAATGGTCTTCCCTTGAATATCTTTTCTCCGAGCTTTACCGCTTCCTCAAAGGGAAGGTGCTCAAGCTCATGAAGAGGATTGTGGTGAACGAAGTTCCTCATAGGCCAGAAGAAGGATATGGGTTCCGCGGAAACGTTCACGAGAGACCTTATGTATAGCTTTCTTCCGAGTTCCATTGCTCAACCTCCGTAAGAAAGGATAAGTCCGAGGATAAAAACAAAACTCCAGAGGAGAACACCTAAGCGGAAAACCTTCTCGTTAACGTCAACGTATAGGAAGTCTGATGGTCTAAAGAAAAGATTCTTACCAAGATTCCAGAGCAGGGCAACGCTGAGGAGAATCCACGATAAGAGAAGGAAAACGGACATTTCTGTATAGATATATGCTCCCTCGTATAGGGCTCGGAAGGTGAGAAGGGGAGGCATTCCGTAGGAGTAAGTAATGAGAAGTATCGTGAGGAGTGCGAGCCTCGGACTTTCCTTCATGAGTCCCGTCGTGAAGCCGAACTCCGTCGTTCCGTAATACCTCTTCAGGTAATCCCTCAGGAATACAAAGAGAAGGGGGGAGGCCATAAGGGCTGGAACGTATATGTAATCCCCCTCAAGTATCCAGACAAGGGAAAGGAGGGCTCCGTAAAGCTCCGCGGTCAGGTCGGTCAAGTTCCTTGAGGAGAGAAGCCTCAGACTGAAAAAGAGGAAGGTTATGAGTCCCGCAACCTTAACCTCCGATGGAACGGTGTAGGTATCAATCACGAGAATGCCCAGAAGTGGAAGGAGGGCATACCAGAAGTAGTCTTTATCTTTAAGGAACTGAACGGTTATATAACCGACGGGAAGGAGGGGAATCAGGAAGCCGGAAAGGAGGGTAAGGAGCGTCTCTTTAGTGCTCATCTCTGAAGCGATATAAAGGAGGAGAAGGAGAGAGAGAAGGATAACCGCGTAATTGTTCCTGAGCATGCGGGAGAGCTTTATAAAGAGCTCCTTAATAAACTCGTAGAAGTCTATGAAGTAAAGCTCCCTTGAGAGCTGAGTGTATAAAAAGAGATTAAGGGTTAAGAACTTTTCCTTGTTTGCGAAGTATATGAATATCCATCCCGCGATAATTATGAGAGCTATGAGAACCATCTCCCCGAACAGGAGAACGGGGTTTGAGAAGGACTTTTCGTAAATCCTCTCTATGAGTGTCTGATTAGGATAGAGGAAGTTGTTAAGGCTGTGTCCCATAACGACGTATATGAGGAGGAATATAAGAAGGGAGAGAACCGAAAGGAGGAAACTGAAGAGGGGTCTTTCCCTCCAGGCCCTGAAGGTGCTTACAACTGCCTGTGCAGCGGTAGCCCAGGCGAATATGAGAATGATTAACTGGGTCTCATACTTCAAAAAGTGCTTCTCAACAATCAGGTGAACGAGAACGACTATGAGAAGGGGGATTACCGCTGTGAAGAATATATAGGCTATTAGTGGAACTCTCTTTGCGACCTCTCTTCCCTTTGTTATGAAGGAGTAAACCTCGTCCTCTGGAATGTTTGGGTCCTTTCTCGCGTTGTGTATTACGTTCCCCGAGTAAAGGAATAGGGTTGCCTTGAATATTCCGTGAGCCATCATGTGGTATACCGCAAGCGCAAAGGCTCCGATACCGAACTCCATAACCATATATCCCATCTGCCCGACCGTTGAGTATCCGAGAGCCTTCTTCACATCGTTCTGAAGTAGCATAAGGGCGGAACCGAGTATGGCTGTAAGAGAGCCCACGAAGAAGGCAAGGTGAAGAGCAACGTTCTCGTGGGTGAAGGTGAAGGCGAGCCTGTTTACGAGGAAGGCTCCCGCGTTTACTATACCCGCGTGCATGAGTGCGGATACGGGCGTCGGTCCTTCCATGCTGTAAACGAGCCAGAGGTGAAAGGGAATCTGGGCAGACTTAATCATTGCGGAGATGACAACGAGAAGGGGAACGACCCATAGGGTAAAGCTGTAATCCTGATTTGAGAGTATAACCTTCTCAAGCTTGGGAATGCTCAGCGTTCCGTATTCCTTAAAGAGAAGAACAACAGCTATAAGAAGGGGAATGTCCGCAAGCCTGTGGGTGATGAAGGAGAGGTTAGCAAACTTGACCGCCTGAGGATTTGTGTAGTTGTGATTGAGCATGAAGGTGAGGAGAACACCCATTACGTGCCATGAGAGGAAAAGGAGAAGTAAGTTTCCCGCGGTAACGAGAAGTATGAGGTTTGCTGTCATAAGGTCAAGGAGAATGTAAAAGCGTCTGTATCCATCGTCATCCTTCATGTAGTTTTCCGCATACTTGTGAACAACTGAGCTAACAAGGAGTATATATGTGGCGAGAAGAAGGCCAAGCCTGTCGGGAAGAAACTCAAGAATCCCCAAAAGCTTAAAGCTTCCAAAGGAGCCCGTTATAAGGAGCAGTGCGGATATAAAGAAGTTCGTAAGCGTGAGGGAGATGCTGAGCCTCACAGCAGTCGTCTCACTTTTCTGCGTATATACGAGGAATGCGGAAATCAGCTGTATGAGAATCAAGAGAAGCACTCCATACTCCATTAGCCTACCTCCGAGATTGGGAGAGAGATTATACCAGTTTTGAGAAAGAAAAAACTATGAACTTAAATCAAAACTGCTAAAATCATTTACAAGGGAGGTAGTTATGGAAGAGAAGGAAAACAAAAGTAAGTTAATTCCCCAACGGAAACAAAGGCTTATATTTCTCGGAGCTGTACTCATAGGTCTTATTCTATTTTATTTCGGTATAGACACATGGCTCAAGCAACAAAGTGCCAAAAATCCGCCTCCACCCGTTGTTATAAAACCGGTAGCACCCATTAAGCCAGTAAGGGAAGAAAATAAAGAGGAGAAAACGGAAATCAAAAATCAGGAGCAACCTAAAAAGGTTGAAGAAATGGCTAAGGAAACCCCACAAGCTCAAAAAGCTCAAGAAAAATCTGAGAAAGCAAAAGAAGAAAATAGGGAAAAGGTTAAAACTCTTGCTAAGAAGGTTGAAACTCAGAAGAAGGTTAACTTGAAAACCTACAAGTTTCAAGTTGGTTCATTCAAATATAAGAAAAACGCTTACAGAATGAAGAAAATTGCGGAGAAAAAGGGATTTAAAGCTGAAGTTGTAAAACGCGGAGACTACTACAGAGTTTATGTATACGTAAATGCGGGGAACTTAAAAGAGGCTAAAAGGAAGGTATTGTCTCACTTCAAAGAAGCCCTATATGTTAGAAAATAAGAAGTTATGAAAAAGCTTTACCTTTTTCTCTTTCTCCTTCTTGTAGCCTGTTCAAAGCCCCAGGATAGGAACTTCTGGAAGGTTCATTACGACCTCGGGCTTGCCGCTTACCACGAGGCAAACTACTCGGAAGCTATAGCGAGGTTTAATAGGGCTTTAAAGCTGAATCCGAACGAACCCCGTATATGGAACCAGTTGGGGCTTACTTATATGGCGGTGGGGGAATACAAAAAAGCTGAAGAAAGCTTTATGAAGGCTTTAACGCTGGATCCGAGTTTTACGGAAGCTAAGATGAACCTGGGAATACTTTACGCAAAGGTAAAAAATTACAACAAAGCGATTAAGTTTTTAAAGGAAGCTGCGGAAGACGACTACTTTGAGAAAAGACACGAAGCTTATTACCACCTGGCACTTATTTACAAGAGACTAAACAGGAAAGATTTATACCTTAAATACCTCAAGAAGGCAGTAGCTTACAATCCCAACTTCTTCCCCGCTCAGTTTGAACTGGCGGAGGCATACGAGAACCAAGGGAAGTACAAAGAAGCCCTTGAGATATACAAATCCCTTCTCAGGAATGGATACGGAGATAACTACATTTTGTATAAGATTGCGGAATTGAATTACAAGCTCGGAAACTACAGAAAAGCAAAAGCTATAGTAAGGAAGCTCCTGGAAGAGGAAAAGCTTAATGAGGAGCAAAGAGAGGAAGTTAAAAAACTTCTAACAAAGATTCTGAAGGAGGAGCATAAAAAGGTTTTGGTTGAAAAGCTCAAAAAAATAAAGAGAAAAAGAAAAGAAGAGAGAAAAGAGGTTTTAAAAAGGGAAAGCTATTTTGCGGTTCAGGTTGGTGCTTTCTCAACGAAGAAAAGGGCGGAAAGTCTTGTAAATACACTTAAAAACAAGGGTCTGAAGGACATAAAAATTATTAATGTAAATGGGATATACAAGGTTGTTTACGGAAAATTTAGGAGCTCGGAAGAGGCGTTTAAGGCGAGGGAAGAGCTAAAGAAAATGGGTATTTACGGGTTCGTTGTAGAAATCAGGTGAGAGAACTTCTTTTTGTAGGCTTTTAAAGTATTTAATAGGAGGGCCGTTACGGTCATAGGTCCAACTCCCCCAGGAACGGGGGTTATAGCTGAAGCCTTTTCTTTTACATTTTCAAAGTCAACGTCCCCCACAATCTTTCCGTTCAGCCTGCTTATGCCCACGTCAACCACAACCGCACCCTCCTTCACCATATCAGCCTTTATGAGATGGGGAACTCCCGTCGCGGATATGAGAATGTCAGCCTCTTTCGTAAACTTCGTTATATCCTTCGTGTGAATGTGGCAAACGCTAACGGTTGCATTTCTCCAAAGAAGAAGGAGACTTAAAGGTCTCCCTACTATGAAGCCCGCCCCCACAACGGTAACGTCCTTTCCCTTTACCTCTATCCCGTAATGCCTTAGGAGTATATCTATGCCGAGGGGTGTGCAAGGAATAAAGCCGTCCTCTATCTGGGCTGCGAGCTTCCCCATATTTTCGGGGTGAAATCCGTCAACGTCCTTCTCGGGAGAGATGGAGAGGATTACCTTGGTCTGGTCTATGTGCTTAGGTAATGGGAGCTGGACGAGAATTCCGTCTACTTCTTCGTCCTGGTTCAGCTCGTATATGAGTCCAAGGAGCTTCTCTTCGGAAGTATCTTCGGGGAGGTGGTAAAAGAGGGACCTTATTCCCACCTTCTCGCACGCCTTCCTTTTATTGTTTACGTATATCTCGCTTGCCGGGTCGTTCCCCACGAGTATGACAGCGAGGGATGGATTTCTGAACCCCTTCTTTCTGAAGCTCTCAACCTCGTTTTTTATCTCTTCTCTAATCTTCTTGGAAAGGGATTTTCCATCAAGAATTACCGCCATCTTCCTTTACCTCACCGAAGTTTATCTTCTTCTCTATTATGTAAGGCTTCTCTCCCCTGCTCTCGTAATAAGTTCTCACAATAAGCTCCGCAATTATTCCCGTGGAGATTAATTGTATGCCAGAAAGTATGAGGAGAACGCTCAGGATAAGGAGGGGTCTTCCCCCTATATCCTGCCCGAAGAATATCTTCAGAACCGTGAGGTAGAGCCCGAAGATAAATCCGAGGAAGAAGAGTATAAATCCAACACCTCCGAAGACGTAAAGGGGCCGTGTTATATACTCGTTCAGGAACTTAACGAGGAATATATCAAGGATAACCCTTATGGTCCTGTCTATTCCGTATTTGGATTTTCCGTAAAGTCTCGGGTGGTGTTTTACGGGAATCTCGGTTATCTTTGCCCCGAAACGCTTTGCAAGTGCAGGAAGAAATCTGTGCATATCCCCGTATAGCCTGTATCTCTTCGCTATCTCTTTCCTGTAAGCCTTAAGGGTGCACCCGTAATCGTGAAGCTCCACCCCCGTCACCTTTGAGATAATCCAGTTGGCTATCATGGAGGGCAGCTTCCTTGAGAGGAAGGGGTCCTTTCTGTCTTTCCTCCATCCGCTTACTATGTCGTATCCCTCCCTTATCTTCTCAAGGAGCCTCGGTATGTCTTCGGGGTCGTTCTGGAGGTCCGCATCCATCGTTATGATGATGTCCCCCTCTGCGTGTTCAAAACCCGCATATATGGCCGCTGTCTGCCCGAAGTTTCTCCTGAACCTTATAACCTTCACCTTTTTATCCTTTTTTGCTATATCCTCAAGTATCTGGGGTGTTCTGTCCGTTGAGCCGTCGTCAACGAATATTATCTCGTAATCCTCTCCGAGATTATCGAGAACCTTTTTCAGCTTCTCGTAAAGTATGGGTATGTTTTCCTCCTCGTTGTATGCGGGAATTACGACCGAAATCATGAGAGAAATATTTTAACATTAATTTAATGAAGCTCATTGACACCGTTATACTCCTTGATTTCCTTTCGGGAGAGGAGGAAAAGGTTCAAAGAATTGAGGCCTTCCTTGAGGAGCTCTCTGAGAAAGGGGAAAAGCTCTTCATACCTGAAGAGGTAATAATAGAGCTCGTTTACTTCCTTGAATACGGCTACAGGTGGGAGAGAGAGGATATAGCAAACGTAGTTAAAACCATACTTGAGGACGAGACTTACAACGTTGAGATAAAGCCCTTTATAAGAGAAGCCCTGAAGCTCTATGAGGAGGGAAAGGGGAGCTTTCTTGATTGTTTAAAAACCGTAAAGGCGAAAAAGGCGGGCGTGAAGGAGGTAATCACCTTCAACAGAAGGTTTAAGAAGCTCGGAATGAAGATACTGAACCCCTACGAGCTCAAATAACGCCCTTTGTTGATGGAACGCCTTCCCCTTCAAGCTTTACAGCTTCCTTAAGTGTTATCGCAAAGGACTTAAAGCATGCTTCCGCTATGTGGTGCAGAATCTTCCCGTCAATAACCTTTATGTGGAGGGTGCTCCTGCTCTCAAGGGCAAAGCCTTTAAAGAACTCCCATATGAGCTCGAAATCAAACTCCGTTATCTTTCCCCTCAGTCCCTTGTCCTCGTAAAAGAAGAGAGGTCTTCCCGATATGTCTATGGAAGAGAGAACGAGCGCCTCGTCCATGGGGATTATTGAGTATCCGTATCTCCTTATGCCCTTCTTGTCCCCGAGAGCCTTCAGGAATGCTTGGCCGAGAACTATACCGCAGTCCTCAACGGTGTGGTGGTGGGACACGTGAACGTCTCCCTCCGCTTCAACCTCAAGGTCAAACTTCCCGTGTCTCGCAAAGGACTCAAGCATATGGGTTAAGAATCCTACGGGCGTTCTTACGTTGTAATTTCCTCTTCCGTCAAGGTTTATGTAAATTTTTATTTTCGTCTCCTTTGTTTCCCTAAAGACTTCCGCTTCCCTCATCTCACACCTACCTTCTCAAGATTGGCACTCTCCTTTATTAGCTTGTGAATTTCCTTAAAGTTTATGTCTCCCGCAAGGACGTAAACCTTCCCGTCGTATTCAAACTTCTTTGATACCGTAATACAGAAGTCATCCGTCGCCTTAGAGAGGTATATATCCGATATATACTCTCCTTTTTCAATGGCTTCTTTAAAGTATGCCCTTTCGCTCCTGTCCGCCCCCTTCTTCCCTTGGGCTACGAAGTAATTAACCCTCGGGTTCACGACGTTGTTAGAAACCTGGAGACCGCTTGAGCTTATAAGGTAAAAGAGCTCAAAATATGGGTATCTCTTGAACATATCGTAGAGAACGAACTCCCACACGTCCTTCGGTGAGGAGATAAGCTCGTCAACTATCTTCCTGAAATCTTCAAGAATCTTTTCCTTTATATCCTTCAGGAGCTTTTTCTTCCTCGGGTCGTAGAGTATGAGCTTTGGCTGAACGCCTTGAATCATAAAGATATAGCCCGATATCTTTTTAACCCTTTCCCTTGCCTCCTTTAGCTTTTTGAAAAAGGTATCCTGGTCCTCAACGTATTTCAGGCTTATGGAAAGTCCGTAAAGGGAAGCCTCTGGGTAATCCCCGAAGAGAACCGAATACTCCTTAAAGAACTCCTCGTAAAGGGCTTTTATCTTCTCCTTCTCGGGAGGCTCGTCCGTGAGAACCCAGACCTCGCTCGTTTCCGCAATCTCTTCTATCTCACCCCTGAATGTTTCCTGTATATCTTCCTTGAGGATTTTTATCAATCCCGTGCATTTCTCGCTCCCGAACTTCTCTCTGAAACCCTTCAGGTTCTTAATACCGAAAACGTAAAGGTATTGTTCCTTCCCGAAGGACTCCCTTACGTGCTGTATTAACGGAATCACGTATTCCTTATACTTGGTTATGTAATGAAGAAGAACGTCATAGGTGAGAACGCCTATGTAGTTTCCCTTTTTATCAACGACTATCATGGGCTCCTTTATTATGGGAAGAAGCTCAACTATGCCTATCAATCCTTCCCTCTCAAGGCTGAAGTCCCTAATCTTTATAACGACCTTGCTTAACTCCCCTGCGGATAGGTTCTTCTGGGTTATATTTTCCACGTCCCTTTTGAAGACTATTCCTATCGGTTTTCCTTCCTTCAGAACGGTGAGGTATTCGTAAATCTTGAGTTCCGAAAATACCTGCTTTAGCTCTTTTATTGAGAGGTCGTAAGAAACGGTTGGTATGCTGATACAAATCTCACCGAGCTCAAAACTCTTCTTCATAACACCACTCCAAATTTTTATAATGGTAAATTTTCCCCTTATAGACAACTATAAATTCTAAGGAAAAATCTTCATTGTAATGAAAGAGGAAGGTTTTTAAAAGTCTTTTTACCTTTTCCTTTGTGAGCTTTTCTGCAGGAAAGTATGTATTCCCGCCTTTGACCTCAATTATCACCTTTCTTCCGTCCTTTTGGGCAAGAATGTCTATCTCCCCGTAAGGGCTTCTTAGGTTTCTCTCAAGGATTTTATATCCCCTCTCGGATAAATACTCCACCGCAAGTTCTTCAAAAACCTTTCCCTTCATAAAGGAAAGTTAAGAAGGAGAGGGAAGGGATTAATGGTATCCGAGTCTCTTGAGGAGGTTTTCCCTGTATTTCCAGAGAAGGGCTCCCATAACTATGAAGTAGGCTATGACGAGTATTCCCATGATTGTTCTCTTTGCTTGTTCCTTGGGGGGAGGTGTGTTTACGGACTTGAGATATGCAACTATCTTAGCAACCTTTTCCTTTGCCTGCTTGTCGTATTGGGGGTTAAAGAGCTGGGGCATCGTGGTTCCCGGAAGAACCTTCTGGGGATTCAGGATGAACTGGTAAAGGTATCCCTCTCCCCTTGCGAGGTAAATCGTTGAGAGGTCGGGGGGAATCTGTCCGAGAGAAGCCTTTAGATTTTGAAGGTCATCGTATGCGAAGGACTCGTAAACGTCCTTGGGAACGAAGAACCTGTCCTTGTAAAGCTTTCCGTGCCTGTATATGGGTCTTCCCGCGGACTTCTCAACGTTCTTCCATTTGGGATTCATCTGAACGCTCATAAGGTATATGCCGTCGTATCTGAGGGAGTGGCAGGAAGAGCAGTTTGTTACGAAGAGCTCCCTTCCCTCTTCCGCTATCGTTTTCCCGTGAATCGTTTTCTTCCAGGGGTTATCAACTATCTTCTGAACTTCCTTATCAACCTCGTAGTGTTCAACGTGCTTGAAGGGGTTGTAAAACCAGAGGATAAAGAAGAAGACGAGGACGGAACCGCCTATGATGACGTTCTTTATAATTCCCCAGGTGTTCATTACTGCTCACCTCCCTTGGCTTTATACCAACCGTATTCTATGAACGAGATTACGGGCAGGGACAGGAAGAATCCGAATACGAGCACAGCAAAGAACAGACCTAGCTTAGCGTTCGTGGGTGTAGGGGGCATTGTTCCGAGTATTGTTAATGCCATGGATGAGAACATGAATATCAGGAAGGCTATGAAGAAGAGGGGTCTTCTCCTTGCACTCTTCAGGGGAGACCAGTCAAGGAAGGGAAGTATAAGCAGGAATATGAGAAGCAGGTTGAAGGCTACGAATCCCCAGAACTTTGAGGGTATGGACCTGAAAACTTCGTAGTATCCGAGGAGATACCACTCGGGTGCTATGTGGGGAGGAGTCCTGAGGGGATTTGCGGGTTCAAAGTTGTCCGCGGGGAGGAAGTGGCTTATGTGGAAGAATACGAAGAAGAAGAAGATTGCGAGATACCACATTACGTAAGCACCTTCCTTGAGCGTCATGTAGGGGTGGAAGGGAACGAACTTGTCTGGATTCTTCTTCTTGTCATACTCAATTCCCTCGGGGTTAGAAATTCCAGCAGCCCTTACAAGGTAGAGGTGTGTTCCGACAAGTGCAAGGAGTATTAAGGGATATATGAGAACGTGTGAACCGAAAACTCTTCCGAGCGTCACGTCCGTGACAACGTATCCTCCCTTCATCCATAGAACTATCGTTTCAGCTATGGCCTTGAAAAGTCCCTTTAGTATGGGAGCATCTCCGAGGGAGCCGGGTATCTCGGTCGTAACTATGAATCCCCAGTAAGAGAGCTGTCCCCAGGGAAGGAGGTATCCCGAAAGTGCGGTAAGTATTAGAACGAAGTAAATGAGCCATCCAACTATCCAGACAAGCTCACGGGGCTTTTTGTAGGCGTTGTAATAAATTCCCGTGAACATGTGGAGGTAAACGATTGCCATGAAGAAGTTAGCTCCCGTTGCGTGTATGTGTCTGAAGAGCCATCCGAAGGGTATTTCCCCCATTATGGTGTAGGTCGCACTGTCAAAGGCGTCCGCTATGGAGGGTTTGTAGTAAAGGAGCAGAACCATTCCCGAAATTATCTGTATGGCAAAGGTGACGAGTGCGAGTATGCCGAAAACGTAAGGGAAGGTGAGGTTCTTGGGAACTTTGTATTCAACCATCTGGGTTCTGTAAATCTCCCTTACGTGGGCCCTTTCATCAATCCAGTCAATTACCTTCTCTATCAAGCCCATTTCCCACCTCCTTTAGATGAGTTCTTTTACAAATCCCTCAACACCGACGGTTAGCTTATTCCCTTCAAGCTTCTGGGGAGGTATGAATAGGGGTCTCGGTGGGGGTCCCGTTATAACGTCCCCGTAAGGGGTGTAAAATCCTCCGTGACACGGACAGTGGAATGTGGGCTTTCCTTTGGAAGCTTCCTCGCCCTGGGGCTTCCAGAGGGGAATACATCCGAGGTGCGTGCAGACTCCCACGAGTGCGAAAACATCGTGTCCTTTAAGGATTTCATAATTCCTCTTTCCTTTGCTGTTGAGGGCTCCATCCTTCAGGGGATATCCTTCGGGGGAGAAATCCTTAGGAAGTCTTATCACAAAGAGCGTTTTACCTTTCCAGGAGGTTACCCTCACCTGAAGGGGTTGAATCTTTGATACGTCAACCTCCGTTTTTGCACCGAGAGCAGCTATTTCGGAGGGTTCAAGCATTACACGAACGAGAGCATAAAGAGCTCCCAAACCTCCTACTGCACCCAAAGCCCCTATACCTATGCTTATGAAATCCCTTCTTGAGGCTTCCATTTTCTTACCTCCCACTCTTTAATAGCCACAAGGATTTATTTTACTACTTTGTTATTTTCAAGGATAAAAAAATTCTTATATAAAGAAATAAGGAAATCTTAGAAGGAGAAGAAGAGGCCCACATTTACGTGGTGAAGGAGGGTGTTGTCGTAATCCCCGGTTATGAAGTTCTTTAACTTGTATTCAAGGATTAAGCCCGTTGTTTCCCCTATTCTGTATTTTCCACCTACCATAAACTGTATGCCTATCGTTGTTGACTCGCTGCTTGAGCTCCCTACCTTTTCCTTAAACCTGTTAATGGAGGGACCAAAGCCCGCGTAAAAGTTAAGCTTTTCCGAGTACTGAATCTGGGCAAAGGGGTTCAGTTCAATGCCCGTGTAGCTCCAGGCGGTATCGTCGTCAAAGTCGTTTGATGTTACAAGCTCAAGGGAGAGGCCGGCTGTAAACCCATAAGGAGCTTCCGAGGAAAGAGCCCCGTAGACCGAGAACGTTTCTATTGAGTTTATATCCTTATCTCCCCCGTAAACGCTGTCGTAAGAACCGACGAGATATCCAAGTTTTATGCCAAACTCCCTATCAAACCCGAAGGAAAAAGCTAATAGTGAGCCAAAAAGGAGTAATGTTTTCCTCATAATTTGGTAATTTTAACTTATTCCCTATGGATATTGCTCTAACTATTGCGGGATATGACAACAGCGGAGGCGCAGGAGTAGTTGCGGACCTGAGAACATTCCGTTACTTTGGTCTTTACGGAGTTTCGGTTATAACCGCTCTCGCGGTTCAAAACACCTTTAAGGTTTACGAGGTCTTCCCCGTTCCGATAAAAACCTTCAGGGAAGAGCTGAGGGCGGTATTTGAGGATTTTGAGATAAAGGGAATAAAAATAGGTATGCTTGCGAACGAGGAGATAGCCCTTGAAACCTACAGGTTTTTAAAAAATATGGATATACCGATAGTTCTTGACCCTGTTTTGGGTTCAACGAGCGGGACGCCTCTTCTTACCGAGGAGGGTGTAAGAGTTCTCAAAGAGAAGATACTTAAAATCATTTACCTTGTAACACCCAACATTCCCGAGGCGGAAAGGCTATGCGAAGAGAAGATAGAGAAACTTGAAGAGGTTTACAGGTGTGCAAAGAGGATAAATCTTTTAGGAGCAAAAAACGTTCTTATAAAGGGCGGTCATCTTGAGGGAGAGGAAGCGGTTGATATTCTTTACGATGGGAAGGATTTTTACAGATTTGCTTCAAAGAAAATTAAGGGAAAGAGTCCCCGGGGAACGGGTTGTGTTTACTCCTCAGCCATTCTTTCAAACCTCGTGAAGGGAAAAAATCTTATAGAAGCTGTAAAAATTTCAAAGGAGTTTATAACTGAAGCTATAAAAGAGAGTAAAAAACTTGGAAAGGGAGGGGAGATAATGCTCTTTTAGACGTTGAACCTGAAGTAAACGACGTCCCCGTCACGAATCTCGTAATCCTTTCCCTCAAGCCTTATGAGACCTTTCTCCTTTGCCTTGTTCCAGGAGCCGGCCTTTATTAAATCCTCGTAGCTTATTACTTCTGCCGCTATGAATCCCCTTTCCATGTCCGAGTGAATCTTTCCCGCTGCTTGAGGCGCTTTCGTTCCTTTCTTTATTGTCCAGGCACGGGTTTCTTTCTTTCCCGCCGTGAAGAAGGTTATAAGGTCAAGGAGATTGTATCCGGTCCTTATTACCTTATTTAAGCCGGGCTCCTTCAGGCCATAGGCTTCAAGAAGCTCCCTCTGTTCTTCCTCGGGAAGTCCCGCAAGCTGGGACTCAAGCTCCGCATTAATGACTACTACGGGAGCATTTTCCCCTTCTGCCATCTCCTTTATACGTTCAACGTGGGGATTTTCCTCTCCCTCAGGAAGGTCCTTTTCCGATATGTTCGCTATATACATGACAGGTTTCACCGTTAGTAAAAATAGGGTATTCTTTGCGTAGTTGAGAACCTCTTCAGGTAGTTCCCCCGTGTATTTCCTCACGGGTTCAAGGTTTTCAAGGATTTCCTTTAGTTTTTCAAGTATCTCAAGCTCCTGCTTTGCCTTTTTGTCCCCGCTTTTCGCAATCTTTTGAACCTTTTCAAGTCTTTTGTTTACGCTTTCAAGGTCCTTTGCTATGAGCTCAATCTCAACGATTTCCTTGTCCCTCACGGGGTCAACGGAACCCTCAACGTGGGTTATGTTTTCGTCCTCAAAGGCTCTCAGAACCATAGCTATGGCGTCAACCTCTCTGATATGGGCAAGAAACTGGTTTCCGAGGCCCTCTCCCTTTGAAGCCCCCTTAACGAGCCCCGCTATATCCACGAACTCAATAAAGGTAGGTGTTATCTTCTCCGATTCCTCAATTTCCGCAAGCTTGTAAAGTCTTTCGTCGGGAACCTCAACTTTCCCCACGTTCGGCTCAATTGTGCAGAAGGGATAATTCGCCGCCTGCGCCTTCATTGTTTTTGTCAATGCGTTAAAGAGCGTTGATTTTCCCACATTCGGAAGACCTACTATACCAAGCCTGAATCCCATAAGAAGAATAATATATGCCTAAAGAAGGCCGTGTTGTTTAAGGATTTGAGCAAGCTCCTTATCTTTCTTTGCCTTTTCCCTTAAAACTTCTACAACTTTTTTAAGCGTTCCCTCCCTTTCCATATAATCAACCGTTTCTTCTCTAGCTTTTCTTATTATCGTTCTTCTATCCCACCATGCGAAGGCTATAACGCTTACCGTTAATGTCGTAAATATCCCGGTTATTATCCACAGGAACGTGTATAACTGGTCAAATCGTTTGTCCATGGACTCTAATCGTTTATCCATAAGCTCAAATCGTTTATTCATGTCCTCCCTCAGCTCCGATATGCGTTTATCAACTTGTTCAAGTCTATTGTTTATGTTCTCTCTTAGCTCTAAAAACCTTTTGTCCGTTTGTTCCATAAAGATTCTTAAAGTTGTTTCAATTCTTATTAATCTCTCCCTATCTTCCTGTGAAAAACCGATATTTCCTGAGAAAGAAGGTTGAGCCACGAGAAGGAAAAGGAGTAAGGTTATAAGTGTTTTCATCCCTCTTCCTCGTCCTTCATGAGCTTGTAAATTATGCTGTCCCTGAGGGCTATCCAGGAAGCTTCAATTACGTTTTCGGAAACCCCTACAGTCCCCCATTTCCTTCTTCCGTCCGTGCTTTCTATGAGAACCCTTACTTTTGCTGACGTTCCCGCACTCTCGTTTATTATCCTCACTTTATAGTCTATGAGCTGAAGCTCTTTAAGGTTCGGATAGAACTCCTCAAGGGCTTTTCTGAGGGCTCTATCAAGGGCACTTATGGGACCGTTTCCGAGGGAGGCGGTATGCTCCTCAACGCCCTCAACGGAGAGCCTTACGGTAGCCTCGGAAGTTGGAATTTCATCTCCCTTCCTCTTTGCTATTAAAACCCTGTATGCGTCAAAATCAAAGTAGTCCTTAACGAGTCCGAAATGCCTTTTTATGAGAAGTTCTAAGGAGGCTTCCGCAGCCTCAAAGTGGTAGCCTTCCTTCTCAAGCTCCTTAATCTTGTCAACGAGCTTCTTAACCTCGGGAGATTTGGGGTCAACTTCTATACCGAATTCCTTCAGTTTATAAACGAGGTTGCTCCTTCCTGCAAGGTCGGATACGGTTATCTTCCTCTTATTTCCTACAAGTTCGGGATTTATATGCTCATAAGTATTCGTATTCTTGAGAACCGCGGAGGCGTGAACACCTCCCTTGTGGGCAAAGGCACTCTCACCGACGTAGGGCATATTCCTGGGAAGGGGCATATTTGAAAGCTCCGCAACGAAGTTAGCAAGCTCCGTTAACTTTTTGAGGTTCTCCTGTGGTATTACGTCAAACTTCAGCTTTAACTGAAGGTTGGGGATTATTGAACATAGATTTGCGTTTCCCGTCCTTTCACCTATGCCGTTTATGGTTCCGTGAACCTGGCGGGCTCCCGCAAGGACCGCCATCAGGGAGTTGGCAACCGCGGTTTCCGAGTCGTTGTGAGCGTGAATGCCTATGTTTGCATCTTTGAACCTTTCCCTCACCTTCTTCGTTATCTCGTAAATTTCGTGGGGGAGCGTTCCCCCGTTCGTATCGCATAGAACTATCCAGTCCGCACCTCCCCTTACCGCAGCCTCAAGAACCTGAAGGGCATACTCGGGGTTTGCCTTGTATCCGTCAAAGAAATGTTCCGCATCAAATATAACCTCGTCCGTATATTTTTTCAGGTATTCAACGGTCTCGTAAATCATATTCAGGTTTTCCTCTAAGGTAGTTTTCAGGGCTTCTGTCACGTGGAGGTCCCAGCTCTTTCCGAATATCGTTATAACGGGCGTTTCCGCCTTTATGAGGGCCTCAACCTGCGGGTCCTCGTTAACCTTCTTGTTGGGTCTCCTTGTTGAGCCGAAGGCTGTAAGCTTTGCGTTTTTAAACTTTATCTTCTTTGCCTTCTGAAAGAAGAGGTTATCCTTGGGATTCGCGTAAGGCCATCCCCCTTCTATGTAATGAATGCCGAAATCGTCAAGCTTCTCCGCTATTCTCAGCTTATCCTCCAATGAGAAGTTAACGCCTTCCATCTGGGAGCCGTCTCTCAGCGTCGTATCGTATATATAGACCTTTTCCGCCATGATAGGAATAATAAGATAGGCTACTTTTTGGAATTTGTTAACGGAATGTAAACCTCTACGCTCGTTCCCTTTCCCTTCTCACTCTCAATTCTTATATCCCCTCCGTGTAAGTTTGCAATCCTTTTAACGATTGTAAGTCCGAGACCGAGCCCATTGCTCTCTTCTCCCTTGACGAAGGGCTCAAAAATTATGGGAAGCTTTCTCTTTTCTATACCTTCCCCGGTGTCCGAAACTTTTATGAGTACATTATCCCCGACCTTTTCGCTCCCGATGATAACCTCTCCCCCTTCTTTGTTGTATTTTATAGCGTTATCTATGAGGTTTCTGAGAAGAAGCCTTATGTAATCCCTGTTTCCCTTTATATGTTCTTCCCTTATCTCGGTTTTTACACTTATTTCCTTTTCCTTTATTTCACTCTCGTAGTCCGAGAGTATATCCTCAATAACCTCCCTTAGGTTTACATCTTCTATCATGTTTAGAGAAGTTTTCTCAAGGAACGTGATTAGGTAAACTATCTCCATAAGGTTTTGGAGCTCTTTCAATCTCTCAAGGGCTTTCCTCAGTATCTCTCTTTTCTGTTCTTCCTCCTCCATTCCGAGGAGTGTTTCAAGAGATAGGGATACAACGGAAAGGGGGGTTTTAAGCTCATGGCTCAGGTTTGCGAGAAACTCCTTCTTCAGGCTGTCCATTAAGCTCTCTTCCTTTTCCCTGACAAGAATGCTAATGCCTTTATCTTCAACGAAGGTTTTAAGGCTGTAATTCCTCTCCCTGTATGTAAACTCCTTTTCTAAGCCTTCCTTCCTTGATAGGGTTTCCTGTATGGCACCTATCAGGTCTATGCTCTTGAAGGCTTCATAGTAATGTATTCCCTCCTTAAAGCTTCCGAGTCTTTTCCTTAGGAATGCGTTCATATACTTTACCCTTCCCTCTTCGTCAAGAAGCGCTATGCCTTCCCTTAAGCTTTCCAGAGCCTTCCTCATTAGAATATAAAGTTATCCCCCAGGATTTTAGTTATTGACTATAAAGTTTTATTACAATAAATTTATTAACTAAACTTAACGGAAGCTTAACGTTAAGACTTTAAAAGATTAACCAAGGAGGTGAAAGATGAAGCTAAACGTTCTCTTCGTTAAGAATCAAAAGCAGAAGGAGAGAGCTTTGAGGAAGCTGTTGAGAAGGAAGAAGGTGGTTGCGGTCGTGAACAGACCTGAGGACCTAAAAAGAGACCTCATAAAGAAAGCGGATGTGGTAATACTTGAGGAAAATGAGGAGAATAGCCTTAATTGAAGACGACAGGGATTTGGCCTTTCTCGTTCGCCTAAACCTTGAGAAGGAAGGTTTTAAGGTCTTTCACTTTGAACGGGCTACTCCCTTCTTTAACTTTATTCAGAACAACGAGGTTGACCTCATTTTGATTGATATAATGCTTCCCGACTTTGACGGTTTCAGAATAGCGGACTTTCTGAAGAGAAGGGCTGACCTTAAGGACATTCCCGTCATATTCATAACCGCAAGAGGTGAAGAGGAGGATAAATTAAGGGGTTTTGAGCTGGGTGCGGACGACTACATAACTAAGCCTTTTTCTTTAAAGGAGCTCATAGCCCGAATAAACGCTGTTCTAAAGCGCTACAAAAAATCCGAAAGCGGAAAAATCCTTGAGGTTGAAGGTATAAAACTATTGAAAGATGAGGGGAAGGTTTTTATTGACGAAAAGGAAGTTTACTTTACACCCGTTGAGTTCAAGATTCTCTCCCTCCTTATGGAAAACTATGGCATCGTTCTCTCAAGGGAAAGGATTATAGAAAGTTTGTGGGGATTTGATAGGGAAACGAGCGAAAGAGCTGTTGACGTTCACATAAAGCATATAAGGGATAAGCTTGGAAAATACAAGGGTTATATAAAAACGGTGAGGGGAGCGGGATATAAGTTTGAAAAGGATTAAACGTTTCCCTTTTTCTTCCATACGAGGTATATCGTGAGAAGAACACGTATATTGGTTATGAGCGCCAAGAGAACCAAAAGTGCTTTTAACCAACCAAAGAGCGTGAATATCATTATGAGGAATATCCTCTCATCCCTCTTTCCGAGAAGGTACCTGAGCTCCTTTATAACTACGTATGCGTCTTCGCAGTAAGCCCCTTTATACCTTTCCGTTGAGTAGCTCACCATCAGCGTTCCGAAGAGTGCGAGAAAAACCCACGGCATAAACTCCCACGAGGGCTTCATATGAAAAGTTAGAGCGGTTAAAAAGGCAAAATCCACGTATCTGTCAAGCAGTGAGTCAAGCCACGCCCCGAACTTGGTTGTCTGCATACGGGCACGGGCTATCTCTCCGTCAAGTCCGTCAAGAACGGAGCTTATCTGGAGAAGAATTCCACCGAGAGCGGGAGAAAAGTAAGCAACGAATGCGGAAAAGAGTCCCAGTAAAAAGGTGTAAATAGTTACCTGGTTGGGTGTAAACCTCTCAACGAGGTAAGGGGATATTCTCGTTGATATCTTTCTGTTTAAATTCCTTGAGATGAATCCGTCCCCCGCCCCTTTTATTGCGGTTTTCACGATAAGTTTTCTCGCCTTCTCTATATCCTCGGGTGTGTCTATATCCATCCAGAAATATCCGGACACTTCGGTGCAAGGAAGTTCTGCATACTTTGCAAGCTGACTCATGGTGAGCTTATCCGTCTCTTTAAGGAGTTCCTCCGCCTTTTTAAAAATCTCATCGTTTAACACGAAAAATCCCGTATCAAATCCGTCGTAATCTTTTATTTCCTTTCCTATTTCCTTTATTTTCCCTTCTTCACACTTAACCTTCGTTGCCTCATTCCTATCTATGTATAAACCCATACGGTCAACAATTAGACCTTCTCCTTTAATCGCTTCCTTTATAAACTCCTTCTCGTAAACGTGGTCCGACATAACTACCGCAAACCTTCCCTTTACTCTATCCTTTGCAAGGTAAAGGGAGTATCCGTTCTCTTTTTCGGGATTTGGGTTAGGAACAACTTCCGCCTTAAAGTTATTTTCCCTTAAAAATTTCTCTATTTTCTCCTTAAACCTTTCGTTTATAACTATTACGAACTTTTCAACTCCCTCTTCCTGGAGCTGTTTCATTATCCTGTAAAGGAGCTCCCTTCCTGCAACCTTTATAAGGGCTTTCGGGAGTTCTTCCGTATAGGGTCTCAGTCTTTTTCCTTCTCCTCCCGCAAGGATTACCGCAGTCTTAATCATCGTAAAAGTATTATATAAGTATGAACCTTCCTTTTATCTTGAGCCGTGTGAAAGGCATAACCTCAAATTCTAAAGAAGTGAAAAAGGATTACCTCTTTTTCGCTGTAAAGGGAAGCAGGTTTGACGGGCACGATTTTGCAAAGGAGGCTCAAAAGAGAGGAGCTTACGCGGTAGTTGCCCAAAAGCCCCTCCACCTAAACATTCCCGTAATAATTGTTGAAAATACACGAAAAGCTCTGGGAGAATCCGCACATATATTTTTCGGGAAGCCTTCGGAAAAGCTCAACGTTATAGGTGTTACGGGAACGAACGGAAAAACAACAACCACTTACGTAATAGAGAAGATACTTGAAACAGCGGGGGAAAAAGTAGGAGTTCTCGGAACGATAAATTACCGAATTGGGAATGAAATTCTCGGGGAGGGGAGAACAACTCCGGACCCCATAACGTGGCACAAAACGTTAAAAGAATTTTTAGAAAAGGGCACTTCTCACGTTGTGGCGGAAATTTCCTCTCACGCACTTGACCAGTTCAGAGTTTACCCTACAGAGTTTGAAGCGGTAATATTTACGAACCTCACGAGGGATCACCTTGATTACCACAAAACGATGGAAAATTATTTCCTCTCCAAAAAGAGACTTTTTACCGAATACACCTCAAAGGTGAAGATAATAAACGCGGATGACCCTTATGGCAAAAGACTCATTAACGAAGTTCAAGGAGAAGTGATTACATACGGAAGGGACGGAGATTTAAGGATAGAGGAGTTCTCTACAAGCCTTGAAGGTTCTCATATAAAAGTTTCCTTCAGGGGAAAAGAATACACCTTTTACTCAAACCTGATAGGGGAGTTTCAGGCTTACAACCTCGGGGCGGGAATAGCTTACGCCCTTTGGAAGGGAATAGACGAAGAGATAATAAAGGAAGCCCTGAGATGTATAAGGGTTCCCGGAAGGTTTGAGGTTGTTTACAAGGGAGCGTTTACGGTTATCGTTGATTACGCACACACTCCCGATGCGGTTGAGAACGTTTTAAGAACAACCAGGAAGATTACAAAGAAGAGGCTCATATCTCTTTTTGGAGCAGGCGGAAACAGGGATAGGGAAAAGAGGCCTTTGATGGGAGAGGCTTCAGAAAAATACAGCGACATCATTATTCTCACCTCCGACAATCCGAGGGACGAAGAACCCGAGAAGATAATAGAGGATATACTAAGGGGCATAAAGGAAAGGGAAAGGGTTATAGTTGAGCCCGACAGGAGAAAGGCTATAGAACTTGCCTTGAAGACTGCTGAGGTAGGGGACACGATTGCGATACTCGGAAAGGGGCACGAAAATTATCAAGAAATAAAGGGTGTAAAATATCCTTTCAGTGATGCTGAGGTTGTTAAAGAAATCCTCGGAGGTGATGGTTGTATAGGGAAGGACTGAATCCCAAAGAAGGAAAACAGCCCTGCGATTTTGAAACCCTTTACTACCACGTAAAACAGGAACTTCTTGAGATATTTAAAAATGCGGACAGACCGATACCGAGGGTTAAGATAAAGGAGCTCAAATCCTCCCAGATATGTGGGCTCGTTAACCTCGCAAAGGTCCTTCTCTATCTCGAAAACCTTGGCGTCGTAACGGTTGTGAATAAAGAGTATTACTACCAGGAGTGGGAGATAGATATACAGCCCCAGGTTCTTGACGTTTTATTTGAGCAGATATGAAGAGGATATACCTGATAAGGCATGCACAGAGCGAGTATAACGAGAAGGGTATATTTCAGGGAAGGCTGGACAGTGACCTCACCCCCCTCGGCTTCGTTCAGGCAAGACTCCTGACGGGATACTTCAAGGAGGAAAAGCCTGAGATAATATTCAGCTCTCCCCAGAGAAGAGCTTACAAGACCGCTCTAACTCTTTCGGACATACTCGGTGTCAACCTAATAGTTGACGAGAGAATAAGGGAGATGTCCTTCGGTGTTCTTGAGGGAAACCACTTCTGGACCATGTTTGAGGAAAATAAGAAGATGATTCTTGACTGGCTTAAGAATCCCGTGGAGAACCCCCTTCCGACACAGGAGGACATGAAGCTCTTTGAGGAGAGAATATCCGATTTTTTAAAGGAAATTATTCAGAGGAAGGAAAGAGTTATTGCGGTAGTAGGGCACGGGGGAACACTCCACGGACTCGTGTGCTTAGCCCTCGGGATAGGGCTTGAGAAGATGTGGCACATCCACATGGATAACACAGGCATTACAATTCTTGAGTATGATGGAGAGATGTTTAGCCTCAGGGAGCTGAACAACACGTGTCATCTTGAGGTTCTGGGCTGAATTGCGGGGATTATGTTGTTCTCAATCCATTTTTTATCCCACCACTCTATCGGGTTTACGGGAATTCCATGAATCATTATACCGAAGTGGAGATGGTCTCCAAAGGCGAGACCCGTTGAATCTGTAATCCCTATTATCTGCCCCTTTTTCACTATATCACCCTTCTTTACCCTGAACTCAGCAAGGTGTGAGTATATGCTCATGAGTCCGTATCCGTGGTCTATCACAACAGTGTTTCCGTATATGCCGAGGAATCCCGCAAAAACAACCTTACCCCCGTTTGAAGCCTCAACGGGAGCGTTCTTAACAGATGCGAGGTCGTATCCCCAGTGGTAGCTCTCGCTTATCCTCTTTCCTCCGTATGTGTATATTCTCCTCTCCCCGAAGAGGGATATAACCTTGCTCTTCCTCATCTGGATAAATCTTCCCTTCCAGTAAATCTTTTCCTCCGATTTCCTTCCTATCTCGTAAAGCTGTTCCTCGTTTTGTTTTCTTAGCTCTTCGTTAACCTTCTTAAATGCCTTTATTAAGTTTTCCCTGCTTACCTCTTCCGCAAGAAGGGTAGAGAGCTTCGGTATCAGCAGCTTCTCCCTACCTTTTAGCTCAATCCTGTAAACGGGATACCTCCTTATCCTTACCCTTGTGGGAATGGATATTTTTGTCTCATTCCCGACCTTATCAACCGCTGTTAGCTCTATGCTGTCCTTCTCTGAGAAATTAAGAGGAATAGCAAAGAGGGAGAAGTATGTATTTTCCCCGACCCTGTAAAGGGGGAAGGTAAGATTTCCCACCTTAAGCTGAAGTTCCGACTCCTCACTCACGCTCACCCTTACCGCTCCGCTACCCCCGTTCATAACCGCATAAGGGGAAAAGATAACGCTCAGGGTGGGGGGAGTGTAATCAATGACCGCGGACGTTTTGTAAACCTCCTTAAGGAAGAAAAACCTCGTTAGTTCCACATATACCTCCGCACTTCCCTCTTTCAGCCCTATACGTTTCGGTTCAACGACAAGCCTAATCTCCTCCTCGGGCTTACCCTCATAAAGTATGAACTCCTTCCCGTTCTGGACGAACTTCACCCTCAGGAGGTTAGCCCTTTGGGGATTCTTCACCTTAAGTATTACAACCTTCTTCCTCGGGAGGCGAGAGAAATTCTTATACCCGTAAACCTCGGGTTTGGATAAAAACAACGTATAGTAAACAAATCCCCCAAGTATTAGAAGGGCTAAAAGAACAAGGATAATCTTTCTCTTCATCGTTGATAAATTATAACCTTATGGCGGTTAAGATAGTTGCCCTCACGGGAGCGGGCATCTCGGCGGAAAGCGGTATCCCGACCTTCAGGGGAAAAGACGGACTCTGGAACAGGTTCAGACCCGAGGAGCTCGCAACACCCGAGGCCTTTTTCAGAAACCCGAAGCTGGTTTGGGAGTGGTACGACTGGAGAAGACAGCTCATAGCGAAGGCCGAACCCAACGAAGGCCACAAAATTCTCGCAAAGATGGAAAAAGAGTTCCCCGAGTTTTATTTAATTACTCAGAACGTTGACGGGCTTCACCAGAGGGCGGGTTCGGAAAAGGTTATAGAACTTCACGGGAATATATGGAAGGTGAGATGTGTAGAGTGTGGAAGGAAGAACTACGACTACAGAACACCCCTTCCCGAGATACCCCCGAAGTGCGAGTGCGGAGGTCTTTTGAGGCCGGGAGTTGTATGGTTCGGGGAAAGCCTCCCTATGGATGCCTTAAGCAGGGCCTACGAGCTCTCAAGGGAATCCCACGTTTTTATAGTTGTGGGAACTTCCGGTGTAGTTTATCCCGCAGCGGAGCTTCCTTATGTTGCAAAGGAGAGCGGTGCGGAGGTAATAGAGGTTAATCCCGAAGAAACACCAATCTCCCGCATAGCGGACGAGGTTTTCAGGGAGAAGGCAAGTACCGGACTCAAAAAGGTTTACGAATACGTGAGGGAAAGATATGGCTCTGAGAGATAGGGTGAGGAAGTTAAAGCTAATAATAACGGATATAGACGGCGTTTTCACGGACGGAAGCCTTTACTACACAGAAAAGGGAGAAAGTATAAAGGTTTTCAACGTTCTTGACGGACTCGGTATAAAGATGCTCCAGAGTATGGGGCTTGAGATTGGAGTTATAAGCGGGAGGGATTCATCTCCACTGATTGTAAGGTTGAGGGAACTCGGAATTGATGAGATATTCACGGGAAAACACTCAAAGCTTGAGATTTACCAGGAGATAATAAGGAGGAAGGGCCTTAAAGACGAAGAGATATGCTTTATAGGGGATGACGTTGTGGATATTCCAGTTATGGAAAGGGTGGGTTTCCCCGTAGCGGTAAGAAATGCGGTTGACGAAGTAAAAAGGATAGCCCTTTACATAACGAATGCGGAAGGGGGAAGGGGTGCGGTGAGGGAAGTAGCGGAGCTCATAAAACTTCTGAAAGATGCTTAAAGGATTTCTTCTAATAATTTTCTTCCTTTCGGGAGTCCTTTTTTCCGAGCTTTACGTGAAGGAATATTTATCCCTTGAGGAATACAATTTGGTAAGAAGTAAGGTTGAGGATGTTCACATAAAGGTCTTCACAGGTGAGGGGAAGGTATGGGATGTAAGAGGTAAGGAGCTCCTTTACGAAAGGGGCGTAGCAATCGTAAAAAAGAGTGTTATAAGGGGAGGTGGATACACGATAAAGGCGGAAAGACTTTACCTGAACAGGAGGAAAAAGAAAGGAAAACTTGAGGGAAACGTTGAGATATTCGGGGAAGATATGTACCTCAGGACGAGAACCGCCTACGTTGATTTTAAGGAAAACAGAGCTTGGGGATACGATGAGATAATACTGAGAAAGGAAAAAAACGTAATAAGGGGAAAGGGCTTCAAAATATCTTTTAAACCTTTTAAGGTAATAATAGATGAAGTTAAGAGCATTCATTCTTACCCTTAGTCTTGTCGGGCTTGCTTTTTCTCAGGCCATCACGGGAGAGGCGGACAGCCTCGTTTACACCCAAGATAGACTCATATACAGGGGAAACGTGAAGTTAATAAAGGACTCCTCCGTTCTGAATGCGGAAGAGGTTATTATTTACCTCAACAAACAAGGGAAACCTGTGAAAATCGTTGCGAAGGGAAAGGTGAGCATAGTGGAAGGAAACCGTAAATCCTTTGCGGATTACCTGGAGTATGACCTTACGAAGGAAGTCATTTACATGAGGGGAAATGCTAAAATAGTTGAGGGTAAAAGAATTCTTGAGGCGGACGAGATATACCTATACAGGAAGGAGAAAAAGCTTGTAGCAAAGGGAAAGAAAAGGAGAGTGAGGAGCGTTTTTGTGGAGGAAAAGAAGTGAATAAATCGGAGATTGCGAAAGAACTTTCAAAAAGAAAGGGGATACCCCTCAGGAAGGCAATGATTATAGTAAACGAGGTCTTTGAAATTATAAAAGAGGAAGTTCTGAAAGGAGAAAGTGTTGAGATAAGGGGTCTCGGAACTTTTAAGTTAAAGAGAAAGCCTGGAAGGTTCGTGAAAAATCCAAAGCTCGGAATAGAGGTTTACGTAAAGGAGAGATACATTCCCACCTTTAAGGTTGCGAAATCTTTAAGAAAAAAGATTAACGGGAAGTAGATTAAAGAACTATGAAATACGACGTCTTGGTAGTGGGAGCCGGACCGGGCGGTTCAACCGCAGCTTACAGGCTTGCCCAGGGTGGTGCAAAGGTCCTTCTGGTTGATACCCGTAAAGAGATTGGGTATCCCGTTCAGTGTGCTGAATTTGTCCCCGTTCAGCTCAGCTATAAATTCCCCGAGTTCTTTACTAAAGAAACGATAGCCCAAAAGGTTAAGGATATGGTTCACTACACCCCTTGGGGTGAAGTTGTAAGTATGTATTCCGAGGGATTTATTCTCCACAGGGAAAGGTGGGACAGGAGAATAGCCCAGCTCGCACGGGAAAAGGGAGCGGAGCTAAAGCTCAAAACGAAGTTCCTCGGATTTGAGGACGGATATGCGGTATTGAAGGATATGAGAACCGAAGAAGTAATGAAAATAAAGGCGGATTTCGTCATAGGGGCTGACGGGGCACGTTCAAAGGTTGCAAAGGAAACGGGAAGGTTTACGAGGGATTTCCTCATAACCGCTCAATACACCTTAAAGCTAAAAAAACCCCTTGAGGACCTTCTAATCTTCTTCAGGGATTACATACCCGGCGGATACGGCTGGATATTCCCGAAGGGAGAACTCGCGAACGTCGGGGTTGGGGTTGATCTTCACTATAAACTTAACGTTCTTGAGGTTCTGGATAGGTTTGTCAGGGAAATGGAAAAGTTTGTATATATAGATAAAATTTTTGGAAGAACGGGAGGCTTCATACCCGGAGAGGGGATAATAGAACCCTTCAGGGGAAGGGTTATGCTCGTTGGTGATGCGGGGGGATTTTGCCATCCCATAACCGGCGGAGGTATAGCGAACGCGGTTCTAACGGGAGATATGGCGGCGAGAAGCATACTTGAGGGCGAGCCGGAGGAGTATGAAGAGGAAGCCCTTGATACCTTCGGTTCTTCCATAAACAGGGCTGCGAAAAAGAGAAAGGAGCTTATGAAGGAATGGGACAGGCTTGAGTGGCGCATCCCGAGAACCTGGATAGCCTTTGAGGAGTATTACAAGGATTAGAACTCTTTCTTAAATAAGCTGTATGCCTTTACCTCTTCTTCCTTTGCATCTACGGTTATTCTTAAGCTTCCTGCCTTTTCCTCGCTTCCCCATTCTCTGAACCTCTTTCCTTGCCTGAAAATAGGACTTATCTCTTTCCACGCAAACAGCTCCCTATTAAAGAAGGCAACAGCGGTATAAACGTCGTGGAGGCTTTTTTCCCTCCTTACATTCTTTAAATACTTTTTCAGAATATTTATATAAATCTCCTGGGGTTTTGTGCTCGGGGAAATATCGGGAATGTCCTCCTCTTTCACAAGTATGAGGTGGTTCACGTTCTTTGAGACCATATATGTGGGAATGTCAAGCTCCTGTCTGAGAAGGAAGAACTCATCGGAAGCTTTTATGTCCTTGTTAAGGTTAAAGGTGGGTGTGAAAACTTTCTTTCCGAATTTCTTATTTACCCTTCGGGTTATGTTGAATCCGGCAAATCCTCCCTGAAAGAATATTTCCTTCGGGATAATTCCTTTCTTCAGTAGGAATACCGCAAAGTTGAGGCTTCCCCCCACTATTAGTGTAAACTCCTTACCTTCAAGAAGTTCAAGGGTTTCCTCCCTCGGAGGAAGAATTATTTCTTTCCTCTCAAGACCTTCAAAGAAGGTGTAGTAATACTCGGGAATCTCGTTCTCCTGAGATTCTAAATTCCTTGAAAAGAGGGGAATATCCTCTTCAGCTATCTTGAGAATATACTCAACGTAAGTATTCTGGAGACGTGTTCCCCTGTCAATCTCAACACCGAGGAGGTTTATCCTCCCTTTTCTGTGGTAATGGAGCAAAAAAAGAAGGAGAAGGGTATCGTCTATGTCCCAGGTTTCTATTGAGAGGAATAGGTTCACCTGCTTGCCTTTATCACTACCTTTATTATCTCGTCCTCTCCAAGCTTCCATCTCGTTCTGGGAACGCTTTTCTTGGTAGATAGGGGAATATCATTCTGGGAAATCCTGTCGTAAAAGGCCTTACCCTCCTTCGTCGTTATAAGAAGCTCAACCTCTTCCTTTATAGGTATTAAATCTACAAGCTTATCCTTCGTTCCCGATACCTCTGTTCCCTTTACTCCCCTGTTCGTTTTGGGAATTTCCTTTTCGGATATCTTTTTTACCTTCCCCTTTGCGGTTATTACCAGAAGGAAAGGCTCTCCGCTCCATACCCTCAATCCCGAAACCTCGTCTCCCTTTTCAAGCTTTATGCCCTGAACGCCTCTCGCTCCCGGCGTTGACGGAGGAACTTCTCTGACTCCGAACCTCGCAACCCTACCCTTTGCGGTAAACATAAGGAGGTCCGTCTCGTCTATTGAGCGTGCAAGGGAAACGACTTCATCTCCTTCCGTGAGTTTTATTATGGGCATTCCCTGAGCCTTATACTCAAAGTCTGCGAGGGGTATCTTCTTAACGTATCCCTTCTTGGTTGCAAGGAGAAGCCTGTCCGCAAACTGCTCCCTTATGAATGCACCTATTACCCTTTCCTCCCTTCCCCTCAGGGATACCTTGCTTCCCTGGAGTGCCTGAGAGCCCGCAACCCAGTAAACCCTTCCTCTGTTTGATACGAGGAACAGGCCTTCCGTGAAGGGAACCCTCAGTATATTAACCACCGGCGCATTTTCGGGAGGAAAGTTCTCAACGGGAATTATGCTTCCGTCCTGAAGTATCGCAACGGTTATAGCTCCTTCTTTTGCTCCCTTCTCCGTTCCCTCTATGTAGGTTCTTCTGTTGTCCCCGAACTTCTTTATGAGCTCCTTCGTTTCTTCAATAAACACCTTTATCCGTTCCTCTTCGCTCTTTACGAGCTTTCTGTAATACTCTATCTTTTCCCTTAACTCCTTTTCTTCCTGGAGGAGCTTTTCCCTCTCAAGGGATGTGAGCCTCTGGAGTCTGAGGTCAAGGATTGCGTTAGCCTGTCTTTCGGAAAATCCGAACTCCTCCATAAGGAAACTCCTCGCTTCCGCGACATCCTTTGAGTTTCTTATGCGTTCTATTATGTCGTCTATGAAGTTTACCGCCCTCAGAAGTCCCTCAACTATGTGGAGCCTATCCTGAGCCTTTCTTAAAAAGTATTTTGAGCGTCTCAGTATAACATCAAGCCTGTGCCTTATGAATTCCCTCAAGAGGGTTTTTATATCAACGAGCTTGGGTTCCTTATCTATAAGAACCACGAGGTTTACGGGAAAGCCCTTTTTAAGGGGAGTGTATTTGTAGAGTTTTTCAAGAACCTGTTCCCCCTTTGCATCCCTCTTCAGCTCAATAACTATCCTTATACCTTCCTTGTCCGTCTCGTCCCTTATGTCCGATATCTCCTTTATCCTTCCGTTCCTTACGTTGTCCGCAATCTTCTTTATAAGCTCCGCTTTATTGACCTGGTAGGGAATCTCGGTTATCACTATCCTCTCCCTTCCCCCCTGAACCTTCTCAACGTGTGCCTTCCCCTTTACCTGTATTATTCCCCTTCCCGTTTTGTAGGCTTCCTTAACCTGTTCCCAGCTCTCTATTACACCTCCCGTGGGAAAGTCGGGTCCCTTCAGGATTTCCATTATTTCTTCAATCTCCGTTTCGGGATTTTTAGCGAGCTTTATGAGCGCCTCCCCGACTTCCCTCAAGTTGTGGGGAGGGATTGATGTTGCGAGTCCAACCGCTATACCGCTCGTCCCGTTGCAAAGTAGGTTTGGAAACTTTGAGGGGAGAACCTCCGGTTCCATGAGGGTGTCGTCAAAGTTGGGAACGAAGTCAACGGTTTCCTTATCTATATCAAGGAGCATCTCAACCGCCACGGGGGATAGCTTTGCTTCGGTATAACGCATCTGGGCGGGAGGGTCCCCGTCAACGGAGCCGAAGTTTCCCTGCCCTATGATGAGGGGATACCTCATAGTAAAGTCCTGTGCCATTCTCACGAGAGCGTCGTAAACAGCCTGGTCTCCGTGGGGGTGATACTTACCGAGAACCTCCCCTACAACTCTCGCACTCTTTTTAAAGGGCTTATCGGGTGTTAAGCCCATCTCATACATTGAGTAGAGAATTCTCCTCTGAACGGGTTTTAGCCCGTCCCTTACGTCGGGAATTGCCCTCCCGACTATAACGGACATAGCGTAATCTATATAAGCCTGCTTTACCTCTTCCTCTATGGGAACTTCAACGACTTTGGGGCTTTGTTCCATAAGAAAAGATTATAACACTCAAACTCAGGTTTTATAAGTGTCTCACAGAACTAACTTTTTAAAGCTTCCTTTAATTCCCTTACCAGCTCTTCTATCTCACTTATCCTTTTGCTTCCCGCAAGCTTAACGAGGGCACTTCCGACCACAACACCTTCGGAGAACTCCCCTATCCTCTTTGCATGCTCCCCTTTTGAAACACCGAAACCCACAACAACAGGTTTATCGCAAACACTTTTGTAGAGCTCAACCTTTTCCCTTATCCTCTCGTAGGGAAGTTTTTCCCTTGCTCCCGTCGTTCCCGTAACGGAAACGAAGTAAACCATCTCGTCTGCGGATTCACAGATTAACTCAAGTCTTTTTTTTGTACTCGTCGGTGATGCAAGGGGAACAAAGGAAAGACCAAAATTTTTCATAACGCTTTTCAGCTCTCCCGACTCTTCAGGGGGAAGGTCGGGAACTATAAATCCGTCAATCCCGCTCTCCTTTGAGAGCCTGCAGAACTTCTCAAGCCCGATTTTGAATATGGGATTGTAATAGGTCATTAAGAGGAAGGGCTTATCGGGAAACTCCTCCCTCAATGTCCTTGAAAGCTCAAGAACGTCCTTGAACCTTATACCGTTCCTGAGGGCTACCTCGTGGGCTACCTGAATGGTTGGGCCGTCCGCCACGGGGTCCGAGAAGGGAAATCCTATCTCAAGTATATCCGTTCCGTTTTTTAAAACAGCTCTGAAAGCCTTAAGCGATGTTTCGTAATCGGGATAACCGACCATAAGGTAGGAAACGAGAGCTTTATCCTTTTTCTCCTTTAACCTTCCGAAGGTTTCCGTTAATCTTCCCATACCGTCTCCCAGGAGATTTTTAACTTCGTTGAGTTTTTAATCATTGCGAGAACGCTGCAGTACTTTTCCGTGGAAAGCTTTACCGCCTGCTCAAGGGCTTTTTCATCAACCTTTCCGTACGCCACGTATCTTATCTCTATCTCCTCGTATATCCTCGGGTGTTTATCCCTTCTTCTTCCCTTAAGAATTATCTCTATATTTTTTACTTCCTGCCTTTTTTTCTTGAGGATGTGGTAAACGTCAACGCCCGAACACCCGCCGACTGATGCGAGCAAAAGCTCCATGGGCTTTAAAGCTTTCTCCCCCACCTTTATATTTCCCGAGGGGAGAATAGCTTCGTAGGTTCCTTCGTCAAAAAGCTTCAGCTTTACCTCTTTCTCTTCCATATTTATACTTCCCGCCCCGAAGGGCGGGCAATCAGATTACTTGAAGGAAAGCATATACTCCGCAAGAGCCTTTAGCTCTTCGTCGGAAAGTCCCTTAAGCATGGTGAGCTGAGCTTTCATTATAGCGAACTTTGCGGGGTCAACTATAGCAGGAGCTTCACCTTTCAGGAACTTAACGAGCTTATCAACGTCGTTTCCGTAAGCCTGGGCTATCTTCTTGAGGGAAGGTCCTACGGTATCAACGTTGGGCTGGTGACATGATGCACATCCTTTGGACTGGAATATAGCCTTTCCGTCAGCTGCAAATACCGCCCCTGCGAGGAGCACTCCCGCCAGAAGGAGCTTTTTCATGGCAACACCTCCTTAAGGTTTTAAGAATATTTTAATCTTTTCCTTCCCCGAATACTTCCTTCTTAATCTCCTCTTCCCTTCCGAACACGCCCATTATGTGGTATCCGTTGTCAACGTGAACGACCTCACCCGTTATAGCCCTTGCCCAGTCACTGCAGAGAAAAACCGCGGTATCTCCAACGTCCTCTATCGTTATCGGCTTACCGAAAGGGTTTACCTTAGTTGTGTGCTCCATAAGTAGGTGAAAGCCAGTTATGCTGTAAGCTGCAAGGGTTTTCACAGGGCCCGCGGATATCGCGTTTATCCTGTGACCGTATTTAGCTATATCATAGGCGAGATACCTTACCGTGCTCTCAAGGGCGGCCTTGGCTATTCCCATAACGTTGTAGTGGGGAACTACCTTCTCCGCTCCGTAGTAGGAAAGCGTTATTATCGCTCCGTTCCTTCCCTCCATGAGGGGAAGAAGCTCCCTCGTTAGGGCTATCAGGGAGTAAACGGATATATCCATAGCTATCTTAAAACCTTCTCTTGAGGTGTCTATCACACCCCCTTTGAACTCCTCTTTTGGAGCGTAGGCTATTGAGTGGACGATAATATCAAGGCTTCCCCACTTTTCCTCCAAAAATTCCCTAAGGGATTTTATATCCTCGTCGGAGGATACATCGCACTTTGTGACGAGCTCGCTCCCGAACTCCTTTGCTATCTCTCTGACTCTTTTTTCAAGCTTTGTAGTCGCAAAGGTAAAGGCAAGCTCCGCCCCTTCCCTGTGAAAGGACTTAGCAATACCGTAAGCTATACTCCTCTCGTTCGCAACACCCGTAATAAGCGCCTTCTTACCCTCAAGAAGCCCCATCTATCTCCTCCGCTAAAATCCTAATCCTATATTCCCGTAAATACCACCCACCTTTATATCCGCGTTAACATCCCCGACATCCTTCAGCCTAAGTCTCTGGAACCTGTATCCCCCTTCAATGAAAAAGTGTGCAAGTTTAATGTTGAAAAACCTCACTCTAAGACCTGCGGAATACTCATAAAAGTAATCATCTCCCGCCTTTATCCCTTTGAACTCACCAACCAATCCTACGAACTTGAAGGGATAAACACCGATATGCGTATAAATAAGGGGAATGGGAACTGTCTCCGACTTTTCCTCCCTGTAACTTCCTTTGTTTCCCGTTCTTACCTCCGTAGCATTTCCCGATACAGAGGCTTTAAAATCAACTACTTTCACAACCACACCTATCTCGGGGTCAAGAACTTTTGACTTTATAAAGGGAACGTGATAGTAGAGGCCTATGTCGTACTGGTCCGCTTTTACAGACGTATTTATGTCAGCGTTAAACTCGTAATTACCAAACCTTACTTTAGTTACGTTATTGGAGCCGTTGAACTTCATCTTCGTGTATGCGAGGTATATGTTAGGGAGTATAAAGGGAAGCTCAACCTTCACCTTTGCAGTCGGTCTCGTTTTATCCCCCAGTTTAAGGTCCTTTTCAAGGTCAAGGGTAGTTCCCTCATCCGCGGGATACTGGATGTAACCCTTTGGGTCTTGATTCCATACACCTATTGAGGCTTCTCCACCGACGGGGAAGGAAAAAGAAAAGCATGCCAAAGAAAGGGGAATTAATAACTTTTTCATAAAGACCTCCCTCAGGAGAGAATTTTTAGTGCCTCATCCACGCTCTTTCCTTCGTGAACGATAAGGGACATGGCCATGACCATCTTAGTCGGGTCCTTTGCCTGGAATATGTTCCTTCCTATTGAGAGGCCGGAAGCTCCCGCCTGCATTGCTCCGTAAACCATCTCAAGGACTTCCCTTTCGGACTTCATCTTAGGCCCGCCCGCTATCACGACGGGAACGGGGGAGCCCTCAACCGCTAAACGGAAGGTTTCTGGATCTCCCGTGTATGGAACTTTCACTATATCCGCTCCGAGCTCGGCCCCTACTCTCGCACAATGGGCCACAACTTTTGGGTCGTACTGGTTCTCTATCTTTGGTCCCCTTCCGTAAACCATGGCGAGAAGGGGCATCTGCCACTCCTCGCAAACCTTTGATACGTATCCGAAGTCCTTGAGCATCTCCTTTTCGCCTTCCGCACCTATGTTTACGTGTATTGAAACCGCATCCGCCCCGAGCCTTATTGCCTCTTCAACGGTGCAAACGAGAACCTTATCGTTCTTCCTCGGAGAGAGGTCCGTTGACGCTGAGAGGTGGACGATTAATCCTATATCCCTGCCCCTTCCCCTGTGTCCCGCTCTCACCATTCCCTTGTGGAGAACGACTGCATTCGCCCCTCCTTCCGCTACCTTCTCAACCGCTTCCCTTATATTAACTATTCCCTCTATGGGTCCCGAGCTTACTCCGTGGTCCATGGGAACTATAATCGTTTTACGGGTTTCCCTGTTCATTATCCGTTCAAGTCTTATCTCCTTTCCTATGCCCATTCTATACCTCCGTATTTACAAATAGATAGTATACTTTAAACCATGGGTAAGCTGGCTTACGTTTTCCCCGGTCAGGGTTCCCAGTACGTCGGTATGGGATATGAGTTTTATAAAAACTTTCCCGAGACCGCGGACGTCATACACGCCGTTGAACACTCCCTAAGGATGTCCCTTGACGATATCGTTGACGTTATCTTTAAAGGTCCCGAGGATAAATTAAATAAAACCGTTTATACACAGCCCGCCCTTTTTGCGGTTTCTTTCGGTATATATAAAGCTCTTGAGAGCATGGGTTTTCCTAAGCCCGACTTCGTAGCGGGACATTCCCTCGGTGAGTATACCGCCCTCGCAGTTGCGGGTGGCATAGATGTCCAGCTCGGTGCAAGACTCACATACTACAGGGGAAAGTATATGCAGGAAGCGGTCCCCGAAGGAAAGGGTGCAATGGTCGCAATCCTGAAGCTCCCCCCCGAAAAGGTTGAGGAAGCCTGCGAAAAAGCTAAGGAGTACGGAGTGGTTGAGCCCGCAAACTACAACTCACCCACCCAGACCGTAATATCCGGCGAGAAGGAAGCTGTAAACAAAGCCGCGGAGATTGCAAAGGAGATGGGAGGAAGGGCCGTCCCTCTGAAGGTTTCCGTTCCCTCCCACTGCTCCCTGATGAAGCCTGCAGCCGATGCCTTCAGGCTAAAGCTCGCCCAGGCTCCCATTCAGAATATAAAGATTCCTCTCGTTCAGAACTACACAGCAAAGGCCCACACAATGGCCCACGAGATAAGGAATAACCTCTACCACCAGATATTCTCACCCGTCAGGTGGTATCAGAGCGTTCTCTACATGCACGAACAGGGCGTTGACACATTCGTTGAGATAGGTCCCAAAAACGTTCTCTCAAAGCTCATTCAACAAACCGTTCCCAACGTGAGGGTTTTCAACGTTGAGAAGCCCGAAGATGCGGAAGCTGTTCTGAAGGCTTTGAGATGAAGGCTTATCCCGAGTGTATTCCCTGTCTTATAAATCAGGGGCTGAACGCTGTAAGGAAGCTAAATCTCCCAAAAGAGAAGGAGATGGAGATAGCGGTAAGGAGTCTTAAGTTCCTCTCCCAGTTTGAACACTTTGACCGCTCCCCCGCCTATTACGCTTACTTCATCCAGAGGATAGTTAAGGAGATAACGGGGGAGGATGACCCCTTCAGGGAGTATAAGAAACTCGCAAACGAGAAGGCAAAAAGGATTTACGGGGAACTCCTCAAAGAGCTTGAAAGAGCAAAAGACAAGTTATACTTTGCTCTTAAGGTTTCCGCAGCTGGAAACGCCATAGACTTCGCGATAAAGGGAGATTTTGACCCGGAAAGGGAGCTGAAAAAACTCCTTTCAAAGGACTTCCTCGTGAACGATTATGAAATTTTAAGGGAAAAGCTGAGGGAAGCGAGGAGCGTTTTCGTTATAGGGGATAACGCCGGGGAAATTGTTCTTGACAAGATTCTCGTGAGGGTTTTGAAGGAGCTTGGAAAGGAAGTTATTTACGGGGTAAGGGGAAAGCCCATACTGAACGACGCAACCTATGAGGACGCGGTTGAGGTATCAATGACTGAGCTCTGCAAAGTAATAGACAACGGAAACGATAAGGTAGGGACGTGGCTTGAGGAGTGCGGAGAGGAGTTCAAAAAAGTTTTTTACGGCTCGGATATCGTCATAAGCAAGGGGCAGGCAAACTTTGAAACCCTCTCGGATGCGGACAGGGATGTATTCTTCCTTCTCGTTGCGAAGTGCAATCCCATAGGAAATGAGACTGGCGGAAGAAAGGGAGAGCTAATACTAAAGTACAAAGATGGGTAAGCTTTATGTCGTTCCGACACCCATAGGAAACCTGAAGGACATAACCTTAAGGGCTTTGGAGGTGTTGAGAAGCGTTAACTACATAGCCTGTGAGGATACGAGGAGAACCTTAATACTTCTCAACCACTACGGTATAAAGGGGAAAAAACTCATATCCTACTACGAGCCGAAAGAAGAACATAGGATTCCCAAAATTCTTAAGATACTTGAGAAGGAAGACGTTGCCCTCGTGACCGATGCGGGAATGCCCGCCGTTTCAGACCCAGGATACAGACTCATAAGAAGGTGCATAGAAGAAGGAATAGATGTTGAGGTTCTTCCGGGACCCAGCGCTGTTCTTACCGCTCTCGTAGGTTCGGGACTTCCTCCGGATAGGTTTTTATTTCTCGGCTTTCTCCCGAAAAAGGGAACTAAGGGCTTCCTTGAAGAGGTAAAGAGGTGTGAAGATACAACGGTCATACTCTTTGAAAACCCAAACAGGGTTCTTAAAATCCTTGAGTTAATACTGGAAATATTCGGGGACGTTGAGGCATGCGTTGCGAGGGAGCTGACGAAGGTTCACGAGGAGTATATAAGGGGAAGCGTGAGCGAAATTATTGAGGAGATTAAAAGGAGGGAAAAGATAAAAGGGGAGATAGTCATACTCTTTCGTGTTCCTTAAACTTTTAAAACCTTTACGTTCCTCTTCTCAAGCTCCTCAACAAGCTCCGCCGAGGGCTTCACGCTGTAATCGGGAGAGAGCATAAGGTCAACTATCTTGTCCCCGAGGTCAAGGCTAAGGTAAACGAGTTTACCGTTTCGGTCTGCATAGCTCTTAAGGAGTTCCCTTAGCTCCTCAAGAAGGTTTAAGGCCTGTTCGCGGGTTAGGAATAGCTTAAGGGTGTCCGATTCCGTTCTTGTAAACTCCTCGGGGGTGTAAACCTCATCAACGACGAGTTTCTGGGTCTCTGTCTCAAGGTCCTCGTCAACCACTCCGTTTACGACAACAACTCTGTCCTCCTCTATGAGCTCCTTACACTCCTCATACCTGTTCGGGAAAAGGACCGCTTCAATAATGCCCGTCTTATCAACGAGGTTGAATACCGCCATATAATCCCCTTGTTTCGTCTTTTTGACTTTAAGTTCAGTTATGACACCCGCAACGCTCACCCTATCGTCCCTTTCCGCTTCCTCAAGCTCTTCTATGTTTTTTACTTTACCTTTGAGAAGCTTCTCATACTTATCTATAGGGTGTGCGGATATATAAAAGCCGAGAACTTCCTTCTCAAGCTTTAGGGAATCAACCTCCTCAACGTTGCTTTCCTCTTTGGTTGCTCCGAACAGCGTGTTCTGTGCCAGCGCCATGCCCTTCTCGGAGCTTGAGACCTTGGCGAGAAGTTCCGCCCTGCTTTTCTTCGTAAAGTCAAAGGCTCCGGCCTTCACTAGGGCTTCAAGAACCTTCTTGTTTACCTTTCTGTTCTTTACCTTCATAGAGAAGTCCGCAAGACCCTTAAAGTGTTTATACTTCTTCCTTGCCTCAACGATTACCTGAGCAGTTTCCTCCCCGACCCCCTTTATCCTCGCAAGTCCGAACCTCAGTTTATTATCACCTTCTATGGTAAACCCTACATCGCTCTTGTTTATATCCGGCGGGAGAATCTCAAAACCGAAGAGCTTTGCGTCCTTTAGAAGGTTCAGGAACTTGTTGTCATTTTTCTCCGTGGTCAGCTTAACGGCGAAGAACTCCGCAGGGTAGTGGGCCTTAACGTAAGCGGTCCAGTAGGATATATAGCCGTATGCGACGGAGTGAGACTTGTTGAAGGAGTATGAAGCGAACTTTTCTATATCCTCCCAGAGCTTAACTATCTTATCCCTCGGATATCCCCTCTTTACCGCTCCCTCAATAAACTTATCCTTCATCTGTGCCATTAGGTCCGCCTTTTTCTTACCTATAGCCTTTCTGAGGGTGTCCGCCTCTCCGGGTGTAAAGCCGGCAAGTATCTGGGACATCTTCATGACCTGCTCCTGGTAAACTATCACCCCGTAGGTCTCCTTAAGGACGGGCTCAAGCTCGTCAAAGGGGTATGTAACCTCTTCCTGGCCGTGCTTTCTCCTTATGTAGGTATCAACGAGACCGCTCTTTAAGGGACCCGGGCGGTAAAGAGCGAGGACCGCGACTATATCGTCAAAGTGGTCGGGCTTAAGCCTTTTTAGGAGCTCCTTCATTCCCCTGCTCTCAAGCTGGAAAACCCCGGTAGTTTTTCCTTCCTGGAGTAGCTTGTAAACTTTGGGGTCGTCAAGGGGAAGCTTGAGGAAATCTATCTCAACGCCGTGTCTCTTTTTTATGAGCTCTTTCATCAGCTTTAGCTCTGTAAGGGTCTTGAGTCCCAGGAAGTCCATCTTTAGGAGTCCGAGCTCTTCAAGCTGAACCATGTCGTACTGGGTTGCCACCTCTCCTTCCTTGTCGTAGTAGAGGGGAACGAGCTCGCTTAAGGGTCTTGGTGCTATAACGACGCCCGCGGCGTGAAGGGATGTGTGTCTCGTCAGTCCCTCAAGCTTGAGGGCTGTTTCAACGAGCTGTTTTATCTCGGGACTTTCTTCGCACATCTGCCTGAACTTCTGAACGTTGTCCTCTATGTCCGTTCTGTGTCTTCCGTACTTCTCAAGGAGCTCCTCAACGGGAGTTTTATACATCTCTTCAAGGGAGAGCCACGTTCCCTGAACGTCTCCCTGGGGTATGAGTTTTGCGAGCTTGTCCGCGGTTGAGTAGGGAAGTCCCATAGCACGGGCTACGTCCCTAAGGGTTTGTTTTGCTTTCATTACGTTGTAGGTGATTATCTGGGCAACGTTATCCTTTCCGTATTTCTCCCTCACGTACTCAATAACCCTGTCCCTGTTGTCCTGACAGAAGTCAACGTCTATGTCGGGCATGGAAACCCTTTCGGGGTTCAGAAATCTCTCAAATAGAAGGCCGTGCTTTATGGGGTCAACGTCCGTTATGCCTATGGCGTAAGCGACGAGGGAACCTCCCGCACTTCCCCTTCCGGGTCCAACGGGTATATCCTTGCTCTTCGCCCAGTTTATGAAGTCCTGAACGATAAGGAAGTATCCTGCAAAGCCCATTTTGTTTATAACATCAAGCTCATACTCAAGCCTCTCCCAGTATTCTTTTGTATCCTTTGCCTGTCCCTTTGCTATCCTGTGTTTTAATCCCTTTATAGCGAGCTCCCTAAGATACTCCTCAAGTGTTTTGTCCGGGGGAACGTCATACTTGGGAAGGAGGTAAGAGGAGTTCTCAAACAGTTCAAAGCTATCCGCGGTCTTTTCCGCAACCTCCAAGGTGTTGAGGAGTGCCCTCTCCCATCCCTCAAACTTACCCTCAAACTTCTTCCACATATACTCCGCACTCGCGAAGTGAAGGTCCTCGTTTGAGCACTTGAAGTTTCCGGAGGAAAGCTCGTGAACGGTTTTCTTCATCTGGAGGGCCATTAATACCGTGTGGGCGTATCTGTCCTCGGGATTGAGGTAGTGGGCGTCCTGAGTAGCTATCAGTTTTACGTCATACTTTTTCGCAATCTCTATGAGGTTTCTGTTTGCGACATCCTGCTCGGGAATGTTGTTAGCCTGAAGCTCAAGGTAAAGGTCATCCCCGAATATATCCTTAAACTTCTTTACCCATTCCTCAGCCTTCTTTACCTCGTTTATTGAAGCGTAGTAGGTTGGGACTCCTTTCAGGCAGGCGGTAAGGGCTATTAATCCCTCTCCGTATTTCTCAAGGAGTTCGTAGTCTATACGGGGCTTGTAGTAAAAGCCCTCCTTGTATGCGAGCGTTGAGAGCTTCATGAGGTTTTTAAGACCCTTATCGTCCTTCGCTATGAGTATGAGGTGGTGGTTATACCTGTCGGTTATGTTATCCTCGGACGCCTTTCCTCCCCTGTCAAAGCGGGAGCCCGTTGTGAAGTAAGCCTCCATACCTATTATGGGCTTTATCCCTTCCGCTTTAAGGGCTTTGTAGAATTTATAGGAACCGAAGAGGTTTCCGTGGTCCGACATCCCAACCGCTTTAAATCCATACTCCTTAGCCTTCTTTACGAGTTCATCTATCTTTATAGCCCCGTCAAGGAGCGAGAACTGAGTATGTAGGTGAAGGTGAACAAAATCCTTTTTCATAAAAATAGATTTTAATCGTTACCCCTTCAGGAGGTATTTCGCAAAGGCGAGTATTCCCAAGATGAGGAAGAGAACAACGAGAACCCAGAAAAGTCCCATGCCCCACCCGTGCATACCCCAGTCCATCACTTACCTTCCTCCAGAAGCTCCTTCATCTTCTTCCTGAGCTCAGGATTTTCCTTCAGAGCTTTCTTGAAGGCTTCTGGATGCATTTCTATCATCTGGAGCATCATATTCGCAAACTTCTCGGCACGGAGTTTTGCCAGCTTCTCCATAAGCTCCCTTCTGCACTTCATCATATGCTCTCTCATAATCCTCCTTACCTCAGGATCCTGCATCATCATATACATCATGTGGTCCTGCATACCCATGCTCCCCTGCATCATCATCTGGCTTCCCATTCCCCCGTGCATATGGGAAAAGGAAAAGCCTACTCCCAGGGCAAAAGCAACTAAAAACTTCTTCATTTCCCACCTCCTAAGCTTAAGGATAGGGGAGAATGGAGATTTTTAAACTGTTTAATTCATCAAATTTTTAACCTTTTATTTTTAAAAATTCCTCACACCACCTTGAGATACTTCCAGCACCGAGGAAGAGGATAACGTCCCCCCCTTCGTGAATTTCTTCTATCTTTTTGAAAACATCTTCCTTACCTTCTACGAAGATGCCTCCGCTCTCCCTTGCGAGCTCTTTTGCACTCACCCCGTATACATTCTCCTCGCTTGCGGGATATATATCCGTTATTATGAGCTTGTCCGTCTCCTTCAGGACCTCAACGAACTCCCTGAAGAGGTAGTATGTCCTTGAATACCTGTGGGGCTGAAACACAACGAGGAGTTTTGAGGTCGGATACATCTCCCTGAGGGAGCATAAAACAGCCCTTATTTCGGTCGGATGGTGTCCGTAATCGTCGTAAACGGGAGACCCCCTGAAATAGCCTTTAAGGTCAAGTCTCCTCTCGGCGTTCCTGAAGTTCTCAAGGGATTCCTTTATAACGCTGAAGGGAACACCAAGCTCAAAGGCTACACCTATTGAGGCAAGAGCGTTATAAACGTTGTGCTTTCCCGCTATTCCGAGGTGTATCTTCCCCAATTTCTCACCTCTGTATGAGACGAGGAACTCATACCTTCCATCCTTTAAATTCAGCTCTTCCGCCCTCAGAATCCCGTTCTTTAGGCCGTAGGTTATCACCCTCTCGTGGGAGCGTGAAGCTATATCTCTTAAAACCTCGTCATCCCCGTTTAAAACGGAAAAGCCGTAAAAGGGAACGGAGTTTACGAACTTCTCAAAGGCTTCTTTTATCTCCTCAAAACTTCCGTAAAAATCAAGGTGCTCCTGGTCAACGTTCGTCACAACGGCAACTGCAGGGGAGAGCTTAAGAAAGGAGCCGTCGCTTTCGTCAGCTTCGGAAACGAGAAGGTCCCCCTTCCCGAGCTTCGCATTCGTCCCGAGCCTTTTTAGTCTTCCCCCTACTATAACGGTAGGTTCAAGACCTGCGTTTATGAGTATCTCCGCTATCATGGATGTTGTGGTGGTCTTGCCGTGGCTTCCGCTTACCGCTATGCCCTCCTTGAGCTTGAAGAGTTCCGCAAGCATATCCCCCCGGGGAATTACGGGAATATTTCTCCTTCTCGCCTCAAGTATCTCAGGATTGTTTTCCTTAACGGCCGAAGAGTAGACGACAACTTGAGCATTCCCGAGATTTTCTCTTTTGTGTCCTATATGTATTTTTGCCCCCTTTTCCCTGAGAAGCTTTGTGTTCCTGTTCTCCCTTATGTCGGAACCCGAGACCTCATACCCCATCTCAAGGAGAATCTGGGCTATACCGCTCATCCCTATTCCGCCTATACCTACGAAGTGAAACCGCCTTATCCTCTCCCTGAGCATCAATCCACCCTTAAAACCACCTTCCCGAAGTGTCTTGACTCCTCAAGGTATCTGTGGGCCTCGGGGGCTTCTTTTAAGGGAAATACCTTATCAACCACAGGTTTATAAACTCCCCTTTCAAAGAGCTCCGTTATCTTAAAGAGGTTAGCCCTGCTGCCCATATAGACGCCGAGAATTTCTATCTCCCTTACGAATAAATACCTTATATCTATCTCCGCTCTGCTTCCCGTGGTTGTTCCGAAGAATACGAGTCTCCCCCCCTTCCTTAGAAGCTGTATGCTTTTAGGAAAGGTTGCCTCCCCCACATGGTCAACGACTATATCAACCCCCTCCTTAAATACCTCCCTCACCCTCTTCACAACGTCTTCCTCGTAGTGGTTTAGGACCATATCCGCACCCAGCTCCTTACACCTCTTCATCTTCTCCTTATTTCCCGCCGTCGCTATAACGAATGCGTTGAAGGATTTTGCTACCTGAATGGCCGCAACGCCGACGCCCGATGCTCCTCCCCATATAAACACCCTGCTGTATGGCTTTATACCTCCTTTATCAACGAGTGCGTTCCAGACCGTAAGGAATGTGAGGGGATAGGAAGAGGCTTCTTCAAAGCTGAGATTCTTTGGCTTCTTTATAACGTTCCTTTCGGGAACGACGACATATTGGGCATAACCACCTTTACTTTTAAGACCGAGGATATCGTAATCCTTGCAGTGGTTATCCTTTCCCCTCTGGCAGTCCCAGCAAACCCCGCAAGAGAGCCCGGGAGCTATAACTACCTCGTCCCCCTCTTTTACCGTTTTCACGAGGGAGCCCACCTTCTCAACTACGCCGCTCACGTCCGAGCCGAGTATGTGGGGAAGCTCGGGCTTTACAGGGAGAGCGCCCATCCTTACCCATATATCAAGGTGATTAAGGGCTACCGCCTTTACCCTTACGAGAACCTCGTTCTCTTTGGGCTCGGGCTTGGGGAAATCTTCAACATACTTCAGGTTCTCAACTCCGCCAAAACCTGTAAGTATAACCGCCTTCATACTTAAATTTTAAACGTTTGTGTCTATCAGAAATAGGGGCTGTCCGTATTCAACGGTTTCCCCGTTCTCAACGAGTATCTTCTCAACCCTACCCCTTACATCGCTCTCAATCTCGTTCATAACCTTTAAAGCCTCAATTATGCAAAGAACCTGTCCGGGAGAGACTATATCTCCTACCTCAACGAAGGGAGGGGCACCCGGTGCGGGAGAGCGGTAAAAGGTTCCCACAAGGGGGCTCTTTATGACGTGATAACGTTTTTCCTCCTCCTGAATGTCCTCCGATGGCGGAAGAACCTCAAGGTGTTTATACTCCTCCTTCTTCTGAGGTTTTACCTCTGCCTTTATGAGCTCCTTGTGTGTCTCTATGTGTATCTTCAGGTCTCCCTGTTCAATCTTCAGGCTCTTTATGTTTGAGTTCTTTACAAGATTGATAAGCTCCTTTATAAAATCCTTCTCTATCATTTTTCTTCTTTTACCCTCTCAACGTAGCTTCCCGTTCTCGTATCAACCTTAACGATATCCCCTTCCTTTACGAAAAAGGGAACCTGAATAACCGCACCCGTCTCAAGCTTTGCAGGCTTCGTTCCTCCCGCCTGAGTGTCTCCCTTGAAGGCGGGCTCGGTCTCAACTACCTTCAGCTCAACGTGTTTCGGGAGCTCTATGCCTACGGGCTGTCCCTTGTAAAGGAAAACTATAACCTCCATTCCCTCCTTTAAGAATTTAGCCTCGTTCTCTATATTTTCCTTAGGTATAGCTGTCATATCGTAGGTCTGAGTGTTCATAAAGTAGTAGTTCTCACCGTCGTTATAGGAGTAGGTTGCGTAAACCTGCTCAAAGTCCGCGAGTTGTATCTTGTCGGAAGCCTTAAAGGTTATTTCGGTAACGTTTCCCGTCTTCATGTTTTTTGCCTTCACCCTTACGAAGGCCTGTCCCTTTCCCGGCTTTACGTGTTCGTAGTCAAGAACCCTGTATGGCTCTCCCTTATACTCAATGAACATATCCTTCTGTATCCTGTTGATGTCTATCTCCGTAGCCATGGGAAAATATTTTAACCAATGAAGTTATCCCTTACCGAGAGACTTCTTATCGGTAAGAGACCAAAAGGTGCGGATGTGTGGTTTCATGTGGCGAGCATCGGGGAGTTCAACACAGCAAGGCCTCTCCTAAAAGAGTTAAAAAAGCATTATAGGATTCTCCTTACCTTCTTCTCCCCGAGAGCCAAAGATTACCTTCTCTCCCAAAAGGAGTTTTACGACGAGCTCTTTCCACTCCCTCTGGACTTTCCTCTTCTCGTGAGGAAGTTTGAAGAATATGTAAAACCAAAGGTGATAATAATGACAGAAAGGGAGCTCTGGCCTTCTCTCATAACCTTCACGAAAGCTCCCAAGGTTCTCATAAACGCCTACGCAAGGGGAAGCCTTCTTGAAAGATTTCTCATTAAGAAATTCTCTTTAATAATAACGAGAACGGAAAGGGATAAGGAAATTTTTGAGAATTATGGAGCTAAAAAGGTCGTGAGCTGTGGAAACCTTAAGTTTATATGCAACGGAAGGGGCGTAAATCTATCCTTCGGAGGGAAGGTGATTGTTGCGGGGAGCACCCACGAAGGTGAGGAGGAGATAATCCTTTCCGCCTTCAGGAAGGTGAAAAGAAGCGTAAGGGAAAGCCTTTTGATAATAGCACCAAGGCACGTTGAGAGAAGCGGGGAGCTATTAAAAAAAGCTAAGGCTCTCGGTTTTAAGGCTTCGCTCTTTTCCGAGAAAAAGGACGGGGATGTAATCGTTGTTGACAGGTTCGGCATTCTACGCTCCCTGTATTCCTCGGGAGATGTTGCGATTGTAGGAGGAACCTTCGTAAAGGTGGGGGGGCATAACCTTATGGAGCCCGCCTGCTTTGGCGTTCCTGTCCTCTACGGGAGATACACCTCAAAGGTAGCGGACTTGAGAAAATACCTTGAGGAGAATGAACTTGGATATCCCGTAAGGGACGAGGAGGAGCTCGCGGAAAGAATTGTTGAGATACTGAAAAACGGAAGGAGAATAAACCCGAGGATAAAGGAGGAATCCGAGAGGATAAAAAAGTGCTACCTTGAGGAAATACTTAAAGTAATTTCTTCAGAAACGGTATGAGAACTCCGTTAAAGGCTTCGGGATTCTCAAAGGGGGGAAGGTGTGCGGAGTTTTCAATCTCGTGATACTCAGCACCTTTTATGCCTTCCGCTATCTTCTTCACAACGGAAGGAGGCGTTACCTTCTCATCGTCCTTTCCCGCAACCACAAGCGTGGGAACGCTTATCTCGGGAAGGAGGTCCCTGTTATCCCTCCTCTCCGCAAGGGCTTTCAGAGTCTTTACTATCCCCTCCGTTGAGGCTTTCTCCATTATACACCTGAGCGTTCTCATTTTCTTTTCATCCTTCTTCGTTGAAGGGGATGTTTGGTTCTCAAGCATAACGTCTATGAGGAAATCCTTCCCCTCCTTCTTGACCCTCTCAATGAGTGTGTATCTCGTCTTTTTGCCCTCCTCGGTATCCGCTTCCGCCCTCGTTGCGACGAAGACAAAGCCCTTAACAAGCTCCCTGTATCTCCTCCAGAGGTCAAACATTATATAACCCCCCATGCTGTCCCCCACCGCCACTACCTTTTTAATTCTCAGCTCCGAGAGAATGTTAACAACGTAGTCGGTGAGCCTCTCAACGGTGTATTCCCCCGGTAGGTTGGGGCTGTCGCCGAAGCCCGGATAATCAACCGCAACGTAGGGAATGCCTTCCTCCTCAAGGGCACAGAACTGGAACTTATACATATCCTTATTCAGTGGAAATGCGTGGAGGAATAAAACCGCTTCGGGAATGCTTATCCTGTACATGAAAAATATTCTAAAATAGAAACCATGATTAGGCCTAAGGGATTTGACAAGCTTGACCATTACTTCAGGACGGAGCTCGGGATAGACCTAACAGACGAGACGATAAACCTTCTCCTTGAAGGTGTTAAATCAACCTTCGGTAAGCTCTTTTACGGAGCTGAGAACAGGGCGCGCTTCAACGGGAGAAACTTTATAGCTCTTGCGGACCTAAACATAACGAAAGCCCTTGAGGAACACATTGAGAACTTCAAGAAGATTGAAGAGGATATGGGAGTTGACGAGCTTCTTGAGTATATCTCCTTCATTCCCCCCGTGGAAATGGAGGTGGGGGAAGACCTGAGGAGCGAATACAGGAACATAATGGGAGGACTCCTTCTTATGTATGCATCGGTAATAAAGGGCGCAACTGGAGAGAAAAAGCCCTCAAGGAGTGCGATGGAGTTTGTGAACAGGATTGTTGACAAAGTTTTTTAAAGGCTTACCTTTTAGTCGGGGGCTGTTATGAATAAGAAGGAAGTCATAGACATACTGCTTTACGACGTTGCCCTTGAGCATTCCGCGATAATTCAATACCTTTACAACGTGTTCCTCATAGGAGACCCCGAGATAACGAATGAGATAGAGAGTATAGCGAGACAGGAGATGAGACACCTCAAGTGGTTTGCCCAGAAGGTTGTTGACCTCGGCGGGAAGGTCTCCCTAAAGAGGATAGAGGAAGCCATAAAGCTCGGTGAGAACTGGGAAGAGATGCTAAAAAACGACGTGAACGCGGAAGAAGAGGCTATAAAGATTTACTCAAGCCAGCTTGAGGTGGTGAAGGACGACTCCGTTAAGAAGCTCCTTGATAGAGTGATAAACGACGAGATGAGGCACAGGGACGAGTTTACGGAACTCCTTGAGGCAATAAGGCAGAAAAAGATAGAGGAGAAGAAGGAAAGCGGGGAGCTTGACCCCGAGATAATCTCAATTCTGAATAAACTTCTCCAGAAGGAGTATAGGCTCATACTTGATTACCTCTATCACTTCTTCCACTCAAAGACGTGGAGGGAAAAGGACACCTCCCTTGATATAGCTATAGAGAGCATGGTTCACATGGGAGAGCTCGGGGAGAAAATCGGAGAGCTCGGCGGAATGCCTGACCTATCCCTTCCCGAAACGAGACATATGAAAGGTTTTACGCCCCAGGAGGTAATAGAGGACATAGCGGAAGAGGAAAGGGCAAAGAACACGTATAGGGAGGAGGCCCAGAAAATTACAAAAGAGGAGCTCGTAAAACTCTTTAAGTGGATTGAGAAGCACGAGGATTATCACGCCCAGCGTCTTAAGGAGCTCTTCAGGACCCTTAACAGGTTCACAGTAGGAAGCCTAATAAAGGAATAAAAAGAATTTATAGCCTCCTTAATTGAAATCCTATAAAGTATCCTTAAATTGTTAGTTAAAGCTAACCGGTGGCGGAGATGGTAAGTATTAAGGACCAGATTAAGACTCTTGCGGAAGCGATAGAAAGGGAGAGCGTCCTCATTCACAGGGATGCCCTTATCGGAGCATACAGGGACCTTAGCAAGATAGCGAAGTTCGGGCTTGATAAACTCATAAAGAAGGCCTCCGAATACGGAGGAAAGAAGGGAGCCCAAACCCTTAAGGAGAAATACGGCATATACACAGACAGGCTTGACGAGGCCCTTGACGTCCTCTCAATAATAGCGGAATCCTCAAGGATGATAGGCTATTTTGAGTATGACCTTGATAAGATGGAGATAAGAATTGAGGGCTCAATACTCGTTGAGGCGATACCCACAAGTCAGAAGCCTGTATGCCAGCCCATAGCGGGATTTTTTAAGGGATTCCTGAGCGAGTTCCTTGAAAAGGATTACGACGTTGAAGAGGTAATGTGCCAAGCCCAGGGATACGAGCAGTGCGTTTTCAGGATAAAGCCAAAAGGTGCTAAGAAGTAAGCTCCTTTTCCCTTTAAGCATTTTATACGGAAAGGCAGTTGACCTGAGAAACGCTTTATACGATAAGGGATACCTGAAGGTTAAAAGGCTTCCCGTTCCGGTTATATCCGTCGGAAACCTCTCGGTGGGAGGGACCGGAAAGACGAGCTTCGTTATATACCTTGCTAACCTTCTGAAAGATAAAAAGGTGTGCATTCTCTCAAGAGGATACAAGAGAAAAACTAAAGGAGCTCAAGTAGTTTCTGAATATGGGAATATAAAGCTTGGATGGGAAGAGGCTGGAGACGAGCCTTACCTTTTGGCGAAGCTCCTCCCCTTTGCGAGCGTTGTCGTCTCCGAAGACAGATACGAGGGGGGATTAAGAGCGGTTGAGGAGCTATCCCCCGACGTTATAATCCTTGACGACGGCTTTCAACACAGGAAACTCCACAGGGATTTGGACATTCTTCTTTTGAAGAAAAAGGATTTAAGGGATAAGCTCCTTCCCGCAGGCAATCTAAGAGAAAGGCTCTTTTCAATAAACAGGGCGGATATTATTATCCTCTCGTATCAAGAAGTGGAGCCTTTTGAGTTCTTCACGGGAAAACCTACTTTTAAAGTTTTCAGGGAGTTCAACAAACTCCTCAACTCAAGGTTTGAACCTCTTCTCCTTGACTTTATAAGGGACAGGGAAGTTATAGCTTTTTGCGGACTCGGAGACAACGAGCAGTTTTTAAAAACCCTTAAAAAACTCGGCATAAGGATAAAGGAGTTCATACCCTTTTCGGACCACCACGACTACAGGGATTTCGTTCCCGAAGAGGGAAAGGTTTACATAACAACGCCCAAGGACCTCGTAAAACTTGAGGGATACGAAAACGTTTACGCCTTATATTTTGACCTCAGGATTGAAAGGGAGGAGAGACTAAGGAAGATCCTTCAGGGACTCCTTTCCCACGGGAATGACCTTAATCCCCCTGAACTTTAGGTCCGGCTCCTTTGATATTGGGTCCGTTCTGTCGCTCGTGAGGACGTTTACGGGAATTCCGAACTCCTTCGGATAACCGAAGGGTGTGAATAGGTGTCCCCTCTTGATGTTTCCTATCCTTACCACCCTCTCAACTTCCAGACCGTTGACCGAGAGCTTAACGAGGTCTCCCTCTTCAACACCGAGGCTTTCCACGTCTTTCGGGTTCATAAGAACGAAGGGGGGTATCTCTCCCTTGAGGAGTTCAGGGGACTTTCCCGTTCTGGTCATCGTGTGCCACTGGTTCTTCAACCTTCCCGTTATGAGTATGAATCCCCCTTCTTCCTCAATCTCAAAAACAGCCCTGTTAAACCTTGCCCTTCCGGAAGGCGTGGGAAATCTAAGGTCTTCGTAAAGCCATCTCTTTCCCCACCTTGCGGGGAGTTTAGAGTAATCAAGCCCCGATATGTCGCAAAGCCTTCCCTTTGTTGAGAGGGCAAACTCCCTGAATATCTCTTCCTCTTCTTTATAGGGGAAGGCTTCCCAAAAGCCGAGCTTTTTCGCCAGCTCCGTAAAGATAAGCCAGTCTGGTTTTGACTCACCGAAAGGTTCTTTAAACCTTTCGCACAGGGTTAGGGTCCTGTCAGAACCCGTCATAATTCCCCTTTTTTCCCCTATCTGGCAGGCCGGAAGAACGAGGTTAGCATACTCAACGGTATCGTTAAAGTATGCATCCTGAACCACGAGAAAAACCCTCTCAAGGGCTTTATGAACCTTGCTTAAGTTCGGCAGGGATACAGCGGGATTCGTTCCCACAACCCAGAGAAGCTTTATCCTTCCCTCAAGGATGAGGTCAATCGCTTCCGTAATCGTAGGACCCGGTTCTTTCTTTATCCCCTCGGTTTTCCAGAACTCTTCCATAAACTTCCTGTCTTCTTCGTTCCTAACATCCCTGTATCCGGGTAGTCCCGCATTAAGGTATCCGACCTCCCTCCCCCCCATGGCGTTGGGCTGGCCCGTCAGGGAGAAGGGACACCCCCCATCGTTTATCCTTCCCGTGGCAAGATGAAGGTTTATAAGTGCCAAGTTCTTCATAACGCCGTTTACTGACTGGTTTAGTCCCTGACACCAGAAGGATATAAGTTTTTTACTCCTGTGGAAGGCTTCCGCAACGAGGTAAATAGCCTCCTCCCTAACACCGCAAATTTTTGAGGCAACCTCAGGAGGGTATTTTTTAGCCTCTTCAAGGGCTTCCTCAAAACCTTCGGTATACTTCTCAATGAAAGCGTAGTTTATCCAATCATTTTTATAAAGGACGTATAAAACAGAGTTAAGGAATACCGTATCCGTTCCCGCCCTTATGGGTATGTATATGTCGCTCTTCTTTGCGGTTTCCGTCTCCACGGGGTCAATCGTTATAATCACAATCTTTTCCGCTTCCCTTCTTCTCTTGAGAACCCTCTTGAAGAGAACGGGGTGGGCTATCACCGCATTTGAGCCTATGAAGAGAAAGGTATCTCCCTCGTCAACGTCCTCGTAGGTGCAGGGAACACCGTCCGAACCGAACGCAAGCTTGTAAGCGGAAACTGCAGTTGCCATACAGAGCCTTGAGTTTGCGTCCATATTATTGGTTCTCAGAAATCCCTTAACCAGCTTGTTTATGACGTATATGTCCTCTGTAAGGAGTTGACCTGACAGGTAGAAGTAAAGCTCCTCCGGCTTCAGGCTCTTTATTTTTCTTACGAGTATCTCGTAAGCCTCTTCCCACGTTATTTCCCTGAAGGCTTCCTCTTTCCTCTCCCTGTAAAGAGGCTTCTTTATCCTTCCCTTATCAAGAACCTTGGGAAGGTATATGGGCTTTTTACAGATGTCTCCCCTGTTTGCGGGATGCTCAAAGTCTCCCTTTACCCTTCCCTTCTCGTCCAAAAATAGACCGCAACCTACTCCGCAGTAAGGACACTGAAAGTTCCTCATCTTGCCAGCTCCACGAGAACTCTTCCGCTTTTGGGGTCTATACCGACGAGCTTACCCTTCTCGTAGTCGTATCTCACGTATGCCCATTCCATCCATTGGGAGTGGAGGAGCTTAACTATCAGCGTTATGAGAAGAGCAAGACCGCCGAAGAGGGCGAAGGCAACGTTGTAATGTCCCGTAAGGTCGTAAACTATTCCGTTCACCGTGGGAAGGTAAAAGCCTCCTATTCCGCCCGCGGCCCCTATTATTCCCGTCATAAGTCCCGTCTTGAAGGGCCATCTGTGGGGAACGAGCTGGAAGGTTGCCCCGTTTCCGAGACCGTAGAAGGTGTAAAGGGCTAAAAAGAGAAGAACTCCGAGCATTAAGAGAGGCGTAAATAGGGCAAACAGGAAGTTAACAAGAGCTATGCCGCCGAGGAAGTAAAGGAGTGCGGTAGCTCCGCTAATCTTATCCGCTATGTATCCCCCAAGTGGCCTTATCATCGCACCCGTGAAGGCAAAGAGGGACATAAGAGCTCCCGCCTCTATCTTTGATATCCCGTATACGTCCCTAAGGAGCATCGCGACGTACGAGGACATACCGACGAATCCACCGAAGGTTATGGAGTAAACAAACATAAGCACCCAGGTATCCCTCTCAAGGAAGACCCTCTTGAACTCCGCAGGCATAAGGAGAATGGCAAAGATAGCTCCGAGAACGGGGATAAGGAGTTTTGCCGCGTTTCCGCTTACACCGAACCATCCCTTGTAAAAGCCCAGGGATATGAGAATCATAAAACCTATGGTTGCGAAGAAGGCTAGAACAGGGTAAATCTTGTTTCCTTCATTTTTCTCGGTCCTGTCCTCCGCCCAGAGGAGAACGAAAATTAGGGCTATAAGGAGCAGGACAGCAGAAAGAACGAAGGTTTTCTCCCATCCTATCGCTCTGGCTATCGGTGGGAAGAGAATTCCGTCCAGAACCGCTCCTATGTTTCCGGCCGCCGCTACCCCCAGAACGAGCCCCTGTATCTCTTTGGGATAATTGCTACCGGCCATGGGGAGAGCTATGGCGAAGCTCGCACCCGCAACACCAAGGAAAACACCCATCCAGAGAAGGTCCTCGTAAGATACCCTGTATCCCGAGAGGAGCATATAGATGTGGGGAACAGAGGAGAGGAGAATACCCATAACAGCTATGTGTTTCCCGTTTATATACTGGAACATATGGCCGAAGTTTATTCTGAATATGGCCGCGGCGATAACGGGTATGGCTACCATGAATCCCTTTTGAGCTCCAGATAGCCCCAGACTTTCCGCTATGAAGGGCCCGAGAGCTCCCAGAAGTAGCCAGATGCTGAAGGAGTGGTCAAAGTAGATAAAGGAAGCAAAGAGAGCCTTCCAGTTACCGCTTTTTATAGCCTCAATTACCTCTTTAACCTGTCTCATATCACAACTCCTTTTTCTTGCTCCTTACGGTCCAGACTTCGGACAGATCGCATACAAACACCTTCCCGTCCCCGTAAGCACCCGTATGGGCTGACCTGTTTATCGTTTCTATAACCTTGTTCACGTCCTTGTCCTCAACCGCTATCATTATCAGGGTTTTCGCAAGCTCGTCGTAAATCGCCTCTCCCGCTTTCAGTCCTCCTTCCTTTCCTCTTCCGACAACGTCCCACATCGTCAGGGCTTTAAAGCCTTCCTTATCAAGAGCCCTTACAACGTCAAGGGCCTTGTCGGGTCTCACAACAGCTTTTATCAGCTTCATACCGCTTACCTCCCCTTCCTTTATCACGAAAATCTTTCCATCACCGTAATTTCCCGTGCTTGCAACATTAATAATGAGCTCAACAACTTCCCCGGGAGAATTGGTAGGTATGAGGAAGGCCCTCTTCGGGAGAAAGGGAATTAAAACCTTCTCCCTGAGAAAGCCCTTATACCTGAAGCCACCTTCCTTTCCCCTTCCCTTTACGGTCCAGGAGACGTAAGGTATTCCCCTCTCCGAGAGAACCCCGCTGAGCTCGTATGACTTCTCCTTCCTTATAACCGCTAATATTTCAGCCATCTCACAAATTTAATTGCAAAATTTGTGCCAAAATCCCGCCCCGATTTTTCAGAGATTTTTGAAAAATGGATTTACAATTTTGTCAACATGTTAACAATTTTGTCCAAAGGGAAATCCTAAACGTATAAAGAGATTTGAGGGGTTTAATCGGCACGAAACTTGCAAAACATTTTTCGGGAGGATGGTTATGAAGATTGCGGTTATAGGAAACGGAATAGCGGGAACCGCACTTGTTGAGGAGGTTCTCCGGTTATCCGAGGGGAAAGATGTCAGGCTTCAGGTATTCGGTGATGAGAGATACATAGGCTATAACAGGATTCTTATAACTGAAGTTCTCGCGGGAAGGAAGCTCCCGACGGAGATATACATAAAAAGGTGGCAGTGGTATGAGGAAAAAGGAGTAAGGCTTGAGGTGGGAAAGAGGGTTGAGAGGATATTTCCCAACAAGAAGCTCCTCATAACGAGAGACGGGAATATACACAGATACGATAAGGTCGTTATAGCGACGGGGAGTAAGCCCTTCATTCCGCCGATTAAAGGGATAAACAAAAAAGGCGTGTTTACCTACAGAACCCTTGATGACGTTTTTAAGATTCTGGACCTCGCGAGGGTTTCGGAAAGGGCTGTGGTAATTGGGGGAGGGCTTCTCGGCATAGAAGTTGCAAAAGCCCTCGCGGATATAGGACTTGAGGTTTACCTCGTTCACATACTTGACATCCTTATGGAACAACAGCTTGACAAAACCGCTTCAGAGCTCCTCAGGAAGGACCTTCAGAGAATGGGCGTAAAAGTTTTACTGAACAGGAAAACAGAAGAGATACTGGGAGATAAAAAAGCACAGGGTGTTAGGTTCTCGGACGGGGAGGAGATAAGGACGGAGCTCGTAATAATAGCGACGGGCATAAGACCGAACGTTGACGTCGCCCTGAACTCGGGGCTGAAGGTAAACAGGGGAATTCTCGTGAACGATTACCTTGAAACTTCCGCAACGGACGTTTACGCGGTAGGGGAGTGTATAGAGCACAGGGGAAAAACCTACGGACTTGTCGCTCCGATAATGGAGCAGGTAAAGGTGTGTGCCCATAACCTCGTTTACGGAAATGAAAAGAGGTATGAGGGTTCCATAACATACGCTATGCTGAAGGTTGCGGGAATAAATCTCTTTTCCGCAGGTGATTTTAAAGGGGAAGGAAAGGAGGTTATATCTTTTCTGGACCAGGGGAAAGGTATATACAGGAAAGCGGTTCTCAAGGGAAACAAGGTCGTTGGTGCTATTCTTTACGGGGATATAAGGGGAAACAACTACATACTTGAGCTTATAAAAACGAAAAGGGACGTAAGTGAGGAAAGGCCTTTCTTCCTCATAAAGCATATAGTTCCCGAAAAGGGCACGGAAGTAAAGGAGTTAAAAGATACGGATATAGTCTGCAACTGCAACGCGGTAACGAAGGGGGAGATAGTTAAGGCAATCCTTGAAAAGGGAGCTAAAACCCTGGAGGATATTCAGGCCCTTACTAAGGCCTCAACCTCGTGCGGTAGCTGTTCGGAGCTCGTTGAGGAAATACTAAAAGAATACGTAAAGGAAAAACCGAAAAGGGTTAACAAGATAGAAGTAATAAAGAAAAGTCTTCACCCCTTTGACGAGGAGTTCAGGAAAAGGATGGAGAAATACTTTGAAGAAGGAGACTGGGAAAAAATACCCGAAGAGGACAGGGATGTAAGGCTGAAGTGGTACGGAATCTTTTACAGAAAGGCGACACCCGGTTACTTCATGATAAGGATAAGGGTTCCGAACGGAAGACTAACCTATGAGCAGGCAAAGGTGGTTGCCCATATATCCGAGAAGTTCTGCAGGGGAGAGGTTGAGATAACCTCAAGACAGCAGCTCCAGGTAAGATGGGTGGAGCTCAAAAACATCCCCGAGATACTCAACGCTCTTAACAGCGTAGGACTCACCACCCTCCAGACGGGTATGGATAACGTGAGAAACGTAACGGGAGACCCGCTTACAGGTCTTGCTGAGGATTCTCTCATAGACACATTAAGGCTCACGAAGGATGTGACGAATGTATTTCTCGGTAAGAAGGAGTATGCGGATATGCCGAGAAAGGTTAACGTGGCGGTTCTCGGCTCAAGGAGGGATTGTATAAACGCATTGTTTAACGATATATGCTTTTACCTCGCAAGGAAGAACGGAAAGCTCGGCTTTAACCTTTATCTCGGAGGGAAGATAGGTTCGGGTGGACCCGTAAAGGCTATAGACATGGACACCTTTGTTGAACCTTACGAGGTTCCCGACTTCACAAGGGTAATTCTTGATATATACGCAACTTACGGAAACAGGGAAAACAGGAGTAAGAACAGGCTCTTTTTCCTTCTAAAGGAGTGGGGCGTTGAACGATTCAGGGAGGAAATGGAAAAGAGGCTCTACAAGGCTCTTCCCGAAAAGGGAGAGGAGCTCGTAAACTCACGGGGAGAAAGAGAGGGAATAATAAACCTGAGAAACGGAACCTATGCGGTATGCGTTGTCGTTCCGGCAGGGAAGATAAAGGCGGAAGATTTGAGGAGGGCTGCGGAGCTCTCAAGACTTTACGGAAGCAGGGAGCTCAGGCTTTCGGTATACCAGAACTTTTATATACCTAACGTTCCCGAAGAAAACCTTGAGAAGCTTCTCTCGGACCCCTTCTTTGAGAAGTTCTCAACGGTGAGCTCGCCCTTCATGACCCATCTTATAGCCTGTGCGGGAAGCGATACATGCAGTTTCGGGGTTATAAAAAATAAAAGCGATGCGGTTGAAGTGGCGAAGTATTTAACCGAGAGGTTTGAGCTTGACATACCTATAAGAATGCATTGGTCCGCCTGTGCCAAGGGATGCGGTCAGCACGGCTGCGGTGATATAGGATTTGTGGGGACTAAGACAAAGATAAACGGGAAAGCGGTTCTCGCCGTTGACCTCTTCGTAGGAGGTTCCACCGACAGGGAAGGGATGAAGCTCGTTCAGGGCGTTCCCCTTAGCAGGATAAAGGAAACGGTTGGCTCAATAATTGAGTATTACCTGAATAACAGACTTGAAGGGGAGAGCTTCTCAGATTTCGTAAAAAGGGTAGGAGCGGAAACGTTAAAAGGTCTCGTAGTTGCAAAAATTAAGGCGGGGGTTTGCTGATATGGGAAAGGTTTATTTGGTGGGAGCGGGTCCCGGAGACCCCGAACTCCTAACACTTAAGGCTTACAGGCTTATAAAAGAGGCTGATGTTATCCTTTACGATGCACTCGTGAGTGAAGGGATTTTGAGTCTTGCGAGGGAAGACGCGATAAAGGTATACGTCGGGAAGAGAAGGAGAAACCATTCCCTTTCGCAGGAAGAGATAAACGAGCTCATATACAGATATGTTCTCAGTTTCCCGAAGGTTGTAAGACTCAAGGGAGGAGACCCCTTCATATTCGGGAGGGGAGGTGAGGAGCTTTTATACCTTGTGAGAAGGGGCATAGAGGTTGAGGTCGTTCCCGGGATTTCCTCCTTCCTGGGTGCCTCAGCTTATTCAAACATTCCATTAACCCACAGGGGTGTATCCTCTTCCTTTGCGGTCCTGAGTGGACACGAGCCCGAAAAGGTAAACTGGAAGAACTACAGAGACGTTGAAACCCTCGTAATACTGATGGGCGTAAAAAGAAGAAAGGATATAGCGAAAAAGCTCCTGGAAGCGGGAAGGGACCCGAAGGAACCCGTTGCCTTTGTTGAGAACGCAACGAGGGAAAACCAGAAAATCTTTTTTACAAGGCTCGGAGAAATAGAAGAAGATTTCCCTCCCGTAAATGCACCCGCGGTTATGCTTATAGGAAACGTTGTGAAAGTGGTCAAGTCCGTTATAGATTTAAATAAATGCACCTCGTTTACGGACTCGGTTTAGGTTTTGTATTTGGAGTAATCGGGAGCTTCCTTATTTTATTCATTATTTTTAAAAGTTCACTACGACCTTCCTTTGTTCCAAAAGTAGAAGGGGCAGCGGAAATATCCGCAAGCAGGCTTATCTCTCAGGGAGGGAAGTTTTTCAATTATGAGAAGAATATTGTTCTTAATGGTGAGTTAAATGGCTCCTTTGACGAAGTTTCCCCTCCTGCATTTGGAATAAGGGGATTAATCCTTTCAAAAAGTTTAAGAGGAGTATTTATAATTGATAGCGGTAAAGTTAACTTTCTTGAGGAGGGAAAAAAATATAAGGGGTATGAGCTTATTCGTGTAGGAAAAGAGGGTGCGGAGTTCAGAAAAGGGGAAAAATCTTTTTTCCTCAGATTTGAACCCGTAAAGGGAAGCACAAATCTAACAAAGACTGCGGAAGTTGCGAGTATTCCCAAGGAAGTGGTGATTAACAGGAGGGAGATAGAGAGTATTACAAAGGACCCCGCAAAAATGTTTACCCAGATAAGGCTCGTTCCCTATATCAAGAACGGAAAAACCGAGGGGTTCATATTTGAGTGGGTGAAGCCGGGAAGCTTGTTCCACAGGCTCGGAATAAGGAGGGGGGATATACTCGTATCCATAAACAACCTGACGATAACGAGCGGTGAGGATGCCTTCAGAATATTGCAGATGATAAGGAACGAACCTAACCTGAAAGTTGTTCTTATCAGAAAAGGAAAAAGGGAGGAGATAGATGTCAGAATTGAGTGAGAGCCTGGAGTTCATAGTTGAGTATGAAAGTGAAAGTGAAGCCCTTTTAATCGTTCCGAAGGGATTTAATCCTCTTGTAGTTGAGGAATTTCGTTTTAAGAGAGGGAAGGACGTTAAACTGAAGGTTGTTGAGCCGGAAGAGTATGCAAAGCTTGTTCAGGAGAAGATAAGCTCCCAAGAGCTTGAGCTTGAAACGGAATCGGAAGAAAGCGAGGATGGTGTTGACATCTTATTCCAGAGGGACGGCTCCCCGGCGGTAAGGCTTGTAAATACCATTTTGATAAAAGCCTCTTCGGTTTCCGCCTCCGACGTTCACTTTGAACCCTATGAGGACGAAACTGTTGTAAGGATAAGAATGGACGGGGTTCTCCACGACTACATGAAGATACCTCCCCAGACGTACCAGGAAGTGGTTTCCCGCATAAAGGTTATGGCAAAGCTGAACGTAGCTGAAAGAAGAGTTCCCCAGGACGGGAAAATAAGGGTAAAGATAGGGAGGAAGGATTACGATATCAGGGTTTCGGTCGTTCCCACGGTCTTCGGTGAGAGAGTCGTTTTGAGACTTCTTGAGAAAACGGGAAGACTTCTCACCCTTTCAGAGCTGGGGCTCTCCGAGGAGGACCAAAGGAAAGTAAAGAGGTTGGCGGAAAAGCCTTACGGCATAGTTCTCGTAACGGGTCCCACGGGAGCGGGAAAGTCAACAACCCTTTACGCTATGCTTCTTCACGTAAAGAGTCCCAAGAGGAACATAATAACGATAGAGGACCCCGTTGAGTATCAGGTAAAGGGGGTGAGCCAGATACAGGTAAACCCGAAGGTCGGCCTCACCTTTGCCCAGGGACTTCGGGCCATCCTCAGGCAGGACCCCGACGTAATAATGGTGGGTGAGATTAGGGACCCGGAAACCGCGGAGGTTGCGGTTCAGGCTGCACTCACGGGACACCTTGTTTTATCAACGGTTCACACAAACGACGCACCTTCCGCTATAACGAGGCTAAAGGACATAGGTATAGAGCCCTTCCTGATAGCTTCCTCCCTTGAAGGAGTTATAGGCCAGAGGCTCGTAAGGAAGATATGCGAAAACTGCAAGGAGCCTTACAAACCCGACGGGGAGGAGCTCAAGGGGCTCGGACTTGAGGACGGAGATTACGTATTTTACAGGGGCAGGGGGTGTGAGAACTGCCTCGGGACGGGATACAGGGGAAGAACGGGAATATTTGAGGTTCTTGAGCTGAACGATGAGTTAAAGAAGCTGATTAACAAAACTCAGGACGCAAACGTTATAAGGGAGGAGGCGAGGAAGTTCGGTTTTAAAACGATGCTTGAGGACGGAATAGAAAAAATACTAAAGGGCATAACTACGAGTAGCGAGGTTCTGAGCGTCATTCGTTGATTATGATAATCTTCTCCCCCTCTTTTATCTTGAAAAGATACTCCCTTATGAATCTTTCCTTGACTTCTTTGGGATTTCTTTTAAGTTCATTGTATAAACTCTCAAGTTTTTCCCTTTTTTTGAGCTCCTTCTTTATATTTTCCGCAACCTCCTTTTTCAGACTTCTTAGTTTAATAAGGTCAAAAATGGTAGGTTTTGAAATAAATAAATTAACAAAGGTATTCAGAAGGAGAACGAAAAGAAATAACTTGAGGATTTTCTTAAGAGAGGAATCTGTAGAACTCCTCCCTTCCCCAGAAGATTGCTCCATCACCCAGCCTCTCCTCTATTCTTAAAAGCTCGTTGTATTTAGCTATCCTGTCGGTTCTTGAGGCGGAGCCGGTCTTTATCTGTCCCGCATTTGTAGCCACCGCAAGGTGGGAGATAAAGGTGTCCTCCGTCTCTCCGGAGCGGTGGGAAATTATTGCGGAGTATCCCCTCTCCTTTGCGAGCATAACCGTGTCAAGGGTTTCAGAAACGGTTCCAATCTGGTTGAGCTTAACGAGTATAGCGTTTGCTATTCCGTTTTCTATTCCCTTTCTCAAAATCTTTGGATTGGTAGTAAAAAGGTCGTCCCCAACGAGCTGAACCCTGTTTCCGAGCCTTTCCGTTATTAACTTCCATCCTTCCCAGTCGTTCTCGCTCATAGGGTCCTCTATTGATACGACGGGATACTTTTCAACGATTTTCTCGTAAAACTCTATCATGTCCTCCGCTCTCATCTCTCTTCCTTCAAACCTGTAAATCCCGTTTTCGTAGAACTCGGAAGATGCAACATCAAGGGCAAGGAGTATGTCTTCGCCGGGCTTGTATCCCGCCTTCTCAATTGCGGTCATCAAGAGGTCAAGGGCTTTCTCGGAGGAGTTTAAGTTAGGTGCGAATCCCCCCTCGTCTCCTACGTTCGTTGAGTATCCCTTTTCCTTCAAAATCTTCTTAAGGTGGTGGAAGGTCTCAACGCCCGCCCTCAGGGCTTCCCTGAAGGAACCTCCGCACACCGGAACAATCATAAACTCCTGTATGTCAAGGTTGTTATCCGCATGAGCTCCCCCGTTTATAACGTTCATGAGGGGAACGGGAAGCCTGTATCCGAACTTACCGCCGAGGTATTCGTAAAGGGGAATTCCGAGCTCATTCGCGCAAGCCCTCGCAACAGCCATGCTGGTTCCCAGTATTGCGTTAGCCCCGAGCTTGCTCTTGTTATCCGTTCCGTCAAGCTCTATAAGAATGTTGTCAATCTCCCTCTGGTTGAAAGGGGAGAGTCCTTTCAGGGCTTTCGCTATAACGCTGTTTACGTTATCAACCGCTTTCAAGACGCCCTTTCCGAGGTATCTCTTCGGGTCTCCGTCCCTCAGCTCAAGGGCTTCCCTTTCCCCCGTAGAAGCTCCGCTCGGAACGATAGCCCTTCCTACAGCTCCGCTCTCAAGCTCAACCTCAACCTCCATCGTGGGATTTCCCCTTGAGTCAAGAACCTCCCTTCCGTGAACCCTCACAATCCTTGACATGTATACTATCTTACTATGGAGAAGCACCTTGAAAGGTTCAAAGGAGAGGAGTATAAGGACATAAATAAGCTGAGACAAGCCTTCAAGAAAAAGCTCTCGGAAGTTCCCCCCACTATGGAATACGTGAGGAACCTAATCCTTGACGCTAAACTCCTCTTCAGAATTCTCACGGACCCTAACTTTGAGCTGAGCCAGGAGGCAAGGGAAGACTTTATGGCTGCACTTTGGTATTTCATAGAGAAGAAGGACCGCATACCCGACTGGCTTCCCATAATAGGATACTGGGACGACTACAAGGTAATCAGGTATGTAAAAGAAAAGCACAAGGAGGAGATAGATAAATACTTCCAGGAGACTAAGTTCTTTATAGCCAATTACTTTTAATGTTCAAGTTCATTCTCTTCAGAATTCTTCAGGCTATTCCTACCCTTCTCGGAGTTACCTTCCTTTCCTTTGTTATCATTAAGCTCGCTCCCGGGGATTACCTTGACCAGCTCAAACTGAATCCCCAGATATCCCCCGAAACCATAGAGAGACTAAGGGAGCTCTACGGCCTTGATAAGCCCCTTCTTGTTCAATACCTCTTATGGTTAAAGAACGCGGTATTTTTTGACCTCGGGTATTCCTTCCAGTATCACGCACCCGTTCTTGAACTAATCCTTGAGAGGATTCCCAATACGCTTCTCCTCTCGGTGAGCTCAGCCCTCTTTGCCTGGACACTCGCCATCCCTCTCGGAACCCTTGCAGCGTTCAAGGAAAACAGCCCCATAGATAAACTCATTCAGACCTTCTCCTATACTTTTTTTTCAATACCTTCCTTCTTTCTTGCCTTTATCCTTCTCTTTTTCGCGTCAAAAACGGGAGTCCTCCCGATAGGAGGGATATACAGCCCCGAGTTTGAAAAGCTTAGCTTTACAGAGAAGGTAATTGATATTTTAAAGCACCTGTTAATCCCTTCGCTTGCCCTCGGGCTCGTCTCCCTCGCGGCCCTGACCAGACTCGTGAGGAGCGCGGTTCTTGAGGTTCTCCACAGCCCCATGATAACAATGCTAAAGGCTAAAGGTGTAAGGAGGATAACGCTTTTCAAGCATGTCCTTAAGAACGCTATGAATCCCTTCACAACCCTTCTGGGATACGAGATAGCTAACCTCATATCGGGGGCTGCCCTCATAGAGATAATCGTGGGATGGCCCGGGATGGGCATGCTTATGCTGAATGCGGTTCTCTCCCAGGACTTGTTCCTCGTTATGGGAGGGCTTTACATAGGAACGATAATGTTGATTGTGGGAAACCTTATTGCGGACCTCCTTCTCGCATACATAGACCCGAGGGTGAGGGAGAGGGCTTTCGGGAAATCGTGATAAATTATAAAACTATGTATTACGCACTCCTTACCCTATTCGTGATAGTTGCGGTTCTTCTGCTCATAGCAACGCTCCTCCAGAAAAGCAGGGGAGATGTGGGAGCAGCCTTCGGGGGAAGCATGGGCCAGTCCATATTCGGCGTCGGAGGTGTTGAAACGATACTTACGAAGGCTACCTACTGGCTCGGAGCCCTTTTTCTCATCCTCGCGCTTCTCATCTCAATAGTCCCGAGGGAAAAAGGTTCCGTAATTGAAAAGCTTGAAAAGACGGAACAAAGTGAAGGTAAGGGAGCTACTCAAAAAAGTAAGTGAGAACAAGAGGGATGCCCGTATAATCCTCTCTCACCTCCTCGGCGTGAAGCCCCCCGAGCTCATACTCCTTGAGGATAGGGAAGTTCCCGAAGAGGTTGTTGAGAAGTTTAACGAACTTATGGAATGGAGAAGGGAAGGCTATCCGGTTGCATACCTTATAGGCGAGTGGGAGTGTATGGGGAGAACCTTCAAGGTTGAGGAGGGCGTTTTAATACCGAGGCCCGAGACCGAGATACTCATAGAGAAAACCCTTGAGAGGATACCGAAGGACAGGAATATGGTCGGGTTTGAGCTCGGTGTCGGAACGGGGTGTATATCCATAAATCTACTCCTTGAGAGGCCACTCTTGAGGATGGAGGGAAGCGATATAAATCCGAAGGCTGTAAAGCTGGCGATGGAAAACGCAAAGATGCACAGGGTTGAGAAGAGGTTTAAGGTATTTCTCGGAAACGGCTTTGAACCCGTAAGGGGAAAGGTTTACGACTTCATAGTATCAAACCCTCCCTACATACCCGAGAAGTTCTGGGACTTCCTTCCTGAGGAGGTCAAAAGGGAGGGATACAGCTCGGTAATAGCCGGGAAAAAGGGGTATGAGTTTTACGAGGAAATAGCTAATGAGTCTCCGAAGCACCTCAAAGAAAAGGGTTTTGTTGCCCTTGAGATAGGGCACGACCAGGGGGATATTGTGAGAAAGCTCTTTGAAGAGAAAGGTTTTAAGGTTAGGATTTTTAAGGATTACTCGGGATACGACAGGGTGGTGATAGCGGAAAGATGGAGCTGATAGGTTTCTTAATAGGAGTTTTCTTCTTCATTCTCCTTGAGGGTTTCTTTGCGGGTTCGGAGATAGCGCTCCTTAATGCGGACAAGGGCATTCTAAAGGCGGTTTACAGAAAGAGAAAATACGGCTTCATAAAGCACTTCCTGGATAATCCCGAGGAGTACATAACCCTCACGATGCTGGGATACACCCTATCAATAGTCCTCGCATCAACCTTATACACGCTCTTTTTACTTAATCTCTCAAGGTATGTTCCCGCGATAAGGGGGAAAGAGGTTCTCCTTGCGGAAAGTCTCGTAATATTCACAATAATCCTCGGGGAGATAATACCCAAGAGCTTATTCCAGCATTATGCGGACAAAGTAGTAATACCGAGTCTTTTCATCCTTGATAAGCTAAGGCTCATATTCAAGCCCTTCCTTCTCCTCGCGAAGATAATAAGCAGGGCGATAGCCAAGCGTTTTAAGGCTTCCGAAGAGAAGGTGAGGAGGGAGGACCTGATAGCACTTCTCAGGGAGGATAAGACCTTTTCCGAGTCAATTAGCTACATAGTTTCAAACGTTCTTTCCTTCAAAAGCAGAAGAATAGGGGAGATAGTAAAGCCCCTTTACGAGGTCGTTATGATTCCCGATACCGCAACGGTCGGGCAGGCGGTTGAGCAGATTAAGAAAACGGGATACTCAAGAATACCCGTTTACAGGGAAAGGGTTGACGATATTGTGGGTTACATAAGCGCTTATGACCTCATAGATAAGGATATAAACGAGCCCGTGAAGAAGTATATAAGGCGGATTCTCGTTTTTAGCGAGTATACCTCCCTTCCCGAAGTCCTGAAGGTATTCAAGGAGAGGAAGGAGCACATAGCGGTCGTCGTTGACGAGAGGGGGATAATACTCGGAATTATAACCATTGAGGATATATTTAAGGAGATTCTCGGATACCTCGCCTCGGAGAGCGAGGAAAAGCCCCTGATAAGGGAGATAAGCAAGGACAAGTGGGTCGCTGAGGGAAAGATTGAGGTAAACGAGTTTAAGCGAATTACGGGAATAAACATTCCCGAAGGCCCTTACAACACCCTGGGCGGATTTCTCACATACAGGCTCGGGAGGATACCAAAGAAGGGGGAGGTTGTGAGTTACGACGGGTACATCTTTAAGGTTGTTGATGCGGACGGAAGAAAGGTAAAGAAGGTGGTTGTTGAGAAGGCCTATAATAAAGCTTTATGAGTAAAGTTAAAACGCGTTTTGCTCCGAGTCCTACGGGATACCTCCACCTCGGGAATGCGAGGACCGCCATATTCAGCTACCTCTTTGCGAGGCATAACAACGGGGGTTTTGTCCTCAGGATAGAGGACACGGACAGAGAGCGTTCAACGAAAGAGTATGAGGATATGCTCATAGAGGATTTAAAGTGGCTCGGCCTTGATTGGGAAGAGTTTTACAGGCAGTCCGAGAGATTCGATATATATAGGGAGTATGTGAATAAGCTCCTTGAGAAGGGCAAAGCCTACCCCTGTTTCTGCACCCCTGAAGAGCTTGAGAGGGAAAGGGAAGAGGCGAAGAAGAGAGGCGTTCCCTACAGGTATTCGGGAAAGTGCAGGAGACTATCAAGGGAAGAAGCGGAAAGGCTGAAGAGGGAAGGAAAGCCCTTTACTGTAAGGTTTAAGGTTCCCGAAAATAGAACGGTTGTCTTTGAGGACCTCGTGAAGGGACACATAGCGATAAATACGGACGATTTCGGGGACTTCATAATAGTGAGAAGCGACGGGACTCCCACTTACAACTTCGTCGTCGTTGTTGACGATGCGTTAATGGGCATAACCCACGTGATAAGGGGTGAGGACCACATACCAAACACCCCGAAGCAGATACTCATATACGAAGCCCTCGGTTTTCCCGTTCCTAAGTTTGCCCATCTTCCCGTTATACTGGGTGAGGACAGGAGCAAGCTATCAAAGAGGCACGGGGCTGTATCGGTGAGGGCTTACAGGGAAGAGGGGTATATGCCCGAGGCTCTCTTTAATTACCTCTGTCTTCTCGGCTGGTCTCCTCCCGAGGAAGGAAGGGAGATATTCTCAAAAGAAGAGCTTATAAAACTCTTTGACCTGAAGGACGTAAACGACTCGCCCGCGGTATTCAACAGAGAGAAACTTAAGTGGATGAACGGAGTTTATATAAGGGAGGTTCTTCCCCTTGAAACGCTCCTTGAGAGGGCTATCCCATTCCTTGAGAGAGCGGGATACGAGGTGAGCGACAGGGAATACGTAAAGAAGGTTCTCAGCTACACGAGGGACTCCTTTGACACCCTTTCGGAAATGGTTGAAAGGCTCAGGCCTTTCTTCGTTGACGATTTTGAGATAAAAGAAGAGCTATGGGCTTTCATAGACGACGAGAAGGTTTACGAGGTTTTAAGCCTCTTCCTTGAAAGGATAAGGGAGAAGAAGCCCGAAACACCAGAAGAGGTAAAGAAGCTCGTCAAGGATATACAGAAAACCCTTAAGGTGAAACCCCCTAAGGTTTGGAAGCCCCTAAGGATAGTCCTTACGGGAGAAACGGAAGGGGTGGGAATAGACATTCTCATAGCGGTTCTCCCAAAAGAGAGGATAGAGAAGAGAGTCCTGAGGGTTATTGAGAAGCTTTCATGATAAAGCTCTACTTTAAGAAGTCCTTTCCCTCCTTAACCGTTGAGGCTTCCTTTAACTTCGTCAAGGGCTTTAACGTTATTCTCGGTCCCTCGGGTTGCGGAAAGACTACGACCCTCAGGGTTATGTGTGGACTTCTTAGACCCGAGAGGGGATATATGCTTTGCTGTGAGGAGGTCTTTATGGACCTTGAAAAGGGTATATTCCTCCCTCCTCAGAAGAGGAGGCTCGGTGTCGTATTTCAGGAGCACAACCTCTTTCCCCATATGACCGTAAAGGAGAATATTGAGTTCGCACTTAAGAAAGCCCAAAAGAGGGAGTTTACAGCGGAGGAGCTCCTTGAGAGGTTCAACCTGAAGGGCTATGAAAATAAATACCCCCACGAACTCTCGGGAGGCCAGAAACAGCGGGTAGCGGTTATAAGAGCGCTCGCTTACAACCCGAGAGCCTTTCTCATGGACGAGCCCTTCTCCTCCCTTGACTTCAGGACCAAGGTTGAGGTTATGGATTTCGTAAAAAGCGTTCAGTTCGGAAGACCCGTAGTAATAATAACCCACGACCCCTTTGAAGCCCTCTACGTGGGTGAGAGATTCTTCTTAATGGATAAGGGGAAAGTCGTCGCGGAAGGGGGTAAGGAGATAGTAAGGGAGTATGTAAACCTTAAGAAGATAAGGGAAGTTTTATCTTAAAACTTGTAGTAAACGAACCTTCCGCAGGAGGGACACTGCTCTATGCTGTCCTCCCTTATCATCTTTGAGAGAATGACGCTCGGGATTTTTATACCGCAACCGCTGCAGGCTTCCTCCTCCATAGGAACAACTACGAAACCCTCAAAGTGTTCCTTGTTCTCTTCGTAAAATCTAACGAGGTGTTCGGGAATTTCCCCCTTAGTTTCTTCCCTTCTGTTTGCAAGCTCGTGGAGCTTCCTGTGGGCTATCTCTTCCTCTGTTTTTAAATCCTGTATCTCCTCCTCAATCTCTTTAATTCTCTTTTCAAGCTTGGGAAGGTTCTCTTCTATTTCCTTCGTAAGTTTTTCTATTTCCTCCTCAACCTCGTCAAGCTCGTAGGATTTCTTAAGAATTTTGTCCTCAAGCTTTGCCTTTTCTCTTAGGAGTGCCCTGTATTCAACGTCCCTCGTTGCCCTCATTAATCTCTCTTCCGTTTTCTTGAGCTGCTCTTCAGCTTCCTCTATTTCTTCTCTTAATTTCTTTCTTAGTCCCTCCAGCTCCTCCTTTCTCTTCAAGAGCTTTTCCTTTTCCTTATTTAGGAACTCTAAATCCTCGGTTAGTTGCTTTAGCTCCTCCCCTATCTTCTCAAGTCTTTTTTTTATCCTCTCTATCTCAAGGTCTATCTCCTGTAGCTTTAGAATTAATTTAACTTCTTCCTTTGTCATGGTTTTGTGGTGGGCGCGGGAGGACTCGAACCCCCAACCGGGCGGTTATGAGCCGCCCGCTCTGCCAATTGAGCTACGCGCCCAAGCTAAAAAAATAATATACCATCTTTTTTACCTGCGTGCAAGTCTTAAATCAAGATATACCGCGTAAAGTGCAGGAATGAAGATGAGAACGACGATAATCGTTGAGATTATCCCGCCAACCATGGGTGCGGCTATGCGGGACATTACCTCGCTTCCCGTTCCCTTCCCGAGGAATATGGGAAGGAGTCCCACAAGTATCGCACCGAAAGTCATGAACTTTGGCCTTATACGTTTCACCGCCCCGTGGTAGATAGCCTCAAAGGCTTCCCTTTGTGTATATCCCTCGGGAAGTTCTTTCAGGGCATTCCTTATGTAAACCACCATAACTATTCCCATCTCCGCCGCTATGCCGAGAAGTGCGAGAAATCCCGCTATACTTGCTATGGATACGTTATAACCGTTTATATACATCAAGAAAACGCCCCCGAAGGTTGCAGCGGGAAGGGTGAGAAGGACGAGGAGTGTCTCAAAAAACCTGTTGAAGGTGAACCATACCAGAAGAATTATGAGGAGAATAACCGAGGGGACTATAACTTTCAGGTCCTCAAGTGCCTTCTTCCAGTATTCATACTGTCCGCTCCATTCGTAGTAATATCCCTTCGGGAGCTTGAGCTTCTCCTTCAGGATTCTGTCCGCGTTTTCTATAACGCTTCCCATATCCCTCTCGGGGTCGGGGGTTATGAGGACGTAGCTCACGAGCAGCCCGTTTTCGGACTTTATGCTTACGGGACTTTCCCTCTTCACTACGTGTGCCACCGCGGAAAGGGGAACAAGCTTATCCTTTAAGGGAATCATTAGGTTTTCAAGGTCGTATCTGTAATCGAGGGGAAGGCCGAGGGTTATGGAATACCTCTCCCTTCCGTAAATGAATGTTGATACTTCCGAGTTTGCGAGGAGTGAGGAAAGAGCTTGATTTATATCTCCGATTGTTAATCCGTATCTCTCAAGAGCTTCCCTTCTCGGGATTATCTCTATGTAGCTTCCCCTTGAGCTCCTTTCCCCGAACACGCTCATTATTCCTTCCGCATTTCTCAGTAGTCTTTCAACTTCTTGAGCGAGCTCGTTGAGTTTATCAACGTTATCCCCGTATATCTTTATCCCTAAGGGTGTCTGAATGCCCGTCGTTATCATATCTATCCTTCCCTTTATGGGCATAGTCCACATGTTTGTGAGTCCGGGAACGGATATGGCTTTATCCATCTCCCTTATGAGCTCCGTATAGGTTATCGGTCTCTCCTCGGGGAATACTTTTCTAAGGATATTCTTAGCCCATTCGGGTATGTTCCAGTCGGAGTAAAATCTCTCAACCTTTACCTTTCTCCACTCCTCCTGGGGTTTCAGCATTATGAAGGTCTCAACCATTGATAGGGGAGCGGGGTCGGTGGGTGTGTTCGCCCTTCCCGCCTTTCCGAAGACGGACTCAACCTCGGGAAACTGAGCGAGTATCCTGTCCTGAAGGTTTATTATCCTCAGTATTTCCTGCCTTGATACGCTGGGTGTTGTGGTAGGCATATACATCAGGCTTCCCTCAAAAAGGGGAGGCATGAACTCCCTTCCCAGCTTTTCGTAAAAGTAAATGCTTCCCCCTATGAGGCCGAAAAAGAGAACGAGGAGTAAATACCTGAGCTTTACGGAAATGTGAAAAATAGGGTCGTAGAGCTTTACGAGAACCTTAACGAGCGGGTTTTTCTCCTCCCCGGGAATCCTTCCCCTTATGAGGTAGTAAGCGAGGACCGGGACTACGATAACGGAGAGTATAGAAGCCACGAGCATTGAGAGGGTCTTCGTTGCAACGAGGGGGGTAAAGAGCCTTCCCGCCTGGCCTTTCAGGGCAAGGAGGGGAACGAAGGAAACGGTAACAATGAGAAGGGCAAAGAATATGGGCTTTCCCACGTCTGAAGCGGAGTGAAGGATTGCGGTTTTCAGGTCCTCCCCGTTTTCAAGCCTTCTGTGAATGTTCTCAACGAGAACGATTGCAGCATCAACCATCGTTCCTATTGCTATAGCTATTCCCCCGAGAGACATTATGTTTGAGGTTATTCCGAGATGGTTCATCGTTATGAAGGTTGCGAGAATAGAAAGAACGAGGAAGACGATTATCACAAAGGCACTCCTGACGTGGAAAAGGAAAAGGGAAACGACGAGGAGAACGATTATTGACTCCTCAATGAGTTTCTCCTTAAGGTTGTTCACAGCACTTTCTATGAGCCTTGAGCGGTCGTAAACGGGAACTATCTTCACATCCTCGGGAAGTCCCTTCTTTATTTCCTCAAGCTTTTTCTTTACTTCCTTTATAACCTTGTAAGCGTCCGCTCCGAACCTCATAACGACTATACCGCCCACCGTGTCCCCCATACCGTTCAGGTCCGCGACGCCCATCCTGTATGCGGGAACTTCCACAACCTTACCTATATCCTCAATTCTTATGGGAACTCCGTTTCTCTCAACTATTACCGTTTTCTCTATCTCTTTCTTGTTTTTCACGTATCCCACGAGCCTTATCAGATACTCCCTCTCGTTTACCTCCACATACTTTCCGCCGAGCTCAAGATTCGTTTTCTTAACCGCTGTGTATATATCCTTCAGGCTTATGCCATATTGGTATAGCTTCTCGGGTTTTACGAGAATCCTGTATTCCTTCTTGAATCCTCCTACGGAAGCGACTTCCGCAACGTCGGGAACGGAAAGGAGGGCATACTTTATGTAAAAGTTCTGGAGTGTCCAGAGCTCATCAAGGGTTCTTTTCTCGGATACGAGGGCATACTGGTAAACCCATCCAACTCCGGTGGCATCTGGCCCGAGCTGGACCCTTGCCTCCTTTGGGAGCTGGTCCCTTATCGTTGCAAGCTTTTCAAGAACCCTGCTCCTTGCCCAGTAAAGGTCTGTCCCGTCCTCAAATATAACGAACACGAGGGAGTAGTTGGGAACGGAATACCCCCTTACGGTTTTCACCCTCGGAACACCCATCATGTTCGTAACGAGAGGATAGGTAAGCTGGTCCTCAATAACCTGGGGAACCTGACCTATCCACTCCGAGTAAATTATCACCTGAACGTCCGAAAGGTCCGGAATGGCGTCTATAGGAGTCTTTTTGAGGGAGTAATAACCGTATAAAAGGAGAAATATTGAGGCAAATAAAACAGCTATGCGGTTTTTAAGTATAAACTCCGTAAATCTTTCCATTGAGGTTCACCTCCGACGATTGTATATTTTTTCCATGGGGATGTTTGATGAATTAAGGAACTGGCTTTCTCCCGAAATAAAGGAACTCAAGGCAAAAGCGGACCATCTCCACAATGATTTATCAAACCTGAAGGAAAAGGTGGATAATTTGGAGAAAAGGATATCAACAATTGAAGCGGAAATAAAGAATCTAAAGGAAAACAGTATAAAAAGTGAGGAAAAGCTGGAAGATATGTCCCGTATGCTCCTTGAAATTATACGTATGATAACAAGACTTGAGGATAAGATAGAGCTTGAAAGAAGAATAGAAAGACTTGAGGAAAAGGTTCTAAAAAAGAAGTAGCTCATACCAGTTCCCTCTTCATAAGAAGGGCATTTAAAGAAACGATAACGGTGCTTGCGCTCATGAGAATAGCTCCCACCGCGGGCTTGAGCACTATACCGAAGGGAACGCCAAGACCCATAGCGAGGGGGATTGCAACAACGTTGTATGAAAGAGCCCAGAAGAGGTTCTGATACATTTTCTTAACGGTTATCTCCGAGAGCCTAAACACCTCAACAACGTCAAGAGGATTGCTTTTAACGAGGATTATGTCCGCACTTTCTATGGCTATATCCGTTCCAGAGCCTATGGCTATACCGACATCAGCCTGAACGAGAGCGGGAGCGTCGTTAACCCCGTCCCCGACCATGGCTACCATATAGCCCCTCTCCTGAAGCTCCTTAACTTTGAGGGCCTTCTCGTGGGGAAGAACCCTTGCAAAGAACTCCTCAATGCCAAGCTCTTCCGAAACCGCCTTAGCAACCTTTTCATCGTCCCCCGTTATCATAACCACCTTCTTCCCCATTTCTTTCAGCAGTCTCACGGCCTCGTAGGACTCCTTTCTTATCCTGTCGGAGAGGGCAACGCATCCCGAAAGCACCCCGTCAAAGGATGCGTAAATAACGCTCTTTCCCGCTAAAGAAAGCTCCTCACACCTTTTTAGCAACTCTTCGGAGATTTTCACTCCTTTCTCTTTCAGAAACTCAAGATTCCCGACGAGAACCTCTTTCCCATTAACCTTTCCGTATACACCCTTTCCGGGGAAGGCCTTAAACTCGGAAACCTCAAGGAGGTTAACTCCTTTCTCCTTTGCGTAATTAACAACCGCCCTTCCGAGGTGGTGTTCCGATAAGGCCTCAACGGAAGCAACGAGCTTCAAAAACTCATTTTCTTCCATATCGGTCATCACGTCGCTTACGGAAAGCCTACCTTCCGTTAAGGTTCCCGTTTTGTCAAAGACGACGACCTCAACATCTTTTGCTCTCTCAAGGGCTACCCTGTTCCTTATGAGAATGCCTTTCCTTGCGGAGTAGGCTGTTGATATGGCAACAACGAGGGGAATAGCGAGACCGAGGGCATGCGGGCAGGCTATAACCATAACCGTTACCGCTCTCTCAACCGCAAAGGTTGTATCGCCCCTCAGGTAAATCCATGCTATAAGGGAGGAAAAACCAGAAAGAACAGCTATAACCGTGAGATAGAAGGCCGCACGGTCCGCTATATTCTGGAGCTTCGTTTTTGTCTCCTGGGCTTCCTTGATGAGCTTCATAACCTGGCTCAGGTATGTGTCCCTTCCCGCCTTCTCAACCCTCACCTTAAGGAAGCCGTCAAGGTTCAGGGAACCACCTATCAACTTATCCCCTTTGCCTTTCTTAACGGGCTTTGACTCTCCCGTTAATACGGACTCATCAACGAAGCTCTCCCCCTCCTCAACAACCCCGTCCGCCGGAATTCTCTCCCCCGGCTTTACGAGAACGAGGTCACCGGGCTTCAAGCTGTGCGTGGGGACTTCAACTGTTTCCCCGTCCCTGATTAAGTGGGCCTTTGATGGAATGAGCTTTACAAGCTCCTCAAGGGCTTTTCCCGCACCCGCTATGGACCTCATCTCTATCCAGTGTCCCCAGAGCATAACCGCTATAAGGGTGCTAAGCTCCCAGAAGAAGGACTTCCCCCCGAAGAAATAGGTGTAAACGCTGTAAAAGTATGCAACACTTATTCCCAACGAGACGAGGGTCATCATTCCGGGCTTTCTCTTCTTAATCTCTTCCAGGAATCCCTTGAGGAAGAACGTCCCCCCGTATAGGTATATAAAGGTTGAGAGAAGTAGGTTTAAGGTACTCCCGTAGGGAAACTCCTTCACCGAGAGAAGAACCACGGGAATTGATAACAGGGTTGTTATTATCGCTTTTCTCTTTATTACCTCCTCGTGGCTCTCCTTATGTTTTTTATGGTCGTGGTGTTCGTGCATAAACAAAAAGATAGAGAAAGGTTTTGTTAAATTGGGAGTTTTATTTCCTGTTTTTTTAACGTTAAACTTAAACCTTATGAAGATAGGGGATATACTCAGGAAGGGCGTTTTCAGCATATCCTTTGAGTTTTTTCCCCCCAAAACGCCGGAGGGGGAGAAACAGCTCTTTGAAACGATAAGAAAACTTGAGAGATTAAATCCGACCTTCGTTTCCGTAACCTACGGTGCTGGAGGCTCAACGAGGGACAGAACGAGAAATATAGTGAAGAGAATACACGAGGAGACAAACCTTACCGTTATGGCACACCTCACCTGCATAGCCCACACGAGGGAGGAGTTAATAGAAATACTCAACGATTACAAAAACATAGGAATAGAAAATATATTAGCCCTGAGGGGGGACGTCCCGAGGGATAAGCCAGACTGGAGACCCCCAAAGGGTGCCTGCAGGTATGCGAAGGAGCTTGTGGAGCTAATAAGGAAGGAGTTCGGGGACTGGTTCTCAATAGGCGTTGCCTCCTACCCGGAAGGTCATCCCGAATCCCCGAACCTTGAGTGGGAAGTGAAATACTTCAAGGAAAAGGTTGAGGCGGGGGCGGACTTCTCAATAACCCAGATGTTTTTTGTAAACGATTACTACTACAGATTTGTTGATATGTGCAGGAATGCGGGAATAGAGATTCCCATAATTCCCGGAATAATGCCCATTACAAACTTCAAGCAGATAAGGAAGTTTGCATCCCTCTGCGGTGCGACGATTCCCCAGAGCCTCGTTGAGAAGCTTGAAAGGGTTGAGGACAAGCAAGAGGAGGTTAAAAAAATAGGAATAGAGTTTGCGATAAACCAGTGCATAGACCTTATTGAGAACGGCGTTCCGGGACTTCACTTTTACACACTCAACAAGTCCGACGCAACCCTGAAGATATACGAGAGTATCAAAGACAAAATTCCGAGGAGTGTTAATGTTCGTGGTGGTGATGGTGAAGCTTAACGTGTCCCTCCGTTAGCAGAGGGCAGGACTCGGTGCAGGCAAAGCCCTCCTTCTCAAGCTGAACGGTTGTGTGCCTTATCCCGTATTTTTCCGCAATCTCCTGAACCTTCTTTAAAATATCGTTGCATATACTTGTGTCCTCAATTACGACGTGAACCGTTAAAACCTCCGTTCCCGGAGTTATGGACCATACGTGAAGGTCGTGAACGTCCTTAACACCGGGAAGATTCCTTATATCCCTCTCAAGCTCCTCGGTGCTTATGTGGGAAGGCGCAAGCTCAAGGAGAACGTCAACGGTTTCCTTTATAACCGCATAGGTTGAGGGAAGAATGAGGAGGGCTACAGCCACGCTCAGAATCGGGTCCGCAAGGTAAAACTTCCAGAAAATAATAGCAATTCCCGCAATTATTGCAGCAACTGAGCCGAGGGTATCGGTAGCCACGTGAAGAAGGGCAGCCTTTACGTTTATATTCTCCTCCGAGTGCTTAAGGAGAATGTATCCGACCCCGAGGTTAACGAGAAGACCCGCAACCGCTATGTAAATCATCTCTTCCTTAACGGGCTCGGGGTTCTGGAAACGTTTCAGGGCTTCAAAGATTATGTATCCGACGAGTCCGAGGAGGAAAACTCCGTTTATAAGAGCTGCGAAAACCTCAAGCCTGTAAAGGCCGTATGTCATTCTCTTATTTCTCACCTTTACCGCGAGAATCTGGCTTATGAGGGCTATTGAAAGGGAGAGGGCATCCGTCGTCATATGCCCCGCATCCGAAAGGAGAGCGAGACTGTTCGTTAAAATCCCGCCGACAAACTCAATAACGGCAAATAGGGTTATCAGAAAAAAACTTATTCCCAAAGCCTTAAGGCTCTTTTCCCTGTTCATACCTTAAGCTCCCTTCCCTGAACGAGACGCTCAATATTCCCGCGATGCTTATAAAGGATAAGGAGAAAAATAATCAAGGCCATGACTATTATCTTCGGAGGGTATTCAAGAACGAGAAGGTAAATAACCGCGGAAAAGCTCGCAACGAGGGAGGAAAGAGATACGTATCTCGTAAGGGCAAGAACGATAAACCATACAAGTATTGAGGCAAGGGCGACTGAAGGGGAGAGTGCTATGAGAACGCCGAAGGCGGTTGCAACACCCTTCCCACCCTTTAAACCAAAATAAAGGGGGAACATATGTCCGAGAACTGACGCTATTCCCGTAAGTGGGGTTATCCAGGAATCGTAGCCGTAAAGCTCAACCGCAAGAGCGGTTGGTACAAATCCCTTTAGCATATCGAGAAAGAAGACGAGAGCTCCGTATCTCTTTCCGAGGGCACGGGAAACGTTTGTAGCTCCCACGTTCCCGCTTCCCACCTCTCTCAGGTTTATCCCTTTAAGCTTTGCTATTATCTCTCCGAATAGAATAGAACCAAGAAGGTATGAAAAAATTATCAGGAAAACCCCCATAATTCTTATTATCTTCAATATGAGAAAGGAAGACATTCCCAAGGTTATTGAGATACTGAAAAAGGAGTTTCCAAAATGGAACGCTCCCGTTGTTCACATGATTTCCCAGCACAGAAGAGACCCCTTCAGAACCCTTGTGTGTGCTCTGCTTTCCACAAGAACCAAGGACGAAACAACGTGGAAGGTATGCAAGAGATTCTTTGAAAGGGTTAAATCTCCCGAGGATTTGTTAAAGCTCTCCGAGGAAGAGATAAGGAATCTTATATACCCCGTAGGGTTTTACAGGGTTAAAGCGAAACAGCTAAAGGAGATTGGGAGGATACTCGTTGAGAAGTATAAAGGAAATGTTCCTGACGATATAAAGGAGCTCTTGAAGCTTCCGGGTGTCGGGAGAAAGGTAGCAAACCTCGTTTTATCAAAGGGATACGGAAAACCTGCGATAGTCGTTGACGTTCACGTTCACAGGATAGTTAACAGGTGGTGCCTTGTGAAGACAAAAACACCCGAGGAAACCGAAAGAAAGCTCATGGAAATAGTTCCGAAGGAGCTCTGGAGCGATATAAATTACCTTCTCGTTGCCCTTGGGCAGACGATATGCCTACCGAGAAAACCAAAATGCGAGGAATGTCCCATTAATGATTACTGCGGGAAGTGTATATGAGAGGAGGGGGAAATCAGCTTTTTTCCCCGCCTATCTCAAAGTCTTCCGGTCTTATGTTCTCAAGCCATTCCCTTAACTTCTTCTTCTCCTCGTCCTCTTCGGGCTCGGGGAGCTTTGATTGTTCAAGGACGTGTTCCGCCACGTATATGGGTGCCCCGAACCGGAGGGCGAGGTTTATCGCGTCGCTGGGGCGGGAATCTATAACGAGTGTGTTATTCCCCTGGTTTATGTATATCTCCGCGTAGTAGGTGCTGTCTTTGAGGTCGTTTATTACGACCTTCTCAACGGTTCCGCCCATCTCGGTTATTATCCTCTTCAGGAGTTCGTAGGTCATGGGTCTTGGGGGCTCAACGCCCTGGAGCCTCATCGCTATACCGTTAGCCTCAAAGGCACCTATCCATATGGGAAGTATGAGGTTCTCGTCCTCCTTTCCCTTTAAAACCACTATCGGCATCTGAGTTGTAGGGTCAAGGGTGATGCCGTGAACTTCCATCTCAACAAGCTCACTCATCTCAATACCTCCAAAAGCTCACACTCTAAATTAAAGGCGGAAGCCTTATTAACCTTAACCTTAACTATCTTCCCGAGGAGGGACTTATCTCCCTTCAAGGTAGCCCACTTGTTCGTGGTCGTCCTCCCTATGAGCTCCCCGTTCTTTTCCTCTTCAATCAGGACCTCCTGAACCGTTCCCTCGTATCCCTTAGCTATTTCGGAGAGGATACGTTTTTGTAGCTCAAGGAGTCTACTCATTCTCTCCGTCTTCACGTCGTCACTAACCTGTCCCTCCATTTCGGCAGCGGGCGTTCCAGGCCTCGGGGAGAACTTGAAGGAGAACACCTGTTCAAACCTTACCTTTTCAAGGACATCAAGGGTGTGCTCAAAGTCCTCCTCAGTTTCCGTCGGGAATCCCACTATCACGTCCGTTGACATAGCTATGCCCTTTACCTTCTCTTTCAGCTTGTAAACCTTCTCAAGGTATTCCTCCTTTGTGTATCCCCTGTCCATGAGGGTGAGAATCCTATTTGAGCCCGCCTGGAAGGGAAGGTGGAGCGCGTTGCAAACCTGGGGAATATCTGCCATGGCCTCTATGATGTCGTCGGTGAGGTCCCTCGGGTGTCCCGTTGTGAACCTTATCCTCTCAACTCCCTCAATCTTTGAGACCTCGTAAAGGAGCTCGGAGAAGGGAATGGGTTTTTCAAAATCCTTTCCCCAGGCCGTTACGTTCTGACCGAGGAGGTGAATCTCCCTTACCCCGTCGTCAACGAGTCTCTTTACTTCGTCAAGTATGCTGTGGAGGGGTCTTGACCTCTCCTTTCCTCTGGTTCTCGGGACAACACAATAAGTGCAGTTCTTATCGCACCCCTTAATTATCGTCACGTATGCGCAGTATTTGTTATCCCTCTCAACGGGGTATTCCCATATCTTGTGCTCGTCCTCGGGAGGCTCGTCAAGTATGGCTATCGCTTTATATCCCGCCTGAGCCTGATTTATGAGCTCGGGGAGCTGGTGCATGTTAAAGGAGGAGAACATTATATCTATAACGGGAGCCTTCTTCACGAGCTCCCATCCTGCCCTCTGGGCAAGGCATCCCGCAACCGCTATTAAGGCGTTGGGATTTCTCTCCTTAATTTTCTTATACTCCCCAAGGTGGGACAATACCTTCTGGTCAGGCTTCTCCCTTATCGTGCATGTATTCAAAATTATGAGGTCCGCCTCTTCCCAGTTCTGGGTGGGCTCGTAACCGAGGGTTTTCAGCATTCCCTTTATCCGTTCGCTGTCGTTAAAGTTCATCTGGCATCCGAAGGTCTTTATGAAAAACTTCTTTCCCATAGATAATTAATTTAAGGTAGGTATAACCTAACGCACCACGAGGTTAACGAGCTTATTCTTCACGTATATAAACTTCTTAAGCTCCTTTCCCTCAATCCATTTCCTCACCTTTTGGTCTGAGAGGACAATCTCCCTCACGGTTTCCTCTTTGGCATTTGCGGGAATCTTTACCTTAGCCCTCACCTTTCCGTTCACCTGAACGGGAATTTCTATCTCCTCCTCCTTCAGGGCTTCGGGGTCGGGTTCGGGGAAGGTCTGTTCTATAACGAAGCCCTTATTTCCGAGCATCTCCCATATTTCCTCGCATACGTGGGGAGTTATCGGGGAAAGGAGCAGTGTAATAGTCTCAACCGCCTCCCTTAAAACCTTGTAGTCCTCTTCCGATTCGGGTTCAAATTTCTGGAGGGTGTTAAGGAGCTTCATAACGGAGGCTATGGCTGTGTTGAACTGGTATCTCTCCTCAAAATCCCTTCTGAACTGTTCTATGGTTCTGTGAACCTCCCTCCTCACCTCCTTAGCCCTTCCCTCAACCCTTCTCAGCTCTTCCTTTGTGTAGGAAACCTCTTTTAGTTTATCTATATAGGTATTTACGAAGTTCCAGAGCCTGTTTAAGAACCTGTAGGCTCCCTGAATGCCCTCGTCGGTCCACTCAAAGTCCTGTTCGGGGGGTGCGGCAAAGAGTATATAGAGCCTTACCGTATCCGCCCCGTATTTCTCAACCGCTTCCTCAGGGTCCACAACGTTCGCCTTTGACTTTGACATCTTAGCACTTTCCCCTATTTCCCTCTCAAGGAACTTTATAAGCTCCTCATCCTTAAGTCCGAGCTTCTCAAGGAGGAATATCGCGTTATCCCCTACGGAAATTTTATGCTCCTTTAAAAATTCTCTTATTTTCATAGAGAATTATTTTATGACCTACGTTGATTTGGCGGTAAGCTCCGTATTCCTTCTCTCCCTCCTCTTTTTCCTGAATCCAAAGCTTGAGAGAAAACGCATATGGACCGCAACCGTTACGCCCCTCGCATCAATAATAGGGAGCGGTTATCTCGTTTCCGCCCCTCTCCTTTATTACGCCCTCGGGGATTGTGCGTTCCTCGGAATGCTCGGAATAGTCCTCCTCGCCTATCTTATAGGTAGCTCCATAAGGTTCAACATAAAGAGGGAAGAGAGAATAAACGAATTCGTTATAACGAGAGAGCTTGAGAGCTTCTCAAATCTTTCCCTCTCCTTCGCTTACTTCATCTCCGTTGCCTTTTACCTCAGACTCCTTTCCGCCTTCATATTCTCGGGATTTTTTGAGAGAAATCCCCTTTACGAGAACATTTTCACAACGAGTTTGCTCCTGTTCATAGGCGTTTCTGGATTTTTAAGGGGTCTCAACTACCTGGAGTTTCTTGAGAAATACGCCGTTGCCTTGAAGCTCTCCGTTATCTTCTCCTTTCTCGTTGCCCTTTTCCTTCACGATGTGAGCACGGGATTTGCCGTAAAAGGGGAGTGCAGGCCCGTAAACCTTGAAACCTTAAGAGTTCTTGCGGGTATCCTTCTCATAGTTCAGGGGTTTGAAACCTCAAAGTATCTCGGTGAGAAATACACGAAGGAGGAAAGGATTAGGAGCATGAAGCTTGCCCAGTTTATCTCGGGATTCATTTACATATCCTTCATAGCCTTAATAACTCCCATTCTTTACGAGCTTGAGGGAAAGCCCCTTGACGAGACAGCTGTTATCTTCCTTGCGACTTCCGTATCCCTCGTTCTCGGATACCTCATTAGGCTTGGACCCCTCATGAGTCAGTTCAGCGCAGCGGTTGCTGATACAATAGGTGCGGGAGGACTCATAAATAAGGAGACCCACGGGAGAGTTAGCTCAAAGCTCGGGTATTTAATGGTTGCCACGATAGACACAGTTATTGTTTGGAGCTTAAATGTGTTTGAGATTATAGCCTTCGCCTCAAAGGCCTTCGCCTTTTACTACCTCCTCCAGACCCTTATATCCCTTATCCTTTCCCTCAAGGAAGGGAGATTATTTACCTCGTTTTTCTTCTTTATTCTTTCCCTATTACTCGCCTTTGTGGTTATTCTCGGGAGAAGTGCGGAATAAAAATACTTTAAAATAATCTTTTCTATGAAAATAATCGTTCAGAAGTTCGGAGGAACTTCAGTAGCAAATCTGGAGAGGATAGAGCTCTGTGCGAAAAGGGTTATAGAGGCTGTTGAGAAGGGGTATAAACCTGTGGTCGTTTCTTCGGCGATGGCGGGAGAGACGGACTCTCTCATAAACCTCGCAAAGGAGGTGAGCCCGAGGCCCCCTGAAAGGGAAATGGATATGCTCCTTGCAGTAGGGGAGCAAAAGGCTATAGCCCTTTTTGCTATGACCTTAAACAAGCTCGGATATCCAGCGGTTAGCCTCTGCGGATGGCAGGTTCCCATAATAACCGACAACATTCACACAAAGGCCCGCATAAGAAAAATAGGCGTTAGGAGACTTCTTAACCTCATAGAGGAGGGATACATACCCGTAGTTGCGGGATTTCAGGGGGTAACGGAGGATTGGGAAATAACAACCCTCGGGAGGGGAGGCTCCGACACAACCGCTGTAGCCCTCGCGGCTGCCCTTAGGGCGGACTGCGAGATAAACACGGATGTTCCGGGCGTTTTCACGGCTGACCCCCGCATAGTTCCCAACGCACGGAAGATAAAAAAGATATCTTACGAGGAGATGCTTGAGCTTGCCTCTCTCGGCGCTAAGGTTATGCAGATAAGGAGCGTTGAGTTTGCCGCAAAGTATAAAGTTAGAATACATGTAAGGAGCACCTTCTCGGACGAGGAAGGAACGTGGATTGTTCCGGAGGATGAGGTAATGGAAAAGGTTGTTGTAAGGGGAGTTACGGCGGACACGAGCGAGTCAAGAATTACAGTCGTTAGGGTTCCCGACAAGCCCGGAATAGCAGCGGAGATATTTAAGGCCCTCGGAGATGCCCACATAGTTGTTGATATGATTGTTCAGAACGTATCCCACGAGGGATATACAGACATGTCCTTCACGGTTAACAAGAATGACGCGGACAAGGCGGAGGAGATAGTTAAGAAGATAGCCCAAAAGATTGGTGCAAAGGAAGTCATAAGGGACGACAAGGTAGCGAAGATATCCGTCGTCGGGATAGGTATGAGGAGTGCCTACGGAGTTGCCGGAAGAATGTTTGAGATTCTGGCAAAGAACGGCATAAACATAATGGCTATATCAACCTCCGAGATAAAGATATCCTGCCTCATTGAGGAAAAGTATGCGGAACTTGCCGTAAGGGTTCTCCACGAGGAGTTTATTGAGGAGATGGAGGAGTTTGAAACCATAAACGGGAAAAGTAAGTAAATTTAATGTATGGAAAAATCCCTTCTCAGGATGCTTATTTCCTTTTCGGAGGAGGACAGGAAAAATCTTGAGGAAATACGTTCACTGCTTACAGAAGGGGAACTCAATAAGGTAAGCGAAGAGTTTGCAACATTTCTAAAAGAAAAACTCGGCGTTAGTGTTGATAACCTTGAAGGAGAGATATTTGAATACCTTAAGAATTCCCTTAATTGTAAAGCGGATTACTCTCTCGCTGAGGAAGTTTACAAAAGCGGTGTTGATATTCCCGAGTTTATAGCATCTTACGGGAAACTTTTTGAGCTAATCAGGGAGGTGTTAAAACCAAAAGTTGAACCAGAAAGGCTAAATGAGCTCTGCCTTTCTCTCGCAAAGCATACCCTGCTTGATATAGCTTCGGTGGCGGACTACATAATAGAGGAGCACTTTGAGACATTCATAAGATTCTTTGAAGAAAATCCGGACCCCATACTCATAATTGATGAAAACTTTAAAATTTTTTACGCAAACAATACCTTTAGTGAAATTCTAAAGATTGATAAACCTAAAGGTATGAAACTTAAGGAACTATTTCCCGAAAGATACCTCTCTCATTACGAATTGCTCTGTAAGGCCTGCAGGGAAAAGATTTCGGGAAGCTTTGATAGGGTTGTTTACCTGACAAACAGGAAGCTGGGCATAACAAAGCCCTTTAAGTTATCCTTTGAACACGTAAAGCTAAAAAATAAAGATTACATAATCCTTGACCTAAGGGATGCGGAAGAGGAACTGAAGAGGGAAAAGGAAAGGGAAAACTTAAGCATTCTTTACGGACTCATAAGCGAGCTTTACAAGGTCCTCCTTGAAGAGACAAACTTAAACAGGCTGTTTTTCAAAATGGTTGATGCATTCGTTAGGAAAGGCATATACACGTATGCCGCGGTTATAAGAACCGATAAGGAGGTAAAGGTTGCTGAAGAGGGGATACCCACAGATTACAGCGTCTGCATTCCCTTTTACAGGGAGTATGCCCTCGTGCTCACGAAAAATGAGCCCTTTTACAACACGGAAGTTGACCTCATAAGGAACTTCCTCTCGGAGCTTTCCGATATTATTCAGTCCTTTAGCCTTGAGGGGAAACTGAAGGAGCTCAGGTTTTATGACCCAGTAACAGAGCTTCCCACCCGTGCCTTCTTCGTAAGTGCTCTCTCCGATATGATAAGAGAGGCTGACAAAAAGGGGGAAAGAGTAGGATTGATAGTCCTTGATATAGACAACTTCACAGCGATAAACGGCTTATACGGACAGCAAACGGGGGATAGGGTTCTTAAGGAAGTTGCGGACGGCCTCAAGGAGATAGTAAGGCTTGAGGACATTCTTGCGAGAATAGGTGCGGACACTTACGCCATAGCTTTCGTATCAAAGGACCCCTTTGAAGCGGCAAACAGCCTGATAACACGTATAAGAACGAAGTTCATAAAACCCATAAAGGTTGACGGGCATAGCATACCCATAACCTTCTCAATGGGTGTGGCCTTTTATCCCGACGATGCAAAGGACGGAGAACAGCTCATCGCCCACGCAACTCAGGCGATGTTTGAGGCGAGAAAGCTCGGCGGGGATACGGTAATTTTCTACCACAGGGATACAAAGAGGGATATAGAAAAGATGTTTATCTTGAGGAACGAGCTCCAGAAGGCACTCAAAGAGAAGGAGTTTGTTCTCTTTTATCAACCGAAGGTTAACCTGAAAAAGGGAAAAATAGAGGGAGCGGAAGCCCTTATAAGGTGGGTGAGAAAGGGAAAGCTCGTTCCCCCCTATGAGTTCATTCCCATCCTTGAGGAGAGCGGTCTCATAACGGAAGTTGGTCTATGGGTTCTTGAGGAAGCCATAAAACAGATAAGTCAATGGAAGAGCAAGGGAATAAATATAGAGATTGCGGTTAACCTTTCCGCGGTTCAACTCCGTTCCGTAAAGCATCTTGAGATAATCATTAAGACCCTTCAGGAGAACTACGATGCGGTTCCATACCTCGGATTTGAGATAACGGAAACCGCGTTAATAGAAAATATCTCAACCGCCTCCGTTTTCTTAAAGCTCGTCTCGGAGCTCGGCGTCAAGGTTTATATAGACGACTTCGGAACGGGATACTCCTCAATAGCCTATCTCAAGACACTCCCAGTTTACGCCCTAAAGATAGACGTTGAGTTCATAAGGAATATAGATAAAGACGAGAAGGATTACGAGATAGTGAAAACCATAATAAACCTCGCAAAGAACCTGAACCTCAAAACCGTTGCGGAAGGCATTGAAACAAAAGAGCACGAAAAAATACTTAAAGAGCTCGGTTGCGACTACGGACAGGGATACTACTACTCACCTCCCGTCCCTCCCGAAAAGTTTGAAGAGCTCTACAGAAAGTTTGCAAAATAAACCTTATGGTTATCTTTCTGCTTTTACTTATAGCTTTCACTTTCGGAAACAGCTTTGAAAAGCTCAAAGAAGTTCTCAGAAATACGGAAACCCTTAAGGTCGTATTCGTCCAGAAGGTTATTTACGACTGGTATCCGAAGCCCGATGTAAGCAAAGGTATTCTTTACGCAAAAAGGGGAGAAAGAATAAGGCTTGATTACACCTACCCCGACAGGATAACGATAATATCCGACAGGAAAAAGGTTTATCTCATACACTATGAGGAGAAAAAGGTTTACGTAGAAGATATGAGCAGAAACACCTCTCCCGTAATAAACAGCCTCCTCTTCCTCTCCGAGCCCGTTGAAGAGGTCTTTACCTTTGTGGGAAAGGAGAAGAACGAAGAAGAAGCTATAATCCTTCGTCCGAAGAAGAAGGACGAGAACCTTAAGCTCGTCAAGGTTTACCTAAAAAACGGGAATATTGAGAAGATAAAGACTTACGATGGGAAGGGAACAGAGGTTGTGATAGAGTTTATAGAGGTAAAGAGGAATTTCAAACCTTCCGAAGAGCTGTTTAAAATAAAGTTTCCCGATGGCTTCAGAGTATTTCGCTATGAGTGATAAGGCAAAAACTGAAGTAAAGATAGAAAGGGTTAAAGAGGAGGACATTCCGAAGCTCGTTGATTTATACCTCAGGGCTTACAAGGGGCTTGAGGAGTACGCATATACACATCCTAAAGACGTTGAAAGCTATATGAGATGGCTCCTGAACAGGGACCCCGAGGGCTTCTTAGTTGCAAAGGTTAACGGGAAGATTGTCGGCTTCGTTGCGGGAGATGCAAACTGGTACAGCAGGAGGGAGAAAAAGAGAGTAGGTGCAATCCACGAGATAGTTGTTGACCCCGAATACCAGGGAATGGGAATAGGAACGAGGTTGATGGAGGAAATCCTGAACTACTTCAAGAAAAAGGGACTTGATACCGCAGAGCTGTGGGTGGGGGACGAGAACTACAGGGCTATAAACTTCTACAAAAGGTTCGGATTTCAAGAAAGGGGAAGGTATAACTACTGGATAAGAATGACAAAATCCCTGGAGTAAAGGAGGATGGACAAGCTGAACGAGATAGACAGAAAGGTTGATGACCTTGAAAAGAAGATAAACGAAATGTATGAAGACTTTGAAAGTTCAAAGAAAAAACAGAAGCTCGGATTTTCTGACCTCGTTCAGGAACTCATAGGAGCTATGATAATAGCCCTTCCCTTTTCTCTAACAGAAGAGGTTTGGGAGCTTGCGAAAAGGCTGAGCTTTTTGAGGGTTCTTGTAGTTTACCTTATTACGGTTATTACCGTTTTCCTGTTTATAAAATACTCAAAGCTCCAGAACTGGGAGCACCAAAACGTTCTCGGATTTATTCCTTTGAGACTTATAACGAGCTTATCAATATCCTTCTTCATTTCCCTTTTATTTCTTACACTCTTCGGAGTTTACCCGGATATGATAAAGGACTTTCCCACGCTTCTTAAGGCTTCTCTACTTGTGAGCATATTTGCGGTTATAGGAAGTCTCGGTGTTGACGTTGCTAAGTGATATACTTTTTAAAAGTTAAATGAGCGTCCTTACAAGAAGGCTGAAACCTTACTATGAAGAACTTGTAACACCCTTAATAACGCTTCTTGAGAGGAAGAATGTAAATCCTAACTACATAACGCTATTCGGGCTTTTCAGTGTAGGTTTTGGCTCCTTATTCCTTTATCTGGAGGATACACTTCTGGCCCTTCTCTTTTTAGTGCTCGGTGCCCTTGCGGACAGCCTTGACGGTGCCCTTGCAAGGAGAACCAACAGGGCTTCCCCCTTCGGTGCCTTTCTTGACTCAACCTCGGACCGGTTTTCTGACGCTTTCCCCTTTACCGCTATGGGTGTAAACTTCTCCTCAAAGGGGGACGAACTGGGAACGCTTCTTTCTTTTTTAGCCCTAACCGCTTCCTTCGGTGTGAGCTACACGAGGGCAAGGGCGGAAGGCCTCGGGGTTTACGGACTTGGCGGACTCTTTGAGAGAACTGAGAGATGGGTCGTTCTCCTCGTTGGAATACTCCTCGGACTCTGGAAGTTAGCCCTTCTTGTCATATTTGTCGGCTCTCTTATCACGGTTATCCAGCGGGTGAGGGAGACGAAGAGGGCTCTGGAGGTGATGAGATGAATATTTACGACTTTATGAAGAACTTAAAGAACTTTCAGGAGACGATGGAAGAAGTAAAGAAAGAACTCAGGGAAGAGAAGGATATCCTTGAGAAGGACGGGGTTGAGATAGTTTTTAACGGGCTCGGTGAGATACTAAATATTGAGTTTAAGGAAGAGAAGGACTGCGAAAAGGTTAAGACAACCTTAATAGAGCTCATAAATCAGGCTCAGGACATAGCGAGGGATAAGGTAAAGGAGTCCTTCCAGAGGAAGTTCGGCGGGCTGTTGGGAGGGCTCGGGCTTGGGCTTTGAGGATGTATTTCCCAAAGCCCTGAGAGAAGCCCTTGAGAGTATAACGGAGATACCTACTTACGGAGAGAGGGGGGCGAGCAGGTTTATGTATAACCTTTTAAAACTGAAGCCTGAGGAAAGAAAGAAGGTGATTGACAAGATAAGGGAGGCGGTTGAGGTTCTTAGACCCTGCAGAGAGTGTTTCCTCATAACCGACAGGGAGGTATGTCCCATATGCTCTGACGATAGGAGGATAAAACGTTTCATATGCGTTGTTGAGGAAAGTCAGGACGCTTATGCTATAGAGAGGCTTGAGAGGTATAAGGGAGTTTACCACGTCCTTCAGGGAAGGATTGCACCCCTTGAGGGCATATCTGCGGAGGACCTGACGATAGACAAGCTCCTTGAGAGGATAGAGAAATACAACGCAAAGGAGGTGATAATAGCGACGAACCCAAACGTTGAGGGAGAGGCTACAGCGAGCTACCTTATGAATCTCATTAGAAAGAGGTTCCCCTCGGTAAAGGTTACGAGAACCGCTTACGGATTTCAGTTCGGAAGCCTCATAGAGTTTATGGACGAGTATTCTCTTGAAAAATCAATAGAAAACAGGAAGTAATTACTTGAAAAACCTAACTTTCTCCCCTTTCTTCAGGCCAAACCTCTCTCTTGCACTCCCCAAGGGAACGAAAAGCTCCATAAGTCCGAAGCTCCCGCAAACTCCGTTCAGTTTATCCCTTTCCCCCTCAAGGAAAAAGTTAACGACTTTGAACCTATCTCCTCTAAACTCCCCTTCCCTGTATTTCCCGCAGGGAACGTTCGTTATCCCGTTCCCGAACTTATCAAAGTAAAGAATAACACCTTCAACGTAATCCTCTTCTTCCTTCACCCCGGGTATATCAAGCCTGAAGGTGTATTCTATCTTTCTCCCGATAAGCTCTGGTCTCACTCCCCTGCTGAGGTATGCGGAAACGGGTGCGAAGACGTCCCTCCCGTGGAAGGTGTTGTTTCTTCTGGGGAGGGTAAACCTCTCGTTTTCTATAAGGTATGTCTCAAACTCTTTCTCTTCCCTCAGGACAAGGTCAAATATGCCGTTGTCGGGACCCACAAAAATGTATTTCTTTGTTTTAACAACTATACCCCTTCTCTCGGAGCCAACTCCCGGGTCCACGACGCACACGAATATGCTACCTTCGGGAAAGTAAGAGTAATGAGCCTTTAAAATAAGTGCTCCTTCCAGTATATCAAAAGAATTAACCTCGTGGGTTATATCCACTATCTGGACCGAGGGGTTTATGGAGAGAATGACCCCCTTAACCGCACCGACAAACCCGTCCTTGGTTCCGAAATCGGTAAGGAGGGCTATAACCATCAGTTGAGCATTCCGAGAATCTGGTGTCTGAGTATGTGGGAGGGCTTGTAGTCGGGCTTTATCCTTATAGCTTCCTCAATCTCCCTCAGGGCTTCGTAAAGCCTTCCTTTAAGCATGTAAACCTTTGCGAGGTTTATATAGGGGTAGTGTCTCGGCTCGTATCTCTTTGCCCTCTTTGCCTTCTCAAGCCACTCAACCGCCTCGTCAAGCCTTCCGAGCTCTATGAGGTATGAACCTATATCGTTGTAGGGATTTCCGAAGTCGGGGTCTATCTCTATGGCCCTCTTGCAGGCCTCTATGGCTCCCTCGTAATTTCCCCTCATGCTGTAAGCCCATCCCAGGAAGGTCCAGGCCTCCGCGGTGGGGTAAACATCTATGGACTTTCTGTAAAGCTCTATAGCCCTGTCCAGGTCTCCGAGCATGTGGTATTTATAGGCTTCCTCAAATAGCTTCATCGCTTCCTCTCTCAGGCCTTCCATGGCCAAACACCTCCTGCATTTTAATATATTGCCTTCATAAAGATTTACAAGAAAGGACTAAAGTTAGGAAATCGCTTTTTCCGTAGGGATTTCCTGAGCTAAATATTTCCTTAAAATTCCTTAAGTGAAATTCGCTAAAATTAGGTCTTGACATCGGGAACCGATGTTAATATAATTGGAAAGTGAAAAGATTAGGTAATAACGGAGGAGGTGGCAGAATGAAACTGAGACCCTTATACGACAAGATAGTTGTTGAGAGGTTTGAAGAGAAGGAGGAAAGGACTCCTTCGGGAATTATAATTCCCGATACCGCTAAGGAAAAGCCTCAGCTCGGTAAGGTTGTGGCGGTTGGACCCGGAAAATTACTTGATAACGGGGAGCTTAAGCCTTTGTCTGTTAAGGAAGGTGATGTAGTTCTCTTTAACAAGTATGCGGGTAATGAGGTAGAAATTGAGGGAAAGATTTACCTCGTTATGTCTGAAGATGAAGTTCTTGCGGTAGTTGAAGATTATCAAGCTTAATTAGGAGGTGAGGTGAGATGGCAGCAAAGGCGATTATCTATAACGAAGAGGCAAGGGCAAAGTTAAAGGCAGGTGTTGATAAGCTTGCAAATGCGGTTAAGGTAACCCTCGGTCCCAAGGGAAGGGAAGTTATCTTAGGCAAGAACTGGGGAACTCCCGTAGTTACGAAGGACGGTGTTACCGTCGCTAAGGAAATAGAGCTCAAGGACAAGTTTGAAAATATCGGAGCTCAGCTCGTAAAAGAAGTAGCATCAAAGACCGCGGACGTTGCGGGTGACGGAACGACGACCGCTACGGTTCTGGCACAGGCGATATTCCACGAGGGACTAAGGGTAGCGGCAAGCGGTGCTAACGTAATGGAAGTAAAGAGGGGAATAGACAAGGCGGTAAAGACCGTAGTTGAAGAACTCAAGAAGCTTTCCAAGGAAGTAAAGGACAGGAAGGAAATTGAACAGGTCGCAACCATATCCGCTAACAATGACCCCGAGATAGGAAAGATAATAGCGGACGCTATGGAAGAGGTAGGAAAGGACGGTGTTATAACCGTTGAGGAAAGCAAGTCCGCGGAAACGACCCTTGAAGTTGTTAAGGGAATGCAGTTTGACAGAGGATACCTATCCCCCTACTTCGTAACGGACCCCGAAAAGATGGAATGCGTTCTTGAAAACCCCTACATACTCATATACGAAAAGAAGATAAGCAACGTAAAGGACCTCCTTCCCATACTTGAACAGGTTGTAAGAGCTGGAAGACCTCTCCTCGTAATAGCTGAAGACGTTGAAGGTGAAGCACTCGCTACACTCGTTGTAAACCACATAAAGGGCGTTCTGAAGGCTTGTGCTGTAAAGGCTCCCGGATTCGGACAAAGGAGAAAGGACTACCTCGGAGACATAGCTGTTCTCACGGGTGGACAGGCTATAACGGAAGACCTCGGAATCAAGCTTGAAAGCGTAACCCTTGATATGCTCGGACAGGCGGAAAAGGTAGTTGTTGACAAAGAACACACAACCATAATAGGCGGTAAGGGAGACCCGCAACAAATACAGGCAAGGATAGAACAGATAAAGAGACAGATACAGGAAACGACTTCCGACTACGACAGGGAAAAGCTCCAGGAAAGACTCGCTAAGCTCAGCGGTGGTGTTGCGATAATAAGGGTAGGTGCAGCAACGGAAGCTGAGCTCAAGGAAAAGAAGTACAGGGTTGAGGACGCTGTTCACGCAACCAAGGCTGCTGTAGAAGAGGGAATAGTTCCCGGTGGTGGAGTAGCACTCGTAAGGGCTTCAGAAGCACTTGAAAACCTCAAGGGAGACAACCACGACCAACAGCTCGGTATAGACATAATCAAGAAGGCTGTAAGGGTTCCTCTGAAGCAGATAGCTTACAACGCAGGATACGACGGCTCAGTGGTTCTTGAAAAGGTTATAGAGCTCGGAAAGACGAAGGGAGTAACCTGGGGATTCAACGCGGCAACGGGCGAATACGTTGACATGTATGAAGCGGGTATAATAGACCCCACAAAGGTTGTTAGAACCGCAATAGAAAACGCAGCATCCGTTGCAGGAACGATGCTCACCGCAGAAGCACTCATAGCGGACCTCCCCGAAGAAAAGAAGAAAGACATAACACCCACCGACATGCCCGAGCTTGACTAATCCCTTCTCCCCCTTTCCCTTTATCACTTTGTGTGAAAGCTAAGAAAATCCTTTAAAAACTTCTCTATCTCCCTGAAACTTCCCCTCGTTATTTTTATCCTTTCGTAATCCTCCATGTTTTTAATCTTTCTCAATAGCTCTATATAACTGCCCTTTATTTCGTAATTCCCCTTACCTATCTCTCCGTTTTCAAGGTTTATCCTTACCCTCTTCCTTACCTTTCCCTCGTAGAGGAACTTGGGAGTGTATCCGAGAAGCTCAATTAGGTTTATGTAAAACCTAAGAACGGAAGCGTTAACGTTTTTAACTTTCTTCCCGAGCTCCCTCAAAAGAAGTCCGTAAATCTTCTCATCGTAAGAGTGGACGAACCACAAGACAATCTCCGATATCTTTGACATGTAAAGAAACTGCTCGTAATCCCTCGCCTTGTATGAAAGCCTCTTTATTCTTCTCACATCGTTCGGAATTATTATGTTTCCCGCTTGCTGGAAATCTATCTCAACCCAGTTGAAGGGCTCAAAAACGCCGAAAAGGGGATTTTCGTTAAGATACCCTTCCTTCAGAAACAGCGTTAATTTTCCGTGGGTTCCGTATAGAGTTGCGACGAGGTCAACGTCTCCGCCCCTTACCCTTCTGAGAACTATAAATTCCCCTTTCATACCTTATCTTAAAATCTTATGGGAAAAGAGGAGAAAGAGCTCACCCCCATGCTCGCCCAGTATCACCAGTTCAAGAGCATGTATCCCGACTGCCTTCTTTTATTCAGGCTCGGGGACTTTTACGAGCTCTTTTACGAGGACGCGGTCGTCGGTTCTAAAGAGCTCGGTCTAGTTCTAACTTCAAGACCCGCGGGAAAGGGAAGGGAAAGGATTCCCATGTGCGGTGTTCCCTACCATTCTGCAAACAACTATATAGCAAAGCTCGTTAATAAGGGATACAAGGTAGCAATATGCGAGCAGGTTGAGGACCCCTCAAAGGCAAAGGGAATAGTAAAGAGGGACGTAATAAGAGTTATAACACCTGGGACCTTTTTTGAGAGGGAAACGGGAGGGCTTTGCTCCCTTTACAGGAAGGGAAAGAGCTATCTCGTTTCTTATCTTAACCTCTCGGTAGGTGAGTTCATAGGTGCAAAGGTAAAGGAGGAAGAGCTCATAGACTTCCTCTCAAAGTTCAACATAAGGGAGGTTCTTGTAAAGAAGGGAGAAAAGCTCCCCGAAAAGCTTGAGAAGGTTCTAAAGCTCCACATAACGGAGCTTGAAGAGGAGTTCTTTGAGGAGGGAAAGGAGGAGCTTCTTAAGGATTACGGAGTTCCGTCGATAAAAGCCTTCGGCTTTCAGGATGAGGATTTATCCCTTTCCCTCGGGGCTGTTTACAGGTATGCAAAGGCGACACAGAAATCTTTTACCCCTCTCATTCCAAAGCCAAAACCTTACGTTGACGAGGGATACGTAAAGCTTGACCTCAAGGCAGTCAAAGGTCTTGAGATTACCGAAAGCATAGAAGGAAGAAAGGATTTATCCCTGTTTAAGGTCGTTGACAGAACCCTCACGGGTATGGGGAGAAGGAGGCTGAGGTTCAGGCTTCTAAACCCCTTCAGGAGCATAGAGAGAATAAGGAAGGTTCAGGAAGCAGTTGAGGAGCTAATAAACAAGAGGGAGGTTCTGAACGAGATAAGGAAAACCCTTGAGGGTATGTCCGACCTTGAGAGACTCGTATCCAGGATAAGCTCAAACATGGCAAGCCCAAGAGAACTTATACACCTCAAAAACTCCCTAAGGAAGGCGGAGGAGCTAAGGAAAATTTTATCTTTGCTTGATTCCGAAATATTTAAAGAGATAGAAGGTTCTCTCCTTAACCTGAATAAAGTTGCGGACCTCATTGATAAAACGCTTGTTGACGACCCTCCCCTGCACGTAAAAGAAGGGGGGCTTATAAAACCCGGTGTTAACGCATACCTTGATGAGCTTCGCTTCATAAGGGAGAATGCGGAAAAGCTCCTGAAGGAGTATGAAAAGAAGCTGAAAAAAGAAACGGGAATTCAGAGCTTAAAGATTGGATACAACAAGGTTATGGGATACTACATAGAGGTAACGAAGGCTAACGTAAAATACGTTCCCGAACACTTCAGAAGAAGACAGACCCTTTCAAACGCGGAGAGATACACAACCGAGGAGCTCCAGAGACTTGAGGAAAAGATACTTTCCGCCCAGACCCGCATAAACGAGCTTGAGTATGAGCTTTACAGGGAGCTCAGGGAAGAGGTTGTTAAGGAGCTTGATAAGGTAGGGAATAACGCAACCCTCATAGGGGAGGTGGACTACATCCAGTCCCTCGCCTGGCTTGCCCTTGAGAAGGGATGGGTAAAGCCGGAAGTTCACGAGGGATATGAGCTGATAATAGAGGAGGGAAAGCATCCCGTAATAGAGGAGTTCACGAAAAACTACGTCCCAAACGATACGAAGCTAACGGAAGAGGAGTTCATACACGTAATCACGGGCCCTAACATGGCGGGAAAGTCGAGCTACATAAGACAGGTGGGCGTCCTCACGCTCCTTGCTCATACAGGTAGCTTCCTTCCCGTAAAGAGTGCAAGGATACCGCTGGTTGATGCGATATTCACGAGAATAGGCTCGGGGGACGTTCTGGCTCTGGGTGTTTCAACCTTCATGAACGAGATGCTTGACGTGTCAAACATACTCAACAACGCAACGAAGAGGAGCTTAATAATACTCGACGAGGTGGGAAGGGGAACCTCAACCTACGACGGGATAGCGATAAGCAAGGCGATAGTGAAATACATAAGCGAGAAGATAGGGGCGAAAACGCTACTCGCAACCCACTACCTTGAGCTAACCGAGCTTGAGAGAAAGGTAAAGGGAGTAAAGAACTACCACATGGAGGTTGAGGAAACGGATGAGGGAATAAGGTTCTTATACATACTGAAGGAGGGAAGGGCGAAGGGAAGCTTCGGCATAGACGTCGCAAAACTCGCGGGACTGCCCGAGGAAGTTGTAAGGGAAGCAAAAAAGATACTGAAGGAGCTTGAAGGGGAAAAAGGAAAGCAGGAAGTTCTCCCCTTCCTTGAGGAGACCTATAAAAAGTCCGTTGATGAAGAGAAGCTGAACTTTTACGAAGAGATAATAAAGGAGATAGAGGAGATAGATATAGGGAACACGACTCCTGTTAAAGCCCTGCTCATCCTTGCGGAGTTAAAGGAAAGGATAAAGAGCTTTATAAAGAGGTGAGCTTTCTACCGAAGACGAGATAAGCGGTATGCCCGACCATCTGGTCCTCGGGCCTGAACCTCTCGGGAACTCTTTTGTAATACCTCTGGAGTATCTCAAGAACCTCTATATTTCCGAAAAGTCCGTTTATACTCTCAAGGAGCTTTATAACCTGATTTGCGGTAGGAAGGAGAAAGCCCACGCTTCCCCCATCTTTCAGGGATTGGTGAACCTTCTCAAGATAGGGGTAAGGCTCCCTGACGTCAACAAATACCGCATCAAAGTAATTTTGGGGAATTTCCGCCTTTCCGAAGTCCTCGTTAAAGAGCTTCACGTTTCCCTTTATGCCGAACCTCTCAAGGTTCTTTTTTGCGGTTTTGTAAAACTCCTCAACGGCCTCGTAGCTCCAGACCTCCCCCGCAATCTGGGAGAAAACAGCACATAAGGCACCGCTCCCTGTTCCGAACTCAAGAACTCTCTTTTCCCCGTTCAGCCCCAGCTTAAAGGCTATGTAAAAGGCATCCTTCGGATAAATTATCTGGGTTTTTCTCTCAAATCCGAGGAGTATTAAATCCTCAAGGGTTGGCCTGTAAACCTCAAAGCTCCCTATCCTCACCCCTTCGGGCTTACCTATAACCTCGTCAAACTTGAGGACTTCCTTCTTAACGTTCAGGCTTTGCTTCGGAATTAACTTCCTCAGGAACTTCCTATCGTTGTGAACTATTAATACGTATTCCCCTTCCTTAAAAGAGCTCATCCGAGAATATCTTTTCGGGTATTTCTGCCTTTATTATTCCCCTCTCCTTTCCGAGCTTCAAAAGAAGCCTTACCGCTTCCCTTCCTTCCTCGCCGTAATCAATGGTCCTCTCGTTTACATACATGCTTACGAACTTCTCGGTTCTGTTCGGGTCCTCTTTGAGGTCCCTCGCGTAGTTTATGGCATACTCAAGAGCTTTTTCCTTTTCCTTAAGGGCATACTCAACGCTCTTTCTCATGAGCCTCTCTATCTTCTTTATTACCTCTTTACCGAGGTCTTTCCTGACGACGTTGCAACCGAGAGGCAGGGGAAGTCCGTATTCTTTTTTCCACCACTCCCCGAGGTCAACGACCTTCTTAAGTCCGTAGTCTTTATAGGAGAGCTGTCCCTCGTGAATGACGAGACCCGCATCAACCTCACCTTTTAAAACCGCGTCAATAACCTTATCAAAGGGATAAACAACATGTTCAATCTCCGGTTCGTAAAGCTTGAGGGTCAAAAAGGCGGTGGTGAGCTCCCCCGGAACCGCCACCTTTTTCCCCTTGAGGCTTTCAATCTCTTCCCTTGATACCACTATGGGACCGTATCCCTCTCCAACGCTTCCTCCGCTCGGGAGAACCGCATACTTGTCCGCGACGTAAGGGTATGCGTGAAAGGAGATTGCGGAAACCTCGTAGGTTCCCTTAAGGGCTTCCCTGTTCAGGGTCTCAATATCCGCGAGGATATGCTCAAACTCAAGACCTTCGGTGTCTATCAGCCCCCTCACGAGGGGGTAAAACATGAACGCATCGTCCGAATCGGGGCTGTGAGCAACTCTGATTATCATAAAGAATTATTGTAGCAGGAGATAGAGAACGAAAGCGGTAATTATGCCCCCGACGACGTCATCCATCATAACACCGAGCCCTCCCGGAAAGTTCTCAAAGAGATTAACGGGAAAGGGCTTGTATATATCTATTACTCTGAACACTATGAAAGCGGTTATTAATGTCTTTGTTGTGGGTTCAACGAAGAGAAAGCAAAGAAGGTATCCAACTATCTCGTCTATAACGACCTCCTCGGGGTCCTCTTCTCTCTTTGCGTTCACCATATACTCGGAGGAAATCCAGCCGAGAAGGAAAAGGACTAAGGTCCCCAGAAGGTATAGCTTCTTATCAAGGTAGAGGAGAAGGACGATGGGTATGCCGACGAGGGTTCCGAGCGTTCCCGGAGCTAAGGGAAACTTTCCAACGTAAAAGCCCGTTGCTATAAACTCCAAAAGGTGGGACATTTCCTGAGTTAATATACCATAGAGATGCTCCGCTCTTATATCTTTTATCACTTCTTGAGAACCTCCTTCCTCGGTGCTTTCCTCCTTTCGGTTATTCTCTTCAGCCTCCAGTTCGTTCGTCTTAGCGGGATACTCCTCGGCGTTCCCCTGAAGGACTTTTTGGGTTTCTTTACGGTATGGAGCGTGTTTTATACATACTTCTTCCTTCCCGATGGGGTAATACTCGCAACAGCCTCCCTTATAAACAGCCTGAAGGAGAGGAGACTGGTTCACGTATTTTACTCCTTCGGGATTTCGGACCTAAAAATCTTATACTTCTTCTCTTTTCCCTTTGTCGCACTTTACCTCCTTCTGGTCTCCCTTTCGGGAACGCTCATTGAAGAGAAGGTAGCCTTTGTGAGGAAGAACCTCCTGTTTAAGTATCAGGATAGCTTTTTCAGGGAGGTTCCCGTCAAAACCTTCGTGGGCTTTGGAGGAGCGGTTATATACGTTGATGAGAGGGAAGGGGACAGGTATAAAAACGTATTCTTCAAGTTCAGGGATATAACCATACTCTCAAGGGAGCTTGAGTATAAGGGAAAGGGTGTATTCTTATTTAAAAGGGGAACGGTTATAACGGAGGAAGAGAGCTTATTCATAGTTGGCTTTGAGAGATACACGCTGAACCTGAGACAGTTTGAGAAGAAGGGGCTGAGGGAGAAAAGGGTGAGGGAGAGCGTGGCGATAAACGTCGCAAACGCAGTTATTACTCCGATTCTGTTTCTCGGCGTATTTTTCTTCTGTCTTAAATTCTGCACGAGGGTAAGCCACTTTTACGGAGCAGTTGCGTTCTTCATAATCCTTCACCAGCTCATAATCTTCGCTGTAAAGGTTTTACTTTAATAGGGACTTCAGACCGTCGGTTATGAACTGAACCGAGACAGCAAGAAGGAGTATTCCAGATATTCTCGTGACGAGATTTATTCCTGTTCTCCCGAGGAACCTATAAAGGAAGGAGCTTGAAGAGTAAACGATAAAGGCAACAAAACAGGCAAGAAGTATAGCAAGTAATATAGCAACAAAATCAACGAGGTTCTTTCCGTAGCTCCTCAGAACGAGAACCGTTGTTATAGCTCCCGGGCCGGCGAGGAGGGGCATGGCGAGGGGAATGAGGGCTATGTTTTCCCTCTGAAGCGCAGCTTCTATGTCCTGACTTCTTCCCTTCTCCTTATGAACCTCTCCCTGAACGAGGTTTATTCCTATAAGGAATAGGAGCACTCCCCCTCCAACCTTGAAGGAGTGTATGGTTATGCCCATAAACCTGAAAAGAAGGTCTCCGCTGAGAAGGAAAAAGAAAAGTATGAGAAAGGCGTAAAAGCTCGCGAAGAAGGCTATCCTCCTTATCTCCTCTTTTGAATACTGGGTTGTGAGGGACATAACAACGGGAACGCTTGAGAAGGGGTTCATTATAGCGAGAAGCGAGATAAAGGCTTTTATAAGCATAAGGGTGAAGGCTTCCATTAATATAGAATTATGCCCTTTATCTACAGGAGAAGGGTTCAGTTCTACGAGACCGATGCTCAGGGCATTGTTCACCACTCAAACTACTTCCGATACTTTGAAGAAGCCAGGGGTGAGTTCCTGAGGAGCAGGGGGCTTCCCTACAGCGAGTTCAGGAAAAGGGGGCTTGAGGTCGTCCTTCTGACCGCAAGGTGCGAGTATAAGAAGCCCCTCTATTACGACGATGAGTTTGAGATACACCTCACGCTTAAGGATTTGACACGCTTTACCTTCTCCTTTGAGTATGAAGTCCTGAAAGAAGGGGAAAGTGTTTCTTACGGGGAGACAAAGCACTGTATCGTTAAGGAGGGAAAAATAGTTTCTATACCTGAGGATGTGAGGAGCATACTCGGGTGAGAAAATGGTATTAAAATATATATTTCGGACGGGCTGTAGCTCAACTGGATAGAGCGCGGGACTACGGATCCCGAGGTTGCGGGTTCGACTCCCGCCAGCCCGGCCAATGTGTTATAATTATCTCTATAAGGGCTGCTAGCTCAATCGGCAGAGCGGCGGACTCTTAATCCGCAGGTTCCGGGTTCGAGTCCCGGGCAGCCCACCACTTCATTTTCCTAAAAATGAAAAAAATAAGGTATAGAGTTATCCTCCTTCTTATTCCCCTGATAGCCCTATTTATAAGAATTCTCGGAAGGACAATAAGGTGGAAAAGGAGATACGAGTTCAGAAAGGACAGGGGTAAGATTTACGCCCTCTGGCACGGGCATGCCCTTGGTCTTGCCCTATTCGGTATGGACAGGAATATAGTCGTTCTAGTGAGCAGGTTCAGGGACGGGGAGATAGCGGCAAGACTCTTAAAACACCTAGGCTTTGAGGTCGTAAGGGGCTCAACCGAGGAAGGGAAATCCCACAAGGGAGGAAGAACCGCAACGAAGAAGCTCATAGAGTTATTGAAAGAAGGCAAAAATGTAGCCATAACCGTTGACGGTCCGAAAGGCCCTCCCTTTAAGGTAAAAAAGGGGGTTGTTTACCTTGCCCAGAAGACGGGAAGGGGAATAATTCCTGTTTGCGTGAAGTTTGATGAATACGTAAAACTAAACACTTGGGACCGATTGATAATTCCAAAGCCCTTCACGAGGGGAGAGGTTGTTATCGGGGAGGAGCTTTTTGTTCCTCCGACTGAAGACCTGGAGGGTGCTCGGAAAAGGCTTGAGGAGATTTTAAATAGGCTTTCCTCGGACGCTTGACTTTCCTCTTCTTCTTTTTCTTCGGCGGATAAATGAGGTCCGCTATCTTCGGTGCCACAACGAAGAGAACGCTTCCAACAACAGCGGTTCCGAATATAAAGGGAATGGATATGCTCTTTATGTTCGGCTCAAAGGAGGTCATTATAACGGAGAACTCTCCCCTTGGAACGAAGGAGAGAGAGGCCCTTAGTCTCGTTTTCTTCTTCAGTCCCATGAGGTACGCTGCTATGTAAGTGGAAACAATCTTGAGAATTATTCCGAGAACGAAGAGTATAACGAGGAAGGAAACCTCTTTGGGAACGGTTAGTTCCGTTTCGTAAGCGAAGAAGAAGAAAAAGAGCCCCATTGAAAGCTCCTTCAGGTCCGAAAGCTGTTTTTCTATACTTTCAAGAACCTTCGTCTCTGGGACTATGACGCCGAGTAGAAAGGCTCCCAGAGCTTCGGATATACCGAGGGAGTGAAAGAGCGTTCCAACCGTGAGAACTATGCCGAGGGTGAAAAAGATAAAGGTTTCCTCCTCGGAAAGGGAGTCAAGCCATCTCGTAATTCTCGGGATTACGAACCTGTGAAGAATCCAGAAGAATAAAAGGGAGATGGCGACTTTAAGAAAGCTCATAGGTAAAACCATAGGTTCAACCTTTCCCGCTTCCTTCAGGGGAATAATCAGGGAAAGGAGGAGAATTGCCACGAGGTCCTCAAATATAAGAATACCTATCAGTAGCTCCGCTTCGGGTGAAGCTATACGCTTGTAGTCCATAAGGAGCTTGGCTATTATTGAGGTGCTTGAGGGGTAAAAAACGGAAGCTATAATTAGAGCGGAGATTAAGTCAAAACCGAAGAGGTAGGCAAGAACAAAGGGAGGAATGAAGTTGAATATGAAATCAACGGTACCCGTTTTCCAGGCACCGAGCATATTCCTAAGCTTCTCAAAGGAATATTCAAGCCCTATGAAGAAGAAAAGAAGTATTATCCCCGCATGCTTGAATATCTCAAACTTTTCCATACTCTGGGGCTCTACGAAAAACTTAGCGAGGAATCCCACAACCATGAAGGCAACTATGGCGGGAACGCTTATTCTTCTGAAAAGGTAGGCGAATATGAACATAAACAGGAGAACAAGGTACGGACTTATCTCTTCCAGTATGTGGTGTATATGTTCTTCCATCGTTAGGTGCTACAATCTCCGCACATATCTAGGAACTTGAGGAGTTGCTCTCTCGTTCCCACGACGATTAAGGTATCCCCTGCCTCTATTTTCTCTTTATAGGGGTCTGGGCTCGGTATCATCTCCCCATCTCTGATAATGGCGATAATTGAGACTCCCGTCTTTCTTCTTATCTCAAGCTCCGCTATGGTCTTTCCGATAAAGGAGGAGTTTTCCCCCACCTTTACCCACTCCATAACGATTTCCTTCATAAGGAGTTCCATCTTTTCGGTGCTCACCGTTTGGAACGTTGTTCCCGCAAGAAGAAATCCAAGCTCCCTCGCCTCCTCTTCTGTTAGGGAAAATACACAGCTCGGTTCTTCCTCTTCCTCCTCAACGAGATAAAGTTCTCTTCTTCCCGTATTGTGGATTATGAGGGTGAGCTCTCCTCCTTCTTCAAGCTCTATCGTGTACTTCTTGCCTACTCCGGGTAGCTCCGTTTCCTTAATACGCACTATGGAAGATATTATAATCCTTCCTTATGGAAGAAGTAAGGCTAAAGAAGCTCAGGGAACTTCAGGAAAAGGGCATAAATCCCTATCCTTACAGATTTGAGGTAACGGACTTCATAGGAAACATAAGGAAGCAATATGAGGAAGAACCACCGGAGAATCTTAAAGTAAGGGTAAGGGGCTTGGCAAAAAGGGTTTCAAGAACGGAAGAGGGATACATGGTTAGACTCGCCGACAAAGAAGGCATTGAGATACTCATCTTTACAAAAGAGGAGGGATTAAAACCGAAGGAAGAATACACCTTTGAGGGTTTCTTAAAGAGGGTTGAGGGAAAGCTCAGCCTCGTTGACGCAAAGCTCACGGAAGGGGAGGCGGAAGAGATAAAGAAGGTAAAGGAGCAGTTTGATTACGACCCGAACTTCAGACCCGTATCCCTTGCGGGAAGACTCGTATCCATGAGGAGCATGGGGAAGGCCATATTCGGACACATACAGGACCTGACGGGGAAGATACAGATATATCTGAAAAAAGATATCCTCGGAGAAGAAAAGCTTAAGTTTTTCAACGATTACATAGATGTAGGGGACATTATAGGAGTTAGGGGGAAGCTTTTCAGGACCAACACCGGAGAGCTTACCGTTGAAGTTGAGGAGTATCAGCTCCTTTCAAAATCCCTGCATCCACTTCCCGAGAAGTGGCACGGACTCAAAGACGTTGAGATGAGATACAGACAGAGGTATTTAGACCTCATAGCGAACCCGGAAGCGAGAAGGATATTCATGCTTAGAACAAAGCTCATATCTGAGATGAGAAAGTTCTTTGAGATGAACGGATTTATAGAGGTTGAAACTCCCATACTCCAGCCAATAGCGAGCGGGGCAAACGCAAGACCCTTCGTTACCTACCACAACTTCCTTGAGACGGAACTCTACCTCAGGATAGCCCCAGAGCTTTACCTCAAAAGGCTCATTGTCGGCGGATTTCCAAGAGTTTACGAGATAGGAAAGAACTTCAGGAACGAAAGCGTTGACAGAACCCACAACCCCGAGTTCACTATGGTTGAGTTTTACGCCGCCTACTGGGATTACCACGACCTCATGAAGTTCACAGAAGACATGTTCGTTTACCTCCTTGAGAAAACCCTCGGAACGTTGAAGGTTAGATACGGAGACTGGGAGCTTGATTTCTCCCCGCCCTTTAAAAAGGTGAGATACTTTGAACTCCTTGAGGAAAAGACGGGAAAGGATAAGGATTTCTTCCTGAGGGACCTTGAAGGTGTTAGGAAGCTCGCAAAAGAGCTTGAGATTCCCGACGCGGACAGAATGACCCACGCAAAGCTCCTGGATAAGATATTTGAGAAAGTCGGAGAGGAGGACCTGATACAGCCCACATTCGTTATAGACTTTCCCAAAATCCTTTCTCCCCTTGCGAAAACCCACAGGGAGGACCCGGACCTCGTTGAGAGGTTTGAGCTAATCGTGGCAAGGTATGAGGTTGCTAACGCTTACACCGAGCTAAACGACCCGATAGACCAGAAGGAGAGGTTTTTACAGCAACTAAAGGAAAAGCAGATGGGAGACGAGGAAGCTATGGAGATGGACGAGGACTTCATAAGGGCCCTTGAGTACGGCATGCCCCCCACCGCTGGAGAGGGAATAGGAATAGACAGGCTCGTTATGATACTTACGAACACCGACTCCATAAGGGAGGTTATACTCTTCCCGCAACTAAAGGTGAAAAAGTCTTAGTTTTTCTTTTTTTCAATATATCTCTTTTCTGTGCCCCACCCTGACTATAAGTATTATCAGCTTTTCCCTTTCAAGCTTATAAATAATTCTGTAATTACCCACTCTTAGCCTGTAAAGTCCTGAATAATTACCCTTTAAAGGCTTTATATTGTTCTTAAGTGCTTCCGGATTTTTTGCCAAAATCTCAAGCTTCTCTTTAATTATTCTTTGAACAGGTTTATCAAGCCTTTTAAATTCTTCATAGGCCTCCTTTATGAACTCTATCTTATACATTAAATATCAAGTTCTTTAAAAACTTTATCCGCAGGTATAGTTTCTGTCTCCCCTTCTTCAAGTTTTTTAAGTCTTTTTTCCGCAACCTTTACATCAAGGTAATCAAAGTAAAAGGTGAGCGCTTTTTCTATTATCTTACTTTTCTTTTCCCCGAGCTCTTTGCTTATTAATTCAAGTTCATCCGCCACTTCCTTATCAAGAGTTATGTTAAGCCTCTTTACCATATGTATAAATATACACCAATTTTGTGTATACACATTGGTGACCTCAACACGCATTTTTCAATCCATCAAGGAACTAAAATTTTTATATGAAGAAATCGCCGAAGATTAGCCTTATAATAGAAGCCTTCCATAACCTTGAGAAGGCATACGTTGACCTCAAGAAAAACCTTGAGATTCCTAAGGAGGAGTTCGTAAAGAACAAGCTCGTTCAGGACAGAGTGAGGATAGATTTTAACCTCGCCTTTGAAAGCAGTATGAGAGTGTGCAGGCACCTCTCAACAGTTTACGGAGTAAAGACTTCCTCAAAGGACTGCCTTTATAAACTCGCCCAGTTCATGGGGCTTCCCTTTGCGGAGGAGCTGAAAAAGTTCTCGGAGTTTTACTTCAGATACAGGGACCTCAAAGAGAGCGTCTCACCCGAAGAGCTTTACGACTTTCTCAAGAACAACCTGGTTCTCTTTAAGGAGTATGCGAGGGGAGTGATAGAGTATGTGAAGAAAACCACGGGAAATTACCTCCTAATAGACTTTGACCTCCTCAACGAAAAGGCAAAGTTCATAAAGGACTCGGTAAAGAAGATAGACTTCGTTCTATCCCAAGGCATTGAAGAGTTCAAGAAAACCCCCATGTATTACGACAGAGTTAAGTATTTCTATCAGGTTGCTTACGATTCCCTCTTTGATATATGCAAGCACCTCGCTCCCAAGTTCGGTATAAAGAAGTTCGGAGACGATTGCCTCACGAAGATGGTTGAAAAAGGCATAATTCCCGAGAGCTATTACGATACAGTTTTTAAGATGATGCTCCTTAAGAATAAGCTGATAAGCACGTGGGAGGTGAGCCCCGAGGAGCTTTACAACTCCTTAAAGGAACTGAACGATAAGTTCATACCCGTTTTAAGGGAGATATCAAGCTCCCTCAAGGAGCTTCTTCAGGAGAAGGCAAAAGCGGGAGGGAAGTGATGGCTGTGTTTCTCATTCTTCTCTTTCCCATTATTCTTCTTTCGCAGGAGGTTCCCTTTAAAAAGCTTTCTTTCCTTAACCTGAAGGAGGACCTTGAGGAGGCAAGAAGGGAGGGGAAGTATCTCTTCATAATGTTTGAACAGGAAGGATGTCCTTTCTGCGACAAGATGAGAAGAGTAACATTCCAGCACCCGAAGGTTAAGGAGTTCTTCACAAAGCACTTTTACATGGTTGAGATAGACATAAAAGGTTCAAATCCAGTCGTATACTTTGACGGAAGGGAGATGACCGAGAAGGAACTCGCCCACAAGTTCAGAGTAAGGGCAACGCCCCACTTCGTATTTTTTGACCAGAACGGAAAGGTTATCCTCTCAATTCCGGGATACATACCACCGGAGGAGTTCCTTCTGATAGGAAAGTTCATCGCTGAGGGACACTACAAGAAGATGAGCTTTTACAGGTTCAAGAGAATGTATAAAGATAAAAAATGATACTCCTTTTAATCCTGATTTCCCTCTCTTTTTCCATTGAGATTTCCCTTGAGGAAGCCATAAAGCTTGCCCTCAAAAACAACAGAACGCTGAAGAAGTTTGAGAGGCAGGTAAAATCCGCGGTTTACGAGAGAAAGCTCTCGGTTATAGAGAGGTTCTCACCTAAGGTTGATACAAGATTATCAAAGGATAAAATGGAGCTCGTAGCGAGAATTCTTCTCCTTGAGTTCACGAAAAGACTCCACAACATACAGGCTCAGAAGGAAAGGGAAAGGATTGCAAGGATAACCCTTGAAGAGTTTAAAAACAGGCTGAAGATAGAAGTTACAAAGCTTTACACCTCCATTCTCATTTACGACGTATACGCACAGGAACTCAGGGAGTTTATGGCGGTCTCTTACGTCAGGTTTGACAGGGAAAGGGAAAAATTGAGGCTCGGACTTTCAGACAGAGTTAAGGTAGCGGAGTGGGAAAGAAAATACAGGTATTACCGCTCAAAGCTACTTGAGATTCAGAGGAAGTATAACGAGACCCTATACAGACTAAATAGATACCTCCGCATAAATATGGAGGAGGACCTGAATCTCAAACCCCTAAACTTTAACGTTCCCAAGGATAAAAGCTTTGACGAAAAAGAACTTCTCAAATACGTTGATAACAACTACAGACTTAGAATAAAAAAGCACGAGATAGCCTACTACAGGGAGCTGGAGAAGGGAAGCAGAAGGCTCTTCTTTCCCGAGCTCGTCCTTGAGGGGAAACTCGGAAAGGACCTTGAGAACGGAGAAAACTATACAGAAATGAACGCGTATCTTAACATTCCCCTGTTTGACCCCTCTCAGAGGTTCAGAGTAAAGAGCTTAAAAGAAAAGATAAACTCCCTCACGAGGGAGTATGAGGAGATGAAAGAAGAAGTAAAGGAAAAGGTTTACACCTTCCCATACCTCTGGGACGAGTATATTGGGAAATACGTTTACGCAAAAACAAATATGAGATGGGCGGAGGAAAATCTTGAGCTAAAACGCTCCCAGTATGAGCTCCAGCTTGCCTTTGACCTCGGTTATGCAATGGCTTACTACACTCAGGCGGAGCGAATACTCCTTGAGAGCAAGGTAAACATACTCCTGTTTTTAATGAACGTTTACCACACCCTCGGCATGAACCCCGAAAAAGCTCTGAGAGGAAACCACTTTTTCTTAAAATAGAAATAACCAGAAATGTTAATAAAACTCCTGCTCGCTTTCTTACTGCTGTTTCTTGACTTTGCGGTTGTAGAGCACCACCACAAGGATTACAAGGTTCATAAAGATTGTTCCGTATGCTTAATACAGCAGGAACACAACCAAGAAAGCAGAACGGATAATGATATACATCTCGTAGTTTCCTTTATCCTTTTTAAAGAAAAGCTTTCCCTTCCTTATTTTAATCCCCCGCTGAGCAAAAGAACCTTTACCCGCACGAGGGCACCTCCCCATTTTCCTCTCCTCTAAAGGAATTTCTTTTTCAAAAAAACTTAAGGAGGTGCCCGAATGAAGAGGCTTGTTTCGGTTTTTATAATGAGTTTTGTGTTTGTTTACGCTCAGGAAAGATTGAAGGTCTATAATGTTTACAACCCCTTCAGTCAGCGTGCATTCCTTCCCGATATATCTCTAATCATTCAGGGAAGCTATGTAAACAGAAACGTATCCGATAAGAGGTATATGGACCTGTTGTTCGGTCATCACCACGGAGAAGAACACGAACACGGGCATACCCACACAATCGGTAAAAACGGCTTTAATCTTGATTACGCGGAGCTGTATATATACGCTCCCGTAGACCCTTATTTTGACCTTTACGCAACCATACCCTTCACAGAAGAGGACGCGGAAGTTGAGGAGGCTTACTTTACGACTAGGAGACTCCCTTACGGACTCAAGGTAAAGGGAGGTAAGTTCAGGAGCGGATTCGGAAGGTTGAACGAGTTCCATCCCCATATGTGGGACTTTACGGACCTTCCCCTCGTTTACCTCAGATTCCTCGGAGAAGAAGGGCTTACCGACAAAGGCATTCAGATAACGTGGCTTCCCCCAACACCCTTTTACCTATTACTCGGTGCGGAAGCACTCCAGGGAGAAAAAGAACCTACCTTTGATAAGAAGTTCGTTTATACGGGATTCTTGGAAACTTCCTTTGATGTGAAGGATATCTCAATACTTGCGGGAACATCCGTAGCCGTAGGAAGGTCCGAAGAGACTGACAACACAAGACTTTACGGAGTAGACCTCACCGCCCGCTACACCATAGACTCCTACAGATACTTTTCTCTGCAGGGAGAATACATTTACAGGGACAAGAAGGAAGAGGAACAGGGAGCTTATATACAGGGAGTTTATCGTTTTGATAGAAGATGGAGGACGGGAGTAAGGTATGACTTTATTGAGCAGGAAAAAACCGATTACGGATACGCCTTTATGCTTGAATACAATCCCACCGAGTTTTCCCGCTTTCGCCTCCAGCTCGGACAGAAGAAGCTCCGCCTTGAGGAAGAATCAAAAAGAGTTAACGAGTTTTCAATAATCTTCCAGATGGCTATAGGTGCTCATAAGGCTCACCCCTTTTAAGGAGGTGTGAAAATGATGGCTCTTTTCTTCCTTTTGACCTTTATCGTTTTTAGCTTTGCTCAAATAAAAGTTGTAGCCACCTATCCCTGGATAGGAAGCCTTGTAAGGGAAATCGGAAAGGATAACGTAAGTGTTTACGTAATAGCAAAACCCAACGAAGACCCCCACTTTGTAGTTCCCAAACCCTCTCACATAGTTCATCTCAGAAGGGCTGACCTTCTCGTTATAAACGGGGCTTCCCTTGAGATAGGTTTTCTTCCTCCCCTCCTTGACCAGTCCGCAAACCCCCGTATCCAGCCCGGAAGCCCCGGATTTTTAGACCTATCCCAATTTGTAGAACTCATTCAGAAACCAAGGCAGGTATCAAGGGCACTCGGAGACATACACCCCGAAGGTAATCCCCACTACCACCTTGACCCTATGAATATACCCAAACTCGCAAAAGCAATAACGATGAAACTCTGCGAGCTTGACACGGATAACTGCAACGCCTACCGCAAGAACCTTGAGGAGTTCCTATCCCGTTGGGAGATAAAGTTAAAGGAGTGGAACGAAAAGATGAAGCCCCTCAGGGGAAAGAAAGTGATTGCATACCACCACCTTTACGACTACTTCCTCCTTAGATACGGATTAATTCTTGTGGGAACAATAGAACCCCTTCCCGGGATACCTCCCAACCCCAGACATATAAATAAGCTCCTTGAGAAGATGAAGAAGGAGAACGTAAAGTGCATTCTCCAGGATACCTACCACGAGAAGAAAACCGCAAGGTTCTTAGCTTCAAGAACGGGAGCGGTAGTTCTCGTTCTTCCCCACGACGGATACGATATATTCAAGCTATTTGAAACCATAACGGGAGAGTTCCAGAAATGCAGATAATAGACGTTCTTTTAAAGGCTCTTCTTCTCTCCCTTATACTTCTCGGTATTCACTCCTACCTCGGTTTCAGAGTTATAAGGAAAGGAATTATATTTGCGGACATAGCGATAGCCCAGTGGGCAGCCCTCGGCATAGCCCTATCCCTGCTCCTCAACTTTCACGAAATATCGTGGCTCTTTTCCCTTTTATTCTCCCTTATCGCCTCCTTTCTTATATACCTTTCAGAAAGAAAAAGGAAACTTCAGGAAGCATTCATAGGGATTCTCTACGCAGCGGGAGCTTCCTGGATAGTTATACTCCTCTCAAAAAATCCCTCGGGAAGGGAAGAGTTTATGAACCTTATAGCTTCCGATATACTCTTCATAAGCGAGAAGGAACTCCTGTTTTCCGCCATTCTTTACACAATTATAGGGATTACTTTTTACATATTCAGGAATTCTCAATTAGAAAACCTTATCTTTTACCTGCTTTTCGGTATAACCGTAAGCAGTTCCGTAAAGCTCGTCGGCGTTCTCGTCGTTTTCTCCTTACTGCTCGCACCCCCTCTTGTGAGCACAATTCTAAATAAAGGACTTATCTTCGCCTGGATATACGGCTCCATAATAAACAGCTCCGCGGTAATCCTGTCCTACCTTATGGACCTCCCCACCGGCTTCACCACAGTAGGACTCCATACCCTCACCGCACTCCTGATTTTTCTCCTTAAAGTAAAATTTTGAAAATGCATTCCTCAGAAAAGAAAGCTTACCTTTATATACTCCTTTCCTCTTTCCTTTTTTTTATCTTCGGAAACTGGATTTTATCCCTCACATCCCTTGATGAAGGTAGGAACTTTTACGCTACCCTTCATATGCTCAAAACGGGAAACTTCGTAATTCCCGAATACAACTGTAGCCCGAGGTTTGAAAAGCCTCCCCTTCTTTACTGGCTCGGAGCTTTATCCTTTCTCGTATTTGGAGCTTCCGAGTTTTCCGCAAGGCTCGTTTCGGGATTGTCCGCCACCCTCACCGCCTTTCTCGTTTACCTTTTTTCAAAGGAGTTCTTAACAAAGGAAAAAGCCCTTTTCTCAGCCCTATCCTTTACACTCCTTATACACACCTGGATAGAATCAAGGGCATACGTCCCCGAGTTTACCCTTGTGTTCTTTTCAACACTTGGTTTATACCTGCTAATGAAAGAGCGGTTTACCCTTGCCTGGCTTTCTTTAGCTTTTGCCTTTCTCACAAAGGGACCCGTGGGACTTCTTCCCCTATTTATATACCTCCTCTGGAAAAGAAACCTCAGTTTTATAGAACTGAAAGGTATTATTCTCTTCCTGGTTGTGGGATTTTCCTGGTATTTCCTTATGATTTATCTGTACGGATGGAGCTACTTTTTTAAGTTCTTCATTTACGAGAATCTATACAGGTTCACTGGAAAGTATGAACTCCACCCCATGCCCTTTTACTTTTATCCCCTCATAATCCTATTTAGCTCCCTTTTATTCATTCCATTAATTCCGAAAATAATTAAAAATTATGATAGAAGGCTAAATTTTTTTCTGTTGTGGTTTTTCGCAGTCGTTATATTTTACTCGCTTTCAAAGAACAAGCTCCACCACTACATACTCTTTTCCTATCCTCCCCTTTCGGTAATCTTCGGAAATTACATAACAAAGAACTACCTGAAAAAGGTTTATGCGGTAGCCTTAATACTCTTCTCGCTCCTGCTTTTTGGAGCAAATTACTACGAGTCAAAACGCTTCACGCCCAAAGCTGTGGAATACCTGAAAGAAACAAATCCAAAGAACCTTTACTTTTACAAACACGAGAACTCCGCAATCGTCGCATACCTTTACAAATGCATCCCAAAAAAGGAAAAGTTCTCAAAAGGAGATTACTTAATTACAAAGGAGAAACACCTGAAGAACCTTAAAAATTACGAAATTATACTTAAAGGTATTGAGTTTGAAGGAAGGGAAGTTCTTGTCCGAATCAGATAAGTGGTGGGCCCGGAGGGACTCGAACCCCCGACCTGGGGATTAGAAATCCCCTGCTCTATCCAGCTGAGCTACGGGCCCTACAGAAAATTTATTATATTGCATTCCTCTCCATTTTTCAATCTGATTTTTTAAAGAGTTCAGAAAAAGCTTTTCCGGATAGTATATCCTTAGCAGGTGGTGTAATTTTTAGAAGAAATTCTATTAAAGCATCACTTTTAAACTTTTCTCTTGGTCTTGTTCTTTTAAATCTTAGGGGATATCCCTTTTTAAATCTCTCAATTTTCACTTTATTGTATTCCTTCTCTATCTTTTCAAGGTTCAAGGTAATCTCCTTTTTCATTTTCTAACTCCTTTAAAAAATCTATTTTCCTCAAAGGCAAATTTTCTTTTCTTGCTCTTTTAAGCAGATATTCCAAATCTAATTCCTCTTTGTATTTCTCAAATAAATATTTTGCAATTTCACAATCACCCTGGCTTCTCCAGAATATACATGCATTTAATCTATCTATTATCAAATCTTCAATTCCTATAACTTTTATTTCAGCTTCAAGTTCAGGGATTTTAATTGTTCTGACTTTTTCGTAACTTCCTGCTAACACATTGTCAGGTATATCAACAAATAGTCCCAAATCCTCGGAAATAAATATTCTTCCTATTTCCTTGAATAATCCTGTTGATAATAGGATACTTCTTATTTCGTCTCTATTTTGTGCCACTAAATCTATATCTCCAGATACATAATGTCCAAAGGTATACAGCTCAACAGCACTACCACCTACTAGAATGGGAAAAGTTTCTGTTCCTTTTTCCTTAAGTTTCTTATTCAACCACGCAATAAATAGGAGCAATTTTTTTAATTCATTAGTTTCTTCTTTTATCCTTTTCAGTTCTCCTTCTAACATTACTTTAATAAATAATACTACTTGCATATATTTAATAAAAGGGAGGAATATGAAATGTTTAACCTTCACCCGCCTATGGTTCACTTTGTTATAGCGCTCTCAATTTCGGGAGCCTTTTTTGAGCTTCTCCACTTCATAACAAGAAAGGATATCTTCTCAAACGCCTCATTGCTTAACTTCCTTCTTGCTGTTCCCTTCGGATGGGCTGCGTGGTTTACGGGACACAAGCAGGAAGAAATTGTAGAGGATTTTATAAAAAACACCCACGCTTACTCACTTCTTGAAACTCATGAAACAATTGGTTTTATAGTTGCCGTTCTCGTAACTATTCTCGCAATCCTTAAGCTTATGTCCTCCTACAGAAACGTAAAGGCTCTTAACCTGATAGTTCTGCTCGTTTCTCTCATAACTTCAGCAATAATCGTTTATCAGGGAAATATAGGGGGGAAGATGGTATACATTTACGGAGTTGGTGTAAAACCAGTTATGGAGGGGCAAAGATGAGAAAAATTTCGCTCATGATTTTTGGACTTTCACTTTTTGCCTTCTCTCACGGCGAGGGAAAGGGAGAAGTTGTTCTCAAGAAACCTCCCGAAAGTCTGAAGAAGTATTATCCTCCACACTCCGAAAAGTTTGAGTTCTTGAGCAATATGCATACAATGAGCACGGCCTTTTACGCGGTCCAGCTGAACATTAACGACGAAAACTGGGAAAAAGCGGTTGAGTGGGCTAAAAAGCTTGTTGAAACCTATAAGAAGACCTCCGAGATGGTTCCCGAGTGGAAAGATTACTTTGACTTTAAGAAGGCGGACAACTATCTCAAAGCGGTTGAATCAAGGAATGTTGATAGAGTAATAAAGGCCTCGCGGGAGCTTGGGAAAACCTGTGCAAAATGCCACCAGGATAATGAGATAGCGGTAAAGATTTACTACCACTTCCCGAACTTTGAAGAGGTTAAGGTGGAGGACCCCATTGAGTTTACCGAGATGAAGCTCGGGGACTTTATGAAAAAGCTCACAAACTCTCTGAAGGTTACGAATATATACCTTTCTCAGGGGAACATTACCTCAGCACAGGAACACGGAATAAACTTCGTGGAAAGGGCAAGGGCACTTAAGGAGACCTGTTCAAAGTGCCACACAAAAGAAGCGGAAATAGAAGTCATAACGGGAAAGGATTACGACAAAGCTCTGTCAGCCCTTGAGAACCTCTTTAACGCGGAGAAACCTAATCCAAATGAAATAAAGAAAAACCTCTCAAAGGTAACCGTAACCTGCTACACCTGTCATAACGTTCACCTCATACCTGCTAAGATAAAATCCGCACTCGGTAAATGAAGCTTTTTCTTTTCTTAATTCTTCTTTTTACGCTCGGATGTGAAAGGCTGAACGAGATATTCCTTGAGGAGGATTTACTCCAGAGACCACCCTCAAAGAGGTGTTCCGACTGCCACGCAAGGATATACGAAGCCTGGAAAGAGAGCAGGCATTACCACGCCTGGATAAGCGAACAATTCAAGGAAGAGACAGAGAACTATACAAAGCTCAAGTGTCTTTCCTGCCACGCACCCCACCAGGTTGACCCCATGAAAAAACCCCTTTTAAGGGTTGAGAGAAGACACGAAGGCGTAAACTGTATAGCTTGCCATTTCAAAGAGGAAACGAAATCAATGCACGGACCTTATAAAGTATGGTCCCCACCACACCCCTCAACGGAAGACAAGAACTACACAAAATCCGAGATATGTGCCGGATGCCACCAGAAGACTTATAAGGAGTGGAAGGCCGCACGGGTGAAGATAACGTGCCAGCAGTGTCATATGAAGGTTGTTGATTACACCTGGATAATGGATAAATTCCCCTTCTTCCTCTTCCACACGAGGAAAGCCCTTCACGACCACACATTCCCGGCAGGAAAAGCTAAACCGAAGGACATAAAGATATTCCTCCAGGATGAAAAGCTTAATATAGTCAACGTAGGAATCCCCCACAACCTCCCTACCGCAGACCAAGGAAACCCTAGGTATTACATGATTGTAAAAATCTTCTACAAAAACGGAAAGAGTAAAACGATAAGGAGGGTATTCTTTGCCCAGGCGAAAACTGCACTTAGATACCTCCAACCTTTTATGCTTAAAATCCCCAACTACGAAGAGGTTCAAAAAATAAGGGTAGAACTTTACAGAAAGCTTGCATGGCAAAAGAAAAAGGAACTTGTTCTGATAGATGAGCTAAAGCCATTGAAAATCAGCATTAAAGATTAATTTGAGCGAAGTATTATAAAGCCAAAAAATTAGGGCTTGAAAAGTCAGAAGCGATGTGTAAAATAAAAGATTTGGAAATAAGGGAATAGTATATGTGAAATGATAAATATTCATGTCATTGAAAAACTGAGAGATAAGTTCGAAGGTGATATTCACTTCAAAGAACTTCTAAAAGGAAGTATAATTTTCTTTATATTAAGGATTTTGGGATTCCTCTTAACTTATACCTTTATGCTTCTTATAACAAGAACTATGGGCACAAGCACATGGGGAATATTTACGTTAAACCTTACAATACTTCATATAGTATCTTCTTTTGGAAGACTAGGGTTTGATATAGCTCTTTTGAAATTTATTTCAGAGTATAATACAAAAAATTTAGGGGGTACATTAAAATGGCTTTATTTATTAACTATAAAAATAGTATTATTTATATCTATTTTACTTTTTTTAGTATTGTATTTTCTTTCATCTTATCTTTCTGAAAATATATTTAATAAGGATTACCTTCAATCCTATATAAGACTTGTTGCATTTGCCATACCTATTCTTAACTTGCTTTATATAAATACGGAAAGCATAAGAGCTTTTAAGAAAATAAAGGAATATATTTTCCTTCAAAACTTATTTCCCAATCTCACTGCTCTAGTGATATCTGGAACGGCAATATGCTTGTTTAGTTTTTACAATACGAAATACATAGTATTGGCATATATTTTAGGTTTAACCTTTGCTTTGTTTTTTAGTTTTATAGTTTTAATAAGGAATTTTAAATGTTTAAACAACGATAAAGAAGATATATCAACAAAGTATGTGCTTTCTGTGGCCTTTCCTATGTTTATATCAAATTCTTTCTTTATAATGCTTTTCTGGGCAGATACAATAATGTTAGGAATTTGGAGGACGGAAGAGGAAGTGGGGGTTTATAATGTAGCAGTTAGGTTATCAATGCTAACAAGTTTCACACTTGCGTCTATAAACTCAATTGCTGCTCCAAAGTTTGCAGAGCTTTGGGCGAGAAGAGATATCGAAGGTCTTAAAAGGGTAGCGCAGCAGTCTACAAAACTTATTTTTTTGTCTTCCACACCTATACTTATTCTTTATCTTTTAATTCCAGAATGGTTTATGGGATTATTTGGAGAAGAGTTTAAAAAAGGTGCACCAGCTTTAGTGTTTTTAGCAATAGGGCAGTTTGTAAAAGCTATTAGTGGGAGTGTTGGATACATTTTACAAATGACAGGGAAACAAAAAATAGTACAAAATATAATATTAATAGCTACTTTGATAAATATAGTGTTAAATATGATGCTAATACCAAGATTTGGTTTAGTGGGAGCATCTATTGCAAGTACATTTTCTATATGTTTTATTAGTGTAACATCTTTTTTCTTAGTAAAATTTTATTATAATTTTTATATTTTACCAGTTAAAGTTAAATAATATAGGTACTTATTATGAGGATTTTATATATAAATGTTCTTTATACACCACTTATAGGGGGAGGAACTGAAATTACTTTAAAAAATTTAGTGGAAGGTGTTCGTGATTTAGGTCATAAAGTAAGGGTTTTGAGTTTTTGGGATAAAGATGATGGAGAAGAGATTATAGATGGAATCCCTGTTTATAGAGCAAAGATTCCTAATGTTTATTTACCATACGGGGAAATTAGACAACCATTTTTAAAGAGAAGGCTATGGCATATTTTAGATATTTATAATCATATATCTAAGAAAATTGTACTTAAACAGATTAGAGATTTTAAACCTGATATTATATCAATTCATAATACTCAAGGTTGGTCTTGTTCTATATGGGATGCTGTAAGTGAATCCAATGTGCCAGCTATACAAGTTCTTCATGATTTGTACCTCCTATGTCCGACTAATATGTTCAAAAATAATGTTGTATGTAAGAAACAATGTTTAACTTGTAAGCTAATGAGACTTCCTTATAAATCAAAATCTAACAAACTCAAAGCTGTTGTTGGAGTGAGTAATTTTATTCTCAACAAATTGTTAAGCTATGGATATTTTAAAGATGTACCAATTAAAAAGGTAATATATAACTCTAGGAGGAAACTGAGTAGTGTCATTGTTGAAAGAAAGACAGATCCAAGGTATATAAATTTTGGTTTTATAGGTACACTGGCACCAAATAAAGGAGTAGAGGTTTTATTGAGAGCCTATCATAAGATTAAAAAACCAAACTATAAGTTATTTGTAGCTGGCACTGGCAAACAGGATTATGAAGAATATCTAAAATCAAAATACAAAGATGATTCAATTATTTTTATGGGAAAAGTAAAACCTAAAGACTTTTTTGAGAAAGTAGATGTTACTATTGTTCCAAGTATTTGGTATGAAAACTTACCTGGAGTAATTATAGAATCTTTTGCTTTTGGAATTCCTGTAATTGGAAGCAACATAGGCGGTATACCTGAAATGATTATTGAGGGAGTAAATGGTATGCTTTTTGACCCTTATAAGGAAGGGGATTTAGAGGAAAAATTGTTAAAGTTTGAAAGCGAGATTTCGGATTGGAAGAATAAAGCCGAAATTATAAAACAAAGTGCTCAGAAGTTTTTAGATTATGAAGGATGGTTAAAACAGTGGGAAGAATTATATAATAGCGTTAAAGATATGAAATGAGAGAGATAAGTGAAGTAAGTTGGAATACTCGCATTGAAGATGTAAATGTAAAGTTAAGAGTGTTATTGGTTTCATTTACGTTTGTTTTAGTTTCATCTATTCTGTTTATTTTTCCTGTTTTCTTGCTGCTTGGATTTAGTCCAGATAGCTTTAACTATTAATAATACTAATTGATCTTACAATAAGTGTTACATAAAAGCGAATCGCAAACAAGTTTTTAGATTATGACGGTTAGTTCACTAAGATGGAAATAACTTATGTTGGAGTATTTGTTATTTTTCTTGTGTTTTTTTTCTTCAAACACTCAAAATTCCTAGTATATTTCCTTATTGTTTCTCTTAGTTTCCAAGTCACAGGAGTACTAAATATACCAAGCATAAAGTATTCAATGCAAGTATACAAGTTTCTAACAATTGTAATCTCCATAAAATTCTTATTATTTTTGCTATACAAATCTTTTAAGTTTACCATATCAAAAAGCGGTAAGAAAATTTTGACACCAGGTTTTGTATTCGTAGTATTTTCATTCATTTATTCGTTAGAAGCTCCGTTTATATTCCAAGATTATCCTGTTTTTCCGCCATGGTTAGGAATAGATTACTCAGCAATATTTGGACCGTCTCCTCTGCGCTTTTCATTGTATAATATTGCTCTTCCAACATATATCATCTTTTATTATCTTTCACTGGTATATATTTTTACTTTACGATGGAAAAAAGGAGATATTCTAACTATAGAAAAAATAATGGATATACTTTTTGTTTTCTCGGTAGTAATCTCTATATCACAGCTTTTATCTACATACATTGGTACATTCGATCTAACACAAATTTTTTACAATATATTACAAAGGGAACAAAAATACAGCTACTCAATTCCAAATATTGTAAGAATACAGGGAACATACCTAGAACCCAGCATGTTTGCTCCATTCTTGGTTGGAATGTATTCGCTATATACTTATAAAACTTTACGAAAATTCACTTTTAAAAACTTCATATTTTCAGTACTAAGTATTTTCCTTATTATCCTTTCTGCAAGTACAACAGCTTATATCGGGACTATTATCATTTCTATCTTCATCATGAATACTAAAGTAATAAGATTAAGAAGTATGTTCTTAGTATTTAACTATAGAATTTTTTTCTCGATGATATTGCTAATAGTATTAGTAATATGTTTTGTGCTTATAATAATACAGGTCTACATAGGTATAGATACCCTTTTTCATTTAATACGTATATTTCTAATAGAAAAGTATGAAAGCGTATCATTTAAAAATAGATTATCTTCAGATCTTTTTGCTATAGAACTGTTTTTAAAAACCTATGGGATGGGTGTCGGATTGGGAAGTAATAGACCATCATCTTTGATTACATATCTAATATCCCAAGTTGGTATCTTAGGTACATTATTCTTTACCATTTTCATTATACAACTTCTTAAGAACACATATACATCACTAAAAAAAGAAAAATTTGAATATTTTTTTCTTATTCCTTCAGTAATATTATGTCAAATTCTTTCATATCCAGACATTACTAACCCTACATTGTGGCAGTTTATATATGTTGTTTCTATAATTTATCTTATTAGCAAAGCAAAAAAATTGAATATGAATACTACTAATAAGTAAGTTGTAGTAACAAATGTACATATATATAGATGGACTATTTTACAAAGGCTCTGGAATAGGCAGGTACTACGAATCCTTGGTAAAAGAGTTTGCAAAAAGGGGGATAAAGATTTATACGTGTGTGCCTAAAAGGCTAGAAGATGACTTTGAAAAAGATTTTAAAGATGTAACCACCAATATAGAGCCTATTTTTGTAGATTATGAAAAATTTTCTATAAAAGGATTTTTTAACCAATCAAAAATATTAAAGGCGTTAGAAAAAAAGGTAGATTTGTTCTTTTACCCTCATATAAATCTACCTTTATACATACCATCAAACACAATTACAACTATTCATGATTTGAGACCTTTTACGCAGTTTTGGGATAGAAGCACTCTTAAAAAAGAAATATTTAGAGTCTATATAAAAAGAGCTCTAAAGTATTCAAAAGGAGTAATTACCATATCAAACCATGTTAAATTTGAACTTCAGAATGTCTTCAAAGCTCATCAAAACAAAATCAAAGTAATCTACGAGTTCGTAGATGATAAATTTCATCAAAAAAGTAAAATACAAAAACCTATTATAGAAGGTGATTATATACTGTTTGTGGGAAATCGCAAAAAACACAAAAACTTAACAAACCTTATATTAGCGTTTAACAAAATAAAACATTTAGTAAACGCAAAACTTGTTATAGCAGGCTCCAAGGAGAGAATTTTGGAAGATGAGGTTGATAAACTTATAATGACGCTTAACCTAAAGGAGTTTATAGTAGAAATTTTATCCCCTTCAGATGACGAGCTCATAAATCTTTATCAGTATGCGAAACTTTTTGTTTTTCCTTCTTTATTTGAAGGCTTTGGATTACCACCTTTAGAAGCAGCTGCTTTGAACTGTCCTGTAATAACTTCAAATATTCCTGTGTTAAGAGAAATTTTAACAGATGAAATAGCATGCTTTAATCCGTATGACCCTAAAGATATATCAGATAAGATATATAAAGCCATGACAGATAATGAGTTTAGACTAAAACTTCTTAATATTGCAAAAAAAAGGCTCCAACTTTTTCAAAAGGAGAAAATAATTGAAGAATTTATAGAATATTTTCATAACATATTAAGAGGCAAAGCATGAAGGTACTACACCTTGGTAAACTATGCCCTCCAAGGGAAGGAGGAATAGAGCTTTTTTCTTATGATCTACTAGAATATCTAAATAAAAAAGGAGTAAAAGCGGATCTGTTATGTTTTGGTAATGAAACTGCTAAAAAGGAATATAGATCTTTTGAATATTTTGAATCAAAGATGAATATAAAACTGAACTCTGCACCTTTGTCTTTGGATTTTATTAAAACTTTCAAGCAAATAGAAAAAAAATATGATATTATTCATGTGCATAGTCCAAATCCTTTAGCTGAAATGGTCGCTTTATTTACATCAAAAAATATTATAATTCATTGGCATTCTGATATTGTAAGACAAAAGATATCTTATATATTTTATAAACCTATTCAGCAACTTATGTTAAGAAAAGCAAAAAAAATAATATGTACATCCCCCCAATACTTTGAAACTTCAACTCAAATAGAGAATTTTAAAGAAAAAGTTATTATTATACCATTAGGATTAAGTACAAATAGGTTAAATTCAGAAGAATTAGATAAAAAATGGCTCGGGCTACAAAGTAAATTAAGAGGTAAGAAAATAGTACTTTCAATAGGAAGATTAGTTTATTATAAAGGTTTTGAATATTTAATAAAAGCATCTAAATATTTAGATAATGATATTGTAATACTAATAGTAGGAGATGGACCTCTTTATAAGAATCTTAAGAATCTAATAAAAAAACTTCACTTAGAAAACAAAGTATTTCTTTTAGGCAGAGTAAGGAATACAGCTGTTTTTATCAAAAACTGTGATGTATTTTGCCTTCCTTCTATTGAACGTTCTGAAGCTTTTGGCCTTGTTCTAGTAGAGGCCCTCTTCTACGGAAAACCTCTTGTTACTACAGATGTTTATGGTTCTGGTATGAGTTATATAAATATAAATGGCATTACTGGTTTTGTTGTACCACATAAAAATCCTAAAGCTTTGGCAAATGCGATTAATAAAATATTATCAAATAAAGACTTATATCATACTTTTTCAAAAAATGCTATTAGAAGATTTAAAGAATTTGAAATAACTTCAATAGGAAATAGAATTTTAACTTTATATAGGGAAGTATTGAAATAGCTAATTTTTAAGGTTTTGTGGCAAAATCTTCCGGATTTCATTTTTAAGCTAAAGCTATGATACTTTTTGCGAGTTCATTTCTTATATCCTTTGTTATTAATTTTCTTGTAATTAAATCCAATTTAATAAATGCAAGAGATTACAAAAATGGAATCCAGAAGTTTCACACATGGGATGCAGTAAGAATAGGAGGAGTTGGAATATTTTTAGGTTTTTCCTTTTCAGCATTTCTCCTATTTGAAGACAAAGTATATACTTGTAAACTAATTATAGCTTGTTTACCTGTTTTTATAGGTGGATTACTAGAAGATATAATGAAAAAAATAAATGCTAAGTTAAGGCTGTTATTTGCTTTTGCTTCGGGCATATTATCTGTATTTCTACTTGATGCTTACTTAACGAGGGTTGACTTCACTATATTTGATTACTTTCTCAAAAATTACTTTATTGTCTCAGTATTGTTTACTTCCTTCGCTTTGGCTGGCGTTGCGAATGCTATAAATATAATTGACGGTTTTAACGGTCTTGCTTCTGGTGTAGGACTAATTATTTTTACTTCATACGCTTATGTTTCTTTTATTTTAAACGATGAACTCCTATTTGCTGTAAGTATTTCTTATCTCGGTGCTCTACTAGGCTTCTTCTTATGGAACTTTCCAAAAGGAAGAATATTTTTAGGTGACGGTGGAGCTTATCTTACGGGATTCTTAGGCGGTTTGATTGGGGTTCTTATGGTAAATAGACATCCTGAAGCATCTGCTTGGTTTCCCCTTACACTTATGTTTTATCCTGTGTGGGAAACATTATTTTCTATCTACAGAAGAATATTTATCCAAGGATATTCTTCTACAGAACCGGATGTGAAGCATTTACATTCTTTAATATATAAAAGAATTATTAAAAAAGAACTCAGCGAAAACAGACCATCATGGTTATTGAATTCTCTCACTTCACCGTATTTATGGTTCCTTGAATTAATTTGTGCCATACCTGCTGTTATGTTCTGGGATAACACCTTAGCTCTTATTTCTACATGTATTATCTTTGCAATATTCTACACCTGGTTTTACGGTAGACTTGTTAAATTTAAAGTTCCTAAAATCGCAAAAATACTGATTCCTAAATATATTTTAAGGAGTTTGCAATGAAAATTCTTGTTACAGGCGGAGCAGGATATATAGGGTCGCATACCGTAAAACTCCTGGGAGAAAAAGGTTATGAGGTTTTAGTTTATGACAATCTTTCTACAGGACATGATTGGGCTGTTCTTTACGGGAAATTGATAGTGGCTGACCTTTGTGATAAAGAGACGTTGAGAAAAGTTTTCAAGGAATTCAGACCAGATGCAGTAATTCATTTCGCTGCCAGTATTGTTGTTCCCGAAAGTGTTAAAAATCCACTAAAATACTACAGAAATAATGTAATAAATACAATAAATTTATTAGAAATTATGGAAAAGTTTAATGTAAACAAGTTTATATTTTCCTCATCTGCAGCGGTTTACGGAATACCTGCTAAAGTTCCTGTTTCTGAAGAAGAAAGCTTAAATCCGATAAATCCGTACGGAGAAACAAAAGCTACTGTTGAAAGGATATTAAGAGATATTAAGAATTCTGGGAAAGATTTTCACTTTGTCTCTCTCAGATATTTTAATGTGGCGGGAGCTTCTCCGGATGGAAGTTTAGGAGAAGCTCATAATCCCGAAACGCATTTAATACCCTCCATATTGAAAGCTATTTTAAATCCTGATTTTAGGTTTTATTTACACGGAACAAATTATCCAACACCTGATGGAACCTGCATTAGAGACTACATTCATGTTATGGACTTGGTAGAAGCACATATTTTAGCCCTTGAATATCTTATGGACGGCGGAACAAGCGAAGTATTTAACTGTGGATACGGATACGGTTTTTCGGTTCTTGAAGTTATAGATACAGTCAAAAAAGTAACGGAAAGAGACTTTAGAGTTGAGGAAGCACCCAGAAGGTAAGTAGACCTGCCTATTTTAGTGGAGTTAAGTAAAAAGATTAGGAGTAAGCTTAACTGGAAACCGAAATACGACGACCTTGAATTTATAATTAAAACCGCATGGGATTAGGAAGGATTTAACAGGAGAAGTTTAAAGTAAAGAGAACGTAATGTATTTTTATATTTAGCCGCAGGATTTCTTATAATACCCGCATAAATCTTTTATAACACATTTCTCGCATTCGGGCTTTTTGGCTTTGCATATACTCTTTCCGTGGTTGAGAAGGAGAAGGGAGAACTTGGTCCATAACTCCTTCGGAACTATTTCCATGAGCTCCTTTTCCATCTTATCGGGATTTTTCTGCTTGCTCAGGCTTATTCTCTCGACAACCCTGTGGACGTGTCTATCGACGATTATGGCGGGAAGGCCAAAGGCTCCACCTATCACCATGTTTGCAGTTTTCCTCCCCACTCCAGGAAGTTTAGTTAAACTCTCAATGTCCTTCGGTATCTCGCCCTTGTAAAGTTCAATGAGTTTCTGACAGCACTCCTTTATCAGTTTTGCCTTTCTCCTGTAGAAGTTTATGCTTTTTATGTCCTTCTCAAGCTCCTCAAGGGAGGCATTTGCTATATCCTCGGGCTTTTTGTACTTCTTAAAAAACTCCTTGCTTACTTTATTGACAACCTTGTCGCTTTCCTGTGCCGCAAGTATAGCCATAACAAGGAGCTGGAAGGGATTTTCAAACTCAAGCTCTAATTTGGGATTCGGGTAAACCTTCTCAAGCCTTTTTACTATCTCTACCGCTTTTCTTCTAAGCTCTTCAAGGTTTCTATCACCTTCGCTACGTGCCCCTTTGCCTTTACGTTTCGCCATGCCTTTATTATTTTACCCTCTTCGTCTATAACGAAGGTTGAGCGTATAATTCCTTTCGTAACCTTTCCGTAGGCCTTTTTCTCCCCATAAGCTCCGAATATTTCCGCAACCCTTTTATCTTTATCAGAAAGGAGTATAAAGTTAAGTCCGTACTTTTCCTTAAACTTTTTATGGGAGTTTACGCTGTCTGGACTTATTCCCATAACTACGTATCCCATCTCCTTCAGGAGGTTTAAGTTATCCCTGAAATCGCAGGCTTCCTGTGTGCATCCAGGAGTGTTGTCCTTGGGATAAAAGTAGATAATTAATCTCTTTCCCTTGAATTCTTCAAGGCATATCTCCCTTTCCTTTCCTTCTTCGTCTACTCCGGGAAGGCAGAAGTTCGGAACCTTATCACCTTCTTTGAGCATACTTATATTCTAACATTTTTTATATTTATATAGTATGGCAGGGCACAGTCACTGGGCACAGATTAAGCACAAGAAGGCTAAGGTAGATGCACAGAGGGGTAAGCTCTTCAGCAAACTCATAAGGGAAATTATAGTAGCCACAAGACTGGGAGGTCCGAATCCCGAGTTTAACCCCCGGTTGAGAACCGCTATAGAACAGGCTAAAAAGGCGAACATGCCCTGGGAAAACATAGAGAGGGCTATAAAGAAGGGTGCTGGAGAGATTGAGGGTGAGCAGTTTGAAGAGGTTATATACGAGGGATACGCACCAGGCGGTGTTGCGGTTATGGTTATGGCTACAACGGACAACAGAAACAGAACGACCTCCGAGATAAGGCACGTTTTCACGAAGCACGGGGGAAACCTGGGTTCATCGGGATGCGTGTCTTACCTCTTTGAGAGGAAAGGATATATAGAAGTTCCCGCAAAGGATATATCTGAAGATGAACTCTTAGAAAAGGCTATAGAAGCGGGAGCCGAAGACGTCCAGCCTGGCGAGGAGGTTCACATAGTTTACACATCCCCAGAGGAGCTATACGAGGTTAAGGAGAAGCTTGAGAAGATGGGTGTTCCCGTTGAGAAGGCACAGATAACCTGGAAACCCATTTCCACCGTTCAGATAACCGACGAGGAGACCGCTCAGAAGGTTTTAAAGCTCCTTAACGCGCTTGAGGAGCTTGACGATGTTCAGCAGGTAATAGCAAACTTTGAGATGCCCGAGGAGCTCCTTCAGAAAGTAAGCTAATCTTCTCCTTTCTTTCCCTCTAAAATATAAATAGTTAACCTTTATAAGGAGGAGGTGGATGGCTAATCTACGCGAAACGCTGGAGAGACTTGCGTCCTTCAGACCCGACAAGTATTACGTTACGACCCTTTACCTCAGGTTAATGCCCGAAGACAGGCAGGATAACAAGTATCTCTTAACTTATAAGGACCTTGTAAAGAAGAAGGAAGAAGAGCTCAAAAGAGCGGGAGATAAGGACGTTGTGGCATCCCTCAGGGAAGATGTTAAAAGAATTCAGGATTTCTTATCGGAGCCTAAGAACCTTGAGAACTGCAGGGGTATAGCGGTTTTCTCCTGTGCTGCGAAGGGACTTTTTGAATATGTAAAGCTTCCCTACGTTTACAGAAACAGGCTGATGTTTTCACCCGACCCCCTTGTTAGGGAGATTGCCGCGATAGATGAGGAGTTCGGAAGGGTTGCGGTTCTTCTTGTTGACAGGAAGCACATAAGATACTTCCTCATGGATATAACGGGAATAGAGGAGAAGCTTGACTTTCTTGAGCCCATGACTACGAGGGCTCACAGATTTCACAGCGGTGGAGCGCTCCTAAAGGGTGCGGAGGGAACGTTCCAGTACAGAATGCCCGCAAGGGGAGCAGCTCCTAACGTCGTTCAGCACGGAATGGGAGAGTGGAGGTTTCACTCAAGGTTGAGGGAAGAGTGGCACAGAATACTTAAGCTTGCCTCTGGCGCACTCTTTGAGGAGTGGAAGAGGGTTTACTTTGACAAGCTCGTAATAGGCGGGTTCATAGAAGAGGGCCTGAGGGAGATAGAGAACTTCCTTCACCCTTATCTGAAGGAGAGGCTCGTCGGATACATAGAGGCAACCCCCGAAGAGATAAAGCCCCACCAGGTTTGGGAAAAGGTTCTTGACCTCCTCTGGAAAAAGGACAGGGAACAGGAAAAGGAAGTAATCGCGGAGCTTAACGAACTTATAGGAAGAGGTCTTGCGGTAAACGGTACTTCTAAGGTTCTTGAGATGCTTGCAATAGGGAACGTGAGAACGCTCATACTTCCCGAGGACTTTGAAAAGCCCGGATACCTGTGTCCAAAGAGCCACCTCGCATTTCTAAAGCCCGAGTGTCCCCTCCCCGACGAGGAAGCGGTTCCCATAAGCGACGTTGTGGATGAAGCCCTTGAGGAGGCACTGGACCAGAAGGCAACCGTTGAGGTGATAATAGACAAAGAACTTCAGAAAAAGGTTGATGGTCTTGCCGCATTTTTAAGGTTCAGGCTGTAACCTTTCTTTCCCCTTAAATAACCTTTAGAATTTTTATGTATGAACGAGAGATTAATGATATTCATAGACGGCTCAAACCTATTCCACGGGATAAGATACCTGAATATAAAGATTGATTACTCAAAGCTCGTTGAGTTTTTAAGGGAGGGGAGATACCTCGTAAGGGCTTACTTCTATACCGCTGTACCCCAGGAAAAGGACGTGAAGAAGGGAACACCCGAGTGGGACAGCCTGATGAGACAGAGACGATTCCTTGACGAGCTTTCCTTTATGGGAATAAAGGTGAAGACCGCAAATCTGAGGAAACTCCCGAGCGGTGAATACCTTGAGAAGGAAGTTGATATAATGCTTGCAACGGATATGCTATCCCTTGCATTCTTAAACGCTTACGATACAGCGGTTCTCGTAAGCGGGGACAGCGACTTTATACATACGGTTGAGGCGGTTCAGAGCCTCGGAAAGAGGGTTGAGAATGCAACCTTTAAGAAAACGAGCTCCTACAACCTGAGAAAAGCCTGCGACAGATTCATACTCCTTGACGACTACATAGACGTCTTCATAATGGAGGAGAAAAAGCCCCTTCCCGTGAAGGCTGAAGAGGTTAAAGGGGAAGAAAAGGAAATAAGCTTTTTTGAAAAGATTAAGAGACTGTTTACATCATGAGGATTTTAATAGCCTCAACGAATAAGGGAAAGATTGAGGAGTTCAGGAGGATTCTTGAACCCCTCGGTTTTGAAGTTGTTGAACCAAAAGAGAAGATTGAAGTTGAGGAGAGAGGGGAGACATTCCTTGAGAACGCATGCCTGAAGGCGAAGGCCTACTTTGAGCGATACGGAATACCTACCCTTGCTGACGATTCGGGACTCATAGCGGACGCTATAAGCCCTTACCCCGGTATTTACTCAAGCAGGTTCTACTCAATTGATTTCGGAGGTAAAGAAGAAGTAAAAACCACAAAGGATGAGGCGAACATAAGGAAGCTCCTTAGACTCCTTAAAGGAAAAAAGGAGAGAAGTGCGAAGTTCGTTGTGGTTCTCTTCTTTTACGGAGGCGATAGGGGCTTCTTCGTTGAGGGAGAGGTGAGGGGAAGGATTTCGGAAGAGCCAAGGGGGGAAAAGGGGTTCGGATACGACCCCGTGTTCATACCGGAAGGTTACGATAAAACCTTTGGGGAACTAACTCCTGAGGAGAAGGACAGGATATCCCACAGGGGGAGGGCGATAAGGAAGTTCCTTGAGATAATTAAAGGTTGTGAGGGAGTATTTACGTAAAAAGAGAAATTACGAGCTTTTAAGGGAAGCCTTCCACGTAATAAGCATACTCTCATCAAACAGGTTCAGGAGACTGAGGGGGGAGGTTCTACCAAAGGTTCCCTTTTACACCAGATTAAAGGAAGTTCTTGAGCACCTCTTTACCCTCTATCCCCATCACCCCCTTTTCAGGCCCAGAAAGGAAAAGAAGGTTGCCCTCATACTCTTTCTTTCGGATATCTCCTTTACCCGTTCCCTGTGTTCAAGGTTAATAGATAAGGCCCTGAGGGAAGTTCCGAGGGACTGGGAAGTTTACGCCGTTGGTTCTAAATGCAGAAGCTTTAAGCTCAATAACTTTAAAAGAATTCACTTCGTTGAGGGAGTTTTCAAGAGAAAGGTTAATACCGAGAAGCTTATAAGCTTGAGCTCCGAGCTATTCAAGAGATACGTGAGAAGGGAACTTGACGGAGTTTACGTCCTTCAGGCAGAGCTCCAAACTCAGGAAATGGAAAAAGCATATCCTTATGAGGAAGTGAAAGAGGAGGAGAAAAAGGTTGAGGTAACGCCCGTTAAGTTCTACGAGAGGGGAAAGCCCTTCACTTACAGGGCCTATGAGCTCGGGGTTTCGGGGAATTACGATATCAGCTTGTTCAGATTCATTCCCCCCGTTATAAAGAAGAAATATAAAAAAGAACTAATACTTAACTTTGAAGGGAAAGAAGAAGAGATAATAGAGCACATACTCGGGCTCTATCTCGTTTTTTACGTTCAGTTCCTCGCATACGAGCACGCCGCTGTTCTTAACCTCGTTCGCTTCAGGACGGGAAAGAGGATAGAGGATAACCTATCAAAGAGGATAAAAGAAGTTCAGCTAAAGATTAATAAAGGAAGACAGGAGAAGATAAACAAGGAGCTCCAGGATATAGTTTTTTCGCTCCTCGCTTTTGAGGAAAAGAGATTTAAGGATATCAACCTGAGGTGTGCGACCCTTGAGGTGGGTGAGGAGATATACGAGGGCCTAAGGAATGAAATCGTGAGAAGGGTGAGGAGGTTAATCCCCCTCTGCGAGGTGAGATACGTTAAGGGACTTCTCGGTTTCAGGATTCTTGCTGGTAAGGTTGTTTACGACTTCTCGGTAGATTTTTATCTGAACGAGCTTGAGAGAATTATAAAATATGAGTTATGAACGAAAAGTATGAGGCTGTTATAGGTCTTGAGATACACGTCCAGATGGATACAAAAACGAAGATGTTCTGCGGTTGTAAGGTTGAGTTCGGGGCGGAGCCCAATACGAATGTCTGTCCCGTATGCCTCGGAATGCCCGGAGCGCTTCCCGTTTTGAATAAAAAGGCTGTTGAGTATGCGATAAGGGCATCCCTCGCCCTTAACTGCGAAGTTCACGAGGAATCGGTATTTGAAAGGAAGAACTACTTTTACCCCGACCTCCCAAAAGGTTATCAGATATCCCAGTATGAAAAGCCCCTCGCAACTAACGGATGGGTTGAGATAGACCTTCCCGACGGGAGTAAGAAAAGGATAAGGATAAGACGGCTTCACATAGAGGAAGACGCGGGGAAGACCATTCATAAAGGTGATAAGAGCTACGTTGACCTCAACAGGGCGGGAACACCCCTCATGGAGATAGTGACGGAGCCCGACATAAGAACGCCTGAGGAGGCGAGGATATTCCTTGAAAAATTGAGAAACATAATGAGGTATGCGGGTGTATCAAAGGCTGATATGGAAAAAGGACAGCTTAGGTGCGATATAAACGTCTCAATAAGACCGAAAGGCTCCGATAAGTTCGGGACCAGGGTTGAGATAAAGAACGTGAACTCCTTCAGGTTCATCCAGAAAGCCCTTGAGTATGAAATAGAAAGACAGATAAAGGTGGTTGAGGAGGGCGGAGAGGTAGTTCAGGAGACGAGAACCTTTGACCCCCAGACGGGCAAAACCTACACAATGAGAACGAAGGAGGAGGCGGAAGACTACAGATACTTCCCCGACCCCGACCTCCTTCCCCTTAAGGTGAGCAGGGAGTGGATTGAGGAGATAAGAAAGAACATGCCCGAGCTTCCTGACCAGAGGTTCAAAAGACTCATAGAACAATACGGGCTTTCCGAGTACGAGGCGGGTATTCTCGTAAACCATAAGGAGGTTGGGGACTTCTTTGAGGAGGCGGTGAAGCATTACAACGAACCGAAGGGCATAGTAAACTGGCTCATAAACGACCTTCTCGGACTCCTGAGGGAGAAGGGAATAACCATAGAGGAAAGTCCCGTAAAGCCTCAGCAACTTGCGGAGCTCGTAAAACTCATAAAGGAAAAGGTGATATCAACAAAGATAGGTAAGGAAGTGATAAAGGAGATGGTTGATACGGGCAAATCCCCATCGCAGATAGTTGAGGAAAAAGGCTTAAAGCAGATAACCGATGAGAACGCCATAAAAGAGATTGTGAAAAAAATCTTTGAAAAGCACCCCAAAGAGGTTGAAAGGCTTAAAAATGGAGAAGAAAAGCTCATCGGATTCTTCGTCGGACAGGTAATGAGGGAAACGAGAGGGAAGGCAAACCCTCAGGTTGTGAACAAGGTAATAAGGGAGCTTGTGAAAGAAGTGTGAGATAATTTCATTCTATGCGTAGCGACGGAAGAAGAGAGGACCAGCTCAGACCCGTTAAGATTGTAAGGGACTTTCTTGAGTATCCCGAGGGCTCCTGTCTTATAAGCTTCGGAAGGACCAAGGTGATATGCACAGCCTCGGTAATAGAGAACGTTCCTAACTGGCTGAAAGGTCAGGGGCAGGGATGGATTACCGCGGAATATTCCATGCTTCCGAGGGCAACACAGCAGAGGAGTATAAGGGAGTCCGTTCAGGGAAGGATAGGAGGGAGGACCCACGAGATACAGAGGATGATAGGAAGGGCTATGAGAACCGCGGTTGACCTTAAGAAACTTGGTGAGAGAACTATATGGGTTGATTGCGACGTTATTCAGGCGGACGGGGGAACGAGAACCGCAGCTATAACGGGAGCATTTGTTGCAGTTGCGGATGCAATAATAAAGCTCCACAAAGAAGGTATTCTTGAAGAGACGCCTATAAAGGACTTCGTTGCGGCGGTAAGCGTCGGCATAGTTGAGGACCGCATACTCCTTGACCTTAACTTTGAAGAGGACTCAAAGGCTCAGGTTGATATGAACGTCGTCGGAACGGGAACGGGGAACTTCTCGGAAGTTCACTCAATGGGAGAAGAGCACACCTTCACGAGGGAACAGCTAATCCAGCTTCTTGACCTTGCGAGAAAGGGAATTGACAAGCTTATAGACCTTCAGTCAAAGCTTTACGTAATAAATAAGGAAACAGGAGTATGGGAGAGGAGCGAGCTCAAAGAAGTAAGCTCTGATGAAGCATTACATAGTTCTTGAAAACTCGGAGTTTAAGCTAAATCCCCCTTCTGGGAAACTCGTTTACAAAAGCGTAAGCGGGAAACCGAAGACCCTTGAGCTCATAAAGGCAAAGGAGGTAAGCAAAAGCATACCTTACGAGCTTCTGAACCCCATCCAGACCCTTTTTTACCTTACATACGAGAAGGGAAATGCCCTCGTTACCGCTCCCACATCCGCGGGAAAAAGCCTCACCGCTTATCTCTTCTTGAAGGATAAAGAAGGAAGGAAAGTATTTACCGCACCGACGCGTTCTCTTGTTTACGAGAAGGCGGTTGAGCTGAGAAAGCTATTCAGGAAAAAGATTGAGATAAAGACGGGGGAGGTTATAGAGTTACTAAAAGAAACGAAGGCGGAGATAATCGTTTCAACCTACGAGAGCCTTGCTCTGGCACTCAGGAACAAGATTCCGTGGGCTGTGGAGGCAAGGGGAATAGTCATAGACGAAATACACCAGCTTATGGGAAACAGGGGCTGGATACTTGAGGAGATAATAACCTACATACTTGACGGGGATTACGAGCTTCTGGGGCTTTCCGCAACCTTGCCAGGGGCGGAGGAGCTTGCGAAATGGATTAAGGCGGAGCTCTTCATAGAATCCCTCTGGAGACCCGTTCCCCTTGAGAGGAAAATTATCCCCCTTAAAGACTTTGAGGGATTTACAAAGCTTCCAAAGGATGCCTCAAGCGATGAAAAGCTTGCGAACAAGCTTCTCGGAGCTCTCTACGAGCTTAAAAAACCCGACGAGCAGGTTATACTCTTCGTTCATAAAAAGAGCGTGGGATGGAACATTCTTGAGATTGCAAACAAAGAAAAAGTGGGCATAATGAACGAGACCACACCCTTTGAAAAGGAGGAAAGGGAAGAAGCGGAGCTTGCCTTTCATAACGCAGATGTTCCCAAAGAGGAAAGGGACAGGATAGAAAAGGCATTCAGGGAGGGGAAGCTCCCCGTTCTTGTGGCAACGTCAACCCTCGCTTACGGAGTAAACCTTCCCGCGGATACGGTAATAATCGGCGTAAAGGGAGTGAGAGACAGGAAAACGAAAAAGGTAAAGGTATTCCCCGAAACCCTTGATATCCTCCAGATGGAAGGAAGGGCGGGAAGACTCGGAATAAAGGAGAAGGGATACTCCTACATCCTCCCCTATGGGCTGAGGGAAGATGAGCTCGTAAGGGAGATAAACAAGAAGCTGAGCGAGGAGTTCAAGCCCTACCTGAGGGAGGCTCTCCTTTCGGAAGAAAGGAAGAAAGTTCTCTCACTTTTCATTCTTGTTGGATACCTTCACGAGGGAGAGAACTTCAGAAACTTCCTTGAGAGAACCTACTCCTTGAGGGAGCTTGCTTACTCGGTTCACATAGAGGAGGTTTACAACTGGCTCAAGGCAAGGGGATACATAGAAAACAGGAAACTCTCGGACAAAGCCCTCTTTTGCATACGTTCGGGCATGCCCCCCGTGAATTACGAGGAGTTTCTCAGGAGGAAAAAGCTCCGGCTTGATACCTTCGTTTATATAAGGCCTCTACTCTTCACGAAACGTTTTGACGGACTTTACGACTTCGTGAAAAAGGGGGAAACCTTTCCCGAGGACGACGCCTATATCAGGGAAAAGCTCCTTCCCTGCGGAGTGGAGTGCTTCGGGGATAACACCCACCAGTTTCTCTTTTACATAGAAGGTTTAACATTCAAGTACAGGAACATTCAGAATCCCCCCGGTGAGTTTTCCTACCTCGGAACGGATGTCCTTCACCTCCTCAGAAGCATGCTTGAGATTAGGGAGATAGGGGACCTTGAACTCACGCCTAAGGACATGCTAAAAGTCACACAGGCAATTAAGTACGGGCTCACCCTTGATTACGCTTCCCTGGGGGGCATAAAGGGAGTGGGACACATCAGGGCAAATCTACTGAAAAGAGTTCTCTACTACGAGGATATAACTCCGCCCGAAATAGGCTCACCCGTTGAGGAGCTAATTGAGAAGCTTCTGGAACACTTCGGGAGCGAGGTGGTTCTGAGGAGGTATATGCTTGATATCCTCCTGAGGGATAGACTGCGTTCCGAAAGACCAACCTCAAACGTAAGGAGGGAGGTAAACGCGGTTATAAATATCCTCCAGAGGAACAGGGAAGGCTTCTTAATTGACGATAAGCTCCTCCTTACCCTCGGAGTTTTGCTATTTGGAGCTAATGCAATAAAGATGAAGAAAAAAGAGCTTATAAAGGAGGTTTTGAACTATCAGGAGATAGAGTTTTAATCATAAAAGTCCGTATTTCTTCAGAATAGCCTCAAGCTCTTTGTCGGTTTTTGCCTTCTCCCTCAGGGTATTAATGAGTTGTTTAAGCTTTTCAGGCCTTAACTCCCTCTCCATTTCCTCAAAGGTCTCTTCTTTAGCTTTCCTTATTATCGTTTTTCTATCCCACCATGCAAAGGCTATAACGCTTGCGGTTAATGTTGTAAATATTCCCGTTATTATCCATAGGAATGTATAGAGCTGGTCAAAGCGTTTATTCATTAGTTCAAACCTATTATTCATATCTTCCCTGAGTGCGGAAATTCGCCTGTCCACCTGTTCAAATCTTTTATCCACCTGTTCAAAGCGTTTGTCCGTTTCCCTCATAAAGGCCCTGAGAGTAGCCTTAATTTCCGCTATATCCCTGAGAAGCTGTTTTTCCTCCTCGGGACTTAAAGGAAAACTAAAGCTTACCAGAAGGAAGAATAAAATGATTAATCTCCGCATACTTAATATTAAAGGACAATCTCAACTAGCTCTCCCACTTCTTTAAATCCCTCTCTCTTTACATCTATATAGTTCTCGGTAAGGAGTCTGTTTTCCTCTACGATAACAGCCCTCAGCTTTCTTCCTTTATTCTTTTCGTAAAACTCCCTTCTTTTCTTTTCGTCAAGCTCCTTAAGGATTTTTACCCTCTCCTTCTTTATCCTTTCGGGAACCTTAGGTTTTATCTTGCTTGCCTTCGTATTTGGTCTGTCCGAGTAGGGGAATACGTGCATATAGGCTATGGGAATTCTCTTTAGAAACTCGTAAGTCTCCTCAAACTCCCTCTCGCCTTCGGAAGGAAAGCCCACTATCACGTCCGTTCCTATTGAGCTTTCGGGCCTTCTTTCGGTTATATAATTAACTACCTCTTCGTATTCCTCCCTCGTGTAGCCCCTATCCATGAGCTCAAGTATCCTGTTTGAACCGCTCTGGAGGGATAGGTGAAAGTGGGGAGCAATCTTTTCCTCAGAGGTTATGAGCTCAAGAAGGTTCTTATCCATCTCCTTTATATGCATAGAGGAAAGCCTTATGAGTTCTATTCCTTCCACCTTTACAAGTTCCCTTAGAAGCCCGTAAAGGGTGTAGCCCCTATCCCATCCATATTGGGAGAGCTGTGTTCCTGTAAGGACGACCTCCTTAAATCCCCTTTGGGCTAACGCCTTTACCTGTTCAATTACCTTCTCCTTCGGAACGCTTCTCACCTTTCCCCTTGCAAAGGGAATAACGCAGAAGGTGCAAAACTTGTTACAACCCTCCTGAACCTTTAAAAAGGGTCTCACTCCCTCAAAGTAAAGAACTGTATCGTAATTCCTTACCTCCTTCTCCCTAAATATCTCCCCCACGAAAACCTTTTTCTCTCTCTTTTCAAGGTATTCCTCAACAATCTTCACTATCTCCGATTTATGGGTATTTCCAACAACAAGGTCAACCTCTTTAAGGCTTGCGAGGGCCTTTGGGTTTACCTGAGCGTAACATCCCGTAGCGACAACAACCGCTTTAGGATTTCTCCTCTTTGCCCTGTATATCGCCTGTCTTGAGGAACGGTCCCCGCCTACGGTCACTGTGCAGGTATTTATAACGTATACGTCCGCTATATCCTCAAAATCAACGATTTTATATCCCTTCTCAATAAACTTCGTTCTCATAAGGTCCGTATCAAACTGGTTCATTCTACACCCAAGAGTCTCAAAAGCGACTTTCATAAGAATTTAAAATATAGATAATGTTGAGGCTTTTTCTCTTAATTCTTTTGCTTATAATCTTTAATATCCTATTTTCCGTTTATTCCCTCAGGGAGTGGAAGGAATACACCGAGATGTATTTCCTCTATACGAAGCTGACGCGGGAGAACCTCGTTCTTTTGAAAAAGGTTGAGGAAAAGTTGAGCTACGATGAGCTTATAAGGTATGCGAGAAAAAGGGGCTTTAAGGACGTTTCGCCCGAAGACGTTAAAGGATTTTTAGAGATATATCAACCCAGCGGGAAGAGTGAATGATTGAACCAGAAGATATGAAGTCAACACCTTCAACCGCGTAAAGGTCTACATTCTCAAGGGTTATGTTCCCCGAAACCTCAACGAGTGCCTTTCCGTTTACAAGCTTTACCGCTTTCCTCACCTCTTCGGGAGAGAAGTTATCAAGCATAACTATATCAACCTCAAGCTCAAGGGCTTCTTTCAGTTCCTCAATGCTTTCAACCTCAACCTCTATCCTGTAAAGGGGTGAAATCCTTTCCCTTACCCTCCTTACCGCTTCTCTCAGTCCTCCCGCAACCTTTTTATGGTTATCCTTTATGAGAACCATGTCGTATAAGGCGAACCTGTGGTTCGTTCCCCCTCCTATCCTTACCGCATACTTCTCAAACATTCTAAAACCCGGCGTTGTTTTCCTCGTATCAAGGATTCTTATCCCCTTTCCCTCAAGCTTTTCCACAAACTTTCTCGTTGTTGTGGCTATTCCCGATAATCTCTGAAGTATATTAAGAGCTGTTCTCTCCCCGATTAATATACTCCTTGCGCTTCCCTCAAGAGTTGCGAGGATTTCCCCCTTTTCAAACTCCTCTCCTTCTCTCTTCTTGAACTCTACCTTTACATCTCCCAGAATCTTAAAGAGCTCAACGACGAAGGGAGAGCCTGCAAGAACTCCCTTCTCCTTTGCCTTTATAACTCCTTTTGCCCTCTCCCCTCTGTATATGCCTTCCGTTGTTATATCTCCCGTTCCCAGGTCCTCTTTCAGGAACTCTATTAGTTTTTCCCTTACGAGAATCTCGTTCATCCTTTGATGGTGGGGGTGGAGGGAGTCGAACCCTCACGGGCTTAAAGCCCAGGGGATTTTAAGTCCCCCGCGTCTGCCAATTCCGCCACACCCCCTTCTAAAAACTTATATTATACTAATAGAGAACTTCTCCCGACAACACAAACCATGCGAGAACCAATCGTAGCGGTAGCAACTCCTTACGGCGAGAGTGCTATAGGTATCGTCCGTTTATCGGGCAAAGGTGTTCTTGATATAGTAAAGCGTTTCTTTAAAACAAGAGGCGAGATAAGACCGAGGTATGCCCACTTCGGAAGGCTATACGATGAAAAGGGTGAGGAACTTGACGAGGGCATACTCATATACTACAAGGCTCCCCACTCCTATACGGGGGAGGATATGGTTGAGTTGAACCTTCACGGAAACCCCCGAATCCTCAAGAAGGCTGTTGAGCTTTTCATAAGTGCGGGAGCGAGGCTTGCGGAATCCGGTGAGTTCACAAAGAGGGCTTTCCTGAACGGAAAGATGGATTTAACCCAGGCTGAAGCGGTAGCGGAGCTCATATCCGCAAAAACGGAGCTCGCGAGAAAGGTCGCCCTGAAACAGCTTAGGGGGGAACTCTCAAGGTATATAAGACCCCTCAGGGACTCCCTTCTTGAGCTTATGGCTTACATAGAGGCGGATATAGAGTTTGCGGAGGAAGACATACCAACTCTCACAAAGGAACAGGTTCTTGAGATGGTAGATAAAGTTATAAAGGGGATTGAGGAGCTTCTCAAAACCGCAAAGACGGGAAGGGCTATAAGGGAGGGCATAAAGCTCGCACTCGTCGGAAAGCCTAACGTGGGGAAATCCTCGCTCTTTAACGCACTCCTCAAGGAAGAGAGGGCTATCGTTACGGATATAGCGGGAACAACGAGGGATTACCTGGAGGAGATATTAAACCTGAAAGGTGTTCCCGTAAGGCTCGTGGATACTGCGGGAATAAGGAACACGGAGGACCCCGTTGAGAAGATAGGTGTTGAAAGAAGCAGGAAGAAGATTGAGGAATCGGACCTCATACTCTTCGTGATTGATGCAAGCGAAGAACTAACGGAAGAGGATTTAAGGATTTACGAGGAGGTTAAGGATAAACCTCACATAATCGTTGCCAACAAGGTTGATAAAGGTGTTAAGGCAAATCTTGAAATGTTCGGAGAAGAAAATATAATAAAAGTAAGTGCCCTCAGGGGCACGGGTATAGAGGACCTTTCGGAAGAAATCCTTAATCGGGTCGGAGTGCAGTTAGGAGAAAGTTATAACGTATACATATCTTTAAGGCACGAAACGCTCCTTAAAAAGGCGAAGGAAACCTTGGAGCGTTTCAGGAAGGAATATAAGGAGAGGGATATAAGTCCCGAGATAGCCATGCTTGATATAAGGGAGGCTTCCGATTACTTGGGAGAGATTCTCGGATACATATCAACGGAGGACGTTCTCGGAAAGATTTTCTCAAACTTTTGTATAGGCAAGTGAGGAGGTAAGTATGGCTGAAACTACACAAACTAAACAACAACAAGAACTTAAGCTCTTTACGAAGGAGGAACTAAAGCAGAAAACCCTTGCGGAGCTTCAGAAGATAGGAAAAGAGGTCGGGCTGAGCAGAACGACGGGACTGAAAAAGGAGGAGCTTATAGAAAAGATACTCCAGGCTCAGCTTGAGAAGAGCGGGCTTGTTAAGGTTGAGGGAGTCCTTGAGATACTCCCCGAGGGATACGGATTTCTTAGACTTCAAGAAAACAACTACATGCCGAGCTATAACGACGTTTACGTTGCCCCATCCCAGATAAAGAAGTTCGGTCTCAGGACGGGAGATACCATAAAGGGCTTTGCGAGACTCCCGAGAGAAAACGAGAAATACAAGGCCCTTATAAGGATGGAATCCGTGAACGGACTTCCTCCCGACCCCGAAATACTGAAAAGAAGACCCCAGTTTGAGAAGCTGACACCCCTCCACCCCATGGAGAGGTTCAAGCTCGAATACGACCCCAACGAGCTTTCAACAAGGGTTGTAAGCCTCATAGCACCCATAGGTAAAGGCCAGAGGGGATTAATTGTAGCTCCGCCTAAAGCGGGAAAAACCGTTCTACTTCAGAAGATTGCCCTTGCACTCATACACAACCACCCCGAGGTTTACCTCATAATCCTCCTGATAGACGAGAGACCGGAAGAAGTTACCGAGATGAGGAGAATTGTGAAGGACAAAGCAGAGGTTGTCGCCTCAACCTTTGACGAGCCACCCGAAAGACACATGCAGGTTGCGGAAATAGTCGTTGAGAAGGCAAAGAGGATGGTGGAGCTGAAGAAGGACGTCGTAATACTCATGGACTCCCTCACGCGTTTCACGAGGGCTTCAAACGCGGTAACTCCTCCCACGGGAAGGGTTCTCACCGGTGGTATTGAGATAACCGCATTCCAGAGACCAAAGAAGTTCTTCGGTGCTGCGAGAAACATAGAGGAAGGTGGAAGCCTTACGATAATAGCGACAGCCCTTGTGGAAACGGGCTCCAAGATGGATGACGTAATATATGAGGAGTTCAAGGGAACGGGTAATATGGAGATACACCTTGACAGGAGACTTATGGAAAGGAGAATATTCCCCGCCATAAACATAGAGAAATCTGGAACGAGAAAGGAAGAGCTTCTTCTTGAGCCCTGGGAGCTCCAGAGGGTATGGGTTCTTAGGAAGTTCCTCTCAACGATGGACCCCGTTGAGGCCATGGAGTTTCTCCTTGATAAGCTGAAGAGGTTCAAGACGAACGAGGAGTTCCTCAAGGCCATGAACGCTTGAACTTGAAAGGGATTTATAATAACTTTTTTATCTTGCGAGGAGGTAAGGGATGAAGAAGGGAATACACCCCGAACTCAAACCTACAACTTTTGTATGCGGTTGCGGAAACACATTCACGCTCCTTTCAACGAAGGGTGGAACCGTATACCTTGAGGTGTGCAACCAGTGCCACCCCTTTTATGCGGGTAAGCTCAGGATAAAGCCCGCTTACTACGAGATGCAAAAAGAGCTTGAGGGAGGTAAGGCACAAGAGTAAACCATGCTGAAGGACGCCTTACTCTCAAAGCTTGACAGGATACAGGAAAAGTATAAGAAGCTCCAGGAGGAGTTAACAAAGCCCGAAGTCGTAAAGGACGTAGAGAAGTATAAGAAGCTGAGCAAGGAACTCAAGGAACTTCAGGAAATTAACGAGCTCTACGAGAAGTATAAGAAACTCCAGAAAGAGATAAAGGAGCTGAAGGAGATACTAAAGAGCGGGGACAAGGACCTAAGAGAGCTCGCACAGGAGGAAGTGGAAAGGCTTTCCGAAGAAGTGAAAAAACTTGAGGAGAAGTTAAAACTCCATCTCGTTCCTAAGGACCCGAACGACTCAAAGAACGTAATCCTTGAGATAAGAGCGGGCGCGGGAGGTGAGGAGGCAGCTCTCTTTGCGGCGGACCTCTTCAGGATGTACCAGAAGTATGCGGAAGAAAAGGGATGGAAGGTGTCCGTTCTTTCTTCAAACAAGACGGGACTTGGGGGATACAAGGAGGTAATAGCCCTTATAGAAGGTGAGGGTGCTTACTCCAGGCTAAAGTACGAGAGCGGGGTTCACAGGGTTCAAAGGGTTCCCATCACAGAAAGCGGAGGGCGGATACACACATCAACCGCAACGGTTGCCGTTCTCCCGGAAGTAGGGGAAGAGGACATCAAGATAAAGCCCGAAGAGCTCAAGATAGAAACTTTCAGGGCTTCGGGAGCTGGCGGTCAGTACGTAAACACCACGGAAACCGCGGTAAGGATAACCCATATACCTACGGGTATAGTCGTTCAATGCCAGGACGAACGCTCTCAGTTCCAGAACAAGCAGAAAGCTTTAAAGATTTTATACGCGAAGCTAAAGGATTACTACGAAAGGAAGAAACAGGAGGAGATAGCAAAGGAAAGAAGGGAGCAAGTCGGAACGGGAGAGAGAAGCGAGAAGATAAGAACTTACAACTTCCCCCAGAACAGGGTAACGGACCACAGGATAAACCTAACTCTTTACAAGCTCCAGGACGTTCTCGAGGGTAAGCTTGACGAGATTATAGATGCATTAAGAGCGAAAGAGCTTGAGGAGAAGCTCCAGAAGGTTGAATCTGAAGGCTAATCCTTCAGGGGTATGCATATCCTGAGCTCTTCCGTTTCGCTTTCTCTTCTTATATCAACGTCTATCCTCTCCGCGTCAAAATAGGGATACTTTGAAAATACGTTCACGAGGTCCCTTTTAATCTCGTCAACAATTTTCGGCGGCAGTCCGCTTCTTTCATAAGTTAGTATTACCTGAAGCCTTTTCTTTGCGACATCTTTACTCTTAGTTTTAAAAAGCCCGAACAACTCAATCACCTCCGAATAACTTGCTCAGAATTCCCCTTTTCTCTCCGTAGCGTTTGAGAGGAACTTCTTCTCCCATCACCCTGCGGGCTATATCTACGATGGCTTTCGAAGCGGGAAAATTCTTGTGAAGAACTATCGGCTCTCCCTTATTCGTGAAGTCTATGAGCTTAGGTTCTTCGGGGATAATTCCAATTAACGGAGCTTTAAGTATATCTACTATATCCTCAACGGACAACATCTCCCCCTTCTTTACCATGTCCCACTTAACTCGGTTCACGATAACCGCGTAATCGTTCTTTTCCTTGCTCTCAAGGAGTCCTATCACCCGGTCCGCATCCCTTATGGAGGATACCTCGGGATTAACAACTATAAAGGCCTTATCCGCAGGTTCTACCGCTATCTGGAAACCCTTTTCTATACCCGCGGGGGAGTCTATGAGTATGTAGTCGTAATTTCCCGATTCCTTCATTTCCTTTACCATTTCAATCCACTTCTTAATGTCAACGATGTCCTTGTTTGCCCTCTGGTTTGCGGGAAGTAACCATAAATTCAGTCCCCTTTTGTCCTTAACGAGTGCCTTCTCGTAGGGAACCCTTCCCTCAAGGACGTCAAGAACGTCGTAAACTATCCTGTTTTCAAGTCCGAGAATCATATCAAGATTTCTCAGACCTATGTCCGCATCGATAAGTAAAACCCTTTTTCCGAGCTCCGATAAGGCAACCCCTAAGTTTGCGGTAATTGTGGTCTTCCCTACTCCACCTTTTCCCGATGTAATCACGATAACTTCTGCCATCTTTCCACTCCCTCTATAGGTTCAAGTATAATCTGCCCTCCTTCAAGTTTTGCAATCTCGGGATATCCCGGGGAGTTCCTCTCCTCGTCCTGAAGCGTTGCAATCTTCTTCCCTATCTGTATCATCTGAGGTTCCATAATGAGGGCAACTATTACCGCTTCCTCATCCCCTATGAGTCCCGCCCTCGCTATACCCCTCAGCTTTCCCATAACTATTACGTTTCCCCCCGCCACTATTTCCGCATCTCTGTTTACATCTCCCAGAACGAGTATATCCCCCGAGTGTTCAACCCTCTGACCCGCTCTCAGCGTCTTATTAACTATAAGAAGTCTCTTACTCTCACCTTTTCTCTCAAAGTTAAAAGAACGTTTTCTTATTGTATCTTCAAGCCTTTTTCTTTCCTCTTCCGTTAAAACTTCGGGATTTTCTATTACGACTATGCTTCCCTCAAATATCTTATTGTTGAGCTTTTCCCTCACCTCCTTTATAAGCTCCTCCACGCTCCCCTTTTCTTTTATCCTTATAAAAACCACGGGTGCCGTTCTTCCCTTTACCTCAATCACCTTAAGTATATTTTAAAATAAAGCCTATGGAAAAATTTGTGCTTGATACGAGCGTATTCACAAACCCGGATATATACAAAACCTTTGAAGAGGATCAGCCCGGAGCTATTGAAAACTTCATACACCTTGCCCTGAACTCCGGGGCGGAGTTTTATATGCCCACTTCTATATACGACGAGCTCAGAAAGATACTTGATATCGGTGAGTTATGGGCCGAGTTTGAGATGGTTGTAAAGATAAGGTCTCCGAGGAGGTTTAAACTAACGATACCTGCGGACTTCTTATACGAGCTTATTGACGAGATAAGATACAGAATTAATAAGGGGCTCAGGATAGCGGAGGAGCACACGAGGGAGGCGAGCGCCTGCGACGACGTGGGGAAGCTCATAAACAAGCTGAGGGAGAAATACAGGGAGGCCCTCAGACAGGGCATCATTGACAGCAAGGAGGACGTTGACGTTCTCCTCCTCGCTTACGAGCTTGACGGAATTCTCGTCTCCGCGGACGAGGGTCTGAGGAAGTGGGCGGATAAGATAGGGATAAAGCAGATAGAGCCGAGGTTCTTCAGAAAGATTCTTGAAAGTTTAATAAGGCACAGGACGACGAAGGCAGATTAGTATATCTTCCCGAGGAGTGCCTCCTTTACCGCCTTCTCTATGCTTTCCGCATCTATGCCGACGAGCCTTCTCAGTATATCCTGCTTTCCGTGTTCTATGAACCTATCGGGAACACCGAGGTTTACGACTCTCTTCATTATGCCCTTCCTTGCGAAGAACTCAAGAACTCCGCTCCCGAAACCTCCGACGACCGTGTTGTCCTCAACGGTTATAAAGAGCTCATATCTTGATGCGAGCTCCTCAAGCATCTTCTCGTCCATCGGTTTTACGAATCTCGCGTTCACGACTCCTACTTTTATGCCTTCCTTGAGGAGTCTTTCCGCGGCGGTAACGGCCTGATATACGGGATAGCCTACCGCAAGTATTACCGCATCCTCGCCCTGTATAAGTTCCTCCCACGTTCCAATCTCAATCTTATTGAATCCTTCCGTAGGAACGCCGTAAGCTGCACCTCTCGGATACCTCAGGGCGAAGGGCTTTCCGCTGTATATGCCCGTGTAGAGGAGATCCCTTAGCTCCTGTTCGTCTTTTGGAGCACAAACGACCATATTGGGAACGCATCTCATGTATGAAAGGTCAAAAACGCCGTGGTGGGTAGGCCCGTCGTCTCCGACGAGTCCCGCCCTGTCTATAGCAAAGGTGACGGGAAGGTTCTGTAGGGCTACGTCGTGAATTACCTGGTCGTAAGCCCTCTGGAGGAAGGTTGAGTAGTATGCCGCTACGGGTCTCATTCCCTCCGCGGCGAGTCCCGCGGCAAAGGTGCAGGCGTGCTGTTCTGCTATGCCAACGTCAAAGAACCTGTCGGGGAAACGCTTTGCAAACTCAACGAGCCCCGAACCTTCCCTCATTGCCGGCGTAATTGCAACTATCTTCTCGTCCCTTTCCGCGAGCTCAACGAGAGCCTTGCCGAATACAGAGGTCCAGGTGGGAGGGGAACTCTTCTTTATAATCTCTCCCGATTCAACCTTGTAGGGTGCAACGCCGTGCCACTTTACTGGGTTCTCTTCCGCGGGTTTGTATCCCTTCCCCTTCTTCGTGTAAACGTGGAGAAGAACGGGCCCCTTTATATCCTTAACGTTCCTTAGCGTTTCCTCAAGAGATGGGAGATTATGCCCGTCTATGGGACCTATGTAGTTAAATCCGAGCTCTTCAAAGAGAACTCCCGGGGAGATAATGCCTTTCAGGAACTCCTCCGTAAGCTTCATGAGCCTTAAGGGTGTCTCTCCGAAGTGCTGAAGGAAGGACTTTATCTTCTGTCTCGTCTCCTGGACGAAGTGTCCGCTTATTATCCTGTTTAGGTAAGTTGATATTGCACCGACGTTCGGGGATATGGACATCTCGTTATCGTTGAGAATGACAATGAACCTTTCGGGTCTTATGTGTCCAGCGTTGTTCAGGGCTTCGTAGGCCATTCCCGCGGTGAGAGCTCCATCCCCTATTACCGCAACAACGTAGCTGTCTTTATCCCCTTTTAGGTCCTTTGCCATTCTGAAGCCGAGAGCCGCGGAGATTGAAGTTGAGCTGTGCCCCGCTCCGAAAGCGTCGTAAATGCTCTCCTCCCTTCTCAGGAAGCCGGAGATGCCCTTATACTGCCTGAGGGTGGGGAACTCTTCTTTTCTGTCCGTGAGAATCTTCCAGGGATATCCCTGGTGGCCTATATCCCAGACTATTACGTCCTCGGGGGGGTTAAAGATTCTGAGGAGTGCTATCGTGAGCTCAACAACACCGAGTCCCGGTCCTACGTGTCCCCCGTTTTTTGATGTAACCTGTATTATGTAATCCCTTACCTCTTTTGCGAGCTCCTCAAGGGTTTTATAATCAAACTCCTTAAGGTCCTGAGGCCCTCTATAATCTTTTAAAATCTTATACCTCTCAAGCATAGTGAATAAGTTATTCCCCCGTCAGAAGAACATCAATCTCAAGAGCCATCCGAAGGTTACGACCGCTATAACGAGTCCGAGACCGACAACACCTATGAGAACTCCCCACTTCCAGTTCAGGTCCTTCTGCTTAATCCACAATACGGGGAAAACCGCAAGGGTGTAAACCATGAGGAGTATTCCGAGCCACTTGTGGGGAAAGAGGAATATAAAGGTCGTTTTCTGCTGTATGTAGGGGTTTGATGCCTGAGCGAGCCCGGTTATAACCGCGAGGATTACGAGAATTGCGGATATTGCGTGGTTAAAGAGCCCGTGGTGGAGGAAGAAGGTTATGTGTCTTTTAAAGCCGTAATAAATTATATAGCTCAGGTAAGAGACGAATATAAGCCCTACGAGGAAGTAGTTTATAAGAGGGTGTAGCTTTCCCATAACTAAAAGTTTATCCCAGAACTCAGTCCTTAATCCACCTCTCGTTTATCACGCTTTCAACTTCTACGGGAACCTTCTTCAGGATTATCTTTCCCGCCTGTTTCATGGCTTTTTCAAGGACTTCCTTAACCTGATTGGCTACTTCCTTTCTGCACTCAACCACTATCTCGTCGTGAACGAGATTAACGAGCTTTGCGTCAAGCTTCTTCTTTTTCGCTTCCGCATCAAAGAGTAAAACCGCAAGCTTCAAGAGGTCCGCTCCCGTTCCCTGAATGGGGTAATTGACCGCGTCGTTAAAGGTCGTCGCTGTGAACCTCCTCCCGAGGAGTGTCCTTCCCCTGAACACTCCCTTCTCCTTCAGCTCCTTTTTTACCTTTTCGTGCCAAAGCTTAAAGGCCTTGAAGTTTTTGAAAAACCTGTTTCTGAAGGTTTCCGCCTCTTCCTCGCTTATCTCAACGCCGTATCCCGTTCTTGCGTATTCCGCAAGTCCCTTCGCTGATATGCCGTAAATGAGACCAAAGTTTATGGCCTTTGCGAGCTGTCTTTCTTCCTTCGTTATCTCCTCCTCCCTTTTCCCGAGAACGAGGGAGGCGGTATACCTGTGGAGGTCCTTCCCCTCCCTGAAAGCCCTTATCATAAGTTCCTCGTTCACGTATTCCGCGGCAATTCTAAGCTCAATCTGGGAAAAGTCCGCTATAACGAAGGTATTTCCTTCGGGAGCTTTGAATATGGCCCTCTCTTCCCTCGGAACATTCTGAACGTTTGGCTTCAAGGAGGACATTCTCCCCGTAACAGCTCCTATCTGTTTGAACTCGGGGTATAACCTATCTCCCTTAAGGTTTTCCTTTATCTCCTTAAACTTATCCGATAGCTTTTTTAACTTCCTTATCTCAAGGAGGAGTCTTACGGGTTCAACGTGGGCGTAAGAGGACAAGACCTTATCGTCCGTTGATACGTTCCCCTTCTGGGTTCTCGGGAGGTTAAGCTTATACTTTGATGTTAGAAGCTGTCCCACCTGCTTGGGGGAAAAGGGGTCCACTCTGAACTTTATAAGAAACTCCTGAACCTTCTTCTGGGTTTTTCTCTCAATATCCTTCAGCGTGGACTCAAGGGTTTCTATATCAACGGGAAGGCCGTTTCTCTCAAGCTTTGCAACTTCCTTAACGAAGGCCATCTCAACTATTGCAACGGGACTCTTTAGACCGAATATCCTTGCGGTTCTCGTCTTCAGGAGTTCCTCTCCCCTTTCCCCCTCAAGCTCATTCAGCATATCCCTGAGCTTTGGAAAGAGCTCCCTCAGAACGTCAACGTCCTTTGCGGCATACTTTAGCTGGGCATCCGAGAGAACGGGAGCTCCCCAGTCGGAGAGCTGATAACTCTTGTCAAGGGTGTAGCCGAGGAGATTTCCGACGAGATGGTTAAGGGAGTGCCTCTCGTATCCGAGAAGGAAGCTCGCAATCATCGTATCAAAGGTGGCGAGGGGCTCTATCTGGTAGTTCATAAGGTAATGGAGGTCAAACTTGAGGTTGTGTCCTATTACTCCCTTTTCCGATATTAACTCCCTCAGGGGAGTTATGTCGTGTATCTCGTAAAGGTCTATGACATAGGTTTTTTCATCATCCCCGAGCTGGACAAGTCTTATCCTGTTTCCCGTGGTTTCCGTATCAAGATAAAGGTAAGGGGATTTCTCAAGCCTTTTACAGATTTCCTTCAGTCCAGTCTTTCCCGTAATATACTCAAAGGTCATACTAAAAAATAGTTTAAAGAATCAGGCACTGCAGGCCTCGCATTCTTCTATGTCAACAAGGGACTTGCTTCTGAGGTAGTAAACGGTTTTCAGTCCGAGTTCCCAGGCGAGCTCGTAGAGTCTTGAAAGTGTCGGACCGTCTATGTTTTGAGGGTCTATGAAGAGATTGAGGCTCTGGGCCTGGTCTATCCATTTCTGCCTTACCGCCGCTGCTTTTATGGTCCAGGTGTGGTCTATGGTGTAAGCTGTCTTGTAGTGCCAGTAATACTTGTCAACCTCGGGCGGGACCTGAGGGAGTATGCCGCTCATGTTCTCCTCTTTGTAATACCTTGCGAAAACGGGGTCAATGGAGGGTGTCGCTCCGAGTATGAGCGAAGTTGAGCCCGTCGGCATCAACGCAAGGAGGTATGCGTTCCTTATTCCGTGCTTTTTTATCTCCTCCGCCAGTTCCCTCCAGGGGAGGTTGTTTCCGTTCTCTTTTGAGTTCTCCTCTATCTCCTCAAGGCTTCTTCCGAAGAGAATTCCCTTACTCCAGTCGGAGCCCTCAAAGAGGGGATACCTTCCCCTCTCCTTTGCGAGCTCAAGGGAGCCCTTAAGGGCGTAAAAGGCTATGAGTTCAAAGAGCTTGTCCGCAAACCTTAGGTGTTCCTCGGACTCCCATTTTATTCCGTTCTTCACGAGGCAGTAGTGGTAGTTTGAGACTCCTATCCCGATAGCCCTGTAGCGTTTGTTCGTGTATTCAGCCTCGGGTATGGCGTAGAAGTTCATCTCTATTACGTTGTCAAGCATCCTCACGAGAACGGGAAGAACCTCCTTTATCTCCTCCTCCGTGTGAACCTTCCCGAGGTTTACCGAACCGAGGTTGCACACAGGAAGGTCCCCCGATTCCTTCCTGTAAACTATTTCTCCCGTCTTCTCGTCAAGAAGGGGCTTTTCGTGTTTTGAGACGGACATTGTCTGAACAATTTCGTGGCAGAGGTTGCTTGAGTAAACCATTCCGGTGTGTTTGTTTGGGTTCTTCCTGTTTGCTTCGTCCCTGAAGAAGATGTAAGGCTCTCCCGTTTCAAAGGCTACCGTGAGGAGTCTCTTCCAGAGCTCAAAGGCGTTTACCTTTTTCTTTGCAAAGTCGGGGAGTTTTTCCTCAAGGTATGTGTACCACTTCTCAAACTCCTCCCCGTAGAAGTCTTCCAAGCCTTTCGGTTCAAGGATTTCCTGCTTTCCGTCCTCTTTTATGCCTACGTAGTAATGGCTTCCGGGAAGGGGTTTAATCTCCTTAAACTTCCCGTTGTAGAGCTCCTTTGTTATGAACTGCCTTGCCCAGTAGGGGTCTATGAGGGTCCAGTCTTCCCTGTTTTTGAGCCTTTTCATGAATAGGTCGGGAATGGATACCGCGGGGTGTATGTCGTGGGCTTTCTTCCTTTCGTCTCCCACGTTTGTTTTTACTTCAAGGAAGTCAAGTATGTCTTTGTGCCATATGTCAAGGGTTATTGAGGCGGAGCCTTTCCTCATTCCGAGCTGGTCAACGTAGGTCATCGTGTCGTTTATAAGCTTAACTACGGGTATCACTCCGCTTGACGCTCCCTTGAACTTCCTTATTGGTGCTCCCATTGCCCTTATCTTTCCGAGGTATATCCCGAGTCCCCCAGCGAACTTTGATATCATTCCCGCTTTCTTTACGTTGTCAAAGATGTCGTAAAGGTCGTCGTCAACGGTGAGAACAAAGCAAGAGGAGAGCTGTGTGAAGGGTCTCCTTGCGTTCATGAGCGTGGGCGTCGCAACGGTGACTTTGTGAAGGGAGAGAACGTCGTAAAAGGTTTTTGCCCATTTCAGCCTTTCCTCTCTCTTTTCGGGAACCGCAAGGGTCATGGCTATGAGCATGTACATCTCCTGGGGAAGCTCTATTACTCTTCCCTCTTCGTCCCTGACGAGATACCTGTCGTAGAGGATTTTTATGCCCGTGTAGGTGAACAGCATGTCCCTTTCGGGTTTTATGTATCTTGCGAGCTCGTGAAACTCCTCTTCTGTGTAGTTCTCAAGTAAGTACTCCCCGTATATGCCTCTCTTTACGTACTCTTTTACGAATCTGTAGAAGTTCTTCCTGTTGTAGGGTTTGTACTTCCCGAGGTCGTCCCTGAGGGAGTATCCCCTTATGTGGGCAACGTCCTTGTACAGGTCGTAAAGGAGTAGTCTTGCCGCGGTGTAGGTCCAGTCCGGCCTTTCGGGAGATACTTTCTCCGCTGCGGTCTTTATGAGAAGCTGTTGAATTTCCTTTGTGGTTATTCCGTCCCTGAACTGTATCTGGGCATCCGCTTCAAGCTCAAGGGGGTCAACGTTCAGCCCCTCACAGGCGAACTTTATGGCTATCCTAATCTTGTTTATATCAAGCTTCTCCTTTCTTCCGCTTCTCTTTATAACGTGCATAGTCATGGAATAGGATTTTATTCCGAACCGGCTCCCTTGTTTTTATGAATTCTCAAGGGAGACCAGAAATCACTTACGTGCTTTCATTATTCATGTATTTATTCACAACCTTGAGAATGAAGTCGTGGAGCATCCTGTTTCCCGCTATTATGTCCGAGATGCCGAAGGGGTCTCCCTTCAGTGTGTAAAATCCTCCAGCTTCCTTCAGTATTACGAGTCCCGCCGTTATGTCCCATGGCTTCATCTCAAACTCCATCATCCCGTCAAATATGCCCTCCGCAAGCATGCATATATCAACCGCTGCGGCCCCGGGCCTCCTAACGGAACCTACTTCGTAAAAGACCTCTTTAAACACATTCAGGTAAAGAGATATATCCCTCCTGCTTCTTGATGGAAATCCGTAAACAACCGCCGCGTGCTTGAGCTCCCCCCTTTCCTTTACGCTTATCCTCTCCCCGTTTTTATAGGCTCCCCTTCCCTTTGAAGCCCAGTATAGGGTATCAAAGTAAGGAAGGTAAACCGCTCCCACTATAGGTTCGTTTTCCTTAACGAGTCCGACGGAGACTGCAAATATGGGAAAGCCCTTTATGTAGTTCTTGGTCCCATCAAGGGGGTCTATGAACCATTTGTAAGGGCTTTCTTTTCCCTCCTTTCCCCTTTCCTCCCCCACGACCTCGTGGTCGGGAAAGAACTTAAGTATTAGCTCTTTTATTCTCTCTTCGGAGGTTTTATCAACGTAGCTCACGAAGTCCTTCTCTCCCTTTTCTTCAATGTTTTCAAGCTTAATCTTTCCGAAGTTTTCCTTTAATACCTGTCCTCCGGCAAGGGCTGCCATCTTTGCCACTTCAAGGAGTTTTTCAAGATTTTCCATAGGATTTATGAATACCACACTTAGGTTGAGAAGGTGAAGGTTATGATGCCTTCCTGTATCTCGCTTTCTTCTATCTTCTCAAAGCGCAGCTTTTTAACGAACTTTAAGATACCGTTGTCTATTTCCGCTATTCCGCTCCTTTGGATTATCAAAGCCTTTATAACTTTCCCGTCGGGGTCAACAAAAACCTTAACAACGACACGGGAGGGGAACTCCTCAACCTTGAAGGTGGGAGGAGGAGGAACGTATGTGAGCTTTCTGCTTCCCGTCTTTATCTTTACCGATTTTTTGCTGAGAACCGCGGATATCTCCCCTATCTCTTTCTTCAACTCTTCTCTCTTTCTGAGTCTCTCCCTTATCCTCTTTTCAAGTTCGGGAAGTATGGAGACCTCTTTTCTCTCTTTTTTCTCAACTTTTATGCCTTTCCCTTTAACGACTTTTACGGATTTTTTCTTCAGGGTTTCCTTTTTCCTTCCTCCGCTCTTTTTAGGCTTTACCTCAACAATCTTCACCTCAAGGGGTTTGTATTGGGAAAGGTTTTCGGGACTGCGGGCGAAAAGGTAAAAGGAGAAAACCTTAAGGAAGATGAGGTTTATGATAACCGAAGCGGTAAGGTAAAGGAAGTTTTCAATGTATTTCACACTTTTTAAAGATATCCCGCCTCAACGCCTATGCATGCGTTGTAAATTATCTTTATCTTATCTTTATACCTTTCTATAACTTCGGGGTTTTCCGCTCCTGGCTGGAACCAGACGCATTTTGCTCCGACTTCTATAGCTTCCTTTATAACCTCTTCCGCGTGAGCGGGATTTCTGTAAACGTTCACTATATCTATGGGTTCGGGAACGTCTTTAAGTGAGGGGAGAACCTTTATCCCGAATATCTCCTGTCCCGCATACCTCGGATTTACGAGGTATATCTTATGCATGCCCTTCTTTACTACCTTCTCGGTTGTGTAGTAAGAGGGCCTTTCGGGCTTGGGGGATATTCCGACAACCGCAACAACCTTAGCGTTTTTAAGGGTTTCAAGGGCTTCATCTACGTGCTGAACCATTCTTTACCTCCTTCCGATTTTTTAAATATTTTAAAAGATTATATGAAGACGCTTATAATCGGAGGGCCAACCGCTGTAGGGAAGTCCGAGATAGCCTGCGAGGTCGCAAAAAGGATAGGGGGAGAGATTATAAGTGCGGACAGCATGGCGGTTTACAAGTTCATGGACATAGGAACCGCAAAACCTCTTGAGTGTATGGGGGAAGTGCCACACCACCTAATAGACGTAGTTGAGCCGGGCGGATACTTTGACGCAAAGATATTTGAGGAGGAGGCAAGAAGACTCATAGAGGAGATAAAGGAGAAAGGAAAGGTTCCAATGGTCGTCGGGGGAACGTATCTCTACATACAGGCACTGATTTACGGGATTGACGATACACCAAAGCCCGACTGGAACCTGAGGAAAAAGCTATACAGGATTGCTGAAGAGAGGGGGAAGGAGTTCTTATACGAGAAGTTAAAGGTTGTGGACAGGGTATATGCTGAAAAGATACATCCCAACGACCTCAGGAGAACGGTAAGGGCTCTTGAGGTTTTCATCAACTCGGGAAGACCTTTCTCTTCTTTCCACAGCTGGGACAAACCGAAAATTGATTTCGTAGGGACTTACCTAAAAAGGGACATAAAGAACCTATACAGAAGGATAGAGGATAGGGTGAGGGATATGGTGAAGAGGGGACTCCTTGATGAGGTAAAGAGACTTCTTGATATGGGTTATGAGAAATTCTTGACCTCAGGTCAGGCTATAGACTACAAGGAGTTCGTTCCCTGTGCCAAGGGGAAAAAGCATATAGAGGAGTGTATAAGGGAGGCGGTAAGGAATACAAAAGAGCAGGCAAAACGGCAGATAAGGTGGTTCAGGAAACAGAACTGGCACGAGATAGACCTTGACAGCTTGGGAAAAGAAGGGGCTGTAAAGAGGATACTTGAGATTTACAATAAACAGAAGTATGAAGATACTCTGGGCGCCCTGGAGAAGGGTTTACGTTGAGAACGTTGATAAGATAGAGGGATGTTTTCTGTGTCACGCCCTCAGACAGCCTCCCGAGAGGTGGAGAGAGGTCCTGCTGGTTCACAGGGGTAAGAATGCATTCGTTATCCTGAATAAGTATCCCTACAACACGGGACACCTCATGATTGTTCCCGTAAAGCACACGGGAAATTATACGGAGATAGACGAGGAAACCGCCCTTGAGATGCACGAGCTCCTGAAGGCGGTTCTTGAGGCCCTGAAAAAGGAGTATAAACCTCACGGCTTTAACGTGGGCTATAACTTCGGTAGGTCCGCGGGTGCCGGTCTTGAGGAGCACATACACCTTCACGTAGTTCCCAGATGGAACGGGGATACGAACTTTATGCCCGTTATAGCACAAACTAAGGTTATCTCCGAGGACCTTTACAGCACCTACGACAGGGTGAAGAAAGCCCTTGACGAGGTTCTCAGTAAAAGAAAGAGCGTTTAAACTTACCTTTATAGATGAGATTTATTCCGAGGGACCTCAGGAAATCTATAAACTCCCTGTATCTCCATATACGATTATCACAGAGGATTATTGTTCCCTTATCCGAGTGCTGTCTTACGAGTCTTCCTACTCCTTGGCGAAATTTAATGTAAGCTTTTCTCCTCTGGTATAGGAAGGGGTCCTCCCCTATACTCTTCAGGTAATTGAGCCTGAAGTGGGTGAGGGGGTCGCTCGGGTTTTCAAAGGGAAGCTTTGCCATGAGTATGCCCTTCTCTCCTTTCACATCAACACCGGTCCATAAACTATCAAGCCCCACGAGAGCCTTTATACTTCCCCTTCTCAGCTCTTCAAGAAGAATGGTGAGGCTTTCCCTTCCCTGAATGCCCACCTTTTTCCCTTCCCCTTCAAAGAGTTTCAAATGCTCCTTGTTTGTGAGAAGAACGAGAACCTTGTCGTATTTATCCGTGAGTATGTAAAAGCTCTGCTTTAATTTGTTCTTCCAGTCTTCCCTCTTGGGGTTTGTGTTCTCTATAACTATCGTTGAGTTTGTATAGTCGTAGTTGTGCTCAAGGACGTAGTAATTCCCGGTAATTCCCGTTGTCAGGTATATATCCTCCGGGTCAACGGTTGCAGAAGTGAGAATTACAGCCTTGTAATCTTCGGGGTCAAGTATGTTCCGGGGGAATATCTTAAAGGCTTCTATTCGGTAGTTGTAGTTTTTTAGCTTTCTGCTCCACTTCCTTGCCACCTTAAAGCCGAAGTCTTTTCTGTTTTCCATCATAAGTTCTATAAAATCCCTCAGTTTCGTTAGCTTTCTCTCGTAGTAATTGAGCTTCTTTACGAGATCTATAAGTCTTCTCTCTTCCTCGTTTGGTTCCTCGTATCCCGCATTTACTCTGTCCAGAACCTCCTTTGGGAGTATGTATGTCCTTTCAAGGAACTCCTTGAAATCTATGCTTACCATAAGCCTCTCTCTTATAGCCTTTTCAAGTTCTTTCTTTACCTTTTCCCTCAGCTTGTTGAGGTAGGATTTGAGGGGTATGTATAAAGAATCTTTCAGGAGCGGGGCGTAAAACTCGGGATTTTTCAGGGGTTTTTCCGTTTCCTCTTCCGAGAACTCATTTCCGAAATTATTTATAAAGAACTCCTCCGCTCCGAGCTTCACTTCCTCCTCAAGGAGTTTACCGAGTCCCTGTTCAAGTTCTTTGAACCAGTAAAGGGTTATACCGCTTCTCGTTGCGTGGGTCAGGTATCTGTCAAGCTCGTGGGCCTCGTCTATAACGAGAACTCTATCCCTCGTGTCAAAGTCCCTTAAGGCGAGAAGGGAGTGGTTCACGACGAGAATGTCCGCATCCGCTTCCCTTCTTTTTAGCCTGCTCCAGTAATAGCAATCCCAGAAATAGGGACAGGTCATCCTGTAGGCAAAGGTGCAGTAATCGTCATCAACGGAAACCTTCTCCGCTGTTTCGGGGGATACGTTTGTGAGGGTGAGGTCCCCGTCCCACTCCGTTTCCATCAGGCTCTCTATCTCAAGCCTGTCCGCTGTTTCTATATCCTCCTTCTTAAACCTGTCTATACATAGATAGTTTTCCTTTCCCTTCAGGATTGCGTAATTTACCTCCTTTCCCGTTAGGAGCTTCCAGTGAGCGGATAGGAACTCAATATCCCTCTTTAGCTGGTCCTGGAGTATCTTCGTTCCCGTTGAGATTATGGCTTTTTGTCCCTTCACTATGAGAGGGATGAGGTAGGCAAAGGTCTTTCCCGTTCCCGTGGGTGCTTCTATTAATGAGACTTCTTCATTTTCTATCGTTTCTTCAACAAGGTCAATCATCTTCCTCTGGGACTTTCTCTCCTCAAAGCCTTTCTTCAAGAGGTATTCGTAAAAATCCTGAGGCTTCATTTTATTAAAACCAGGAAGGACTCTCCCTCGTAGTTCTCCGCAGGCATGCCTATGTCGTAATCCCCGAAAACGTAGTGAACAAATACGGGATAGGGATACTCTTTCAGCTTAACGATTCCCTTTGCCCTTATTACGCCGTTTAGGGATTTGAGGAGCTTTATAAGTTCCTCTTCCGTCGGCTTTTCCTTGAAGGTTATCACCTCCTCGCTTCTGTGCTCGTGGGAGTGAAAGTGAAGGTTTTGTTTCAGCTCTATGGGGTGTTCCGAGCCTTTGAACACTTCCGCGGGAACCTTTCCGTAGGTAGCCCTGTAAACCTTGTAGAAGGTCTCCTTCTCCTCGGGAGCGAACATATTAACAACCTTGTATTTATCCTTTATCTCCCTTACCGCTTTCTCAACCTTCTTTATCTGTTCTTCGTCCACGAGGTCTATCTTGTTGAGAACGACGACGTTTGCGGTTGCGAGCTGATACTTTGCGGTGTCATCATCTTTGTATTTGAAGAAGTTCTTCGTATCAACGACGCATATAACTCCGTCAACGAATAAACCGAGGGTTTTCAGGCTGAAAACTATGGGAAAGGGTTCAGCAGTTCCCGAGGTCTCAACAATTAGAACTTCGGGGTTGTAATCCTGTATGAGCTTCCTAACGGAGCTTTCAAACTCCGCGCTCAGCTTACAGCAGATACATCCCTCCGAAAGCTCAAGAACCTCAGAATAAACGTTCTGTAAAATCTTCCCGTCAACGCCAATCTCACCAAACTCGTTAACGACTATGGCAACCTTTTTATCCTTCAGGTGCTCCCTTACGGAGTTTATTATGAGACTCGTCTTTCCGCTTCCCAAGAATCCCGTTACGACGTAAGAGGATATCATATGAATAATTTATCTCCTCGCTCTCCTCATGTTCCTGAGATGTTCCACGTAAGTTCTCGCAAAGTAATGTTTTCTTCCGTAGCGGTCCGCAACGAAGTAGAGGTAATCAACCTTAGCGGGAAAGAGGGAAGCCTTGAGGGAGTCAAGCCCCGGGTTTGATATGGGTCCCGGTGGAAGCCCAAAGTAAAGGTAGGTGTTATAAGGGTCATCTATGTAAAAGAATCTTTTTAGAAGCCTTCCCCTCCAGAGCCCCCTTCTTTTTGCCACGTATATCACCGTCGGGTCTATTTGGAGTTTCATTCCCCTTCTTAGCCGGTTGTATATAACCGCGGCTATGAGGGGTTTTTCTTCCTTTAAAAATGTTTCCTTCTCAACCATTGAGGCAATCGTAACCCAGACCTCCAGGGAGAGATTTTTCTCCTCAAGATGCTTTCTCAGATTTTCCGTCTTCTCAAGGAAGTTCTTATACATTACATCTATAACCTTGAGGGGATGGGTGTTCTTTGAGAAGTAATAAGTATCGGGGAAGAGAAATCCTTCCATAGAGGGGACGTCAAGGTTATACCTCTTTACAACTTCTTCCGAGAAGGCGTATCTCAGGAAGTCCTTGGCTTTGCATATCTTATTTTTCTCAAGGTTTTTAGCTATATCAAAGAGGTCGTCTCCTTCCTTTACAACAATCTTGTAAAGCCTTGCCCTCCCCTCCTCAAGTATTTTGTAAACCTCGTAAAGGCTGAGGTTTCCCTTGAATTCATACTCTCCCGCTTCCAGCTTTCCCCTCAAAAAGGCGTGGAGTATCAGGAATAGATACCTTGAGTTTATTACTCCTTCCCTCTCAAGGATTTCCGCTATCTCAGGAACGGGTGTTCCATATTTTATCTCAACAACCTTCTCACCGACGGGTTTCGGGGTTATAATGCCGTAAAGGATGAAGGCGGTAATCAGGGAAATTGCGGTCAGGTATGAAAGGAGAAAGAGAAATCTTTTCAATCTATCTCCTCCCTCAGGGCTTCCTCTATAGCATCATTTATATTAATCTCTTCTCCGACTCTTGAGGCGAGAACGAAAAACTCCTCGTTTCCCTTCGTTCCCCTCGGTCTTGCCTTTGTTATACCGAGTATCCTGAATCCTTCTTCTTTCAGGAAGTTTACCACCTTCTCAATCGCCTCCCTTTTGTGGGAAGTCTCTTTTACAACACCTTTTTTCACCTTTCTGGGACACAGCTCAAATTGGGGTTTTACGAGAACGAGAAGGTATCCGTTCCCTTTCAGGAAGGGAATTGCGGAAGGGAGAACCTTCGTGGATGAGATAAAGGAGACGTCACAAGTTATGAGGTCCACCTTCTCGGGAATGTGCTTATTTGTAAGCTCTCTCGCATCGGTTTCCTCGTATAGGATAACGCGGGGGTCGTTCCTCAGTTTGTAGTCCATCTGTCCCCTTCCTACGTCCACAGCGTAAACCTTTTTAACTCCGTGCTGGAGCATGCAGTCGGTAAATCCTCCCGTAGATGAACCGACATCAAGGGCTACCTTCCCCTCAAGGTTTAGACCGAAACGCTTTATCGCCCACTCAAGCTTCTCCCCTCCCCTTGATACGTACCTGGGGAGCTCCCTCACCTCAATTTTTTCGTCTCCCTTAAGTCTGTATCCCGGTTTATCAACCACCTTTCCGTTTACGAGAACCTGTCCCGCCATTATTACCGCCTGGGCTTTCTCCCTTGAGGGAACTATTCCCCTTTCCGTTAGGTATTTATCAAGCCTCATAGAGAAAAAAGATAGGTATCAGCGGCCAAAACGCCGCTGGACGAGCTCGTAAACCGTAGGTATGACGAGGAGCGTCAAGAAGGTTGACGTTATTATCCCTCCGACAACGACCGTGGCAAGGGGCTTTTGAACTTCCGAGCCTATATCCGTTATCACGAGAAGGGGAATAAGACCTATGAATGTGGTTATGGCTGTTATAAGGATTGGCCTCAGCCTTAGCATTGATGCTTTCTTAATCGCTTCCCTTAGCTCAAGCTCCTCCTGGAGCATAAGCTTTATGTAGGAAACGAGAACGACTCCGTTGAGGGTTGCGATACCGAATATGGCTATGAAGCCTATTGCTGATGGAACAGAAAGGTTGAATCCCGAAAGGTACAGGGCTATCACGCCTCCTATTATTGCGAAGGGAACGTTCAGCATAACTATAAGGGCATCTTTCACGGAGTTAAAGTTAAGATACAGGAGAATGAATATAAAGAATATTGCGAGGGGAACCGCTATGTAGAGTTTTTTCATAGCCCTTTCCTGGCTCTCAAACTGCCCGCCGAAGGTTATGAAGTATCCCTCGGGTAGTTTAATCTCCTTCTTTATCTTTTCCCTCAGCTCCTCAATGAGACTACCTATATCCCTTCCCTCAACGTTGGCCATGACGAGAGCATACCTTACGTTGTTCTCCCTCCTTATGATAAATAGACCGGGTTCTACCTTCAGTTCAAGGAGTTCTCCGAGTCTGAAAATCCTTCCTTCCCTTTCAAATAGGGGAATCTCTTTTAATTTCTCAACGTCTCCGTTGAACTCTTCGGGTAGTTTTAAGGTTATGGGAAAGAGTAAGGTATCCTGCTGGAAGTATCCGACGGAACGGCCTCCGAGCATATACCTAACCACGTTCAGAACTTCCTCCTTAGTTATTCCGTATCTGCTCAGAACCTCTTCCTTCGGGTATGCCTTCAGCTGAAGCCTTCCCGCCTGGATTTCCTTTTCAACGTCAACCGCTCCCCTCGTGTTTTTAACTATCTCCTTAACCTTATCCGCAATCTCGTTAAGCTTCTCGGGGTCCGTTCCGAAAACCTTAATGGCTATGTCCGCCCTTACTCCCGAAAGGAGTTCATCAATCCTCATCTTTATGGGCTGGGTAAAGGAAAGGGATGCGGGAAGCCAGGAGAGTCTCTCCCTCAGAATATCGTTAAACTCCTCCCTTGTTCTGAAGCTTTTCCACTCCTGAGGGGGTTTCATGATTATCCAAGTTTCTATGTAGTTGACGTCAGCGGGTTCTCCCTTTTCCGCCCTTCCTACCGTTGAGTAAGCCCTTATAACTTCCGGAAACTTCATAGCTTCCCGTTCTATGGCGGTAGCTATCCTCTTTCCCTCTTCAAGGGATACGTTGGGGTCAAGGAAAGCTTTTACGAGAACCGCTCCTTCTTCAAGCTCGGGCATGAACTCCGTTCCTGTCCTCGTGAGCAGGAAGAGGCTGAACACAAAGGAGATAAAGGTGAAGGCTATTATCGGAATCCTGAGCTTAAAAGAAAGGTCAAGAACCTTATCGTAAACCTTAAGGGCTACGTTCATAAGTGGGCTGTATGCGGTCCTTCCGGGCTTGAGGAAGTAGTAAGAGAGAACGGGTATGAACACGTAAGCGACGAATAGAGAAGAGAGTAAAGCTATTATGAGCGTGAGCGCGAGGGGTTTGAAGAACTTACCTTCAATGGACTCAAAGACAAATATGGGCGTGAAAACAATTGATATAACGAGAACGGAGAAAAGAATGGGTCTCCAGACCTCCTTGATTGAATCAAGGATTATTGAGAACTTAAAGCCCTCCTTTCTTTCCGAGAGGTGTCTGTATATGTTCTCCACTATAACTACCGAGGAGTCAACGAACATACCTATACCTATAGCAAGTCCCCCGAGGCTCATAAGATTGCCCGTTATTCCCATCTCCCTCATCACTATGAAGGCAATAAGAAGGGTAAGGGGAAGGGAAGAAATAACTATGAGTGAAGCCCTGATGTTTCCCATAAGGAAGGCGGTTATCAGGGCTACAAGAATCATCCCGCTAAATAAAGCCTTCTGTATAGTGGAGACCGCTTTCTCGGTAAGGTATGCCTGGTCGTATAAAAGCTCAAGCTTTATCCCTTCGGGAAGTATCTCCCTTATCTCCTCAAGCTTTTTCTTTACCTTGTCAACAACTATCTTCGTGTTCTCGGATATCCTTTTAACAACTATGTTTCCCTGAACCTCCTCCCCGTTCATTGTGAAGGCTCCCCGTCTGTTCGGAACTTCCCCCTTCTTTACGGTCGCTATGTCCTTGAGGAGAATGGGTGAGCCCGTTTCTTCGTCAAACTTCACCGGAATATTAAGAAGTTCCTGGATGGAAGTTATTCTTCCTAAACCTCTGACTACAAGGTCTCCCTCATTTGATATGTAAAATCCCCCCTCCACTATGAGGTTGTTTTTCTTTAAGGCTTCAAGCAGGTCCTCAAAGGTTATACCGTAATACAGGAACTTGTCGGGGTCCGGAATTATGAGGTAAGAGAGCTCGGGTCCGAACTGAACTATTTCCTCCACTCCTCCCACGCTCATGATAAGGGGTCTTATTATCCACCTCTGGTATATGGATTTTAGCTCCTCAAGGCTGTATTTTCCGCTCGTGTCTTTAATGGCATAGAGGAGTATGTTTCCGAGTCCCGTTGAGTTTGGTCCCATAACGGGAACGTATCCCTCGGGAAGTCTCGCTGTCGCGTCGGGAAGCTTTTCCATAACGAGCCTTCTTGCGAAGTAAACGTCCGTTCCCTCCTTGAAGTAAACGGATATGTAAGAGAGACCGGGAAGGGAGACGCTTCTGACGAGTGTAACATCCTTTATCCCGTTCATAACCGACTCTATGGGAATGGTTATCAGGGTTTCCACTTCCTCGGCGGAAAGCCCGGGAGCTTCCGTGTATATGTTCACCTGAACGGGGGTAGGGTCGGGGAATGCGTCTATGGGGAGTTCTCTGAAGCTTTTGACGCCGTAAAAAATAACAACTCCGAGGAGTATAAGGACGAGAAGTCTGTTTTTCAGGATAAATCTGAACATCTTTCCACCTCCTTTAGTGGGCGTGTCCTCCCTCTTCTATTCCGGTGATTTTTGTCTTGAGGAAGTTCGTCCCCTCAACTGCTATCACCTCACCTTCGTGAATACCTTCTATGAGAAGCTCCTTCCCGAGATTTTTAAGTATTACAACCTCTTTCGGAATGAACTTTCCTTCTTTAAAGAGAAAAACAACGTGCTTGCCCTCTATCTCCTTTACCGCGGATTTGGGAACGATTATCCCGTAATCCTTTCCAGTGTAAACCTTCACCTTTACGAACATTCCCGGGAGTAGCTTGTGGTCCTCGTTTCTCGCGGTGCACCTCACCTTAACCTTTCGTGTTTTCTCGTCTACCTCGTGTCCAACGTAATCGGGGGAGCATACAATTCTTTCCCCTTCAACTAATACCTCAAACCTCTTTGAGCTTCTCACTTCTTTTAGCTCCTCGGGAGAGACCCAGGCGTATACCCACACCCTTTCGTGGTTGTGAACCTCGTAAAGGAGTTTATCAATACCTACACCGCTCCCCACAAAGACCTTCTGGGATACGACATAACCCTCACCGGGGGATGTTATTAGTAAGTTCCTTCCCTTAATCTTTCCGAAGCTCCTCAGCTCACCGAGAAGAGCTTCGTAGGTTCCCTTTAAGCTCTCATACCTTGTCTTTGCGTCAAGGTATTCCCTATACCTTATCAGTTTTTGTCTGTATAGCTTTTCATACTCCTTAAAAACTTTTTCTGCAACTATTAGTTCCCCTTTTGTTCTCTCAAGTCTCGTTATAAGCTCCGTTATGTAGGGGGAAAAGACCTCAAGGAGTGGTTCATCTTTCCTCACGTAATCCCCCTCAAACTTGTAAACCTTCCTCACTATTCCCTCTATGGGGCTATAGACCTTATAGGCGGTTTTGGGATATTCCTCAACGGTTGCGGGAAACTCCATTATCTTGCTTGCGGGCTTTTTCTCAACCTTCATAAGCCTTATCCCGAGGAGTTCCATCTGCTCTTTCGTGAGAATTATCTCCTCTTCGTGATGCTCCTTTTCGCCTTCGTGGGCAATAAGTAAGCTTATGAAAACAAAGAGGAAAAGAAACCTCATCTCTCAACACCTCCTATTCTTATGAGCTCGGAGAAGGCTATATGAAACTCCCTGTAGAGGCGTGCTCTCTCCCTCAGGAGCTCAAAGTATCTTCTCTTTACGTCCGTGAGCTCAAGAAGGCTTATAACGTTCAGCCTGTAGCTTTTCAAAGCAAGGGACAGTTCCTTTTCCGCACGGGGAAGGAGAACACTCTCAACGAGCCTTATACTTTCCCTTAAGGTTTTCATACGTGTCAAGGCGTTTTTTACCGAGGTTGAGAGCCTGAGCTCTTCGTTCTTCATCTCGTATAGGACCGCCTCTTTCAACTTCATGTGCCTCAGTATTTCCCCCTGCCTTCTGTATAGGAGGGGAATTTCAAAAAAAAGGCTTACGCGAAAGCCGTAATAACCTTCTTCGCTGTCCTCCATGAGAATGCCGATACTCGGCTGGGGCTTTGAGAGTGCCTTCTCAAGTTCTATCCTTCCCTTCAGGAGTTTCTGAATTATTGCGTATCTGACGACTCTTGGGCTTTTCTTTATGTCGGGAACGTGAACCTCAGGCAGGGTGTAGAGGTTTCCCTTCACATTATCAACTTTCTTCCCCAAAAGTGCCCTTATCTCCTTAAGGGAGCGTTCGTAATCGTTCTCCGAGAGGGAAACACTTATCCTTGCCTCTTCGTAATTCCTCCTTGCCCTCAGAAGCTCAAGCTCGGTCCTCTCCCCTATTCTGTAGGCATTTTTTACAAACTCAAGAATTTCCTCAGATAGCTTCAGGTTCTCCCTCTCCACCTTTAATAGCTCTTTCCTGTATAGGGTCTCGTAAAACCTCCTGTAGAACTCCGAAAAGAGCTCATACCTCCTCGCTGTGTAGTCGTATAGGAAAACCTCCCTCTCGGTTTTCGCAACTCTCAACCTCTTTTCCCTTAATCCCCACAGGGGAACTTTCTGGGAAATTTCAAGAATGTATATGAACCTTCCCGCGGGCTTGAAGTCCTGAGTCGTTGAGAAAAATCCGCTCTCAAATCTGAGCTCCGGATTCGGGAAAGCCTTAGCGGAAATCTCAAGTCCCCTGTAGGACTCAAGGGCCTTCCTCATAGCCCTTAGTTCTGGATTGTTTTCCTCCAAAATTTTTAAGCCTTCCTCAAGGGTGATGCCAAAAGAAAGTCCGAAAACTATTAAAAATACCAAAAGCATGCCTTACCTCCTTAGGGGATTTGGAAACGGTTAAAGGGAGGGAAAAGAATCAGATTAATAGCCTGACGGTTTTATTGGGGTTTTCCCTGAAGGCTATTATTTCTATTGAGGGCTCGCGTTTAAAATTTTTTTTCTTTATTGAGAAACCTAAAAGTATAAGGGGAACTGAAAGATTTAAGGTTATATTCTTTTTGCTTATCAGGTCATCAATATCTATATGAACTTCGCTTTCCGTTAAATTTGTTCCCTCCTGACCGGAGAAATGTAAAAGCTCGTAATGAACTGAGTTCTCATTTTCGTGAACGCAGAGAACGTATAAACCCGAGAGCTTGGTTCCCACAAAAGTTAAAGCAACAAGAATTAATATCAGGGCCCTCAAGGGAAGAACCATTGTAAAAAAATTATATGCTTTCACCAAAGGATTTTGAGACTTTAAAAAGGAGGCTTGAGGAGGGTATTAAGACGGACCTCGGAAAGCTCAGCCTCAAAAGGTTTTCAAGGGGAAGGTTCGTTGAGGAGTTTAACCTTGACCTCTCGGTTGACGGGGAGAGTCTCCTGACCGTTAAGGTTTTCCTCGGGAGAAAGCCCCATTACGGTCCCTGGGCGGAGATATTCGGGATAAGACCGCAGGTTAAGGGAAAGTCTTTCTTTGGTTCCTCCTGCGAGAGGGAGGTTTATAAACTCTTTTCCTCATACTTTCCGAAGATTTTCGTTGAGTATTTTGAGGACAGGGAAACAGCGAAGGAGCTCCAGAGGGGCGTTCCTCCAGCTCTTTCCCGTATGGGATTTGAACTTCTGAAGCTCGGATACACCTACTTCAGGGACTGGTATATACCTGAGGGTCTCATGGAAGGGGGACACAAGATTCAGGCGGAAAAGCCGAGAGACGAAGAGACGAGGGAAAAGCACCTCAGCAGGCTTGAAGAGGAGCTAAAGGCTTTCCTTGAGGGTGAAGGGGACGAATCCCTAAAAGAGAAGGTTCTTGAGAGGTATAATCAATTCAAATGCTTGAGAGGGAAAAGCTAAAAGAGCTCATAAAGAAACGTTCCCTGAAGGTTGCGGACGAGCCCGTTTTCAAGCTCTCTTCGGGAAAGCTTAGCAGATACTACATAGACCTCAAGCGGATAACCTTTGACCCCGAGGGTGCTTACATACTTGGGAAGGTAATGTATGAGACGCTAAAGGAGTTTAATCCCGATGCCTGCGGGGGTCTTACCCTGGGTGCGGACCCCATAGCCTATGCGGTAAGCTTTGTTTCCTTCATGGACTCAAATCCCATAAAGCCCTTCGTTGTGAGGAAGGAGCCTAAAGGCCACGGGATGAAGAGACAGATTGAGGGGCTCCTGAATCCGGGGGAGAGAGTCGCGGTTCTTGAGGACGTGGTGACGACGGGAAGCTCCGCACTAAAGGCAGTAAAGGCTTGCAAAGAGTTCGGTCTTGAGGTTATAGGTGTCTTTGCGGTCGTTGACAGGGAAGAGGGGGGAAGGGAAAACATAGAGAAGGAAGGTGTTCCCCTATACGCACTTTTCAAAGTCTCGGAACTGCTTTAGCTTTTAGATAATGGGATACATATACCTCGTATCCTTCGGAGACGTTGAGGACAGGCTTCTCCTTGCGGATGCGGGAAACATAAAAGAGATATTTGAGCTTGAGGTTAGAGTCGCAACGGTAAAGGCGGACATAAGCGTAGCCTACAATCCCGAGAGGGGCCAGTATCACGCGGGAAGCATTCTCAAATACCTTTCCGGGATTGTTTACCCGAATATGGTTCGGCTCATAGCCCTCGTGGGATTTGACCTTTACGAGGAGGGGCTTAACTTCGTTTTTGGAGAAGCCCAGTATGGGGGAAAGTATGCGGTCGTGAGCACCTACAGGTTAAGGCATCCAGACGAGAAGGTTTTCTTTGAGAGAACCTTTAAGGAGACGAACCACGAACTCGGACACACCTTCGGACTTAAGCACTGCGAGGACCCTTACTGCGTTATGAGTTTTTCAAACAGCATTTATGAGGTTGACAGGAAATCACGGGATTTCTGTCCTAAGTGCAGGCGAAAACTTGATTACGTCCTATCTTATTACCGATGATAGGAAGAGTTTTCAGGATATTCAGGGAAAAGGGCGGTCTCCTCAAGGCATTAGACCTGTGGGAGTGGTATGAGAGCCTTCCCCATAAATACCAGAAGAAGGTTAAACATTACTACTCTGTGAAAACCATAAAGAGCCTGAACTTTCCCTTCAAGGCCAAGCATTTTGATACGGGCGAGATAGAAAACCCCATGTATACCAAGAGAACATTTCTCGGAACCCTTGCCCAGACAGCACTCCTTGAAGGGGATTACGAGTTTGCGGAGTGGCTGTATAACGAAGCCCTGAAGATGGAAGGAACCCCCTACGAGGCCCACCTCATACTGAACGACCTTATACTCCTTGCCCAGAAGCAGAAGGACCTTGAGAAGGTGAAGAAGTACGTCCTGAAGGACGTAGAGCTTTACGAGGAGTATAAAGATGAGCTGAGGGAAAGATGGGGAGGAACCCTACCCCAGATAATGGCCTTTGAGGTTTACGTTTACCTCCTTGAGAGGGAAGGCAAGATTAAGGAAGCCCTTGAGCTCGTGCAGTGGATAAAGAAGGAGGGGATAACCTACCCCTATTACGAACAGGTAAAGGAGAGGCTTCTCTCAAAGCTCAGGGATTCTGGGGAATAATACCCTCTATCTCAACGAGAAAGCTGAAGGGAACGCCGAGACCGCTCACGTAAGCGGTTCCAACCTTAAGGAAGGGAAGCCTTCTGTATATATCCTCCTTGGAGTGTTCAAAGAACTGGGAAACAGCTTCAAGGTCGTTTTTCGTTATGAGCTTGAATATCACCTGAGTGTTCATCTGAGAGAGAACGAACTTGCTTATGTTTGAAGGCCTCTGGGAAACCACAATAAGACCGAGGTTATACTTTCTCCCCTCCATAGCTATCTCGTGAAGAACTATCTGGGCAATGTTCTCCTTTCCGTAGGGGGCTATGCCGACACCCTTCTCGGGAGCAAAGTTATGGGCCTCTTCAACAACTATTAACCTTTTCCTTCTGTCCTCCCTCGCCCTTCTGAAAAGCTCCTTCAGAATGAGACCGACGAGGTTTAACCTGCTCTGGAGTATGTCAAGATTTTTCAGGTTAATAATTTTCAGTTTATTTTCCGAGTTCAGAAGTTCCTCTATCTCCTTTATAACCTGCGGTTGAGCGTTCACGGAATTGCCCCCATACTGGTTTATCAGATACTCAAGCATATTCCTCAGCTCGTCCTTCATGTTTACGGGAAGGAACTGGTAAGCGGTTTCTATAAGCTCCCTCAGGCTTTTATCCCTGTAGGCTATAAGCTTTATATCGGGAATGAGGGACTTCCTAAAGAAGGCAAAGAAGTTCTTTTCCTGTGCGGATTTCTCCTCAAGGACTATACCGCTCACCTTCAGGATTTCCTTAAAGTCATCAACGTCAACGGGAAAGAGAACATTATCAACCTCCGCTTCCTCAACCTCCCTTTTCTCCTTAAGGGGCTCTCCGTATTCTCCGTGAAGGTCCAGAACTACAACCTCAACCTCTTCGGAGAGGTTTCCGAGAAAGTTTCTTACGAAGGTTGTCTTTCCCGAGCCCGTTGTTCCGAGAAGAACCATATGTTGCGTTATCACCTTCTGGGCATCAAGGTAGGTATTTATATCCGAGCCGTAAAGCTTCCCTATGTAAACGGGAATGGACATCTTGTATCCTGCGTGGTTTCTTTTGAAAACCTCGTTTATATACTCCTTCTCCGTTGCGGGAAGTAAAGGCATACCGCTCTCAAGGGAGAATCCCTCGGTTCTGTAAACTTTTTCCTTTTTGTCGTATTCGCATATGAACTCAAGGTTTCCAACCTTGAGGGGAGGCTTTTCCCCCATGTATGCGTAAAGGCTTGCCCTCTTCCAATCCTCGTTCTCACTTCTCATTATCCTGTTTATCACCTCGTTGTTCAGTTCCCTTGACTCCTGAAGGGATACGAGCCTCAAGAGGTAAACCTTATCGTTCTTTTCGGTAGTAAAGTAGCTCTGCTCACTTACTTCTTCAAAGAATATGGCAGTTCCCTCTTTTGAGTTCTTAACGCTCAGCGTAAAACCCTTTATGCCCGTTATATCAAGGGAGGATTCTTTTATTCTCTCAAACTCCTCAAGGAGTTCCTTTACGCTCTCATCCTCTATGAGAACGTTCGTCTCCTCGTTCCCGTCCCTGTGTATTCCCCTAAGCGTTATATTTGAAGAGCCGACAACCCCTATCTTCTCGTCAACAACTAAAAACTTTGAGTGGAGTTTTCTGTTGAGGTAAATCTTTCCTCCCCTTTCCTTAACCGCTATAAAAAAGGAAACGTCCGTTATCTCAAGGTCGGAAAGCTCCCCCGCCCTTACAATAACCTCAATCTCAACCCCCTCCTTAAGGGAGGTAAGTAGCTCCTTAAACGCTTCACCCCTTATCCAGGCTGAGGCCACCTTCAGGCTCTTTTCCGCTTTCCCGAGAACCTCCCTCAGGGTCCCGTAGAGCTCCTCTTTCTTTATTACCTTTATGGTCATAATAAAATTTTATCCCTTATGTAAATAGCTCCAACTAACGCGGAACTAACGCCTCACTAACCCACCGCTAACCCTCACACCCTACCCTCAAAAACAGGAGGTGAGAAAGATGAGCAGGAAAAAACTTCTAACCGCAAGCATATTTTCCCTTGCACTTATTTATGGTTGCGGTGGAGGCGGTGGAGGCTCAATATCCTCTGAAAGCTCATTAACAACTTCTTCCCTTGACCTGTATGCGACCGATGCACCCGCAAACATAGCACGCTTTGAGGTAAAGCTCCACAAGATTGAGCTCTGTAGGGATGGAGCTTGCACGAACACGGAAGTTGTGTTTAACGACAATACTGGGATAACCCTTGACCTTGCGGAGCTTGAAGGTGTTTACCACTACCTCGGAACCGTTCAGGTCCCAAACGAGCGGTTCGTAGGGATGAGACTTGAGGTTTCAAACCAGGGAACCGTTGTTTATGAAGGCCAGCAAAAGAACCTCGTTCTTAAAAACACCCAAAACATAAACTGCGACCAGCAAACGGGAAGGTGTTCCATAGACATCAAAACAAACGTTGACCCGGCCCAGGGGCAGAACCTCGTTGTGGATTTTGAGCTTAATAACTTCCAGTTAGAGTGTAATGATGAATGTAGAGTTGTGCATGTGGAGGTTTCTGCGAGACACGAGGATGAGGAGAGAATAAGGACAAGGGGAAAGATAGAGGCTTACGTGGTAATAGACCCCCAAAGCTTTGATGGAACAATCTCGGTAAGTCCGGAGCTAACCGCAAACATTGAAAGCAACACCCTTTGTAAACTCCCGGACGGAAACTACTTCGGTCAGGACTGCATCCAGGCGATTCAAAACATGCAAGGTCCCGTATGTGCGGAGGTAAAGATTCATCCCGTAAACAGCAGAGTCATTAAACTTGAGCTTGAAGAAGGGGAAGACTGCGGAGAGAGATACGAAGAGGAACACAGAAGAAGGTTCGAAGAAGGTGAAGAGGAAGAACACAACAAAGGTATGATGGAAAGATACGAGATAAAAGTTCCCTTATCGGATATCCAGGTTGATACAACAAACAACACCGTAACGGTAAACGGGACAACCATACAGGTAAGCGATAGAACTTATTGCGAGTTTGACCTTCAGAATGAGCAAGACAGATATCTTGTAGGAACGGATTGCCTTTCAGAGCTCCAGAACCTTCAAGGTCAGAACCTTTACGTTGAGGTTGAATACGTTCAAGGAGAAAACGGAAACTACATAGCCCTTGAGATTGACGTAGATAACGAGGATTAATTCCTCATATCCTAATTTATGATGGTTTTCCTTTTTCTTTTCTTCTTACTTTTGTTCGCTTTTGGGAAAGAGGATATAAGGGAGCTCATAGAAAAGGTTAAGAAAGCTCCTTCCGAGGAGAGATACATACATATGAACAAGTTGAAAATGAAGTTAATGGAGATGTACGAGGAAAAAAGGGAGAAGATAATAAGAAGGCTCTACAGGGAGTTCGGTAGAGAACATCACGAGAGGGAAATCCCCGAAAGGGAAATGTATGAGCACGAAAGGGAAATGGAAAGGGAGATAGAAAGAGAGTATATGCACAGGGAGGAAAGGGAAGAACTTTATGAGGAAATTGAGGAGGAGATTGAGAAGGAAAGGGAGAGATACAAAGAGTTTGGAAGAGAGAGGAGAAAATACCCCCGTCATGAAGGAGAAGAAAGATGGGAGGATTAAAATAGTTTGCTAAAATGCTTTTAGCTTTGGTTTTCGCGGTTTTGGGCTTTGTGTTCGGTTTCACAGACTCAGACCTTGACGGTGTGGAAGACAGCCTTGATAAATGTCCAAATACTCCCTTTTTCGTTCTCGTTGACAGATACGGGTGTCCCGTAAAGGAACTAAGACCGAGGAGAAGGGTAAAGTTCTTCTTCAGAACTGGCTTTTCCCATGCTAAGGATAAAGATTACGAATCAAACAGCGTTTATTACTCCCTTTCCGCAAGTATAAAACCCTTTTACTTTTCCCTTTCCTCAAGGTATTACACCTATGTAAATGGTAAGAGCGGAATGGGAAATATATACCTTTCTGCAACTTACAGAAAATACTTCAAAAACCTCGGACTATATCCGGGGCTCAGGCTAAAGATACCCACCTCTGAAAAGTTCGGGGACAAATACCTTGCTATCGCCCCATCTCTCTACGCTGTATATATACTCAGAAGGAGTGATATATCCCTATACATTGAGAGAACTTTTCGTTCAAATTCTTCCCTGAGGGATACCTGGAGCTTTTCCGCAGGAGCGGGATACGAGTTGAGGAAGCTGTATCTCAATATCTCCCTTGACCTTACCGAATCCTCCGTGAGGAGCAGGTATTACCCATACCTTACCCTCTTCTCCCTTCTGGACCTCACCGATAAGCTTTTCCTCACGCTCACCTTCAGCAAAGGCTTGAGCGAGGAGGCAGTAGATAGAAGCCTTTCTCTGAAGCTTGGTATTAGATTCTGAATGATGAGCGGGAAGATACTTCTCGTTGAAGATGACAGACTTCTTGCGTTAAGCCTCAAGGAGTTCCTTGAAGAGAACGGATACGGGGTTGACCTCGCGTTCAGCTACGAAGAGGCGATAAACAGAATGGAAGAAAACAACTATACTGCCTACATTATAGACGTCAACCTCGGGAACGGAGATGGCATAGAGCTTATAAAGTTTCTCAGGGATATAAGAAACACAACCCCAGCATTAATAATAAGCGCCATGACTGACATACCGACGATAGCGAGGGGGTTTGAGTCGGGAGCGGACGATTACATAAAGAAACCCTTTGACCCCGAGGAGCTACTTGTAAGGCTAAGGGCACGCATAAAGGAGGACAACCTCTGCTACGGGGAACTCATTTACAAGAACGGAAGGTTTTTCCTGAGAGATGAAGAAATTGAGCTGGGGGAGGTAGAGAGATGCATACTCTTAAAACTCCTGAGGAATACGGGAAGAGCGGTTCACAGGGACGCACTCCTTGACTGCATGAAGAACCCATCACCCACGGGGCTGAGGGTGATAATAAACACCCTGAGAAAAAAAACGGGTCTGAATATAAGGTCCGTGAAGGGACTAGGTTATGTTCTTGAGTAGGCTCACGAGCTACGAGAGGGAATCCCTTTTAAAGTCCTTTATTCTCTTCTTTACCGCAATAGAGTTTTTGCTATGCGTTATAACCGCTCTTATGGTGAGCGTAAACCTGAAGGAGCTGAAACACAATATATACCTCAGATTAATCAATTACTCTTACACCTTTAAAGGAAAAGAGTTCCGCATAGAGATAGTAAAGAATGAGGGTAAGAGCTTTTACAGGTTATACGAGGATGAAAAAGGCCTTTACATACTCGTCCCCATACCTGACGTAAAGGAGGACGTTTTAAAGGTGATTTACCCCTCGGAGGAATTTAACGAGAAGAAAAGGGAAGTTTTTAAGAACCACTTGGTTTATCTCTCACTCTTCACGCTTATCAATCTTATTCTATCCCTCATTTTTTCCCTATACTCAATAGCTCCCTTGAGAAAGGCTGTGGAGGTGATGACGGAAATATCAAGGGACGTCGCTCACGATATGAAAACCCCTTTAACGAGCCTCTTAATAAACGTGAAGATATTAAAAAGAAAGTGCGGGGAGGAGTCCTTAAGGAGGATGGAGGAAGCGGTCAACCAGTTAATAGCCCTGAGCGATAACCTCTCCTCTCCCCAGCTTGTTCCCCTAAATACCGACCAATCCGTTAATATAAATGAGATTGTTGAGAGCGTTGTAAAGGACTTCAGGGAATTATACCCTGATATAAAGGCTGAGCTGAACCTGAAAAAGGTGAGTTTGAAGGGAGATTCTTCCGCGGTAAGAAGGATAGTGGATAACGTGGTCTCAAACGCATTTAAACACAACACGGGGAAATGGGTAAGGATAACTCTTGATGAGAAAAAGCTCCTCGTGGAAAACCCATCAAAACCTTTAAAAGATGTAGGGAAAATATTTGATAAGTTTTACAAGGAAACGGACAGGGGAACGGGAATAGGTTTATACGTCGTCAAAAAACTTGCGGAGCTTCACGGTTGGAAGATGAGAGCGGAGTATAAAAATGGGATTTTCAGAATTAGGATAAACTTCAGGTGAATAACCTTCCGAACTCCTCAAGGGGAATATTGGGTTGGGGGTTTATATCAAGGGGAGCGGTTATCCCCCTTTTGAACCTCTCCGCACCCGCGTAAGCTATCATAACCGCGTTATCCGTTGACAGCCTCGGGTGAGGGATGTATAGCTCAAAACCTTTCTCCTCGGAAGCCCTCCTGAAGACCTCCCTCAGCCTTGAGTTTGCGGAAACTCCTCCTACTACGACAACCCTTTTCACACCCGTTTTTTGAATTGCCTTTAAGGTTTTCTTAAGGAGAATCTCAACAACGGTTTCCTGAAAGGAGTAGGCAACGTCCTCTTTTCTCAAGCTTTTCTCCCTTTTCAGGAGGTTTAGAACAGCGGTTTTGAGTCCACTGAAGGAGAAGTTCAGGGAATCGTCGTTTAAAAGGGGCTTGGGAAGCTCGTAGAGTTTTTTACTCTCCTTTGCGAGCCTGTCTATTATAGGACCGCCTGGGTATCCAAGTCCGAGCATCTTAGCGACTTTGTCGTAAGCCTCACCCACTGCGTCGTCAAGGGTTCCTCCGAGAAACTCGTATCTCCCGAAATCCCGAACGAGATAGAGGTCCGTATGTCCCCCCGAAACAATCAGGGCGAGAAAGGGGTAATCAACCTTCCTCTCAAGGAAAACGGAGTAAATGTGACCTTCTAGGTGGTGAACGGGAACGAGGGGTTTGTTAAGCTCGTAAGCGAGGGCTTTCGCAAAGGCGACTCCTACGACGAGGGAGAGTATAAGACCGGGGGTGAGCGTGAAGGAAATAAAGTCTATCTTCTTTATATCAAAATTTGTTTCTTTAAGAAGTCTGTCAAAGAGGGGGAGAATGTTTCTCGTGTGCTCCCTTGCCGAGAGTTCGGGAACAACTCCCCCGAAAGGGGAGTGAACGACAGCTTGGGAGAGGATTATATCCCCTATTACACCCTTCTCGGTGTCGTAAAGGGCAAGGGCTGTCTCATCGCACGAGGTCTCAACCCCTAAGGTAATCATCCCGTTTTTTTAAGCTCTTCCCTTCTCTGGAGAATCTCAATGGCTTTCCTCAGCTGAACGTCTATCTCGGGGAGGAGTATCACCTTCTCCGTATGTCCTTCAAACCTCAGCTGTCTTATTCTCTTGAAGAGCTCGTCCCACGTCTTTTGGTCCATCTTAACGATGATGTCGGGCGTTATTCCCTTCTTGTGTATGAGCCTTCCTTTAGGTGTGTAGTAGTAGGCTATCGTTAGTTTTATTGCGGAACCGTCGTCAAGGGGTATTATGTTCTGAACCGATGCCTTTCCGAAGGTCTTCTCACCCACGAGGGTTGCGAGTTTGTAATCCTGGAGTGCACCGGCGACTATCTCCGAGGCGCTTGCGGAGCCTTTATTTACGAGAAGAACAACGGGGAGGTTATGGGTAAGGGGTTCCCTCTCGGCAAAGTATCTGTGGAGTTCTCCCCTTCTTCCCTTCGTGTAAACTATAAGCTTTCCTTTCGGAACGAAGAGGTCAGCAACGTCAACCGCTTCGGTGAGGAGTCCGCCGGGGTTATTCCTGAGGTCTATTATGAAGCCGTAAACACCTTGTTCCTCAAGGTCTTCCATAGCCCTCTCAAGGCTTCTCGCGGTTCCGCTTGTAAACTGGGATATCTTTATGTAGCCTATTCCCTTGTAGTTTGTAAACTTGACGCTCGGGACCTTTATCCTTGCCCTCGTTATTACAACCTCTATTGGTTTATCAACTCCTTTCCTCAGAATGGTGAGCTTCACCTTAGTTCCGGGCTTTCCCCTTATCTTCTTCACAACCTCCATTAGGGACATGTTAAAGGTGTCCTGGCCGTCTATAGCTATTATCACATCCCCGGGTCTTAGTCCTGCCTTCCATGCAGGCGTTCCCTCTATAGGGGCAACGACTATGGGCCTTCCTTTTTCCATCGTTATCTCAATACCTATTCCCCCGAACTCCCCTTCCGTCTCCTGCATGAACTCCTTATACTGCTCGGGAGGGAAGAAGTCCGAGAATGGGTCAAGGGAGGAGACCATCCCGTCTATAGCCCCGTATATGAGTTTCTTTATTGGGACCTCCTCAACGTATTCCCTTTCAACGATTTTCAGAACCTTTGAAAAGAGCTTGAGGTAAAAATACTTATCCTCTTCCTTGTCCGTATTCTGCCCCAGAATAAAGCCTGTAAAAAAAACGAGAACAATCAACGGGATAAAGGCAACCTTCCTCATTTCTCCTCCTTCCTGAACTGAATTTCTTTTACGTCTTTTATGGTAAAGGAAGCGTTTCCTATATCCGAAACAGCGCTGCAAAAGTAATTGGAAGGAAGCTCAAAAACCTCGGATTTTCCGTTTCTTAGGTGTATCTTCACTATAGCCTTATCCCCGCTAACGTTAATTATCTCCATTTTCTCAACGTTTGTGAGGGAAACCGCATACTCAATGTCCCCCTTCCTTACCTTTATGTAGGATAAACCCTCACAGGTCGGGCTCTTAAGGACGTGTTTAACACCCTTTTTATCCACGACGATTACGTTAAGGTTCTTTACCTCGGGGGGGCTTCCCGTAGGTTCTGCCATCGGAAAGACAAGGGAGAGGAACATAAGGCTTAAAAGTAAGATTCTTCTCATAAGATTTTAGTATATAAAATTTACATGCTGAAGCTTATAGTAAAGAACGGATACCTCGTTGACCCCTCCCAGAACCTTGAGGGAAAGTTTGACATTCTCATAGAGAACGGCGTCGTTAAGGAGATAGATAAAAACATTCTCGTTCCCGAGGCGGAGATTATAGACGCGGATGGGCTAATAGTCTCCCCGGGATTCGTTGATGTACACGTCCACCTTAGGGACCCAGGTCAGACCTATAAGGAGGACATAGAGAGCGGGAGCAGGTGTGCTGTTGCGGGCGGATTTACAACTATCGTATGCATGCCGAACACAAACCCACCCGTTGACAGCCCAAGCGTAGTTAAATACATACTCGGAAAGGCGGAAAAACTCGGGATTTGCCGAGTTCTCCCCGCAGGTGCTATAACGAAGGGGAGGAAGGGAAAGGAGCTTGCGGACCTTTATGCTCTCAAGGAAGCGGGTTGCGTTGCCTTTACGGACGACGGGAGTCCCGTGATGGACAACTCCCTTATGAGAAGGGCTATGGAGATAGCAGTAGAGCTTGATACGGTTATCCTTGACCACTGCGAGGACGATAAGCTCGCCTACGGTGCTGTTAACGAGGGCGAGATTTCCGCACTCCTCGGATTATCGGAAAGGGACCCCTCCGCGGAGGACATACAGATAGCACGGGACGGAATCCTCGCCCACTACACGGGTGCGAGGGTTCATATCCAGCACCTCACGACCTCTTTCGGCGTTGAGCTTATAAAGTATTTCAAGGATAAGGGGGTGAAGATAACCTGTGAAGTGAATCCCAATCATCTCACATTTACGGAAAAAGAAGTTTTAAGAAGCGGAGCTAACGCAAGGGTAAACCCTCCTCTCAGGAAGGAGGAGGACAGAAGGAAACTTCTGGAGGCGGTTAGGGAGGGATTTATAGACTGCTTTGCCACGGATCACGCTCCCCACGCACCCTTTGAGAAGGAGCTCGTTGAGTTCGCATCGCCGGGCATAATAGGGCTCCAGACCGCCCTCCCCATGGCCCTTAACCTTTATAGGGAGGGGGTTATAAGTCTAAAGAGACTTGTTGAGATGTTTACCATGAACCCTGCGAGAATACTCGGGCTTCCCTACGGAACGCTGAAAGTGGGAAGCCCTGCGGACATAACCATATTTGACGTGAACAAGGAGTGGGTTCTCAATGAGGAGACAAACCTCTCAAAAAGCAGGAATACACCCCTCTGGGGAAAGGTTCTGAAGGGTAAGGTGATATACACCATAAAAGAGGGAAGGGTTGTGTATAAAGATAATTAGTCATGGGAATATTTATAGAGGATTTGCTTCACTTCGGAAACCTCATAGACAACGAGGTTGAGGTAGAGATTGAAAAGGAAGCCTTCAAGAAAACCTTTCCCTCCCTTGATTTTGAGTTTGACGAGGGAGTTGTGAAGATAAAGGGAAAGAAGAGGTTTCTCATATTTCCGAAGAAATTTGAGTTCAGGGGAAGGGAGGAGAGCAATAAGGTTTTTAACGAGAGGGAAGGGGACGAGCTTAAGGACTTTGGCGTTTACCTTAAGATGCTCTCCCCGGACGGACTGGAGGAGCTTACAAAGGACAAACACTTTAAAAAAGAAGGAGAATACCTGAAGCTCAGCATTCTTGACGTGTTTAAGAACACTGAAATCTACCAGAAGGTTCCAAAGCAGTTCAGGGATAAGCTTGAGATAACGAAGTATAAGGTAAAGAGGGGAAAGTTTTCCATATTCCTCACAGTGGTAAAGTGATTAATGGGTTGTGCAAACAGAGCAGAGGTCAAAGCTCCTTAAAATCATCTCCGCTTTCAGGGAGCTGTCAAGACCGATTATAGCCTTCTCAGCCACACCCAGGTATTTCTCACACCTCGGGCCAAGATTCCACTGGGAGGGTGTTATTATTTCGTAACTCCTTATTCTTCCCTTCTCTATCTCAACCCTGTGTATGAGGGTTCCCCTTGCAGCCTCAACGATTCCTGTCCCGCTTCCGCTCCCTTCCTTTGGAATTTCTCCTACTGCGGAACGCTCGTTTATATGATTCAGAAGCTCCGTAAGGAGTTCCTCAACCTTCTCAATTATTTCCCACAGCTCAAGAACCCTTGCGGATACACGAACCGAAAAGGAGTCCCCGAAATCGGAAAACATTTTTTCAATCAGGGGATTTTTACAGAGAACTTGTCTTGCAAGGGGACCCGTTTCGTAGGGAAGACCCTTATACCTCACGGGTCTTGAAAGGGTATAAGATGGCGGATTTAAAACCTCAACGAACTTCGGAGAGAACTTAAACCTCCTTCCCCTTTCCCTCTTGTAAGATGGCTTCAGGGTATCTATAAAACCCCCACCGCTGATAAACCTTCCGTAGGACCTTCCCACTTCGTTTAAAGAAAAGTCCTCACAAAGCTCAAGGAATTTACCAAGGTCCCCCTTCAGATTCCCGTAATCTCCCCTTTTTCTGAGTTTTCTAAATTCCTCTTCGCTTACTCCCACTATGCGGGAGAGGAAGAATCTCCTAAAGTTTCTTATAAGAGACTTTGCTTTAAATACCTCTTCTTCCGAAGGCGTTGATGTTACCCCTCCGGGAATTGCGTAAGAGGAGTGGGGCCACTGCCCCGAAAAGAGGGCTATGACCTTTACAACCTCCGAGGATACCTTAACCGCTTCCCTCCATGCACTTCCCGAAAAGGGCTTATACTCGTTGAGATTTTCCTGAAGTTTTAGGAAGTCCGGCATTATGAATAGGTAAAACCACTTTACGTGGTTCTGGAGTATCTCGGTTAACCTCGTTATCCTCCTCAGTATTTCCGCTTTTTTCGGAACTTCCTTTATCCCGAGTGCGTCTTCAAGAGCCTTCACCGTTGCTATGAGGTGGGCGTGTCCGCATATACCGCAAACCCTTGGGTTTATAACCAAAGCATCCATAAAGGGCTTTCCCTTTAAAACCCTCTCTATACCCCTTACCTCGTTAAAAATAATTTTTGCGTCCTTAATCCTCCCCCTTTCCCACTCAAGCTTGAGGGACGCTTCCCCCTCAACCCTCGTCAATACTTTCTTCTCAATCTTCATCTTTCAGCCTTTCGGGTGCAAACATCTTCGCAACGCCCGAGAGCATAATATAACCCCTCTTTGATACACCGAGGGGGAGCTCCGCGGGTATGCCCGCATACTGCCTGGTTTCCCACAGATTCTCACGGGGAAAGTCATACTCCGTGCAACCGAAACAGGGGGTTCCAGCTCTCGTCTTTGAGTTAACTCCGTTCCAGAGGATTGTGTTACAGCTCGCGTGGGTCATGGGACCCCTGCAACCAAAATGGTAAAAGAGACAGCCCTTTTTCTTTCCGAGCTCCTTTGCCTCAACCTTCCACTCAAAGAACTCGTTCCTTGAACACCCCCAGTGGGTTAAGCTCCCGTAGTAATCCCTCGGTCTTCCAAGCTCATCAAGCTCAAGCTTTCCCCTCTTTATCTTGAGGAGAGTTCCCGTAATCCACTCGGGGTTTGCGGGACAACCCGAAAGGTTTATAACGGGATAACCCTTCTTGCTCCTGAACTCCTTACCGAGAAGTCCTCCCTTTTCCTTAAACCTGTATTGAAGACCAGAGATATTTTCTTTACCGAGTGCGGGTACGTTCCCGTAAACTGCACAGTTTCCAACCGCAACGACGTAATCAGCAATCTCGCAAAGCTTTTTTATTCTTTCATCGTCCTTTTTTACCGCTCCCTCAAGGACGAGAACCTCAAGTTTTCCCTTCTTCAAAACTTCATTTACCGCTTCTTCTTCCGAGCTTAGGGAAAAGGAAGGGTGAAACAGTAGGTTAAACTCCTCAAAGATAAGCTCCGCTTTATCGGAACTCAGGAGGGAATGGGTATTTCCGCAACAGGTGAGCCTTTGAATCCAGAGGAGTTCCATGAAAGGTAAGTGGTCGGGGTGACCGGACTCGAACCGGCGACCTCTGGCCCCCCATGCCAGCGCGCTACCACCTGCGCTACACCCCGTCCAGTATTTTTATTATATGCCCTTTTAACCTTTCTTAACAACTCCCTTGAGCTCTTCAAGCTTCCCTTTAAGCCTCTCAACCTCGTCCTCTTCGGATAGACCAAGATAATCAAGGAGTTTCTTAACGCTCACCCACTTCTTCAGAACCATTCCCTGGGTTATGAGCTTCTCAAAGGGCTCGCCGTCCCTTACAAGTCCGATATCCTTTAAGAACTTCTGGAAGAATCTCGCGTAAAGGAGGTGTAAAACAGCGTGTTCTATTCCTCCTATATAAACGTCAACGGGCATCCAGTAATCGGTTTTCGCCTTTGAGAAGGGCTCTTTATCGTTCTTGGGGTCGCAGAACCTGAGGAAATACCAGGAGCTGTCAAAGAAGGTGTCCATGGTATCCGTTTCTCTCCTTGCCTTCCCTCCGCACTTGGGACACTTCGTATTTACAAACTCCTCCGAGGTTTCAAGGGGATTTCCCTGTCCCGTAAACTTAACGTCAAGGGGGAGCTTTACGGGAAGTTCCTCCTCAGGAACGGGAACCATACCGCACCTTTCGCAGTAAACGACGGGAATAGGCGTTCCCCAGTACCTCTGCCTTGATATGTTCCAGTCCCTCAATCTGTAAGATACCTTAAAGTCTCCGAGACCTTTCTCCTTTAACCACGCGGTTATCTTTTTCTTCGCCTCTTCGCTCTCAAGTCCGTTAAAATCACCCGAGTTTATGAGGACCCCCCTTCCCTCGTAAGCTCCCTTATCAAAGTCCCACTCTTCTTCAGGCTTTACGACGGGTTTTATGGGAAGTCCGTACTTTTTTGCAAACTCCCAGTCCCTCTGGTCGTGGGCGGGAACGCACATTATCGCACCCGTTCCGTACTCGTAAAGGACGTAGTTAGCACTCCATACGGGTATCTTCTCCCCGTTTGCGGGGTTCGTAGCGTAAACTCCGAGAAATACCCCCTCCTTTTCCTCTTCCATAGTCCTCTCACGGGTGGACATCTTTTTCATCTTCTCAACGAAGGCCTCAACGTCTCCGTAGCAAACCTTTCCGAGCTTATCGCCTATGCAGGCAAGAACGGGAACGAGGGGGTGTTCGGGTGCAAGAACCATAAAGGTAGCACCGAAAACGGTATCGGGCCTCGTTGTGAACACATCTATGTAAATTCTTTTTTCCTTTAATGCGGTCTCTCTTAGCTCCTCGGGAATGCAGTCCATAAATTTTTCGGGTTCTTCAAGCTCAACGTAAAACCTGATTAAAGCTCCCTCGGAACGTCCTATCCAGTTTCTCTGCTGGGCTATAACCCTTTCGGGCCACTTTCCCTCAAGTTTCTTTAAATCCTCAAGGAGTCTATCCGCGTAAGCGGTAATCTTTAAAAACCAAGAGGGAACTTCCTTCTGAACTATCGGCGTTCCGCACCTCCAGCACTTTCCTTCTATTACCTGCTCGTTTGCTAAAACCGTCTGGTCGTGGGGACACCAGTTCACCTTTGCGGTCTTCCTGTAGGCTATTCCCCTCTCAAGCATCTTCAGGAATATCCATTGATTCCATTTGTAGTATTCGGGGTCACAGGTCGCTATCTCCCTCTCCCAGTCGTAGGAAAAACCGAGCATCTTTAACTGATTCTTCATGTAGGAGATATTCTCGTAGGTCCACTTTGCGGGGTGTATGCCGTGCTTTATCGCTGCATTTTCCGCAGGAAGTCCGAAGGCGTCCCAACCCATAGGGTGTAGAACATTTTTCCCCCTCATCCTCAAATATCTCGCTATGGCATCCCCTATGGTATAGTTCCTCACGTGTCCCATATGGATTCTTCCGGAGGGGTAGGGGAACATCTCAAGGACGTAAAACTTATTCGGCTTTCCCTCTTGGGCTTTAAATACTTTCGCTTCTTCCCAGCGTTTCTGCCACTTTTTTTCAATCTCTCTCGGATTGAAGGCTTTCATGGGTTTTTATGGGGAGGGTGACGGGACTCGAACCCGCGACACGGGGATCCACAGTCCCCCGCTCTACCAACTGAGCTACACCCTCCTCCAGATTTTTTAATTATAGAACTACTTGAACCACTTTTCAATGACCTTCTCCGCTACGTTCTCGGGAGTGAAACCGAAGTACTCAAACAGAACGCTTCCGGGGGCAGACTTACCGAATTCATTAAGACCTATTACAAGTCCATCTTCGCCCACGTATTTATACCAGCCCGTATCCCTTCCCGCTTCAACGACGACCCTTCTTTTTACCTCAGGAGGGAGAACGCTTTTCTTATAGTCTTCGGGCTGTTCATCAAAGAGCTCACAGCAGGCCATATTAACGACCCTCGTCTTTATACCCTTCTCCTCAAGGAGCTCCTTAGCACCAAGGGCGACCTGAACTTCGGATCCCGTCGCTATGATTATGACGTCAGGCTTTCCTTGGGTATCCGCTATTACGTAAGCCCCCCTTCTGACACCTTCGGGAGATGCGTACTTCTTCCTGTCTATGGTTTTTACCTTCTGCCTCGTGAGGATTATGGCGGTAGGTCCGTTTTTTCTCTTCAGGGCTATCTCCCAGGCGTATTTAACCTCGTTTGCGTCCGCGGGTCTCACGACCCAGAGGTTTGGAATGCTCCTTAAGCTCCAGAGCTGTTCAACGGGCTGGTGGGTTGGCCCGTCTTCGCCGAGTCCTATTGAGTCGTGGGAGTAAACGAATATAACTTGGAGGTTTGCGAGGGCTGCGGTTCTTATGGCAGGTCTCATGTATTCGGAGAATATTAGGAATGTTCCCCCGTAAGGGAGTATTCCCCCGTGGTAAGCCATGCCGTTCAGGATTGTTCCCATGGCGTGTTCTCTCACCCCGTAGTGGATATTCCTACCGTGGGGTGTATCCGCTTCAAAGTCGGGATACTTTTTAAGAATCGTATTTACGGACTCCGAGAGGTCCGCGGAACCCCCAATCAATGTGGGTATGTAATCCGCCATAACGTTTAAAACCTTTCCCGAGGCCTTTCTCGTTGGCATATCCTCCTTAAACTCTTCCACCTTATCAAGCCACTCAAGGCTCCATTCCTTATTCAATACCCTTTCAAAGGTCTCGGCAAGTTCTGGGAACTTCTCCTTATACTCTTCGTATAGCTTGTTCCACTCCTCTTCAAGCTTTGCCCCTTCAACTACCTTCCTTCTCGTGTGCTTTAATACCTCTTCGGGAACGTAAAACTCCTCAAGGGGCCAGCCGAAATTCTTCTTAGTTTCCTCAACGACATCCTTTCCCATGGGCTTTCCGTGAACTTCCGCGGTATCCTGGAGGGGAGTTCCGTATCCTATGTGGGTTCTCACGGAGATAAAGGTTGGCTTATCGGACTCCTTTGCGCTCTTTATCACCTCTTCAAGGAGTTCAAGGTTGTATCCATCCTCTATGTGGAAAACCTCCCATCCGAGAGCCTCAAACCTCTTTAAAACGTCCTCGCTCCAGGCGAGCTTAGTATCCCCGTCTATCGTTATATGGTTGTTATCCCATATGGCTATCAGCTTGTTCAGTTTGAAGTGTCCCGCAAGGGCTGCAGCCTCGTAAGATACGCCCTCCATGAGGTCTCCGTCGGATACGAGAACGTATGTATAGTGGTCAACGATGGGATAACCCTCTTTGTTGAAGATAGTTGAGAGGAACTTTTCCGCTATAGCCATTCCCACCGCATTACCGAATCCCTGTCCCAAGTTTCCAGTCGTCGCCTCAACGCCGGGAGTGAGCCCGTATTCGGGGTGTCCGGGGGTTTTGCTGTTGAGCTGTCTGAAGGCCTTTAGGTCGTCAAGGGTGAGGTCAAAACCGAACAGGTATAGAGCCGAATACAGCATCGCGCACCCGTGTCCCGCTGAAAGTATAAACCTGTCCCTGTTGAACCAGTTGGGGTTCTTGGGATTGTATCGCATTATCCTGTCGTAGAGGAGGTAGACTATGTGGGAAGCTCCGAGGGGCATGCCGGGGTGTCCCGACTTTGCCCTCTCAACCATATCAACGCTCAGAAAACGCATAGTATTAATGACGAGGCTGTCTATCTCGCTTTTGGTTTTAAAGAGCTGTGGCATAGTAAAAATATTTTAGGAAAATTTTAATAAAATAAAACTATGAGCCTCAGGATTTACAACACACTTTCGGGAAAGGTTGAGGAGTTTGTTCCGATAGACCCTCCAAAGGTTCTCATATACACCTGCGGTGTTACCGTTTACGACGACTCCCACGTGGGACACGGAAGGAGTCTCATAGTTTTTGACGTATTCAGGAGGTTCCTGGAACACCTCGGTTATAAGGTTAAGTTCGTAAGGAACTTCACGGACGTTGATGACAAGATAATAAACAGGGCAAAGCAGGAATGCACCGACTTCATGACAGTAGCGGACAGGTATATAGCCAGATACTACATAGATATGGAAAACATAAGGGTTAGACCCGCTGACGTTGAGCCGAGGGTAACGGAACACATAAAGGAGATAATAGAGGTTATACAGAAGTTGATAGATAAGGGATACGCTTACGTCGTTGAGGGGGACGTTTACTTTTCCGTAAAGAAGTTCAAGGATTACGGAAAGCTCTCAAAAAGGGATGTGGAGGAATTAATAGCGGGAGCACGTATAGAGCCTTCCGAAAAGAAGAGGGACCCCCTTGACTTTGCCCTATGGAAAGCATCAAAGGCGGGAGAACCCGCCTGGGACTCCCCCTGGGGAAAGGGAAGACCCGGATGGCATACCGAGTGCGTTGCGATGGTGTTCAAGCACCTCGGGGAGACAATAGACATTCACGGAGGAGGTCTTGACCTCGTTTTCCCCCACCACGAGAACGAGATTGCCCAGGCGGAAGCCATAACGGGAAAGCCCTTCGCCCGCTACTGGATGCATAACGGCCTCGTGACTGTCGGCGGTCAGAAGATGTCAAAATCCCTCGGGAATTACGTAACCTTAAGGGAGGTTTACACCAAGTATCACCCCGACGTTCTCAGACTCCTCGTTCTCTTCACCCATTACAGAAGCCCCCTTGACTTTTCCTGGGAGAAGATGGAGGAAACCCTTAAAGCTTACGAGAGACTCAAAGGAGCCATAGAGGATTACGAACTCCTTAAAAAGCTTAAGGTGGTTGAGGAAAGCGAGGGAGGAACTCATCCTCTTTACGACCACGTTAAGGATTTTGAAGAGAAGTTTTACGCATCCCTGAGCGATGACTTCAACACACCTGAAGCCCTCGCCCACGTTTTCGGACTCGTTACCGAGCTTAACAAGGTAAAGAATAAGGCTTTTTCTGAGGGGAAGATAACGAAGAGTGAGCTTGAGGCTTACGAGTTTGCCTCAAAATCCCTGCTTAACACTATGAAAAAGATATTCGGACTTCTTGAGGACCTATACCCCGAGTGCAAGGTTGAGAGGGTTGTTGAAAAAGAGCTTGAAGCGGGAAAGGTTTACGACGAAAAGTTAATAGAGATACTCATAGAAGCGAGAAACATAGCGCGAAAGGAAAAGGTTTTCAAGATTGCGGACTACATAAGGGATAAGTTAAAGGAGCTCGGCATTATTCTTGAGGATACACCCGCGGGAACTAAGTGGAAGGTGAAAAGGGAAGGGGGTTAGAAGCCGAAGGTCGTTGGTATATCCATGTTTACATCTTTCACTTCCTTTATCTGAGGGAATCTCTGCTTTAGAACCCTTTCTATACCCGCCTTCAGGGTTAATACGGACATTCCACATCCCGAACAAGCACCGACGAGCCTTACAAGAACCGTTCCGTCTTCCTGAACATCTACGAGCTCAACGTCTCCGCCGTCAAATCTCAGAGCGGGCCTAATCTCGTCAAGAACCTTCTCAATCTCTTCCCTGCTCGGCATCTTGGCTTCCTGTTGTTGGAGCTCTTCCTTTCTTTCTTCAGCCATACTCACTACCTCCTTTTTCAAGGAATTTAATTAAGATAACGTAATAAAGATATGCTAAAGGTCATCATTTTTCTAAGAGTGCGGAAAGGAAGAGGACCGTATCCCTCCTGTAGGCTTCCCTCTCGTTGGGAAAATCCCTCCTGTAATGGGTTCCCCTGCTTTCTTTCCTCTCAAGGGCTCCCTCAACGGTGGCAAGGGCAACGAGAAGTATATCAAAGAGCTGTCTGTTTTGAGGAGAAGGCTCCCAGGAACGGGCTTCTTCAATCCATCTGAGAATCCTGTTTTTTGCTTCCCTTAACTCCCCCTCTTCCCTCTCAAGACCTACCTTTTCCCACATTAATTTTTTCAGTTCTTCAACGCTGAAAGAGGGATTCTTATCACCGCTTCTCTCACTTTTGAAGTGTTTATTTTCCTTTTTTAAAAGCTTCAGCTCAAGGGCTACCTGGTATGCGGTCCTGCACCCGAAAACGATTCCCTCAAGCAGGGAGTTTGATGCTAGCCTGTTAGCCCCGTGAACGCCCGTGCACGAGCACTCGCCGACTGCATAAAGTCCCTCTACGCTGGTCCTTCCCCTGTCGTCAACCTCAACGCCCCCTATGTAGTAGTGGGCTGCGGGTATAACCGGGACGGGCTCCCTGTAGGGGTCGTATCCCCTCTCTCTCAGGAACTTGTAAATGGTTGGAAACCTCTCCTCAAGCTTTACTCCCTTTTTTACTATGGGCCTGAAGTCAAGGAATACCTTTCTTCCTTCCTTTAGCTCCCTGTATATGGCACGGGAAACCTGGTCCCTGGGAAGGAGCTCGTTTACGAACCTTTCTCCCCTTTCGTTTATCAGTATCGCACCCTCTCCCCTAACCGCTTCCGATATGAGGAGGTTTGAGTTCTTCAAAACGGTAGGGTGAAACTGAACAAACTCGGGATTTTTCACGTTTGCTCCGCTCCTCAGGGCAAGCCCTATTCCGTCTCCTCTCACCTTTGTAGGATTTGAAGTAAAGTAATACATTGATGCAGCACCGCCCGTTGCGAGAATCACGATAGGTGTTCTTATAAACTCAAGGGAGTTATCCCGCAGGAATACAAGTCCTTTAACGCTGTTTTCGGAAACTATTAACTCCTGGAGTTCCCCCTCAATTATGGGAATTCTTAGCTCCCTTACCCTCTTTAGGAGTTTTGTGTATATCTCCCTTCCCGTGAAGTCCCTTACCTTTAAAACCCTGGGTTTTGAGTGTCCCCCCTCAAGGGTTGTCTCGTAAAATCCGTTTTTCTTGTCAAAGTTAACGCCCCACCTCTCAAGGTCGAGTATCCTCATTATCCCCTCGTAAGTGAGTATCTTTGTGTTTATCTCATCGTTCAGGTATCTCCCTGCCCTCAATGTATCGCAGTAATGGAGATAAGGGCTATCGTCTGGAAGAACCGCTGCGGCAATTCCCCCCTGGGAGTAGTAGGTGTTCCCTATGCCCCTCGTGAGTATAAGGGGGTTTAGTCCGAGTTCCTTCAGATAAATGGCTGTCGTGAGTCCGCCTATTCCGCTCCCGCATACGACTACGTCCGCCTCATTTTCGGGCAGTCTCCTTGTATCAAACCTTAGAAAGTTCATTCTCAAGTATTTTAATAAGTAGGTTTGTGAGCTTATGGGGACAGTGCCTTACATAATCGCCTCCGTTTCCTATGAGGTCCTCCGCATAAACCTTTATCCCCTCCTTAGCTATTCTTGAGACGTCCGGAGTAACGGGCTCTTGATTTTCCTCAAGGTATTTCCTTAGGAGTCTGTCGGGGGGCATCTTTGTGTTCACAACCGCAACGTCAACTCTTTTAAGTCCGGAAAACTCCAAAAATGTTTTTATGTGTTCCCAGGCTGTCATATGGTCTGTTTCGCCGGGCTGGGTCATGGCGTTTACTACGAAAACCTTTAGGGCTTCGCTTTCCCTTACCGCCTCCCTTATCTCGGGAACGAGGAAGTTTGGAATTATGCTCGTAAAAAGGCTTCCTGGCCCTATCACTATGAGGTCCGCCTCCTTTATCTTCCTGAGGGCTTCCTCGGGGGCCTTTGGATTTTCGGGCTCAAGCCATATCCTTTTTATCCTGTTTCCCTTCTTTCCGTATTCCGTTATCTCCTCCTCTCCTTTTATCACCTCTCCGTTTTCAAACTCCGCAACGAGGTTCACGCTTTCGTCCGTTGAGGGAATTATCTTCCCCTTCGTTTTCAGGATTTCCGAGCTCATCCTTACCGCTTCAAGAAAGCTTCCCGTGAGTTCCGTCAGAGCGGTTAGGAATAAGTTTCCGAAGGCATGTCCCTCAAGCCCGTCTCCCTTAAACCTGTATTGGAAAAGCCTCTGCATAAGCTCTTCCGCATCCGATAAGGCAACTATGCAGTTCCTTATATCCCCGGGAGCAGGGATATTGTATATCTTCCTGAGCCTTCCCGTGCTTCCCCCGCTGTCCGCAACCGTAACTACAGCACTTAGCTCCTTTATACTTTTTCCAACCTCTTCCTTTAAACCTCTCAAAAGAGAAGATAAACCTGTTCCCCCACCGATAGCAACAACCTTAAATCTCATAACATAATCCCCTCTACGTAAATTTTAATAACTCCATCCCGTAAGCTTACATCAATTTCCTTAAAGTATCCCGCAGGCGCTTTTTCCCCGTAGAGTATCTCAACATTCCCGTATACGACCTTTTCTATTCTTCTATTTTTCACGTAAATTTTTAAGCCCTTTTCCGATTCGTAAACTCCGTATTCCGAGCACATAACCAGCTTATACCTTCCGGGGAAGTATCCGTAAATTACCTGGGAAGGTGTAAAGGGTAGCTCAAAACAGAAATCGTTCATGCAGAAGAGGGAATCGGTGAAAGTTAACCTGTTCTCGGGAGTTTTTACAACTTCCTTTTTACCTTCCTTTGACACTAAAAAGGGAAATCTGATGAATAAGGCCTTTGCGTAGCCGTATAGCTTAACTCTTTCGGGGGGTTTTTCCATAAGGGAGAGGACGTAATCCCCGGGAGGGCATTTTTTCACCTTAGGTGCACAGGAAAGGAGTATTAAAAGAAAAAGGAAAAGGAACTTCCTCACTTTCTTACCTTAACCGCAAGGGCGTGAGCGGTAAGCCCTTCCGCCTTTGCTATGGCCTCCGCATACTCGCTTACCCTCTTGAATCCTTCGGAGGACACGTAAAGAACCGATGAGCGTTTCACAAAGTCGTAAACTCCTAAGGGGGAGAAGAACCTTGCGGTCCTACCCGTGGGTAGAGTGTGGTTCGGTCCAAGAACGTAGTCCCCCAAGGGTTCGGTCGTGTAATCCCCGAGGAATATAGCTCCCGCGTGCTTGAGCTCGGGAAGTAAAGCCATAGGCTCCCTCGTCATAACCTCAAGGTGTTCGGGCGCTATGTGGTTTGCAACCTCGCAGGCGTGATACAGGTCCCTCACTATGAAGATTGTCCCGAAGTTCTTGAGGGATTTTTCCGCTATTTCCCTTCTTTCAAGCTGGGAAAGGAGTGTGTAAACCTCTTCCTTTACCTTATTTGCAAGCTCTTCGGAAGGGGTTAGGAGTATTGAGGCGGCGAGCTCGTCGTGTTCCGCCTGAGAGAGAAGGTCCGCAGCTATCCACCTGGGGTTTGCACCATCGTCCGCTATAACGAGTATTTCCGAAGGACCCGCAATCATGTCTATATCAACCGTTCCAAATACGAGTTTTTTTGCAAGGGCGACGTATATATTCCCGGGGCCCACAATCTTGTCAACCTTAGGTATAGTTTCCGTTCCGTAGGCAAGAGCACCTATCGCCTGAGCGCCCCCTATTTTAAATACTCTGTTCACTCCGGCTATGAATGCGGCAGCAAGCGTGTATTTATTTGGTTTCGGAGAAACCATAATTATTTCCTCAACCCCTGCAACAGATGCGGGAACCGCGTTCATTAGAACCGTTGATGGATAGGCTGCCTTCCCGCCGGGAACGTATATGCCTACCTTCTCAAGGGGTATAACCTTCTGGCCGAGAACTATTCCCTCCTCTTCCTTGAAAAAGGAGTTCTCAAGCTGTTTTTCGTGAAACACCCTTATCCTTTCCTCCGCAACCTCAAGGGCTTTTTTAACCTCGGGTTCTATCTCGTTGTAAGCCTTCTCAAGCTCCTCATAGGGAACTTCCATGCTTTCGGGAGTTAAGGTTATTCCATCAAACTTCTTTGTGAACTCTATTACCGCCTCATCTCCCTCTTCCTTTACCTTCTTCAGTATCTCCTTTACGGTTTTCTCGTATTCCTCTTCAAGGATTTCTCCCCTTTTTGCGAGGTATTCAAGCCTTTTATCAAGCTTCCAGTCCTCTTTTCTTAAGTCTACTATTTCCATAGTTGATATAATAAAATATTTTCTGAGCGGGCGTAGCTCAGGGGTAGAGCGGCGGCTTCCCATGCCGCAGGTCGCGGGTTCAAATCCCGTCGCCCGCTCCAAGAAGGTTATGAAGACGGTCGTTATAGACTACGGAATGGGAAACTTAAGGAGCGTATCCAAAGCCCTTGAGACCGTTGGTTTTCCCGAAGTTTTAGTTTCGGGAGATTACAGGGAGCTAGAAGAGGCGGACGTTCTCGTCCTTCCCGGTGTCGGTGCCTTTGGAGATGCTATGAAAAACCTTGAGGAGCTGAACCTGATAAGCCCCATAAAGAAACACATAGAGAGGGGAAAACCCTTCCTCGGTATATGCCTTGGTCTCCAGCTCTTATTTGAGAAGAGCTACGAACACGGGGAGCACAGAGGTCTCGGAATCCTTGAGGGGGAGGTAAAGCTTCTCCCCCTGGGTGTGAAGATTCCCCATATAGGCTGGAATCAGCTGTGGTTTAAAAAGAAAAGTGAAATCTTAAATGGTCTAAAGGAAGGGGACTTTTTTTATTTCGTTCACTCCTACAGGGTGATTCCGAAAGATGAAAATGTAGTTCTTACAACTACCGATTACGGGGAGTACTTCGTTTCTTCCGTTGAGGTTGATAACATTCTCGCGGTTCAGTTTCACCCCGAAAAGAGCCAGAAGAAGGGCTTGAAACTCCTTGAAAACTTCAGGAAGAAAGCGGAAAAATACATTTAAGAATGCTTATATTTAAACATCTCCCCCCTCTTAACGAGCCGAGGCTTTTTATGGCTGCGGAGAGAACCTACCTCTCCATCTTAAAGCTCTCCTTTCAGGCAAGCGCCGTAGGTCTCGTTTTGAACAAGGCAGCACTCCTTGATATCTTCTTTTTTGGTTATATTGATAAGTATCTCCTTAAGGCTTCCGTTGTCTTAATATCCCTTGCGGTTCTCACCGACGTTTACGCATTTCTGAAGTTCTTTTCCGATATCCGCTACATAGAAGGAGCTGAAGTTGTGGACAAAAAAGAAGTTGTTGACCCGAGAATTTACATGGCGGCTGAGAGAACCTTTCTCGCGTGGGTGAGAACGAGTATAGCCCTTATGATATTCGGTTTCGTGGTTGACAAGTTTGAGATATTTCTAACTGAGCTCCAGAAGAAACTCCACATAAAGTTTTCTCAGGACATAACGTCGCTGAAGGTTATAGGAATAACGATAATGGTATTGAGCCTCGTCGCCCTCAGCCTGGGGACATTAAACTTCTACAAAACGATAAAGGATATTGATAAAGGATACTACAGAACCCACACGGGCTTATACATAATGATTGGAATAATAATCTTTGCGATAAACTTTATACTCCTCTTTGACGTGCTGAAGCTTATCTAAAAGGCTTCCCTTGAGCGGAGCTCCTCAACAACCTCTTCCTTCTTGTCAAAAATCTTGAGAACGGCCTTCCTTCCCTTGGGACACCAGTCCTATTCCGTTGAGGCCATTGAGATGATTCCGAGAAATGCGGAAGCTATAAGTGCTTTCATAGCCTTAATTATATAAGAAATTCTTTAAGAAACATAAATAAGTAAATATTGATTTACGAAACTTTCGGACATAAAATTAAAAGCAAATGGGGACTCAGGAGAAGGATTTAGGAACCGCTTGGGAGTATCAAGGCTGTGTGATACCTAAGGATTTATACTACGACATAGAAAACCAGGTGTGGGTGAGGGTTAACGAGGACGGAACCGTTACCCTAGGTTTGACAGATGTCGGACAAACGAGGGCGGGAAGGCTTCTCCACATAAGAGTTAAGCCTGTGGGAACGAAGGTGAAGAAGGGAAAGCCTGTTGCAACCCTTGAAAGCGGAAAGTGGGCGGGACCGGTCCCTGCACTCGTTGAGGGAGAAATAGTTGAGGTAAACCCAAAGGTAGTGGAGGACCCCAACTACATAAACATAGACCCCTACGGGGATGCCTGGATAGTTAAGATAAAGCCCCTCAGTGAGGAGACCTTAAAGAGGGACTTGAGCGAGCTCGTTACGGGAGATAAGGCCTACGAGGAGATGAAGAAGCACATAGACGAGTGGGATATAGTTTGTATGAGGTGCGTGTGATGGGTGCAAAAGACAGGCACGTTATACTTCTCGTTTCCCAGTGGTGTCCTACCTGTCCCCATGCTGATGCCCTCTGGAGAAAGCTCCAGCAGGAGTATGGATTTAAGTATGATGTCCTTGATATATCAACACCCGAGGGAAGGTATTGGGTTACCAAATTAATGATAAGGAGCGTTCCCTCAAGCATAGTTGACGGGAAGCTTGCCTTCGTCGGAGTTCCGAGTGAGGAGGAGGCCCGTAAGGTTTTAGAGGAGGGGATATAACCCTTATAATTAACTACATGTATTTCCAAGACATAATAATGAAACTCCACAAGTTCTGGGCCGAGAAGGGCTGTCTCATATGGCAACCATACGACGTTGAAGTTGGCGCGGGGACAATGAACCCCGCAACCTTCCTTAAGGTCCTCGGAAAAAAGCCCTGGAACGTCGCATACGTTGAGCCCTCAAGAAGACCTCAGGACGGGAGATACGGGGAAAACCCTAACAGACTCCAGCATTACTACCAGTTTCAGGTAATACTGAAGCCCGCTCCCGAAAACCCCCAGGAGATATACCTTGAAAGCCTTGAGGCGCTCGGGATAAACCCCCTTGAGCACGACATAAGGTTTGTTGAAGATGACTGGGAAAGCCCTACACTCGGAGCTTGGGGTCTCGGATGGGAGGTATGGCTTGACGGGATGGAGATAACCCAGTTCACATATTTCCAGCAGGCGGGAGGCTTGGACCTTGAGTATATATCGGTTGAGATAACCTACGGGCTTGAGAGAATAGCTATGTATATACAGGACAAGGACAGCGTTTTTGATATAGAGTGGAAGGAGGGAATAACCTACGGCGATATATTCAAGCGTTCCGAGTGGGAGTGGAGCAAGTATAACTTTGAGCTTGCGGACACCGATATGCTATTTAAGGTTTACGAGTTCTTTGAAAGGGAATCAAAGAGATTGATAGAACATGAGCTCGTTATGCCGGCCTACGACTACCTCCTCAAGTGCTCCCACGTCTTTAATATACTTGATGCGAGGGGAGCTATATCCGTTCAGGAAAGGGCACGCTACATAAGGAGAATGAACAATCTGGCAAGGGAGATAGCGAAGCTATACCTTAAACTCTTTGAGAATGCTTGAGGAGCTTGAAAGGAAGCTGGGATACACCTTTAAGGACAGGACCCTCCTTGAGAAAGCCCTCACCCATATATCCGTATCAAGAAGAGAGCATTACGAAACCCTTGAGTTTCTCGGGGATGCACTCGTTAACTTCTTCATCGTTGACCTCCTCGTTCAGCTATACCCCCAGAAAAGGGAAGGGTATCTCTCCCCCTTAAAGGCATACCTGATAAGTGAGGAGTTCTTTAACCAGCTTGCGAGAAAGCTTGAGCTTGAAAAGTTCATAAAAATAAAGAGGGGTAAGATAAACGAGACCGTCATAGGAGATGTGTTTGAGGCAATATGGGCTGCGGTTTACATAGATAGCGGGAGGGATGCAAACTTCACGAGGGAGCTCTTTTACAAGCACTTCCGTGAGGAAATCTTGAAAGCCATAAAGGAGGGAAGAACCAGAAAGAACTTCAAGTCCATACTCCAGGAGATAACCCAGAAACACTGGAAGGTAAGACCCTCCTACAGGCTCATTAGCGTTGAGGGACCGAGCCACGAAAAGAAGTTCATCGTTGAGGCGAGCGTAAAGGATTTCAGAAGCATAGGGGAGGGAAGAACGAAGAAGGAAGCGGAGCAGGAAGCTGCAAAAAACCTTATAGAAGTTTTAAAGGAGGCAAACATTGAGTAAGAAAGGGGTTTTATTGATAAACCTCGGGGGACCCGACTCCCTTGAAGCCGTGGAGCCATTCTTATACAACCTCTTTTCGGACCCCGACATCTTCAGGCTACCCTTTCAGAAACTCCTTGCAAAATTAATAGCGAAGGTGAGGGCAAAGAAGACGAGGGAGTATTACGAGATGATGGGAGGGAAATCCCCCCAGCTTGAACAGACCTTTGAGCAGGCAAGGGCACTCCAGGAGAGACTCGGGAAAAACTACAGAGTTGAAGTCGGAATGAGATACTGGAAGCCTTTCATCAAGGATGCCTTAAAAAGACTCTTTGAGGAGGGGATAGAGGAGCTCATAGCCCTTCCCCTTTATCCCCAGTTCAGCGTAACGACTACTGGCTCAGCCTTTAACGAGCTCCAGAGAGCTTTAAAAGAGCTAAAAGCGGAAAACCTGAAGGTAAAGAAGATTTCCCACTTTTACGATAATCCCCTATTTATAAGGGCGTGGGTTGAGAGAATAAAGGAAAGGGTAAAAAATCCCGAGGATTACCACTTTTTATTTTCCGCTCACAGCCTGCCAAAAAAGATTGTTGAGAGGGGGGACCCCTACCAGAGACAGACCCAAGAGACTGTGGAGCTCATAATGAAACACTTTCCCGAAATCCCTTACACTGTCGCCTACCAGAGTAAAGTGGGTTTCGGAAAGTGGCTTGAGCCTTCAACGGAAGAAGCACTCAGGAATTTAATAAAGAATGGTGTCAAAAGACTTGTAGTCATTCCCATATCCTTTGTATCGGAACACAGTGAGACTCTTTACGAGCTTGACTACGTTTATAAGAGCCTCGCTGAGGAGCTCGGTTATGAGGAGTTCATACGCATTCCCACCCTCCAGAGCCACCCAACATTTATAAAAGCCCTTGAGGAGATTGTGAGAAGAACATAAGTTAATGCTATGAACAAAAATCAGGAACTTGCAAAAATCTTTGAGAGGATGGCGGACATCCTTGAGTTCCTCGGGGAAAATCCCTACAGGATAAGAACTTACAGAAAGGTTGCAAACCTCATAGCGGAGCTTCCCGAAGACGTTGAGAAGGCATTTTACGAGAGAAAGCTCCACAAGATGCAGGGAATAGGGGAATCAACGCTCTTAAAGATAGAGGAGTTTTTAAAGACGGGAACTATAAAGAAGTATGAGGAGCTCAGGCGTATGGTTCCCGAGGGACTCCTTGAGCTCATGGACGCCCCCGGAGTTGGACCGAAAACACTGAAGGTAGCCTACGAAGTTCTCGGGATAAGAACGAAGGAGGAGTTTATAGAAGCCCTGAGGAAGGGAAAGTTTAACAGGATTAGGGGATTTGGACCCGTAAAGGCCTTGAGGATTTTAAAGGGAATAGAGATATGGGAAAAAAGTAAGGAAAGGATACCCCTCATAGAAGCCTACAACATGGCCCAAGAGGTTCTGAAGCATATGGAGAAGGCAAAGGAGTTTTACGAAAACATATCCGTTGCGGGAAGCCTCAGGAGGAGGAAGGAAACGATAGGGGATATAGACATACTCGTTTCGGCAAAGAAGGAAAACTGGAAGAAGATTCACGAACACTTTACAAAATATCCCGGAATTATGGAGGTTCTCGCAAAGGGAGAGACAAAGTCAAGCATAATCCTTGAAACGGGCAGGCAGGTTGACCTCAGAACCGTTGAGCCCTACCAGTGGGGATCTGCCCTCCAGTACTTCACGGGCTCAAAACAGCACAACATAAGAATTAGAGACATAGCAAAGGAAAAGGGATTAAAGGTGAACGAGTACGGCGTCTTTAAAGCGGATACGGGCGAAAGGATAGGGGGTGAGACGGAGGAGGAGGTTTACAACCTTCTCGGTATGGAGTGGATTCCCCCAGAGATAAGGGAAGACTGGGGAGAGATAGAGTTAGCCCTTGAGCATAAACTTCCGAGACTCGTTGAGCTCAAAGATATAAAGGGAGACCTTCACATGCATACTAACTGGAGCGACGGCGTGAACACCCTTGAGGAGATGGTTGAAACCGCCTATAAACTCGGATACCAGTACATAGTCATAGGGGACCACTCCCAGAGCGCGAGGGTAGCAAACGGCTTAACTCCCGAGAGATACGAAAAGCAGTGGAAGGAGATAGAGAGGCTAAACAGGGAATACAACCCTAAGGGTTTTTACATACTGAAGGGTGCGGAGGTTGATATCCTTCCCGACGGCTCCCTTGACCTTCCCGACGACTTCCTTGAAAAGTTTGACTTTATAGTGGCGTCCATACACTCAAGGTTTGAGCAGGATAACACGGAAAGGATACTCAAGGCTATAGAAAACCCCTACGTTAATATGATTGGACACCCAACGGGAAAGCAATACGGATACAGGGAGGGATATCCCGTTGATATGAAGAGGGTTATAAAGCTTGCGAAAGAGACCGGAACGGCCCTTGAGCTCAACACCCAGAGAATGGATTTATCTCCCGAGAACGTGAGAAAGTGCATGGAAGAGGGGGCTTACATAGGAATAGTCACGGATGCCCACTCCGCAAGGCAGCTCGGGCTCATGCACCTGGGTGTGGGGCTTGCGAGAAGGGGATGGGCCACACCCGACAAGGTTATAAACACTTTTGACCTTGATGAGCTCAGAAAGTTCGTTTACGAAAAGAGGAAGAAGTTTGCGAAGGCTTAGGACTGTCTCACTTCCTGAAACTGCCTTTCCTCTATTCCCGTGAGGTCCATTATTGAGGTGTTCTTGAAGAAGTTAACTATCGTGGATTTTAGCTCTTCCCACTTGTGGTGAACAACGCAGGGGTTGTCGTTAAACTCGCTGCACTTGTGGGCGTGAAGGAGACACATCTGGTATTTGTATTCCTCTCCGAATACCTTTATCACGTCCCATATGGTGATTTCGTCGGGTTCTTTCGTTAGCGTGAAGCCTCCCCTCGGACCCTTTACCGAGTAAACGAGCCCCCTCTTTGAGAGCTCGTGCATAACCTTTGCGAGGAAGGGCTTAGGTATTCTGTGAACCTTCGCAATCTCCTCAACTTTAACGAGCCTGTCCCTGTTCAAAGCCAGGTAAGAGAGTGCAATAAGAGCGTACCTTACCGTGTCTGAGAATATCATGATATTATAATAATATATTCATCTACTCCACTTGTATGTGAGCCATACCCAGTATTTCGTAACGTCCTTATCCCCTAAACCGGCGTTTTTTGCCTCCGAGTCCGCATCGTAGAAGGCAGCTTTTGCACCGAAATGGAGGTTCTTAAATATCTTTCTTTTATATATTACGTCAAGTTCATTCCCGAACTTATCTCCGCCTCCGGGGAAGGATTTGTCAGCCTTGAAGTTGTGGTAAACCGCCTTTATAACTCCTATTTTCCCGTGTTTAAAGCCGATACCTATTCTCGCATCCTCAAGACCGTATTGATTGCTCGTTCCCGTGTATTTAAGGAATACGTCCGCCCATCCGTTGTGGGCATGGAGCGTAGCCCAGGGAGTTGTAAATCCGTGAGTCTCATCCCCGTCTTTTCCTTCCATAAACTCATACTCCGCTATGAGGAAAACCTTTCCTCCGGAGAACTTGTATCCCGGCTTCAGGCTTACAAAGTAGTAGGAAGCACCTATATTCTTTTTTCCGTTTTCGTGACTCGTGAGGGTCGGGTCCTTCTGGTATGCGAATTCAAGCCAGTAGGAGAGGAAGAAGCTCCTTTGGAATGCCATCTTCCCGTTGAGTTTAAGGCCATAGGTGTCGTGCATTCCGTTCAGTAGGTAGGCGTAAGGTGTGATGTTTAAGCTCAGGGGCTTGTAGGTGTAGTTCGCGTGGAAAAGAATGGAATCGTTTCCTGCAACATCATCGCCTATGTTCGTGTTATCGGGAGCGAAAGCCCAGCTTGCCCCGTCCCCCAGCTCTTTTTCCGTGACTCCGGTTTTTGCAGCCACGTAAGCGAGCGTTATTGTGGTATCCTTAAAGGGCTTCAGGTCAAGCCTTACCGCGTCAAAGGTCTGGGCCATCTGCCTCCAGCCGACGTTACCTATAAACCTGTGGTTGTCAAAGGTTATAATCTGTCTTCCCACCTTAAGGTTAAAAGCTTTTCCCCCGTAGGAAAGGAAAACCTGATTAATTCTCACCTGTTCGGGGTCGGGAACGAGCTCGTAATTACTCCTTTCGGGTGCGTAATCCCTAACGAGAGCAGTAACAACCCAAGGCTCAAAGGTGAGGTCAAGGCCCTTTAAGCTAAAGAGCTCCTTAAAGGTTATTCCCGTTCTTATCCTTACGGTGAGGGCGTTTGCCTCCTTTTTACCGCTTTGGTCCACGTCAACGTATTCGTATCGGGGTCTGAGCTCCAGGTTTACCTTTGCCTCCTTAGAAAAATCAATTGCAAAAAGGGAAGAAAAGAGGGCCAGGCTCAAGAGGGAAACTCTCCTCATGATTCACCTCCTCAATTCATATTTTACGATAAAATAATCATCAATCCATAAATAAAATCCGGAGGTTGAAACATGAGGTCGTTTTTGTCCCTAATTGACGAGTTTCTGAAGAAAGGGGAGGTAGCGAGGCATAACGCAAATTACGTTTACTCTCTTCCCGCCCTTGCCAACAACTTATCGGGAGAGGTTATGAGGCAGTACACCTTAAGGAGGCTTCTGACGGAAGAGGAGAGACTTATGCACGAGGAGGGGTGGTGGTATCAGCATCAGCTTTCCCTTCTCGGGCCTTACTGCGTTGGTTTCTCGGCCAGGGATATAGCTTCATGGGGTCTTCGCTCAAGGAGCAGGGTGGTCCCCGTCTCAAAGCCGCCGAAGAGCTTGAGAACACTCCTTGACCAATGTGCGAACTTTATATGTCTCATCTCCCAGGAAGTTGCGGGAGCGGTTGCGTTGAATGACCTCATAACCGTTGCAGCTTCCTACCTCTGGTACGAGGAGAGGAAAGGAAAGAGGTATTCCGAAAGGGAATTGATGAAAGTCTTTCAGAGCTTCCTTTACAACATAAACCTGCCTTTCAGGAGCGGAAACAGCCCCTTTACGAACGTAACCCTTGATTTTGGAAAGCCCAATCCATCTCTTAAGGACGAATACGTAGTTATAGGGGGAAAGCCCCTGAACGTTAAATATGACGAAATTCCGGAGGATTTTTACAACCGTGCAGTCAGGGGATTTCTTAGTGCCCTGTGGGAGGGAGATGGGGAAGGAAAGCCCTGGACCTTTCCGCTCATAACCGTTCCCATAACGGAAGACTTTGACTTTGAGAACGCGGTTTTTAACGAGTTTCTTGAAAATCTTGATAAACACGGAGGCGCATACTTTGAGAACTTCTTATCAAAGCCTTTTCGGGAGAGGGGACTTCCCGAGAGAAATCCAGCACTTCAGAAAAGCTTTTGTTGCAGGTTCCAGGTAAACCTTGAGGAGGTTCTTAAGGTATCAAACAGGGGCTCAATATTCGGGAACGCTTCGGGAGTGGGTTCCGTTGGCGTAATCTCCATAAACTTTAACCGCCTGGGGTGGGTTCACAGGGGGAATAAGAGGAGTTTATTCAAACATCTTGAGGAAATACTCCTAATGGCGAGGAATGTGTTGAACAAGAAGAGGGAGTTCATAGAAGAGCATAAGGAGCTTTATCCCACGTTTTTCTTTTACATAAGGGATTTATCAACGCTCTTTAACACGATATCAATACAGGGAGGACACGAGGGGCTTATAAACTTCGGTTTTGCGGTTTACGACGGGAAGGGAAATATCGTGGAGGAGGAGTCAGGGATTTTGAGCGAGGAGGGGCTTGAGTTCGCAAAGGAGGTTTCCCAGTTCATACTTGACAGGCTCTCGGACTTCATGAGGGAGGACGGAGTTCCATGGAACTTTGAGTATGCACCCGGGGAAACGGCGGGCCCCTACCTGGCCCTCAAGGATTTGGAGTTCTACAGGAACATCAACAGGAAAAAGTTCAAACTCTTCAGGGAGTACTGGGAGAAAAGGAAAGACAGGCCCATATACGTTAAGGGAAATCCGAAGGGCTCCGGTGTGTTCCTAACCTCGGGATTTCAGCCTCCATACGATTGTGAGTCCCTGTCAAAGCAGCTTTACGTCTCTTCAGAGATGCAAAACATGGCAACCGGGGGAAGCGTTCAGCATATATTCCTGAACGAAAAGGTTGAAGCGGAACTTCTGAAGAGCTTTATAAAGAGAGTATTTGAAAGCCTGCCGGTTATATACATAACTCTTACCCCCACGCTCTCGGTATGTAACGAATGCGGCGGAAAGGTTGTAGGCGAGAAGGAGGTTTGTGCTTTTTGCGGCTCGGACGACATCACGGTTTACTCAAGGGTAATAGGTTATTACAGGCCCATAGCGAGAAGGGTTAAAAGAAAGAGTAAAGAGGAATTTATTTACGAAGGTGAGGAAAACTACTGGCAGGGAGGAAGGAGGGCTGACTGGGTCTCAAGGAAGAAGTTTACCTTCTCGGATATGGGGGTAAGACCTTGGGACTGAGTTTTTACTCCTTCACCTATTCAACGGTTGACGTTCCGGGAAGGTGGTCCCTCGTCTTATTCCTCCCCTCTTGCAACTTCAGGTGCAGACACTGCCACAACTGGAGAATAGTCCTTAAAAGCAAAGGAAAGATATCAGAAGAGGAAGCCCTTAAAGAGGTAAGAAGAGCGGTATTTATAGATACGGTCGTGATATCCGGAGGCGAGCCGACCGTTCATAAAACGGAGGAGTTGAAAGAGTTCATTAAAAAGGTTAAGAGCCTGAGGAAAGATTTATCAGTTAGGATTGATACAAACGGATACTATCCCGAAAAGCTTGAGGAACTAAGACCCTTCGTTGACGGCTTTGCGGTTGATATAAAGGCTCCCCTTGAAAACGAGGAGCTTTACGCCTACACGACAAACGTAAACGTTGACACAAAAAGGATAAAAGAAAGCCTGAAAATTGCCGAAGGACTGCCCCTTACACTCTACAGAACGCCGAAATACCCCTGGCTCAAAGAGAGGGAGATAAAAGCCATAAAAAGCTTTACGAAAAGCTTAAAGGCTCCTTGGTATCTCAACCCCTTTTACGAGGTCCCTGACTGCCCTTTTAACAAAGGGATTTTTAGCTCCCTGCCTCGTTCCCCTTCTCTTTAGCGTTTCCTCAATTGCCTTTATCACCTCAAGCTTCCTTTCGTAAACGCAGTAATCGGGGGAGAGGAGTTTATCCCTTTCCGCTTCCGCCGTAAGTCTGTGAACCACCACATTCTCGGGAATAATCTCAAGCATATCCGCCGCGTAGTTAACATACTCCTCAAAAGAAAGTGTTCTAAACGCACCCGAAAGGTATAGCTTTGCAAGACCAGTGTGTTTCATAACGTATATGGGATGTATCTTTATGCCGTCAACGGGAAGGGAAGCAATAAGCTTAGCGGTTTCTATAAAGTCATCCCTCCCTTCCCCGGGAAGCCCCACAATTGTGTGAACGCAAACAAGGAGTTTTTTTGCCTTGCTTCTCAGAACAGCGTCAACGAGGTCGGAAACACCATGCTGTCTGTTTATACGCTTAAGCGTCTCAAAGTTCGCACTCTGGAGTCCGAACTCAACCCACACCTCAAGCCCTAGATTCCTGTATGAGGAAAGTAGCTCAAGAACCTCCTCGGGAACACAGTCGGGACGCGTCCCCACATCAAGGCCTACAACCTCCTCAAATTCCAATACGGTATTGTAAACCTCTTTCAGGTAGGATAACTTCCCATATGTGTTTGTGTAGGACTGGAAGTAAACGAAGAACTTAGTCTTCTTTCCATATCTCTCCTTTGCATGAAGTATCCCCTCTTCAATCTGCTTTCTCACGTTCTTTGAAGGCTCAAGATGTGCAGGTCTTGAGCCCCTGTAGCAGTAAATACACCCACCTCTTCCTTTGCTTCCGTCAATGTTCGGACAGGTGAAGGGAAGGGCAACGGGAATCTTCTTCACCCTAGTTCCGAAGCGTTCCCTGGCGTAGTACCTAAAGAACCTTATCCTGTGCATATATCTTAATTTATTACCTTAAACTCATCTTTTAAGTCTTCCTAATAATTACCATAAGTTAAATGAATGAAAATTCATTTTTGAAAGGTTATACTTAGTAAAAGGGAGGTCTGGTATGGAAACATTCTGGGAAGTTTTTAAAAGACACGGCGTCAGCAGACGGGATTTCCTGAAGTTTGCAACCACGATAACGGGACTCATGGGGCTTGCCCCCTCAATGGTTCCCCAGGTGGTTAAGGCTATGGAAACTAAGCCCTGTGTTCCCGTTTTATGGGTACATGGACTTGAGTGCACGTGCTGTTCTGAGAGCTTCATACGTTCCGCGACACCCCTCGCTTCCGACGTCGTTCTTAGCATGATTTCCCTTGAATACGACGACACCCTTTCCGCTGCAGCGGGAGAAGCAATAGAGAAACACAGAGAAAGGATAATAAAGGAGTATTGGGGCAACTACATACTCGCTGTTGAGGGAAATCCTCCTCTCGGAGAGGACGGAATGTACTGCATAATAGGGGGAAGACCCTTCGTAGAGATACTTAAGGAAAGCGCGGAAGGGGCAAAGGCGGTAATAGCGTGGGGAAGCTGTGCGTCCTGGGGATGCGTTCAGGCGGCAAAGCCTAATCCGACCCATGCGGTTTCAATAGATAAGGTCATTAAGGATAAACCCATAATAAAGGTTCCCGGATGTCCTCCTATAGCGGAAGTTATGACGGGAGTGATAATGTATATGGTTCTCTTTGACAGAATCCCTCCCCTTGACAGCCAGGGAAGGCCAAAGATGTTCTACGGAAACAGGATTCACGATACCTGCTACAGAAGGTCCTTCTTTAACACAGGTCAGTTCGTTGAGCAGTTTGACGACGAAGGGGCCAAGAAGGGATGGTGTCTATACAAGGTTGGATGCAGGGGGCCGACAACTTACAACTCCTGCGGAAATCTCAGGTGGTATAACGGACTTTCCTACCCCATACAGTCGGGACACGGTTGCATAGGTTGTGCGGAAAACAACTTCTGGGATAACGGACCCTTCTACGAGAGAATCGGAGGAATACCCGTTCCCGGCATTGAGAGCAAGGCGGATAAGGTTGGAGCGGTTGCAGCTGCGGCGGCAGCGGGCGGAGCTATCCTCCACGGTATAGCAACGAAGATAAGAAAGGCTTCACAAGAAAAGAAGGAAGAATAAGGAGGTGAGATAGATGAAGAGAGTTGTTGTTGACCCCGTCACAAGAATAGAAGGACACCTGAGAATTGAGATAATGGTTGACGAGGAAACGGGAAGGGTGAAGGATGCCCTCTCCGCGGGAACCATGTGGAGGGGGATTGAGCTCATCGTGAGAAACAGGGACCCAAGGGATGTATGGGCATTCACCCAGAGAATATGCGGAGTCTGCACCTCCATACACGCACTCGCTTCCCTCAGGGCGGTTGAGGACGCCCTCGGCATAACCATACCCAAGAACGCGAACTACATAAGGAACATAATGTACGGCTCCCTCCAGGTTCACGACCACGTTGTTCACTTTTACCACCTTCACGCCCTTGACTGGGTATCTCCCGTAGAAGCCCTGAAAGCGGACCCCGTTCAGACCGCAGCACTCGCGAACGTTATACTTGAGAAGTACGGAGTCCTGAACGAGCTTATGCCCGATTTCCTCGGACACAGGGCATACCCCAGGAAGTTTCCAAAGGCAACACCCGGATACTTCAGGGAATTTCAGAATAAGATTAAGAAGCTCGTTGAGAGCGGACAGCTCGGTATATTTGCAGCCCACTGGTGGGACCACCCCGATTACCAGATGCTACCACCCGAGGTTCACCTTCTCGCAATAGCCCACTACCTCAACATGCTTGACGTCCAGATGGAGCTCTTCATACCCCAGGTTGTCTTCGGTGGAAAGAATCCCCACCCCCACTACATAGTAGGAGGTGTTAACTGCTCCATATCCATGGACGATATGAACGCACCCGTGAACGCGGAAAGACTTGCGGTAGTTGAGGATGCGATATACACCCAGGTTGAGTCAACGGACTACTTCTACATTCCCGACATACTCGCAATAGCGGACATATACCTCAATAAACACAACTGGTTCTACGGAGGAGGGCTCTCAAAGAAGAGGGTTATAGGATACGGGGACTATCCCGATGAGCCCTACACGGGCATAACTAACGGGGATTACCACAAAAAGATACTCTGGCACTCAAACGGCGTTGTTGAGGACTTCTACAAGGGCGTTGATAAGGCAAAGTTCTACAACCTTGAGGGTAAAGACTTCGCTGACCCCGAACAGATACAGGAGTTCGTAACCCACTCCTGGTATAAGTATCCCGACGAGACGAAGGGACTCCACCCCTGGGAGGGAATAACGGAGCCCAACTACACCGGACCAAAGGAAGGAACAAAGACCCACATTAAATACCTCGACGAGAACGGAAAGTATTCCTGGATAAAAGCTCCCAGGTGGAGAGGAAAAGCTTGTGAGGTTGGTCCCCTGGCGAGATACATAATCGTTTACACGAAGGTCAAACAGGGACACATAAAACCCACGTGGGTTGATGAGCTCATAGTCAACCAGATAGACACCGTATCAAAGCTCCTCGGACTTCCCCCCGAAAAGTGGCTCCCCACAACGGTTGGAAGAACCATAGCGAGAGCTCTTGAGGCACAGATGGCTGCACACGTAAACACCTACTGGATGAAAAAGCTCTACGACAACATAAAGGCGGGGGACACGAGCGTGGCAAACATGGAAAAGTGGGACCCCTCAACCTGGCCCAAAGAGGCTAAGGGTATAGGAATAACGGAAGCACCGAGGGGCTCTCTGGGACACTGGTGCATAATCAAGGACGGAAAGGTTGCAAACTACCAGTGTGTAGTTCCTACAACCTGGAACGGCTCACCGAAAGACCCCAAGGGACAGCACGGAGCCTTTGAGGAGTGCATGATAGACACGGTTGTTAAGGTTCCCGAAAAGTCCCTGGAAGTTCTTAGGGGAATACACTCCTTTGACCCCTGTCTCGCATGCTCAACGCACCTGTACAACGAGAAAGGAGAGGAGATAACGAGCGTAAGGGTTCAGGGTGCTTGCATTTAAGGAGGATTTGCTATGTTGAGGAGAATTTTCGTATTCAGTGCCTCCCTCAGGATATGGCACTGGATAAACTTCCTCGCCATTATGGTTCTCTTCTTTACGGGGCTCTACATAGGAACTCCCTACTTCACGACATCTTCGGGATACGAGGCAACATACGCTTACGAGAAAAACATAACGATGGGATTCATAAGATTCCTTCACTTCTCCGCGGGATACGTCCTCCTCTTTTCTTTCCTCTTCAGGATATTCATAGCCTTCTTCAGGAAGGGGGACAGGCTCTTTATACCCAAGTTCTGGACCATAGAATACTGGCAAGGTTTAAAGGAAACGGTTATGGAGTACCTCTTCATAAAGGAACACAGGCCCATGATTAGAAATCCCCTCGCGAGAACCGCATACTTCTTCGTTTACCTGATGATTTTCTTCATGATAGCGACGGGATTCGGTATGTACGGGCTTTCCGACCCCGACGGGTTCTGGGCTTCCCTCTTCGGATGGGTTGTCTGGAGCCTCGGAGGGGAGTTTGAGGCCCACTACTGGCACCACATAGTCGCATGGCTCATAATACTCTTCTTCATACTTCACGTTTACTTCGTATCAAGGGAGGACTTTACCCACAAAAACGGAGAAGTATCTTCTATGTTTAGCGGTGTTAAGTTCTTTGAGAAAGAACCCGTTGATATTGACGATGTAAAGTAGGAGGTGTAATAATGAAAAAGTATCTCGGTGCTCTTCTCGGTGTCTTCGGTTTTGCCTTTGCCCATCCCGGGCACCTTTTACCTCATACAGATGCCTTCACCTCAGGGCTTCTCCACCCCATAACGGGGATTGACCACCTCGCGGTAATGGTTGCGGTCGGAATGCTCGGAGCTTACCTCTTCGGAAAGAAAGCTTTTATTCCTCCCGCGGTGTTCGTGAGCTCCATGGCACTCGGATTTGTGCTCGGATACTACGGAGTTAATATACCCTTCGTTGAGAACGGAATACTCCTTTCGGTTGCACTTTCGGGACTTCTCCTGATTCTCGGAAACTCAAGGCTCTCGTTCATACTTCCCGCACTAATGATTTTCGGACTTTTCCACGGAATTGCACACGGCTATGAAGCTCCCCAAGGAAATCCCCATCTATTCGCACTCGGATTTATACTTTCAACCTCTACACTTCATGTGAGCGGAATACTCATAGGAAAGCTCGGAAGGGAAAGACTCGTAAGGGTGAGCGGACTGGCTCTCTTAGCTCTCGCTTTCCTGCTTTAATACCTTCTTCCCATGATTACGGTTCTCGGCGTCGGGAACATACTCTTATCGGACGAAGGACTCGGCGTTAGGGCGGTTGAGGAGTTTAAGAAAAGGTATAAATACCCCGAAGAGGTTAAGGTTCTTGACGGGGGAACGCTCGGAATAGACCTCATGTATTTCATAGAAGGCTCCGAGAAGCTTTTAATAGTTGATGCGGTTCTCGGAGGTAAAAAACCGGGAACCTTTTACAGAATAGAAAGCGAAAACGTAAAAAAGTATTTTAAAAACAAGGTTTCCATGCACGAGCTCGGCATTCAGGAGGTTCTGGCACTCCTTGAGCTTATGGGAAAGCCCGTAAAGGAGATAGTAATTCTCGGGCTTGAACCAAAGAGCCTTGAGGTTTCAACGAGCTTAACGCCGGAAATTGAGGAAAAAATACCTCTTCTCGTTGAGGAGATAGCTAACCAGTTGAGAAAGTGGGGTGTAAAGCTGGAGGAGAGAAATGGAAAGCGTTAGGTTTCTTGAGAAACTTGAGAGAGTTGATAAAGAAAAGCTTAGGGATTTAATAAATAACGGAGAGACCTTCGTTCTATACGTGAGGAGTCAGAGGCTTTACGACAAGATAAAGGAGATTTTTGACGTTGACGTTATATTTCCCGAGCTTGCAAAGAGCTTTAACGGGATAAAGTTCGTGTGGGGAGACATGGACGAGCTGAAAACTGGAGGTATGGTTCCCCTCATAGTTGTATTCAGGGAAGGGAAAGAAGTTAAGAGAATAGAGGGCATAAAGAACTGGGCGGAATACGTGAGTGCCCTAAGGGAGGCCTTATCATGCTGATGAACTCAATCCCCATACTCAAGGAGATTCTTCAGGCCCTTAAGGACCTATACGAGAAGGGAGAGGAACACATTATTTATATAAACAAGCTCCCCATAACCCCCGAGGACAGAGAGCTCCTCCTTGATGTCCTCGGAGAGGGCCAGGTTAAGATAACCTACTCCTCAAAAACCCAGCCCGCGGAGTGGAAGGAGACGGGAATATACGGCGTTTGGATAGGTGTGATAAAAAACAGGGACGATAAACCCGTTCTTGAAACGATAGAGATAACCCACTTCCCCAAGCTCGCAAGTGCCCAGAAAGAGGATATAGAAGAAAGCATAAAATACCTTGAGGAGAAGATAAGGGAGATTGAGGAAAAACAAAAGGAGGTGAGAGATGTGTAAGGATTGCGGATGCTCAATAACTGAACATCACGAACACCACCATGAACACCATCATACAAATCCTACGCTCGGGGATAAAAAGACCCTGGAAGTTTTAACGAAAATACTTGATGCTAACGATAAACAGGCACAGAGCAACAGAAAGCACTTTGAGGAGCACGGAATTCTTGCGGTTAACCTAATGAGCTCTCCGGGAGCTGGAAAGACAACGCTCCTTGAGAAGACGATAGAGCTCCTGAGCGGTGAGCTGAAAATAGGAGTTATAGAGGGAGACCTTGAGACTAACAGGGATGCGGAAAGGATAAAGCGAAAGGGAGCACCCGCATACCAGATAACAACGGGACAGGCCTGCCACCTTGACGCCTTCATGGTTCACGAGGGCATACACCACCTTCCCCTTGAGGAGCTTGATATAGTCTTTATTGAGAACGTGGGAAATCTCGTCTGTCCCGCTTCCTACGACGTGGGAGCCCATCTCAACGTCGTTTTACTCTCAACCACCGAAGGTGAGGACAAGCCGGAAAAGTATCCTGTTATGTTCAAAAACTCGGAGCTTACGCTCATAACCAAGGTTGACCTTCTTCCCTATATGGATTTCAACGTTGATTATGCAATAGAGTCCGCAAAGAGAGTAAATCCCAAGATTGACGTTCTTAAGGTTTCCGCAAAGACGGGAGAGGGACTTGACCTCTGGCTTGATTATCTGAGATTTAAGCTGAAGGTTCTTAGAAGTTCCTTAAATGAGAAGAGCAAGAGTAAAGCTTAAGGGTGCGGTTCAGGGTGTCGGCTTTCGTCCCTTCGTTTACAGAATAGCGAAGGAACTCGGTCTTAAGGGATACGTAATAAACGACTCAAGGGGCGTTGAGATAGAGGTCGAGGGAGAGGAGGAGCTTCTTCACAAGTTCTTACTAAGGCTTTCCAAGGAAAAACCGCCCCTTGCGAGGATATACTCCCGAGAGGTCTTATTCTTAGAACCGATAGGTTATAAGGATTTTGAGATAAGGAAGAGCAACGAAGAGGGGGAGAAGGAAGTTCTCATACTTCCCGATATCTCAACCTGTGAGGACTGCCTCAGGGAGCTCTTTGACCCCAAAGACAGAAGATACAGGTATCCCTTTATAAACTGCACGAACTGCGGTCCCCGTTTCACAATTATAGAAAAGCTCCCCTACGACAGGAAGAACACAACGATGAAAGTCTTCAAGATGTGCGAGGAGTGCGAGAGGGAGTATAAAAACCCCCTTGACAGGAGATTCCACGCCCAGCCCAACGCCTGCCCCAAATGCGGTCCCCACGTAACCCTTTACGATAATGAGGGAAACCTCATAGCCCGAAGGGAAGAAGCCCTTGAGAAGCTCGTAAGACTCATAAGAGAAGGAAAGATAGTAGCGGTAAAGGGGATAGGGGGCTTTCACCTAGTTTGCGATGCGACGAACGAAGAAGCGGTAAGGGAGCTCAGGAAGAGAAAGAGGAGAAAGGAAAAACCCTTTGCGGTTATGTTCAGGGATCTGAAACAGGTGGAGGAGTACGCAAACCCCACGGAGCTTGAGAAGGCCCTGCTCCTATCTCCCGAAAGACCTATCGTTCTCATAGAAAAGAAAAAGGAGCTTGCCCCGTCGGTAGCCCCTTATCTCAGAAGAGTCGGGGCTTTCCTTCCCTACTCTCCCCTTCACCACCTTATACTGAGTTCCCTTGACTTTCCCGTTGTTGCAACCTCGGGAAACCTGTCCGATGAGCCCATAGTCAAGGACAACGAAGAGGCCTTTGAGAAGCTCTCGGAGCTTTCCGACTTCATACTCCTTCACAACAGGGATATAAAAAGAAGGTGCGACGACAGCGTTGTGAAAGTCGTGGGAGGAATTCCGACCTTTATAAGACGTTCAAGGGGATACGCGCCCCTTCCCGTTGAGCTCCCCCTTTCTTCAGACAGGAAGGTTCTTGCGGTGGGAGGTATGCTCAAGAACACCTTTGCGATAGCCTTCGGGAATAAAGCTTTCCCAAGCCAGCATATAGGAGACATAGACAGCATAACGAACCTGAAGGCCTTTGAGAGAGAGGTTTACGATTTTATGAAACTCTACGAGTTTGAACCCGACGTTATCGTTTGCGACATGCACCCGAGGTATGAAACAACGAGGTGGGCGGTAGAGTTTGCAAGAGAAAGGGGAATAAAGCTTGTTAAGGTTCAGCACCACTACGCTCATATCCTTTCCTGCATGGCAGAGAATAAGGTTAAGGAAAAGGTTCTCGGTATAGCCTGGGACGGGACGGGATACGGGGAGGACGGAACCCTCTGGGGAGGCGAGTTTCTCGTATGCGACTACAGAGATTATGAAAGAGCTTTTTACTTCAAACCTTTCAGGTTAATAGGAGGAGAAAAAGCGGTAAAAGAACCGAGAAGAGTTGCCCTCTCCTTACTTTTTGAGCTTTTCGGAGATAAAGCCCTCGGTATGGAATTGCCAACATTAAAGGCTTTCAGCGAGAAGGAGCTTGAGAACCTCTTTAAGGTGTGGAAAAGGGGAATAAACTCCCCCTTGAGCTCTTCGGTCGGGAGACTCTTTGATGCGGTCTCCTCACTTCTCGGCATAAGACAGGTTCTCTCTTATGAAGGACAGGGAGCAATGATGATAGAGGATTTATACGACCACACCGAAAGGGGCTTTTATCCTTACACAATAAAGGAAGGAAAGATATTCTGGGAGGAGATAATTTCAGCATTGATTGAAGAAAGGGACCCCCGAAGGGCATCAACGAGGTTCATAAACACCCTTGCCCGCATATGCCTTGATATAGCAAAAGAGATTGGAATACCGAAGGTATGCCTTTCAGGGGGAGTTATGCAGAACGACCCTCTGGTATCAAAGATAAAGGAACTCCTTGAAGAGGAAGGATTTAAGGTTTTCACTCATCAGAAGGTTTCACCGAACGACAGCGGTTTATGCGTAGGTCAGGCGGTTTACGGGATGGTAATGAGTTTGTAAAAATGTTTTTCAAGCTGTTTTTTGTTTCTTTTTCTTTTTCTTTTCCTGCCAGATAACAAAAAGGGAGAGTCCCCATAACGCTAAAGAGCCGAGGAAAGCCAAAAGAACTACGTCACTATTCAATATTCTTTTAAGAACATCCATACTATTCCTCCACTACTAAATATAAAGCGCATATAACGTTTATTATTCCCAGGGACAACACGCTTAACATCTCGCTTAACTCAATCCTTTTGGAAATCTTAAGCAAAAAAGCTCCCACCATTAAGCCCGTTCCGAAGTTCCTTATAGTTTCCGCTCAGAACCTTCTTCTCATGCAGTTATTTAATAACATCCGTTCCCACGTAATCCCTAAGGACCTCTGGAACTTCAACGCTTCCGTCTTCCCTCTGATAGTTTTCAAGGATTGCTGCAAGGGTTCTTCCTACCGCAAGTCCCGAGCCGTTTAGCGTATGAACGAACCTGTTTTTTCCGGTCTTTGAGTCTTTAAATCGCGTGTTCATTCTTCTTGCCTGAAAGTCCTCGCAGTTTGAGCAGGAGGATATCTCCCTGTATCTGTTCTGGGAGGGAAGCCATACCTCTATGTCGTAAGTTTTTGCAGCGGAAAAGCCGAGGTCTCCCGTGCATAGTTCAACAACTCTGTAAGGGAGTCCGAGTAGCTGGAGAACTTCCTCCGCATCCCTTACGAGCTTCTCAAGCTCCTCATAAGAGTTATCGGGATGAACAATCTTCACAAGCTCAACCTTATCAAACTGGTGCTGTCTTATTATTCCCCTTATATCCTTCCCGTAAGCCCCCGCTTCTCTTCTGTAGCAGGGGGTGTAAGCGGTGAGATATATGGGCAGGTCTTCCTCCCTCAGTATCTCTTCCCTGTATAGGTTTGTTAGGGGAACTTCCGCGGTGGGTATAAGGTATAGATTATCCCGCTCACACTTGTATAAATCCTCTTCAAACTTAGGGAGCTGTCCAGTCCCTACAAGAATTTCGGGTTTCACAAGGTGGGGAGGGCATACCTCTTTGTATCCCTTACTTGTATGTAAATCAAGCATAAAGTTTATCAAAGCCCTTTCAAGCCTTGCCCCCCATCCCTTTATCACGGTGAACCTGCTTCCCGAGAGTTTTGCTCCCCTTTTGAAATCAAGTATTCCGAGCCTTTCCCCTATCTCCCAGTGGGGCTTTGGCTCAAAGTTAAACTTTCTGGGTTCTCCCCATCTTCTTACCTCAACGTTATCGTTCTCATCTTCGCCCACGGGAACACTTTCGTGGGGAAGGTTTGGTATCCAGAGAAGCGTATTCTTAAGCTCCTCCTCAACTTTTCTTAACTCCTCTTCAAGTTTTTCTATCCTTACTTTAAGCTCCTTAACTTTTGCCTGAATGTCCGATACGTCCTTCCCTTCCCTCTTTAGCTTTCCTATCTCCTTGCTGAGCTTATTCCTCTCACTTCTTAGATTCTCAAGCTCTTTTATTATCTCCCTTCTCTTTATATCAAGTTCAAGAACCTTATCAACGAGCTTAACGAGTTCCCTGTCCCTCGTTGCGAGCCTTTCTTTCACAAAATCGGGATTATTCCTTATCAGGTTAATGTCTATCATAAGGAAGTATATTATTACATCCATGTTCGTTGATGCACACACACATATGGAACTCCTTGCCCTATCAAGCGTTCCATTTCACAGATTCAAGGAAAAGGGGGAATTGATTGAATACCTGAGAGGTTTGAAAAAGGATAAGCTCGTAGCTTACGGGCTTGATTACTCCTTAGGTATAACTCCCGAAGATATAAACTCCCTTGATTATCCCGTTCTTCTCCTTTACAAGGACGGGCACAAGGGAATACTGAACGATGGTATGAAGAAACTCCTCGGGAAGAGGGAGAACTTCTTAACGGAAAAGGAGCTTTGGGAAGCGGTAAGTCTCCTGAAACCGAGAGGTAAGGAGCTAAGGGAATACATCTTTGAGGGGCTTGAAAGGGCAAAGGAGATGGGCATTTCGGAAGTTCACGACTACGTTGACCACAAGGTTGCAAAAATCTACTTTGAAAACGAGCCTCCGTTAAACGTTGTTCTCATGCCCTACTACGAGGATTACAGGGAAGTCCTTAAGCTCTTTGAGAGATACGGGGATAGGAAGAAATTAAAACTCGGCTGGGTGAAGGTTTACGTTGACGGCTCTATCTCCGCAAGAACTGCATACCTGAAAGAGCCTTACGAGGATACGGAAACGAGGGGAGAGCTCTCAATCTCCGAGGAAAGGCTTGTAGAAATAATTAAAGAGCTTGAGAGGGAAAACCTGAGGATTTCCCTGCATGCCATAGGGGACGGAGCTATTGAGGTCGCATTAAATGCCCTTGAGAAGGCAAATGTGTCCCTTAAATACCACAGAATAGAACACGCGGAGCTTATAACGGAAAAACAAATAGAAAGGGCTAAGGAGCTTAACGTTCTTCTTTGCATGCAACCAAACTTTAACTGCTACTACGGGGACATATACGTAAAGGCACTCGGGGAGGAAAGGGCAAAGAGGATAAATCCCATTGACTTGGTTGACCGTTTGGGTGCTGAGCTCATCTTCGGGACCGACATGATGCCCTTTGATATTAATTACGCGGTTGAGTGTGCAAAGAAAAGACTTACCGAGGAAAAGGTAATTTATTACTTCGGGGGTTGGAAAAGTGATAAAAGTTATTTAACTTAATAAATATGGTAATAGGAATATTGAGCAGGTGGAACGCAACCTGCGGTGTTTCCCTCCACGGGGAGATGATAGGGAGGGAGCTCCTGAGAAGGGGTCACAAGATTAAGGTCTTTGCCCCCTACCTTGAGAGTGCAAACCGCTGGTGGCATCACAAACTCATAAGACCAGATGAGGAATACGTAATAAGGTGCTACGAAGAAACCTCTCCCGATGGAAAGGAAGGAAGGCTTGATATTGAGAAGGTCCTGAACGAGGATATAGACTTCCTTATAGTTGAGAGCTACGAAAAACTGCCCTACAGGGACGTTGAAAGGCTTGTGAGGATACTGAGGGATAGGGGTATCCCCTCAATAGCGGTAATCCACGAGGCCACGTATGAGGACCTGAAGTATGGGGATATGAACCTCTTTGAAAAGGTCGTCGTCTTTGACGAGAGATATGTGAAGGAAGTCCTAAAAGACAGGGTAAAGGAGGATAAGGTGGAGATAATTCCCTATCCCTGTTATCCCGTGAGAGAAGGAAAGAGAAGGTTTGCGGAGGATGGGGTAGTCAGGTTCTTTTCCTTCGGAAGACAGCCTAAAGAGGAATACTGCCCTTATATAGAAACGCTGAAGGTTCTCAGAAAGAGGTTTGATAATTTTACTTACAGGGTTGTGAGGGCTATTGAGCCCCTGAGGGTTCAGGAGGATTGGATAACGCAGGAGGAGAGGGTTCTTGATTACGAGGACATAGTTAAGGAGCTCCACAGCTCGGACATACACCTTCTTCCGAAAGGAAACACGAAGAAGGTCGTTGTATCCTCAACCATTTACCAGGTTCTCGGGACGCTGACGCTTACCGTAGTTCCCGACAACAGGTTCTTTGAGACATTGCCCCACGGTGAAGATGCTCCCGTCATATTTTACAGGGACGTTGAGGACCTGAACGCGAAGCTCCTTGAGGTAATTAAAAAGGAAGAGCTGAGGGAGAGAATAAGGGAAAACGCAAGGAAGTTTGTTGAGGAGAACAGCGTTGAGAAGATTACCGACAAGTACGAGGAGTTAATAAACTCTGTTGTCCTCAAGGATATTCATTAAGGTCTCAAGCTCTATCTCACCTATGACTACCGTTGTGTCCGCACCTCCGTAAGAGATTAGGAGTTTATCTCCGAGCTTCTGGATACCGCAGGGGAATACTACAAAAGGTCTGTCCCCGTATTTTTCATATATCTCTCTCGGCTCAAGTATGTAAAAGGGTGTTACCGCGGTGAACCTTCCCTCATCGTCCATAAGAACCGCAAAGACTCTGTAGGCCTGAAGTTCCTTATCAACGCCGTGTATTAAAACGAGGAACTCATCGTTAACCTTTACGGGAGGTGTAGCCCATCCAATCTTCTCCTCAAAGGGAGCACTCTCCATAACCGTAAGGTTTTCCCCTATCTCAACCTCCCTGAGCGCTTCCGACTCAAGAACGCTTTGAGGAATTTCACAAACCGCAAGGTAAAATTTATCGTTGAGCATATGAAGCCTGTGGTAAAGCATTAGTCTCTTTCCCTTAACGAGAAATGCGTTCTTATCGCTCTCAACAAAGGTTCTTATCTCCTCAGGCATCCTGAAAACCGCAATCTTCTTCCACTCTCCGTTTTTATAAACCGCCGTTACGGGTAGCGTTCTCTCACTTTTTACCTCAACGTTGAAGTAATTAACCGTTCTTCCGCAGTAGGTCATAAAAAGCTTTCCGTCTATCTCATAAACTCTCGGGTCCTCAACGCCCCAGAGGTCATACTTCGTATCGGGAATTACCGTAATCTCAGCCTCATATTCTCTCCTTTCGGGAGAGCCGAGCTCCTCAAGGCCGAGTTCAAACTCCGCAACAGCACTCGCGTAGGTGTAGTATCCCATTATCACTCTTGCGTAAACGCGAAGTTTATCACCGAAAAGGTGTATTGAGGGATTGAAGGCAACCCTCGGAGTTCTTACGGGATAGTTCTTCATTATAAGGTCGTGTCCCGTAATTACCTTTAGTCTCTTTACTATATCCCTTGTCTCAAATCTTCTTTTATCAATAATCTTTCTCGAAATCTCTTTCCAGGCGCTCTTCAGCGTAACCATAGCTCAATAATTTTAATCCGTTATACTTGTAATAAAAAGGAGGAAAAGATAATGTTAAGGAGGAAAAGATAATGTTTAAAGGCTCTATAGTTGCCTTAATAACGCCTTTTAAAAACGGAGAGGTGGATTACGAGGCTCTCGGAAACCTGATAGAGTTCCACATTGAAAACGGAACCGATGCTGTGCTCGTTTGCGGAACAACGGGTGAGTCCCCCACCTTAACCTTTGAGGAGCACGAACAGGTTATTGAGTTTGCGGTAAAGAAGGCTAACGGAAGGATAAAAGTAATAGCGGGAACGGGTGGAAACGCAACCCACGAGGCGGTTCACCTAACCGCTCACGCAAAAGAGGTGGGGGCTGACGGAGCTCTAGTAGTGGTTCCCTACTACAACAAACCAACCCATAGGGGGCTTTACGAGCATTTCAAGACCGTGGCAAAGGAGGTAGATATACCCATAATCATTTACAACATTCCCTCAAGGACCTGCACCGAGATATCGGTTGATACCCTTTATAAGCTTGCGAGCGAGTGCGAAAACATAGTGGGTTCAAAGGAGTCTACTCCCAACATGGACAGGATTTCCGAGATAGTAAAGAGGCTCGGTGAGAACTTTGCGGTTCTTTCGGGAGATGACAGCCTCACCCTCCCTATGATGTCCCTCGGGGCAAAAGGTGTTATATCGGTAGCTAATAATATCATGCCCAAGGAAGTTAAGGAGCTTACCCATTACGCCCTTGAGGGGGACTTCAAGAGAGCTAAAGAAATACATTACTACCTTCACGACCTCTTTAAGGTTTTATTCATAGAAACGAATCCCATTCCCGTAAAGACAGCCTGCTGGATGCTCGGAATGTGCGAAAAGGAGTTCAGGCTTCCCCTTACCGAGATGTCTCCTGAAAATGAGAAAAAACTGAGGGGAGTTCTTGAGAGATACGGGCTACCCCTTAAGAACTGAAGTTCTTTCTCCCGCTCTTCTGAAAGCTTCCCTCTTTAGATGCATCTCCTCTTTCTCCCTTTCGGGAACGGAGTCCCACACGATACCGCAACCCGCAAAGTAGCTCAGGTTTTCTCCCTCTCCTACCGCCGTTCTTATAAGAACGGATAGCTTAAAGTCCCCATCAGGAAATAAAATGCCCGCACTTCCGCAGTAATAACCCCTCGCAAAGGGCTCAAGCTCGTCTATTATTTCAACAGCCCTTTTCTTGGGTGCCCCCGTAACAGATGCGGGAGGGAAGGTGTTAAGAAGGATTTCCTTAAAGTCTTTATCGGTCTCGCCCCTAACTTCCGAAACGAGGTGGTAAAGGGTTTTGAACTTCTCAACCTTAAAAAGCTCCTTAACGTAAACGCTTCCCATTCTGCAAACTCTCCCGAGGTCGTTCCTCATCATGTCGGTAATCATGAGGTTTTCCGCTCTTTCCTTCTGACTTTCTTTCAAGTATTTCTGCTCTCTTGAGGTTCCCTTTATCGGTTTACTCCTTAAGATGTTTCCCCTTTTCTCAAGAAATAGCTCCATGGAACCGCTGATAACGTAAAAATCGTTCAGGTTCAGGAAAAAGCCAAAGGGAACGGGCTGGGATATGTAAAAGTTTAGGAATAAATCAAGGGGGCTTCCCTCAAGGTAGTAATCAAACCTGTTTGTGAGGTTTATCTGGTAAACGTCTCCCCTCTTTATGTATTCTTTTACCTTACTTACTCTCTCCATAAACTCCTCGTCCGTAAGGGCTGAACCCTTCGGGTATAAGCTTACATTCCTTGAGAATACCTTTCCGAAAGGGATTAACTCTCCGAGCTCCAGATAAACAACCTTAGGTTTATCGGAGATTTTTACCTTCACGTTAAGGATTTCTGAAGAAAGCTCGTAGGAAAGAAGGATAAAAGCGAGGGAGTTTTTAGGTTCTATATATTCAAGACTTTCGTAAAACTCAGCCCTTTTTATCTCCGCCTTCAGGAGTTTTCTTTTCCCGAACCAAGCTCCCGAGAGTATGAGCTCCATACTTTAGAGCTTTCCCTCGTAAGCTCTTTCGTAAAGCTCATAAACCGCGTCCATATCAACCTCAACGGGATTAACCGCGAAGGCTGTCCTTCCGCACATATAGACATCTTCCGCAAGTCTTTCAAGCTTTTCCTTCTCCACACCGAGTTCTTCAAGAGTTTTGGGAAGATTAAAACGCTCTATGAACTTGACAAGTGCGTCAACCGCCCTGTGGGGTTTTTCCTCTTCGCCCATGAGCTTTGCAAAAAGGGCATACTTCTCGGGATTTCCCTTGTAGTTAAAGGCGGTTATGTAGGTTGATAATGCGGAAAGTCCTTCCGCGTGAGCTACATCGGGGTAGTGTCCCGAAACGGGGTGCTCCATAGCGTGTATGAGGGCCACACCAAGATGGTCTATAGCTATTCCCGCGAGCATCGCTGCATAACTCATATACCTCCTTGCTTTTTTGTTTTCGGGTTCTTCGTAGGCAACGGGAAGCCATTTAGCTATAAGCTCCGCCGCTTTTATAGCATATTCTTCCGCTATGAAGTTTTCCCTTTTGTTCGTAAGGCTCTCAAGGGCGTGCATGAGTGCGTCAAATCCTGTTATGGCGGTGAGCTCCGGGGACATGGTGTAGGTGAGTTCGGGGTCAACGAGAGCAACCTTAGGATAGTTAAGACTGTGGGATATTACCATCTTCTCTTTTGTCATAGGATTCGTTAGAACCGAGTATCTGTTTACCTCGCTACCCGTTCCAGCGGTTGTGGGTATCGTTATAACGGGACGGTTCAGGTAAGGGATTAGCCTGCTTCCTTCGGGATACCTCACGTAATCCCAGGCGTATCCCTCGTTTGAGGAAACTATAGAAATTGCCTTTGCCGCATCAAGAACGCTTCCCCCTCCGATACCTATTATGAAGTCAACTTTTTCCCTTACAGCTATGTCAGCCCCCTTGTTCACCTGCTTATCGGTGGGATTGGGTGTTATCTCGTCGTAAATTACATACCTTATTCCGTGTTCATCAAGGCTTTTTGTGAGCTTATCAAGAGCACCGGATACTTTAGTGCTTTTTCTTCCTGTAACAATTAGGGCTTTAAAACCGAACCTTCTTCCTACCTCTCCCGCTTTCTTTACAGCCCCTTCACCGAAGTATATCTCAACGGGTCTGTACTCGTTAACTATTGTCATGAGTATAAAATATAAGCTGTTATAATAATCTCTTCTGAACGACGGAGGATTTAAAGATGAAAAGGGTTAAGGTAAAGCTTTATCCAAGGAAACCGGGAAGGAAGAGTGAGCTCAAGAGAAAGAGAAGGGAAGGATGGCTTCCCGTGGAGATATACGGAAAGGGCGTTGAGAACAGACATGCCTGGATAAGCGTTAAGGATTTTGCATCCCTTCCCCACGGAGAGGCTTTCCTGATTGAGGGTGAGCTTGACGGAGAGACAAAGGTTTACATACTTAAGGATATCCAGTTCGGGTGGCTCGGAAATAATCCCATTCACGTAGACCTTTACGACCTATCTAACGTTCAGGAGATTGAGGTTGAGGTTCCCATTGAGTTTGTAGGCACACCTCAGGGTGTTGAGGCTGGAGGAACCTTTGAGCCCGTTATGCACACCTTAACCGTAAAAGCACCTCCCGCGCAGATTCCCGAGAAGATAGTTGTTGACGTGAGCGGGTTGGGACTCGGTGAAGCCCTTCACGTGAGGGATATAAAGCCACCCGAAGGATGTGTAATCCTTGATAATCCAGATGAAACCGTGGCGGTAGTTTACGAGCCCGAAGAAGAGGTAACGGAAGAAACTGAAGAACAGACGGAAGAGCAAACCTCCTAAATGGATATACGGCTCGTAGTAGGTCTGGGAAATCCGGGAAAGGAGTATGAGAAAACGAGGCACAACGTTGGATTTATGGTTATAGACGAGCTCGTAAAAGCCCTGAGGGCTAAGGGCCCCTTTGAGGAAGCCCTCTCCCTCACTTACCGCGTTCGCCTCCCCCACAAGGAAGTAATTCTCGCAAAGCCCATGACCTATATGAACAACTCAGGTGCGGCTGTTTATAACCTCCTTGAAGAGTATAAGCTTTCCCCCGAGGAGATGATAATCGTTTACGACGACCTTGACCTTCCCCTCGGAAGTATGAGGCTACGCCTTAAGGGAAGCTCGGGAGGACACAAAGGTGTTGAATCAATAATAAAATACATAGGAACTCAGAACTTCCCGAGGCTACGCATAGGAATAGGAAGACCCAAAAAGAAGGAAGACGTAGTTAAATACGTGCTTTCCCCTTTTCCTCCCGAAGAGGAGAAGGTAATATCAAACGTCATAAAGAAAGCGGTAAGATGCCTTATAAGGGCAATAGAGACCTCCCCCGAGCATGCTATGGAATACTGCAACAGACAGGATGTTATTTAAAGGAGGCTTTTATGGAAGAACAGAAGAAAAATCAAGGATATTATTACGAGGAAGATGAGATAGACTTATTTGAGCTTCTTGAGGTTCTGTATAAAAAACGCGTAATTATACTGGCTACCACTCTACTTTTTACTCTTACAGCTGCTTTAGCTTCATTCATAATGCCAAGGACATATAAGGCTGAGGTTTATTTTGAGATAGTTGATTATGTATATAAAATAATTACTTCAGATTTTCAAAGATCAAGCGATATAGAATTTATAAACGTATCTATGCTAAAAACCAGTTTTGAATCTTACATAAAAAGTAAAAACCTTGGAATAGATGTAAATATTTCAAGTATAAAAAGGAATGAGAACCTTGGAAAAATAGAAGCATTTGGCTATTCAAAGGAAGAAGCAAAAAAGAATTTAAGGGAAGTTATCAAAATAATTAATAACATTGTTCTTAAGGAAAAGATAAAGACTCTGCGGGAACTCGTGAAGACGAAAATTGAGATTATAGATGAAACCCTTAAAAACTTCGGGAAGATACTTCCCGACAAAACGAGTATATCCGAAAACTTCATATCAACGCTTATAAGCATATCAACCCAGAAAAGAATACTAAAGAACTGGTTGGAAAATCCTAAGCTTATAGAATTTACGAGCGATATTATAGTTTACGATAAACCTGTAAAACCGAAACCTATACTCATAACTTCTGTTGCCTTTGTTAGTGGATTGTTTTTAGGTATATTCCTTGCTCTGTTTAAACATGCTTGGGAAAACAGAAAGTCAAGACAAACTTAACTGCTGTTTTTCAGTAAGTTCGTAGAGTTTTTCTGCAAGCTCCCTTAGTTTTTTTGAGTTCTCAACGTTTTCCCTGAGGTGGTAGGGAATGGCTTCTTCCCCCCAATAGGCTCCCACCATGCTTCCTACGAGGAAACCAACGGCATCCGTATCCCCGCCGAACTCCCCGTATGAGTTAACAGCCTGATATAGGGCCTCTTCTGGATTATCAAGGTTTGATAGGAATATGTATATAGCGAGGGGAAGGGCTTCAAGGGCAAAAGTTCCGTTTCCCAGGGTCATTATAGCGGTATCAAGGTCCGCACTCTCCATAAGAAGCTCAGAAACCTTGTCAAGAACCTTCTTCACCTTTTCGTCCTTAACGTATTCCTTCAGTTTTTCTATCAGCCTTATTCTCTCCCTGAAGTCCTCAAGGAGGAAGTCTCCCCTCACGAGATGGGCTATAAGTGCGGAAAGAATTGCGGAGGTTTCGGAAATTACGTTTCCCCTGTGGGTTAAGAGGGAGACAACCTTTCCCCCTTCCGCCGCAAGTTCGGGATTGTAGTAGTGGAAGAGTCCCATCGCAACACTTCTTAAGATACCCTCAACGGAGGAGGAAACGAGCCCGTGAGAGGAAGGATTTATTCCCCTTGAGAGGAGGTCTATCGCTGTGAGAAGCATGGGGTCAGGATACCTGTGGGTTTCCTCCCTGTTATACCAGTCAATCAGTCTGTTTAAGAAATCCTTTATATCAAGACCCTTGCTCTCAACGAGGCTCTCAAGCAGTATCCTGAAAATCGTCGTCTCGTCGGAAGTCTCCTCGGGAAGCTGTCCATAAGCGGGGCTTGAGGGATGCGGGGATACGAAGTCCCTTATCCTGTCCCCGTAAAACTCTATCACCTCTTCCTCGGTTAGGTCCTCAACCGCCTTCCCTAAAGCGTCCCCGACGGCAGCACCGAGGACAGCACCTACAAACTTACTTTTCAGGTAATCATCCATGAGTTTTAATTTAGTTTCTGAAAAGCGGTAAGGAAATATAATTTTAAGCTTATGGAACTCCCGAGGCTTTACGCCATAACGGACAGGAAGAAATACGGTGAGGACTTCCTGAAAACCCTTGAGTCCATTCTAAAGAGTGGTGTAAAGATGGTTCAGCTGAGGGAGAAAGACCTGAAGGATAAAGAGCTTTACGAGCTTGCAAAAGAAGTAAGGGAGCTAACAAGAAGGTATGATGCTCTCCTTCTTATAAACGAGCGTTTTGATATAGCCCTTGCGGTGGGAGCTGACGGGGTTCACCTGCCCGAAAAGAGCTTTCCCCCCTCAGTTGTGAAAAGGATAAATCCCAACTTCATAGTGGGCTTTTCCGCTCACTCCCTTGAGAGTGCAAGGTATGCTGAAAGAGAGGGTGCGGACTTCATAACCCTCAGTCCTATCTTCAGGACCTCCTCTCACCCGGAGGCTGAGCCCATAGGACTGAAGACCTTAAAGGAGGTATCCGAAAAGGTAAACATTCCCGTTTATGCCCTTGGCGGAATAACCTGGGAAAAAATAAAAGTGTGCTACAAGAACGGGGCTTACGGAATTGCAGGAATAACGATGTTCGCTGAGAAGGCTAATGTTTGAAGTGCCTTAGCCCCGTGAACACCATTGCTATGCCGTGCTCGTTGCAGGCCTCAATTACTTCCTTATCCCTTATTGAGCCCCCGGGCTGGATTACCGCGGTTATTCCCTCCTTCGCCATAATGTCTATGCTGTCCCTGAAGGGGAAGAACGCCTCCGATGCGACAACCGCACCCCTCAGGTCAAATCCGAACTCCTTTGCCTTATTTATGGCGCACTTCAGGCTGTCAACCCTTGAGACGTTTCCGGAACCTATGCCTAAAGTTCTCCCTCCCTTTGCTATCACAACCGCATTTGATTTTGTGTGTTTCACTACCTTGTAAGCGAATATGAGGTCGTCCATTTCTTCGGCTGTAGGCTCCCTCTTTGTTACGACCTCAAGCCTCTCGTAGAGAACGGTGTCCTCATCCTGAAGGAGATAGCCACCGCTAACTTTCTTCACGTCAAAGCTGTTCTGAAGCCCGTAAAACCTGAGAACCCTAAAGTTCTTCTTCTTAGAAAGCTCCCTCAGAGCTTCCTCCTCGTACTCTGGAGCTATTACAACCTCAAGGAACATTGAGGTGAGTTCCTTTGCGGTTTCGGCATCAACCCTGTCGTTGAAGGCAACTATGCCCCCGAAAGCGGAGACGGGGTCCGACTCCTTAGCCCTTAAAAAGGCGTCCCTAACATTGTTTCCAACCGCTACACCACAGGGGTTGTTGTGCTTTATAATCGCACAAACCGTCTGGTTCGGAAACTCAAGAACGAGCCTTACCGCGGAATCCGCATCCAGGTAGTTGTTAAAGGACATCTCCTTTCCCTGAAGAACGTCCGCCTTCGTTATCCCTATATCCTCAAGGGGATTCTCGTAAAGAAATCCCCTCTGGTGAGGGTTCTCCCCATATCTGAGCTTTTTCTTGAGCCTTAGTGGGAGAGCTTCCTCTTTGTTAAAGCTCTCTATTGAGTATAGCTTCTTAAATGCCTGGGATATGACGCCGTCGTAATACGCCGTGTGGGAAAAGGCCTTCCACGCAAGGTATGCCCTGTCCTGAAGGGAAAGAGTTCCCTTCTTTAACTTCTCAATGACCCAGTCGTAGTCTTCAGGGTCAACGAGAACGACAACCCTGAAGAAGTTCTTTGCGGAAGCCCTTATTAACGTAGGACCTCCTATATCTACAAACTCCATTAATTCTTTTTCTTCAAGCCCTTCCTTTAATTTCTCCTCAAAGGGATAGAGGTTGACAACGACAACGTCTATGGTCTCTATCCCCAGCCTTTCTATCTCTTCTTTGTCCTTTTCAACCCAGTCCCTGTAAAGTATTCCCCCGTGAATTCTGGGATGGAGCGTTTTCACCCTTCCCTCAAGAATCTCGGGAAACTCGGTAATCTCCGAGACCTCCTTAACCTCAATTCCCTTTTCCTTTAAATATCTTGCGGTTCCTCCCGTTGATATGATTTCGTATCCGAGCTCCCTGAGTTCCCTCGCGAGCTTTTCTATTCCCTCTTTTCTGTAAACTGATATTAACGCTTTCATTTAAACAATTTTAAAAATAAAATCATAAAAGCTATGCTTTACAAAGAGTTTGAAGGAATGAAACTTTCCGAGATGGGAGTGGGAACTTACCTCGGTGAGCTTGACGAAGATACCGACAGAAGGTATTACGAAACCATAAAGCTCGCTGTGGAGAAGGGCATAAACGTAGTGGACACAGCCATTAACTACAGGTATATGAAGAGCGAGAGAGTGGTCGGAAAGGTTTTAAAAGACGTTGGAAGGGAGAAGGTTATAGTTTCAACGAAGGGAGGATATATACCCTACGACGTTGAGAGCGGTGAGGACCCAAAGGAGTATTTTGAGAAGAACTTCGTAAGGACGGGAATAATAAACCTCTCCGAGATGACACCCCAGGGGCATTACCTGGGAAGGGAGTTTATAAACTGGTGCTTTAACAAAAGCCTTGAGAACATGCAAACCGAGTATATAGACGTTTACTTCCTGCACAACCCCGAAGAACAGCTCCTTTACGTTGACAGGGAAAAGTTCAACGAGAAGATAGGGGAGTGCTTTGAACTCCTTGAGGAAAAGGTTCAGGAGGGAAAGCTCAGGTATTACGGACTTGCCACGTGGCACGGCTTCAGGCTCACTCCCGCATCAAGGCAGTATCTCAACCTCCCCGAGCTCGTTGAGATAGCGAAAAGCGTTGCGGGGGACAATAACCACTTTAAGTTTATCCAGCTTCCCTACAACCTCGGAATGCCAGAGGCATTTACCTTAAAAAACCAGAAGGTTAACGGGAAGGAGCTTTCAACCCTTGAGGCTTCCCAGGAGCTTGGCATATACACATACATAAGCGCAACCATATACCAGGGAAACGTTATAGGGAGAGTTCCCCAGTCACTCAAGGCGTTCTTCGGACTTGATAACGACGTTCACGTCGCCATTCAGTTCGTAAGGAGCACACCAGGAGTAGGGACCTTCCTTATAGGAATGAGCAGGAAGGAACACCTTCTTGAAAATCTCAAGGTCCTTGAAATACCGCCTGTTGAAAGGGATAAATTTTTAAAGCTCTTTAAATAACTTAGGCTTGCGTATAAAAAGTATTTGAGCGACTCGGCAAACTCATCTCCCCTTTCCCCCTTTCCTCCCCCATAATCATTTCCCTACGAATGGAACTAAAGGAACTGATAAAGAAAATTGAAGACATAGACGAATACGCGAGGGAGTTCCTCAAGAACTTTGAGATTAAAAAGGAGGGAAACTTCTTCGTATTCGTAGCCCCCGACGAGGAATACAAGAGCTGGCTTCACACGATAGTTGAGAACTTCCTTGATGAGGAATACAGAAAAGCGGTAAGGATTGAGAACAAGAAAGAGAGGAAAAAAGAAGAGATAAAGGACTTCTTAAACCCCCGATACACCTTTGATAACTTCATCGTCGGGAAGGGGAACAGATTTGCCTACGAGGTTGTGAAGGAAGCCCTTGAAAATCTGGGATACTTATACAACCCAGTATTCATTTACGGGAGCGTCGGAACGGGAAAGACCCACCTCCTTCAGGCAATAGGCAACGAAGCCAAAAAGAGGGGCTACCGCGTAATATATTCATCGGCAAACGATTTTGCGGACGAGATGGTAAACTACATGAAGGAAGGAAGGATTAACGAGTTCAGGAACAGGTATAAGAGCGTTGACCTCCTCCTTCTTGACGACGTTCAGTTCCTTTCTGGAAAGGAGAGAACCCAGCTTGAGTTCTTCCACATATTTAACACCCTGTACATCCTTGAGAAGCAGATAATACTCGCATCCGACAGGCATCCCCAGAAGCTAAACGGCGTATCCGACAGACTCGTGAGCAGGTTTGAAGGGGGAATACTCGTTGAGATAGAACTTGATACGGAAACGAAGCTCAAAATAATAAGGGAGAAGCTAAAAGAATTCGGCTTAGAACCCAAAAGCGAAGTGGTGAAATACCTTCTGGAAAACACGAAAAACGTAAGGGAGATAGAGGGAAGGATAAAACTCATAAAGCTGAAGGGACTCAGTGCGGTTCCCGAAAGGAAAGAGGAAAAAAGCAAGGTTGATAAGATTATTGAATTCGTTGCCAACTACTACGCCCTGAAGACGGAGGAGCTTCTCTCGGACAAAAGGAGCAAGCGAATAAGCGAGGCAAAGCACGTAGCCATGTATTTATGCAGGAAGGTATGCTGGGCAAGCCTCATAGAGATAGCAAGGGCATTCAGGAGAAAGGACCACACGACGGTAATACACGCCATAAGGAAGGTTGAGGAGAGAAAGAAGAAGGACAGGAAGTTCAGACACCTTCTCGCCTTTCTTGAGAAACAGGCGATGGAAAAACTATAGAGCTTAAATATCTTTATTTAAGATGAAGCTGGAAACCCAAAAAAGGCTTTACTACTCCCTGAAGGATTACTTTAAAGAGAGATACGGAAAGAGAGTTCAAAAGATTACGGTAGCCCTCCCCTTCACGTGTCCAAACAGGGACGGAACGAAGGGAAAGGGAGGTTGTACTTATTGTTATGACGGCTCAAAACCCTCTATGCTAAGCCCCATAGTTCCCCTTGAGGTTCAGATAAAAGAAGGCATAGAGAGGGCAAAGAAGAAGTACGGAGAGGATATATACTTCACCGTTTACTTCCAGTCCTATACAAACACATACGGAGACCTTGAAACCCTAAAGAGATATTACGATACCGCCCTTAAGTTTGAGAACGTTGTCGGCATAGACGTTGGAACGCGCCCCGACTGCGTTCCCGAGGAAGTTCTTGACCTCCTTGAGGAATACGCTAAAAAAGGTCTTGAGGTGTGGGTTGAATACGGACTCCAGAGTGCGAACTTTGAGACGCTTAAGCGTATAAACAGACAGCACGGGGTTTCCGACTTCGTTGATGCGGTTCTAAGAACCAAGAGGAGAAACCTCAAGGTATGCGCCCACATGATAATAGGGCTTCCCGGGGAAACAAGGGAGGACTTCATAGAAACCGCAAAGCTCATAGCATCCCTTCCCGTTGACGGCATAAAAATACACCCCCTTCACGTCATAAGGGGAACGGTTATGGAGAAGCAGTATATGAACGGTGAGTTTAATGTTCTCTCCTTGGAGGAGTATGCGGAATACTGCGCGGACGTTATAGAGCTTCTCCCACCCAACATGGTTGTTCACAGAATTACGGGAGAGACGGACGAAGAAAGGCTTATCGCTCCCGAGTGGTGCACTTACAAGCATAAAAACAGGGTAATCCAAGCGGTAAGGAATGAGCTTGAGAAAAGAAATAGCTATCAGGGGAAGAAGTATCCTTTTTACAATTATTTCCAATCATGAAAATTTACCTTATGGGTTCGGACCAGAGGGTTGTAAGGTGTGCAAGGGTATCCTTTGCCAAGGATACCTATTCCGATGAACTGAGGGACAAAAGGCTTATAAGGTATCTCTTCAGACATAGGCATGCCTCGCCCTTTGAGCATAACGTTATAGCATACGAGGGAACAAAGGAAGACTGGCTGAACCTCCTCCGGAAGGTTGAGAATCCAACCTTTCAGGCTTACTTCTCGGAGGGATACATCTTCCTGAACCTGAGAAACGCCATAAATGCCTGGGATTTTCTCCCCGAGGATGTTAAGGAAAAGGTCAAAGAACGTTTTCCCACCGTTTACTTCATAGTTGAGAGAAGGGGAGAAGTAGGAGACGAGGAGCTCAAAAACATTCCCTATACGAGGGATACAGCTTACGTTAAGGAAAGAAGGGAAACGTCATCGGGATGGATAGGACTAGTTGATAAGCTTGAGCTCGGCACCGAAATGGATTTTTACACCTTCGTAGTTGAGTGTCCCCTCTTTGTTGCAAGGCAATGGATGAGGCACAGGTTTGGCTCCTACAACGAGATATCCAAGAGGTATGTAGGGACGGAGTTTCTTGAGTTTTACCTTCCCGAGTATATAAGAAAGCAGGCGGAAAAAAATAAACAGGCTTCCGTTGATGAGCCTATTCCCGAAAGTGAGAAATTTATAAATGAGATTAAAAAGTTAATAACCGAGTCAATAGGCCTTTACGAGAGGATAATAAGTTCCGGCGGGGCTAAGGAGCTTGCAAGAGGTGTTTTGCCCCAGTTTATGAAAACGAGGTTTTACTGGACCGTCCCAAGGATAAGCCTTGATAACTTCATAACCCTTAGAACCCACGAAGGGGCCCAGAAGGAGATAAGGGAGTTCGCAAACGCAATAAAGAAGATGGTGGGATACAGGAGGACGGACAAAAAAAACGTCATTTAACGCTTATAATTTTTTCTTTCTCGTTTACCTCAAATATCTTTCCGAAAAACTGCTCACAAACCCATATATTCGTAAGAAGGTGTCCCGTAAAACGGGGAACCTTAATGCTTCCACCGAATATAGCCATAAGGGGAACGAGATGGTCCGCAAGGTGTGTGTCAACTGTTGCACCCGTTGAGTAATCCTCGTGGAGCTTCTTCACCGCTTCCGCTCCCACAACCTCCGCCAGCTTCCCCTTCTTCCCGAGGTTATCCGCTCCCAGAATATTACCCATTGTGTCCTCAAGCCATACGGTTATACTCGTTCCTATTGAGCTTGCCTGTGCATACTGCCTGTAAACTTCGGGCTCGGGATAACCGAGCTCCTTCAAGGCTTCAACCGCTCCCTTTGCCTGTCTTTCCGCAACCTTTCTCTCTCTCAGCTCCTCGTGAGCCACCGAAAATACGTGAATCTTCTTTATATCACCCCTCTCGGTTCTTTTCAGGTTTATCCTCTCTCCGAACAGCTCCCTTATCTTTGAAACCTCATTTACTTCTTCCTCCAGGGAACTCCTTACGCTCAGCTGAACCGCTCCCCCTCCTTTGGGATAAAAGCCCCTCTTTAGGACCTCAATCCTTATAAACTCGGGAATGTTCATAACGTACGGAAGGAAGACGAACCTCAGCCAGTCTATAGTCGGGCTTTTTGGAACGTCTGTCCCCCCTATTACCTTTATTACCGTCTCGCCGGGAATGAAGAGGGAAAGGGGAAGTATAGTCTGGAAGAAGAGTGTTATAGAACCTGCGGTATCAAAATTCACCTCGTAGTATCCGGGTTTAAGCCTTTTTGGTATGTATTCAAGTTCCGTTGAGCCGAGCTCATCCCCCTTTACCTTAGCCTTTGCGAGCCTCTTTAAAAGTTTTACGATGTTTAGATGCTGTCTCTTCAAGCCGGGCTTTTCCCTTTTTGCCCTTATGTTGTATATCCTTACTGGAATCTTGAGGAGCGTGCTTAAAAAAAGTGCGGTTCGGACTATCTGACCTCCGCCCTCTCCGTAAGAGCCGTCAAGCTCCAGAAACTCCATTTTAAATGTATTTACCTTCTCCCCTCATAACCACCTTTATAAGGTTTCCTTCCTCCCTTACGTCCTCAACCTTGTAATCGTAGAAGTTTATTTTATCAAGGTTCTCCAGGTTTACGTTCCACTCCGCTATATAACGGAGCGTGTAAGCCCGGTGGGGCATTGGGTTTACAACTTTCTTGTCCTTTCTTATGTATTCAAACCTAACCACTTTGGCATTCTCGGGAAAGCTCACCGTTTCCCTCTGGTCCGTGGTCAAGAAATCAAAAACGACCGCCTCGTTTAAGAGGTTTTCGGTAATTTCTTTCAGAACCTCCTTCCAGAAGGTTTTTACCTTTTTCCCCCCGTATACGTCCCCGTAAGATACGTGGTATTTGGGTATGTAGTCCTCAACACCGAGCATACCGAAGAGGGGAGAGAGAATAATACCCTTGTCTTTTATATCTTGCTGAACCTTGGGGGGCAGGCACCAAAACTCAAGGCTGTCCCAGAACTTTCCCTTATACCTCCTCCAGGCAGGAGCGAGGGGAGAGGTGCTCACGTTAAAGTGTTTTATGAGCTCCTCCCTGTAGGGGTTAAGCTGGGGAAATCTGTTGTGCTCCTTTGATTCCCAGAGGGAGAAGAGGTCTTCCTTGACCAGGTCCATAGAGGATTGTTTTCCCTCCGAAGGAAGCAGGTAAAAAATCATAAGAAAGATTATATTAAATTCTCCTAAGAGCGGGATTGGGTGTTATCGTTGCTTCAACCACGGAATCCTCAAGGGCTCTAAAGCCGTGAAGCTCTTCAGGTTTGTAAAAAACCGTTGAGCCCTGAGAAACCTCCGCCTCTTCCTTTTCCGAGATGAATATTAGCCTCCCCTTCAGAACGGTTATGAAAACGCTTGAGGGTGAGGTGTGGGGCTTTATCTCCTGTCCCCCTTTCAGGTAAAACCTTATTACTCTTGCGTTTGCGTCTTCATAAACGAGCTCACTTATCGGCTTTTCTCCGAACTTTTCCTCAAGAACCTTTATCTCCGCCATAAGAATAATATAAGTGGTTGTTTACATACTTTCCTTTACAACTTCCGTCCCGACCCCCTCTTTGGTGAATACTTCAAGGAGTATTGAGTGTTTAACCCTTCCGTCTATTATGTGAACTTTTTTCACGCCTTTCTCAAGGGCCTTGAGTGCGGACTTCACTTTCGGTATCATTCCCTCTTTTATCACCCCTTCCCTTATGAGTTTTTCCGCCTTCTCCTTTGTGAGCGTTGATATAAGCTCTCCCCTCTCGTCCTTAACACCCTTTGTGTCCGTAAGGTAGATGAGTTTTTCCGCCTTCAGTTCTCCCGCTATCTCAGCAGCAGCTATGTCCGCGTTTATGTTGTAAGCCTCTCCCTTTTCCCCAACACCTATCGGTGCTATAACGGGAATGAAGTTATGACTGAGAAGTGTATGAATCAGCTCTTCGTTCACGTCCGTAATCTCACCAACGTATCCTATATCCTCTTCCGGAACGGGAAGACCCAGCTCGGAGAAATACCTCTCCTTATCAAGCTTTTTAGCTTTCAGAAGTCTTCCGTCCCTTCCCGAAAGACCCACCGCGTATATGTTCTTTCCGCTGAACCTGTTTATGAGGGCGACTATGTCCTTGTTTATATCACCCGATAGAACCATCTCAACTATGTGCATAGTGAGCTCGTCCGTTTTCCTTATGCCGTTTATGAACCTCGGTTTTATGCCGAAAACTTCCAATGTCTTGCTTATCTGGGGCCCTCCCCCGTGAACTATTACGGGATTTATACCCACGTATTTTAAAAGGACAACGTCCTTGGCGAAGGACTCCCTCAGCTCCTCCTCGTGCATAGCGGAGCCGCCGTATTTTATGACGAATATCTTCCCGTGGAACTCCCTTATGTAGGGCAGGGCTTCCTGAAGTATTCTTGCCTTCTCTATCGCATCGTTCATTTCTCTTCCTGAATGGTCGCTATATTTATATCCCTTCCCAGCTTCTCCTGAACGGATTTAACCTTTTGGACAAGCCTTCCCTTCTTTCCCTTCCTGTAGTCTATCTTCATGGTTATGGAAATCCTGTCGCAGTCCTCCTTGAGGGCCTCAAATCCCTTCTTCAGGACGTTCATCACCTCGTCCCAGTCCTCACCCTCTATTATCGTTCCCATCGGTGTTAGAACGTAGGGAAGTCCTGATTTATCAACTATATCAACTACTCTCGCAACGTATTTGCTAACGCTCTCTCCTTTTCCTAAGGGTGTCATGCTCACAAAAACGAGGAAGCTCATGTATATAAATTTTAGTAGGCTTCTTCCTCCACGCGAATTAAAATGGGCTTGTCAACAACCACAGGAAGTTTCTCTATATCCGATAGGGCCCTCTGAACGTCGTTCTCGTAAGCCTTGTGGGTAAGGATAACGAGGGGAACAATGGGCTCCCCTTCTCTTCCCGCTATCTTACAAACCATCTCCTTCTGAAGAACGGAAGCTATGCTTATGTTGTAATTCGCAAGGACGTTGGCTATTTTTGCGAGAACACCGGGTTTGTCTGGAACGTCAAAACGGAGGTAATAACGGGAGTAAAAGTTCCTCCTTACCTTCAGCCTATCCCTGTCCCAGTTTATTAGGAGTCTTTCCCTTCCACCGCAAAGGATAAACCTTCCCGCGTCTATTATGTCAGAAACAACCGCGGAAGCTGTGGGGTGAGAACCTGCCCCTTGCCCGTAGAACATTGTCTTCCCTACGAAGTCCCCCTCTATCATAACTGCGTTGTAAACGCCCGAAACCTTCGCAAGAGCTTCCTCCGAGTGTATAAAGGTGGGATGAACCCTTATCTCAACCTCCGAGTCAACTTTTTTGGCTATTGCAAGGAGCTTTAAGGTGTATCCGAGCTCTTTTCCGAGCTCAACGTCCAGCCTCTCAACGTTCGTTATTCCTTCAACGTATATCTCATTAAAATCAAGGTATCCCCCGTATGCGAGCATGGAGAGTATGGCTATCTTGTGGGCCGCGTCCCATCCCCCCACGTCAAGTGTCGGGTCCGCTTCGGCATATCCCTTCTTCTTTGCCTCCTCAAGGGCTTCGTTAAAATCAAGGTTTTCCTCAAACATTCTCGTAAGTATGTAGTTCGTTGTTCCGTTCAGTATGCCGAGGATTGATAAAATCCTGTTTCCCGAAAGTCCTTCCCTAAGTGCTTTTATAACGGGAATACCTCCTCCCACCGAGGCCTCAAAGCCCAGGTAAAGGTTATTCTTTTGAGCCTTTTCAAATATCTCCCTTCCCTCCTCCGCAAGGAGGTGCTTATTGGCCGTAACCACACACTTTCCCCTATCAAGGGCTTCAAGAATGAGCTTCTTTGCAAACTCCTTTCCTCCAACAAGCTCAACCACTATGTCCGAGCTCTCAAGAACTTCTCGGTAATCGGTAGTTCTGAGCTCCTTAGGAACCTCAAACTCCCTCTCCCTCTCCCAGTCTAGGTCCGCAACCTTAACGAGTTCAAAATCAATCCCCGTTTTCTTCCTTATTACTTCCCTGTTTTGTATAAGGAGCTTTACCGTTCCCGTTCCCACAGTTCCGCAACCGACTATGCCCACCTTAAGGCTTTGCATAAGAGAATTATCCCCCATTTTTCGGAATGCAACAACACGGGGGTTTTAAAATATTGAGTGTGATAAAGATATACGTAAACACCTTCAAGGGTTTTGAGGAAATAGACAGGGAAGAACTGCCTGAATATGAGGGAAAGTTTATAGTATGGTTTGACCTCTTCAACCCAACCGAGGAGGAGATTAACTTTATCCGAGAAAAAATAGGATTCAGCATGCCCCCGAAAGAGATACTCGGAGACATAGAGATAAGCTCCAAATACATAGAGGGAAACAACTTCCTTGAGATAACCTTATCCTTCGTAATCCTCCAGAAGGAGGAGATAGCGGTTGAACCCGTCGTTTTCTACATAAAGGAGAAATACTTCGTAACCGTTAGGTACAGGGATATACCCTCAATAATGCTTTTTAAGAACAGGGTTAACTTCCACAAGGAGTTTTACCAGTTTCCCGAGAGCCTTTTTGCGGAAATACTCGGCATAGAGGTTGACAGGCTCGGGGACAGACTTGAGGTTCTCGGAAACAAGATAAAGGACATATGGAGACAGATGTTTATAGAGCAGTCCGAAGAGATGATAAGGGACCTTGCCTTTTACGACGAGTTAAACATAACCATAAGGGAAAGCATAAACGAGAAGTTAAGGGTGATAAGCAAAGCCCTCAAAAGCTCTATAATAAACGCCCACACTAAGAAGGACCTAAGGGTCATATACGACGACCTTACCACACTGCTCGATTACACATCCTTTTACATGGAAAAGATTGACAGCATACAGAACTCCCTCCTCGGACTCATAACTATAAGGCAGAACGAGGCTGTAAAAGTCTTTACCGTTCTCGCAACAATCTTCCTCCCCGCAACGCTCATAGCGAGCATATTCGGTATGAACTTCAAGTATATGCCCGAGCTTGACTGGAAGTACGGATACCCCTACTCCCTCTTTTTGATGGTTTTCACAACAGCGGTTCTTCTCTTCTGGGTGAGGAGAAAGGGATGGCTCTGAAAAGAAAAATAGCCCTTGAGGACTTCGTTCTCGCCTTCACAATTCTTCTCACCTTCTCCTATCCCTTCATAATTACCTTCTTCATACTTTACAAGGAACACGAAAAAAGGTTTTACGCAAAGAGCGTTATGGAAAAAGTTCTTAAGGTTCTCGTATCCGAAAACTGTGAGGAGATGTTCGTTGAGGTAATTCCCCACATACATAAGGGCTTGCTCGGTAAAGTTCTTGAGTTTGAAGAAATTTGCTCAAAAACCGCGGGTAAAAATGTGATAGCGAAGGAGTTCATCCCGAAAGACGGGGAGTTTATATACAGGATAAAGCTGAGCGAGGGAAGGCTGAGCCTCGTGGGCATATGGGAAGGGGAGACCTTTAGGGTTATCCTTATAGATTATGATTAAGGGAATAGATATCGGGGGAACGTTCATAAAGGTTCTCTGGGAAGACGGAAGGAGTGAGAAGCACTACATAAGGGACATTAAGAACGACAAGGAAAAGCTCCTCAATAAGATTAAAGAGGTTGTTAAAGAAGGGAATCCTGCGGGTGTCGGCATAGCGGTTGCGGGCTTTACCTCCCTTGAGGGGAAGGTTTACAAATCCCCCAACATACCGAACCTTGACGGAGTTGATTTCAGGGAGCTTCTGGGGGAAACGAGTATTCCCTTCGTCGTCGGGAACGACGTTAGCCTCGGGGCTTTCGGGGAGTGGTATTACGACAACAGGGACAGCGATATACTTCTCCTCGTTGCGGTGGGAACGGGACTCGGAGGAGGACTTGTTTACAAGGGTGAGGTTTTTTTCGGTGTCTGCGGGAGTGCCCTTGAGATAGGACACCACATAATCAGGAAGGACGGGGAGGTATGTAACTGCGGAAGAAAGGGGTGCTGGGAGGCTTACTGCTCTTCCTACGGAATTGAAAGGGAGTATAAGAAACTAAAGGGTGAGGAGCTGAAAGATTACGAGATAATAGAGAGGGCAAAGGAGGGGGAAAAAGAAGCCCTTGAGGTTGTCAGGCTCTTTAAGGATTACCTGAGCGTCGGTCTTATGAGCATGGTTCATATATTTAATCCCGACAGGATAGTCCTTGCGGGAGGGGTTGTTCAAACCATGGGAGAACTCCTTAAGGATATTCCCAAAAGAGTTAAGGAAATCTCGGAAAGCCTTCCCTCCTCCTGTGTTGAGATACGGTTTTCAAAAGCCGGTGAGTTCATGGGAGCGAGGGGAGCCCTTGCTTACGCATTGAAAAAACTTAAGGAGTAGTGTAAATTTTTTCTTAGAAAACCAGGGAGGTGGAAAGATGATTATTGAGTATAGGAAGAAGAAGGGAAGCGATGAGTGGCATTTTTGCACGAAATGCCCAAACTATCCCACGGAGGATTACGAAACCTGGTGCGGAGCGACAAGACCGCCCGGCGGTAAGATGTGTGAGGAATGCATACTCCTTGAGGAGTCCGACCAGCACGACTGCGAGCCCAAGATATGTTAAAACAGCTCTCACCCCTTCCCTCTCGCTCTTAATCCTTGTCTCAAAAAAGGTAATAAGAACGGAAGTTGTAAAGGAAAAAAATAACACGGTTCTTGAGGAGTTTAAGAACTACTTCCTCGGAAAGGGTGATATAGATATACCCCTTGACCATCTTGATATCAGTCCCGACAACCGATGTTATAGAGTTTACCTTTTCCTAAAGGAAAAGGTTGTGTTTGGAAACGTTATAACTTACGGGGAGCTTGGAAGGACTCTCGGCGTTCACCCGAGATTTGTTGCCTTCTGCATGAAAATAAACCCCTTTCCCGTAATAATTCCCTGCCACAGGGTTTTATCAAAAAAAGGATTGGGCGGTTATTCCGCAGGAGTGGATATAAAGAGAGAACTTCTGAGACACGAGGGTCATAGAATAGTCTTTTAACCTTCTTAGAGCTCTCTTAACTTCTTAAGAAGTCTTTCTTTCTGTCCCCTTTCTCCTTCCTTTCCTTTCTCAAGGAGCTTCAGAGCCTTCTCGTAATACCTCTTTGCCTCTTTTTTGAACCCCATCTTGAGGAGGACGTCCCCCACGTGCTCGTTAACGACGGGGTCGTCGTAAACCATCCTGAGGGCTTTAAGGAGGTAAAACATAGCCCTCTCGTAATCGCCCCTGTGGTAGTAAACCCATCCCAAGCTGTCAAGGTATGCGGGGTTGTCAGGGTCTTTCTCAAGGGCTTTCCTTATCAGTCTTTCCGCTTCATCAACTCTTTCCTTTCCATACCAGAGGAGGAGGGAATAACCGAGATAGTTGTAGTAATCGGGGTTTTCCGGGTCCCTCTTTATCGCTTCCCTCAAGCTCTTTTCCGCATTCTCGTAATCCCCGAGGTTGTCATAGGCTATAGCCTTCAGGAAATAGACTCTCGGATTTTCCGGGTCAATCTTTTCAAGTTCCTTTAAAACCTCAAGAGCTTTTCTGTATTTCTTTCTCTCTATGTAATACTCCGCTTCCAGGAGAAGAAAGGGCTTCTTATCAAGGGATATTATCTTTCCCTTATCTATCAGCCTTTTTGCTTCATCAAATCTTCCGAGCTCAATATATACACCTGCAAGTCTTTCTATTACCTTCGGATTGTTCGGGAACTTGTTCAGCAGACTCTCGTAAATTTTTTCCGCTTTCTCAAACTCCCCGTTTGCCTCAAGGGATATCCCATAGGAAAAGGCAACGTTCGGGTTGTCGGGATAGGTGTAGTAAAGGTTCTCAAGAATCTCTTTAGCTTTTTTATACTCCCCCGTTGAGAGGAGTATTAGGGCATACTCAAGCCTGTAGTTCGGGTTCTGGGGTGAGAGCCTCAGGAGTTTCTCGTATATCCTTTTAGCCTCAAGGAGTTTCCCGGATGCGGTGTATAGCTTTGCGAGTTTCTCAAGGATGGTCTTGTTATTGGGATTCTGTTTCAGGGCTTCCCTGTATAGTTCCTCCGCTTCCTTAAACCTCCTCTCCCTTTCGTATATCTTCCCAAGGGATATTACCGCGGGTGTGTAGTTTTTCTGAATCTCAAGGGCTTTCTCAAAATACTCAACACCTTTTAAGGTGTTTCCCTCCATCAGGTATATCCTTCCGAGGAGGTAGTAGGGAAGAGGGGTGTCCGGGTTCAGCTTTATGTAATCAAGGAGGAGCTTCTTTGCCTTTCTCCTGTCCTTTCCCTTCAGGTATTCGTCTATGAGGAAGAGGAGTATTCGGGAGTCATACGGAAAGGATTTGTAAGCTTCCTCTATAACCTTTAGGGCTTCCTTATCCTTTCCGAGGATTTTATAGACGTTGTAAAGATACAGGTATGCGTCCTCTTCGTTTGGGAAGTGCCTTAAGAACTCCCTTGCGAGCCTTTGGGCTTCCCCGTAATTCTTCTCCTTTATGAGTATCCTTATTAAATCCTTATAAAGCTCGGGTGAGTTAAACTCCTCAAGGGCTTTGTAGCAGTATTCCTTTGCCTCCTTCGGACGCTCAAGGAGGTAAGAACACATAAGGGCATCGTAATAGGGATTTGAGAAGCTAAGGCCAAACACCGAGAGAAGAATTACCAGCTTATTCATTGACCTTATATATTAAAACAGGTTTATTGAGTTTTCCGAGGAGTTTTGTTGCGGTGTTCCCGAGGATTATCCTCTTGAGTCCCGAAAGCCCCTTGGAACCTATGATTAGGAGCTCAACTTCTTCATCTCCGTTCACGTATCCCGCTATCTCATCAACGGGGTTCTTGCCTTCGGTGTAAATAACTTCGGTTTTAAGTCCTTCCCTCTCAAACCTATCCTTCAGCTCCTGAAGGAGCTTCTTCTTCTCCTCCCTGAACTTCTCTTCAAATTTCTTTTTCAGGGTATCAACGACGGGCAGGTTAAAGGGCTCTTCCACGTGAATTATCTTGACGTTAACACCGAAGGGCTTAAGGAACTTTAGGGAGAACTCAACCGCTTTCTGGCTCGTTTCTGAAAAATCGTAGGCTATAACCACGCTTTTATTAAACTCAACCTCGCTTCCCTTGATTACGAAGTCGCTAACTTTCCCGTGCTTCACAACCTTCTCGGTTGTAGAACCTATGAGAATTTTCTCAACGAGGCTCTTTTTATGCCCCCCGAGAAACACGAGGTCGGGCTTTATCCTGTCCTCATACTCAAGTATCGTATCCGCAGGGTCTCCGAGCTCAACGTGTGTATATACGCTTTCCTTTCCGAGGAAATCCTTTAACGCATGAAGTTTTTCCTCCGCTTCCCTCCTTTTCTCCTCTTCAATTCTCTCAAGGGTTTCTATATCTATCACGCTTACTCCCATCGTCTCGGGATAGGGGAGGTAAACGATGGGTGGTATTACGTGGAGGAGGTGAATTTCTGAGCTTATCTTTTCCTTTACTCTCTTCACCGTTCGGAGGAGCGGGTTTGTTATATCCGAGAAGTCAACTGGAACGAGGAGTCTCATTTAAAGTATATGTTAATAGATTATGGACAAGCTTGGTTTACTTTTCTTGAGCGGTGTTCTCTCGTGCTCGGGGGCTTACAAGGATGTTGTTATAGAGAAGCCCTCCCCCTGTTATTTTGTGAAGAGCGTAGAAAGGAAGGGAAATGAGGCATACGTTTACCTTGAGAGGGAGAGGGGAAAGATATGCACTCAGGTTATAGTGAAGGACAGGGTAAGGGTTGAGAGGGACGTTGAAAAAATACGAGTAATCGTTGATAATAGAGTTTGGAAAGAATATAAGGAGGAGAAAAGATGAACATAGAGTATAGGGGTGTTGACGTTCATATCAGCGACGCTATGAAGGCTATTATTGAAAGTAAGTTAAACAGGTTTAAGAGATATTTGAAGGAGGTGGGTGAGGACGAGGTTGAGGCTATAGTTGCCATATCCTCAACGAGGGCAAGACAGAAGGACTTTGCCGGAGATAGCATCCCCACCTTTTACAGGGTTGATATGCACCTTTATCTGAAGAACCTCCCCCACGGGGCAATACACGCCTGGGAGGAGGATACCGACGTCTTTACCGCAATAGATAAAGCCCTTGACGAGCTTGAAAAACAGCTCGTAAAGCTGAAGCAGAGAAGGCATGAGTGGATTAGGGAAGCGAGAAAGTTCAAGGAACAGCTCCACGAAGCGGTAACCGCTCCCGAAGAGAGGGAAAGACCTGAGATAGTTGAGGAGGAGCTCGTAGTTGATAAGCCGATGAGCGTTGAGGATGCAAAGGCGGAACTTGAGGAACAGCACGCTTACTTCATTCCCTTCGTGGACATAGCGGACGGACAGCTGAAGATACTATACAGAAAAAGGGGCGGAAACTACGGCCTCATCTCAACGGGATGTAAGTATCTATGAAGGAAATAAATTTCCTGAAGTTCAGGAAGCTCGCTTACCTCGTGTCCTCTCTCATAATACTACTGAGCGTTCTTTCCCTCGGCTTCAGGGGCTTGAACCTCGGCCTTGACTTCACTGGCGGGATTCTCTACGAGGTGAGGTTTGAGAAAAGAATTGATATTTCAGAACTGAGAAAGTTTTTAAAGGAAAAGGGATTAAAGGGTTTTCTCCTTCAGGAAACGAAGGAAGGGAACTTCATAATCAAGGTTAAAAAAGAAGAAGGTATTGAGAAGCTTCTTTCTGAGCTCGGTAAATACGAACTCATAAGGAAGGAAAAAATAAGCGGCGTTGTTAGCGAGGAACTGAGAAGAAAGGCCGTCTTTGCCATACTTACAGCCCTCGGAGGCATACTCCTATACCTCGGTCTCAGATTTCAGCCCCTTTGGGGAGTGGGTGCGATACTTGCCCTCGCCCACGACGTCATAGCGGTTGTGGGCGCCTACTCAATAACTCAGAGGGAGGTTAACCTTGAGGTTGTATCCGCCATTCTCATAGTTGCGGGTTATTCCGTTGCGGACACAGTCGTTATATTTGACAGGATTAGGGAAAACCTGAGAAAGAGAAAGGGCTTCACCCTTGAAGAGGTTATGAACCTCTCGGTAAATCAAACCCTCTCAAGAACGATAATGACCTCTCTAACCACGCTAGCCACAGCCCTTGCATTGTTTATTCTGGGAGGTCATGCCCTATCAAACATTATGTTTGCCTTCGTTGTTGGCGTAATCGTTGGAACCTATTCCTCGGTGTTTGTCGCCTCTTCCTTTGTCCTTGATATAACAAAAATTCTGAAGAGAGAGGTTCAGCCCGCTTGATGGAGGAAGCTTTAATATACCTTTCCCTTTTTGTCGTGGGCCTGATACTTGGAAGTTTTTACAATGTCCTCATTTACAGGCTTCCGAGAAACGTATCCATACTTTACCCCCCTTCCCACTGCCCCCATTGTAAACAGCGAATAAGGTGGTATGACAACATTCCCCTCCTTTCCTTCTTTCTGCTAAGGGGAAGGTGCAGGTACTGCGGTGAGAAGATATCTATAAGGTATCCGCTGGTTGAACTCTCCTCGGGACTTCTTGCGGTTCTTTCTTACTACAGGTGGGGGCTGACCCTTGAGGGAGTTTTTTATTACTTCTTCTTTTCCGCACTTCTCGTTATATCCCTGATAGACTGGTTCCACTTCATAATTCCCCCTCAGATAAGCATAGGAGGAACGATAATCTCTCTTGCTCTCTCCCCATTCAGAAAGGATATAACGCCTCTTGAAAGCTTTGTCGGGGTAGGTGTTGGCGTTATCATCCCTCTTCTCATATACCTTTACTACGTGAAGATAAGAAAGATTGAGGGTATAGGGCTGGGAGACGTTATCCTTCTCGGATTTATAGGAAGTGCGACGGGCATTTACGGGGTGTTCAGCGCCCTCTTTATAGGGAGCTTTATCGGACTTCTTTACGTTATCCCCCTCGTAATTAAACACAGGTCCTTTAACTTTGCTGTTCCCTTCGGCCCTTTCCTTTCCCTCGGAGCTTTCATCGGTGTTCTCTTTAAGGAAGAAATCCTGAGCTTTTTAGGATATGCAAATATAGTGATATAATTAGTAATTGATAACTTACGGGAGGTGGAAAGATGAGGAAGTATGTAGCTTCCGTACTGCTTGTTCTCGGATTTGTGGGATTTTCCCAGGCGGTTGACCAGGAACTCGTAAAGAAGTATGACAGGATGTTCAGCCAGTTTACTCAGGAAAACCTTGCAAAATCCCCCTGCAGGGTAACGCCAAAGCAGGTCGTTGAGATGATTAAGAAGGGAGAGGATGTTGTTCTCCTCGATATAAGGACTGACGCTGAGGCTTCCATAGTTGGACTCACTTACAAAAACAGCATGCACATACCCATGGACAAGCTCTTCAATCCCGAAAACCTGAAGAAGATACCGAGGGATAAGAAGGTTATCGTTATATGCCACTCAGGGGCAAGGGCGATAGCGGCAACCTTTGCTCTCAGGAGTGCGGGATTTGACAACGTTTACGCACTAAAAGGTGGTATAGCAGGCCTTGCGGACTACGTAACACCCAAAACAACCTTAGGTATAAAGTAATTCTTTTTCCTTTTCCTTTGCCTCTTCTAACCTCTTTAATAGCTCCTTGCAGTTTTCCGCCCTAACGATGTAGGTCTTGAGCTCCCTTGAGTTGGGAACTCCTTTTAGTATCTGAACGATTTGGGATTTAATCTCCGCACAGGCCTTTTCCCTACTCATGTATTCGGTCATCATGGATAGCTCTTCAAGGATAAAATCTATTCTCTCTTTTAAACCTATCTTTAGGTCCCTTTTCTCCTTGAACTCTTTAAATATCCATGGGTTTGAGAGGGCTGCCCTTCCTACCATAACACCGTCGCAATCGGTTTCCTCAAACATAGCTTCAATATCCCTCCAGTTCTTAACGTCCCCGCTCCCGATTATGGGGACGCTTGAGAGTTTTTTTGCTTCCTTTATCCTCTTCCAGTTTGCTTTCCCGCTGAAGCCCTGCTTTGCGGTTCTTGCGTGAATGGCTATGAGGGAAACTCCCCCTTTCTGAAGCTCCTCAACAATTTTCTCAAGCTGGTCCTCTTCAAATCCGAGCCTTATCTTTGCGGATACGGGAATGCCGTAAGGTTTTAAGGCCTCAACGGTTTCCCTTACCACCTCACCCATAAGGGGAGGGCACTTAAGCATATACCCGGCAGCCTTGTTCCTGAGAACCTTAGGAACGGAACACCCGAAATTTATGTCTATAAAGTCGGGCTTAAGCTCCCTTGCCACAATTTCGGAAGCCCTCGCTATCTCTTCGGGATTGCTTCCGAATATCTGGACGTGTATGGGTCTCTCCTCATCGGTGAAATAAGCGTATTTAATGGGAATTCCGTTTCTGAGTATGCCGACCGCACTTATAAGCTCGGTGTAGGTTCTGTCCGCTCCAAGTCTTCTGCAAAGCCTCCTGAAGGCGGAATGGGTGTAAGAGGCCATCGGAGCTAAGATGACCTCTCCCTTCCTGAACCTCATACCTCTTCTTTAATGTATCCCCATAGCTCGTTCATGAACCTTTTAAACTCTTCAAAGTTCTTCTCATCGAGCTTTTTCCTGAGCTCCTCCTCGTTAAAGAGGAGCTCCCCCGTCACGGGGTCGTAGTCTATATACTGGAGGTCCGCCTCATGGAGGTCAAAGATACACATATACTGCTGGGCTTCCTTCTTGAAGTGAACGAACTCCGCCTCGTAGGGCTCCGATACCTTCGTATCCCACTGGTAAGCCCCTCCGTAAGGGTTCAGCCAGAACTGTTCGTTCTCCTCCATGCAGAACTGAGCCCTCTTCACCGATACTATGTCGTAGAAAAGCTCCCCGTCGGGTGTCATAACAGCCCATACCTTCTTGTTCTTTAGCGGATTCAGCAAAAAGGTAGCCATCTGTTCCATCTTTCCACCTCCTTAATCCTTCAGTATTTCTATGAGTCCATTCCTTCCCTTTGCTATTATCTCAAGAACCTTTATTATGTCCTCCTCAAGGATGCTTGAGAGCCTGAGAAGTGCGTCTTTCAGCTCAGTCGTTGATATGCCCTGGGTTCTCGGAAGGTAAACGACCTCGCAGTATTCTTTTAGGTAATCAAACTTTCCCTTCCAGTCATCGCCCATCACGAATACGTCAACGTTATACTTCTTAATGTCCTCTACCTTCTGTTCCCAGTTTCTCTCGGGTATTACGAGGTCAACGTATTTAATTGAGCGGACAATCTCAGCCCTGTGCTCGTAGGGATAAACGGATTTCTTTCCCTTTATCTCGTTAAACTCGTCCGTTGAGACGCCCACTATCAGGTAGTCTCCCAGTGCCTTTGCCCTCTTGAGGAGGTTAAGGTGTCCTATATGGAATAAATCAAAAGTTCCGTAAGTTATAACCACCTTTCCCTTTTTCATTCTTTTGGAATTATAAAACCTAAATTCTAAGGTTCAACTACCACGCAGTGGTGATGGTTTATATACTTTTCTACAGCCCTCCTCACGTCCTCCGCACTCACTGAGTTTATCCTCTCGGGATACTCTTCGTCCATCTTCCAGCCGAATCCCATAACCTCAAAAAATCCCATATACCAGGCCTGCCTTAGCCTCGTCTCGTGGTCAAGGAGGTAATCCCCTATTATCTTCCTCTTCGCAAGCTCAACGTCCTCCTCGTTTACGTTTTTGTCGGATACGGTTTCTATCAAGTCCTTAAGGGCTTCCTCTTTCTTTTCAGGAGAAGTACCTATATACGCAAAAAGCCTGGGTGATGAGTATCTCGTGGGATAAAAGGAGTAAGTCGCATATGCATAGCCCTTTTCCTCCCTCAGCCTCCTGAAGAGCTTTGAGGTCATTCCCTCACCCAGAAGGCTGTTGAAAACCTTAAAGCTGAAGTAATCCTCAGAGTCCTTGGGAGGTGCGTTAAAGGCGCATAAAATCGTAGCCTGTGAGCCCTCCCTCTTTACCCTTAGAATCTCGTCCTCTTTTATTTCCTTATTCTCCTTGTAAAGCTCAAACTCACCTTTAGGTATATCGGAGAAGCTCTCCTCAAGGAGGGGAAGAACATCCTCCTTCTTGAAGTCTCCTACGAGGACTACGACAACGTTTTCCCCCTTCTTTATCTCCTCAAACCTTCTTAGGAGGTCCTCCCTCGTTATGGATTTAAGGTCTTCTTCCTTTCCCAAGGGGGAGTATTCGTAAGGAGTTCCCCTGTAGGTGAGCTTTCTCAGCTCCTCGTATGCGTAAGACATTCCCCTTTCCCTCTTAGACCTTATGGCAACTATCTGATTTCTCTTCTCAATCTCAAGTATCTCCTCCTTAAAGAGGGGCTCCGAGAGTATATCCTTTATGACTTCCAGGCCTTCTTTAAGTCCCTCCACCTTTGTTGAGAAACCTATTTCCGAGAAGTCGTCCTCGGAGGAGGAGTATATATATCCCCCGTAATTTTCAAAGGGTTCCGAAACGGCCGAAGAAGAGGGATACTTTTTAGAACCTTTGAGAAGCATGGTAAAGAGTAGTGCTGTCTCTCCCCTCTTCTTCTCCCCGTGAACGCCTCCTTTGAAAAAGATAACGCCCGAGACTATTCCCTTTCCCTTCGTCTCCTTCAGTATAATTTTCACCCCGTTACCAAGCTTTTTCTCATACACTTCGGAACCTCCGAATAGGGGAAGGAATAAAAAAAGTAAAAGTATTAGGAGCCTCACTTCTTTTCCTCTTTTTCTCCGTTTTTCTCCTTTTCTATCTTCACCTTGTAGCCTTCTTTCCCCGCATAATACCCCGCTGCACCGCCGAGAGCTGCACCAATCATTACCTCGCAGGAGGTTAAAAACAGGCTTAAGGAAGCTATAAGAATAACTAATCTCATAAGAATAAAATTATACCTAACATTAAAGGTAGATGGTTTCCCTCCTGATAGTTGAGGATGACAGAAACCTGAAGAGGTTAATGGAAAAGAAACTGGGCGAAAGATACTCGGTTGATTCCGCGGAGAAGGGAGAGGAAGCGGAAAAGAAGCTAAGGGAAAGGTATTATGACGTTGTTCTTCTTGACATAAGGCTTCCCGATATGGACGGCCTTGAGCTGATAGAGCGCTTTAGCGGTGATGGAACAAAGTTCATAGTAATAACGGGATACGGAGACATAAGAACCGCTATAGAGGCCATAAAAAAGGGGGCTTACGACTTCATTCAGAAGCCCTTTAACTTTGACCTCCTTGAGGTAAGCATAGAAAAGGCTCTCAAAGAGAAAAACCTTGAGGAGGAAAATAAAACCCTGAAGAACTTTCTCTTCGGTGAGGGAAAGGGGGAGTACATACTCGAGACCAGGAATGAGAAGTTTAAGAAAATCCTTGAGCTAATAAAGAAAGCTTCAAGTGTTGACTCCCCCGTTCTGATAAGGGGCGAGACAGGAGTAGGTAAGGAAGTTCTTGCGAGATACCTTCACAGCGTCTCGGAAAGGAGGGATAAACCCTTCATAGTCGTTGACTGCACCTCCATACCCGAACACCTCTTTGAGAGCGAGCTCTTTGGATACGAGAAGGGAGCATTTACGGGGGCGAGCCACAGGAAATTGGGACTCGTTGAGCTTGCAAACGGGGGAACGCTTTTCTTTGACGAGATAGGGGACCTCCCTCCCTCAATACAGCCTAAGCTCCTCAGGTTTGTTGAGACGAGGAGCTTCAGAAGGGTAGGAGGGCTCAAGGACATAAAGGTTGAGGTGAAACTCGTTTTCGCAACCAACAGAAACATAGAGGAACTCATATCCGAGGGAAAGTTCAGGGAGGATTTATACTACAGGATAAACACCATAGAGGTGGAGATACCTCCCCTTAGAGAAAGAAAGGAAGATATACCCCTTCTCGTTGATTTCTTCTTAAGAAGATACGGAAAGAAGATAAGGGAGGAAATCTTGAAGGAGCTTATAAATTACCCCTGGGAGGGGAATGTAAGGGAGCTTAGAAACGTTATAGAGAGAGCCTGCGTTCTCTCTCAGGGGGAGTATATAGACGAGAACGTATGCCTGAAGAGAAAAAGCGTGAGCTGTGTTGAGAAACTCATGGAAAAGCTTCCGAGTCTGGAGGAGCTTGAGCTTATGTATATATCCTTTCTCTACAAGAGATTTGAGGGGGACGTTAACAAGATAGCGGAGGTTCTCGGTTGTAGCAGGAGGACCGTTTTCAGGAAGCTAAAGGCTTTAAGGGAGAGGAATGTGAACCTCAAAAATGCTACCCTTTCCCTCTGAGCTGTTAACCTTTATATACCCCCCGTAGTCTTTAACTATCTCGTTAACTATTGCAAGTCCGAGCCCGCTCCCTTCTCTTTTATTCTTCCCCTGATAAAAGGGTATGAATATCTTGTCCATATCTTCGGGAGGGATACCTTCTCCGTAATCCCTCACAATTAGAACAAGTTCATTCTCGTATCCTTTCAGTTCAACCTCAACCTTTTGCCCCTCAGGGCTTACCTGAATTGCGTTAAGAACGAGGTTCAGGATAACGTGTCTTATATCCGACTCATCACCGAGCATGTAAAGGCTATCAAGGCGTGTCTCAATCTTTACCTTTCTTTCCTTTGCGTAAACCTTTAAGAGCTCAACGACATCCTCAACCGCTTTTTTTAGGTCAACGAGGTCCGAGCCCTGTCTCTTCCTCGCAAAGAGGAGCAGTTTATCTATAGTATCTTTGCAGGTTTTTACCGCGTTCCTTATGGTTTCGGTCTCTTCAGTTTTCCCGAGTTTCCTTTCAAGCTCGTCAAGGGCGAGGTTTATCGTTGCGAGGGGTGTGTTAATCTGGTGGGCTATACCAAGGGCAAGGAAACCTATTGAGCTGAGCTTCTGGGAAAGGCTGAATAGATAAAACTTCTCCTTGTCGTTTTTAATGTTCTTTATTATCTGGAGTATCCTCTCTCCCTTGTTTATGGGGAAGGCACATATCTCAACGGGTGTTTCCCTGTTGTCGTGGGTGTAGTGGGTGTGTATCACGTTAACCGCCCCCTTCCTCTTCTCTATCTCCTTTAAGGGACAGGGATGACACTCACCCTCGCAGGGGCTTTCCCTCTTGTGAGATATGAGATAACAGGGCTTTCCTATAACTTCCTCTTTGCTCCCGTATCCGTTTTCCTTTATATACCTCTCGTTTGCGTAAACTATCCTGTAGTTCCTGTCTATAATAACAACCTGTTCTTCAATCTCTTCAAAGATGGAAAACTCCTCCATACTGAAAAGATACTCCCCTTTTGGTGTCATAGGTGTCACTAAGGTGTGCCAATTTTGACACTCCCAGAAAGTATTTTTGTTGAAAAGTAAGGAGTTTCTTTTGGCACGGAAATTGCAAATAAAAAGGAAAAGTTAGGGAGGTAATGGTATGGGTGTGAACAGGAGAGATATGTTTAAGCTTGCGGGGTTGGGAGTAGTTCTTGGAGCTACTTCTTTTCCCGGCATAGCATGTGCAGCTACTACCGCAAATAGATTGCTTCCCCCTTCAAAGGGTAAGAGGGTTGTAATAGTCGGCGGGGGATGGGCTGGGGTTACCGCTGCTAAGTATTTAAAGAAGGAAATACCCAGTGTTGATGTTGTTCTTATAGAACAGCGTAAGATGTTTATGTCCTGCCCCATAAGTAACGTCTGGCTGGGTGGGCTCGTAGATTTAGAGTTCCTCATTCACGATTTCTTAACACCCGCAGCGAAATACGGATATACCTTCATAAACGCAACCGTTACAGATATAGACAGGGATAAAAGGAGGGTTTACACCGAGGACGGATACGTTGAGTACGACTACTTAATACTTGCTCCGGGAATAAGGTATAACTACGATGCGTGGTTTGACGGCGATAAAGACATGGCGAGGTATACTCAAACCCACTTTCCTTCCGCATTTATACCCGGTTCGGAACACTTAAGACTAAAGAAGAAGGTTGAAAACTTTGAGGGTGGAACCTTTGTTCTCGTAGTTCCCCCACCGCCCCACAGATGTCCGCCTGCACCTTACGAGAGAGCTGCGATGATTGCCCACGTCTTTAAGCAGAACGAGGTTGACGGCAAAATTATAATCCTTGACCCTAAAGGAAAGATAGCTCCCAAAGGGCCCGGTTTCAGAATGGCTTACGAACAGCTATACCTGGGTATGGTTGAATACGTTCCAAACGCAAAGATAAAGGAAGTTGACCCCGTCAAGAAAGTAATAAAGACGACCGCAGGGGACTTTAAGTTTGACGATGCGAACCTTAACCCTCCTCACCAAGCCGCGGATATAGCCTGGAAGGCAGGACTGGTTAACCCGAAAACGGGATGGTGTGAGGTTGACCCGGTAACGCTTCAATCTAAAGTTGACCCGAGGGTGTTCATACCGGGAGATGCGAATTCCGTAAAAGGCTTTCCAAAGAGCGGAGACATGGCTAACAACCAAACTAAGTATATGCTTGTAAAGGCCATAAAGGCCATGATTGAAGGAAAGGACCCCCTGGAATACGTTAAAGCTCCTACGAACACCTGTTACTCAATGGTAAACGGAGCCCCCAAAGAGGCTATAGTCATAAACGTTATTTACGAGATAGATAAAAACAAGAGAATGCCCGTTAAGAAGAAGGTAAACGTTGAAAACGAACGTTCCACTGCCCTTGCACGTGCAACCTTTGAATGGGCAAAGGCTATGTACAGGGATATGTTCTCGTGAGGTGAAAAATGGACAGAAGGGGTTTTATAAGAACCTGCGGGTCAGCTGCTGCCCTCTCCTTCTTGTCTCCTCTCTTTTTAACCGAAACCCTGAAAGCCCAGACGAATAAACTTAAGAAGTATAAAAAAGCAATCTTACTTAATAAGAGCGGAAATCCTTTGAACCCCGAAAAGCTTGAGGTCGGGAGACAGTATCTATTTTTTTACCCCTACAGGGCTACACCCGCTTTCTTAATAAACCTTGGTGAGGAAGTAAAACCCGTAGAGGTTAAGCTCTCCGATGGAAGTTCATACCTCTGGCCGGGAGGTGTGGGACCTAAGAAAAGCATAATAGCCTTCTGTGCCATATGCCCACACCAGCTCAGCTTCCCCACGCCCGAATACTCATTCATAAACTACTACCCGAAGGACAAGCCCTCAAAGGCCGCAAAGAGGGGAAACGTAATACAGTGCTGTGCTCATATGTCAATCTTTGACCCGACAAAGGGAGGAGTTGTTCTGGATGGACCATCGGAGTACCCGCTCCTGACCATAGTTCTCTCCTACGAAGGGGGAAAGCTGTACGCTGTTGGAACTCTCGGCGTTGAGAGGTTCAGTGATTTTTTTGATGCTTTTCGTTCGGACCTCAAGAAGATGTATAAATCCTTCAGGAAGGCCAAGAAGAAAGTTGATAAATCGGTAGTTCTTCCCGTGGAGGAGTATGTAAATGAGGTCATCTACTGTTAGCAGAAGGGACTTAATTCTTGCGGGAGGTCTTGGACTTCTCGCGGTAAGCGTTCCGAGGGGTTTTGTTCTCGGTGAGCCTAAGGGAAACAGGGTTGTGGTAGTTGGGGGAGGATACGGGGGTGTCACGACCGCAAAGTACGTTAAGAAGCTTTCCCCGGAGGCTGAGGTTGTTCTCATAGAGAAGAACCCCCTCTTTGTATCCTGTCCACTCAGCAACCATTATCTTGCAGGACTCATAGACTACGGAACGCTCTGTTTTCCTTACAACACCTTGGTTGTTAAATACGGGGTTAAGTTCATAAACGATGAGGTGATAGATATAGACCTCTCAAAAAGGGAGGTGGTAACGGGGAGCGGAAAGATAAAGTATGACTACCTCGTTCTATCCCTCGGTATAGAGTATGACTACGAAGAGAATCCCGCATTTAAGGAGGTTTACTGGAGCTATCCACCTGCATTTAGGCCCGGAAGCGAACACCTATACCTCAGGAGAATGCTTGAAAGCTTTGAAGGGGATAAGTTCGTTATAACCGTCCCAAAGATGCCTTTCCGTTGTCCGCCTGCACCTTATGAGAGAGCAGCGATGCTCCTTTCATACGCAAGGAAAGAGGGGCTGAAGATTCACCTCTACTTTATAGACGAGAACGCCTACCCTCCCGTTATGACGAAGGGATTCCTCAAGGCTTACGAGGACTTTTACAAGAATGAGGCAACATATCTGACCGAGACTAAGGTTCTTGAGATAGACCCGAAGAAAAAGGTTGTGAAGACGAACAGGGGTAACGTGAAGTTTGACATGGCTAACTTCATACCTCCCATGAGGGCTCCAAAACTCCTTGAGAAGATAGGGCTTATCCAGAAAGGGAGAAAGTGGGTTATCGTGGACCCCATGACCTACGAGACAAGCGTGAAAAACGTCTTCGTAATAGGGGATAGCTGTGAGACCTACCTTCCGAAAAGCGGATACGCGGCACACTCGGAGGGAAAGGTCGTTGCAAAGATTATATCCTCAAGGATAAAAGGGAAGGAGTGGGAAGGTGAGATAATCCAGCACGGCATATGCTACGCGATGGTTAACCTAAAACAAGCTATAATGATGGAGGTTGAGTATAAATACGACCTCAAGACGAAGAAGGTTAAAAAAGTCGTTTACGAGGACAACGTCTGGAAGGTCTCAACCGCAAAGAGGTATTACGAGTGGGCAAGGGGACTCTGGAGGGATATGTTCACCTGAAGCATTTTACACTTTCTTCTACGTTCAATAAAACAACGAATATATCGTTCTCCATAGATTTCTTAAAGCTTTTTAAAAGTTCCCTTTCCCTTTTGAACAACCTTTTCACAATGTCCTTATCCGATTTTTTATTAAAAACAATCCAGTTTGTAAACAAACTCGGATTAGATAAAACGGTATAAAACTCATTTCTGTAGGGAAGAATGAATTTCTTTATATCCTTGCTGAAATAAACAACCGGGAAACTATCCGCATCATCCATAAGAACACACCTGTTATCCACATCCAGTAAGCTTGCAACCTCCATATAAGGAACAAGGTTTCTCTCCGATTTCTCAAAGAGAAGAATTTTTGCAAAATTTTTCTCATAAAAGTTAGGAGAGTATTTGGGGGCAAAAACTAAAGAGAGGAAATTAATTAAAACCAGGAGAATAATTTTCCTATCAAGTCTCATAAGGTCGTTAAAGAATAGGAAAAAAAGTAAAAATAAAACTGAGTTCACCAAAAATCCATCAATTAAGTTCCACTTTATAGAAATTAATTGAAAAATTATCGGTATGAAATAAAGGAAATATACGGGTAATGAATACAAATCCCTAAAGTTTTTGAGATAAAGGAAACCGGCAAAGTAAATAAGCCCCGACAGTGTATTTAGTGTCACAAAAATCAAGAGTTTCCCGCCACCATCCAGCGGAGCTAAGGTTTTGAAGTAAGAGTAGGGCGATTCCACAAAATGGAAGGGATTTCCAGTAAATACCCAGTTCAGGTAAATCCACATAAGCAGAAAAGCTATAACAGGTGTCAGATAAACTACGAGAACAGATTTAACAATTTCCCAATCTTTTAACCTCCTGTAGAAAAAGAAAGTAGATAAGAGAAAGAAGGGTAGTAAAAGTATCACACGAAAATCGGTGAAGAAGGATAATCCTAAAAGCAGACCTGAAATAAAAAGGTAAACGGATAACCTCTTTATGAAATAAGAAACGAGCATTCGTGTTGATAAAGTTATTAGGAAAAAGGATACGTATAAATCTGGCCTTTGAGTAGCTATATAAATAAGAAGAGGGGAAAAGAAAAGTAATGTAAAAAGGGATGAAATACTTTGTCTTGCGGTAAACATAAAGATTAACAAACTTACAACCGCGGATAATGTTGATACAGACAGAGGTACATCTCTGAACACCAAAAAAGGCGTGAATACGAGGGGAGGATAAACAAAACCTATATACTCCAATCTCGGACTTACACCTTCCAGTGCTATTCTTGCTTTTTCCGCAAAGAAAATAGGTTTTAAGTGAAAGAAATCCTTATCTTCTAGAATAAATACACTTATCCAGTAATAGATTGAGAAAAAAATAAAGAAGATTCCGATGTAATATACAACCTCCCCGAACCTCTTCAAGCCTTATCCTCCATTGGTTTATACCTCGTTATCCCGTGTTGCGTTTTTTGCCAGTAAAATGGTCTTGTAAATAGTTCATAAAGGGCAAAGTAAGCGGCAACAGAGTGAAGTATCCAGTAAAATGGATTAAGAAAAGCGTAAGGCAGTAGTTCGTAATACTTTCTTTTAAAGACCGCAAGCATATTGAGGTAAATACCTATGAAGTTTCCAAAAAGAAAGTTAAATAAACTTATGTAAAGTATAGGTGGAGGGAATAAAGGCTCTATAAGCTTAGTCTTCGTAAGAACCCATACGATAAAAATTGCCCACATTACTGGATTAACGAGGAAAACGAAGGGTGTTCCACCTATAAGGAGGTGGAAAGCTATAAAGCCCCTCAGTCCTACCATTTTGTAAAGTCTTCTCGTATTCCTTGCGTAAACTAACCACGTCTGCATATAACCTTTAATCCATCTTGAACGCTGTCTTATCCAGTTCCAGAGCTTAGAGTTCGCCTCTTCGTAAGTGGTAGAGTTTATCACGCCAACCTTATAACCTCTTGCAAAAGCCCTCACACCTAAGTCCGCATCTTCCGTAGTGTTGAACGGGTCCCAACCCCCTATCTCTTCAAGCTTCTTCCTATCAAAATGATTACTCGTTCCCCCAAGGGGAATGGGAAGGTTAAGCTTAAACAGCCCAGGAAGTAGGTAATCAAACCAGTAGGAGTACTCAAGGGTGAACATCTTCGTTAAAAAGTTCTCATCTCTGTTGAAATAGTTAAGTTGTGCTTGGAAACATATGTATTTATCCCCGCCTTTTTTAAAGGCTATTACCGCCTTCTTTAACTGGTCAGGTTCGGGAATATCCTCTGCGTCGTAAATGGTTAAGTATTCTCCCCTTGCAAAGAAAAGGCCGTAATTGCACGCCTTAGGCTTAGTTTTCGGTTGACTGCTCGGGACTATTATAAAGCGCCAGTTTGCCGGAGGACGCTCTTTCTTTGCAGCTTCAAGTGTCTCCTTATCATCCTCCTCAAGTAATAGAAGAATATCGAGCTTGTTCTGGGGATAATCGAGCTTTTTTAGGCTTTTTATTAACGTACCTATTACCTCCGGTTCCTTATAAACTGGGATAAGAATGGTGTAAACGGGTAGATTTCTTTCTTCTAAGGCTTTTACCTCCTCCTCGGATACGTATTCCTCCATCTCAGTCATAGCACCTGCTATGCTTATTATGAACTTAAAAAGGATGGAAACTAAGTAAAATATTTGAACAAATCCCAAAATAAATATGAAATAAGTAACGGGACTATAGTATAACCAGACCAGGGAAAGGAAGATTAAGAACCCCAGCAGGATAACCTGTCCCTTTGAAAATACACGTGATGCGGAAAACTGAGGAGTCATGTAAAACAAGCCGTGAACAGCCCTATCAATAAATCTATCCTTAAAAGCCCACTCCAGGATTCTTATTAGGTCTAAATCTGTTACAAGTTTAACTACCGCTTTCTTACCCTTGAAATACTTTTCAATAAAATCCTCAAGTTTTTTTGAACAGGGATAGGATGTGTATATATATACGGTTTCCCCTTCTATTTTCGCCGGGATACTTTCGTAGTTTGCAAGTTCTTCCGGGTCAAAAGATTTCAATAAGTCAAGGTCTATACTCTTCTTCAGCTTTTCTAAATCCGTAACAAGCTCAAGGTCGCAGTGTTCCGCAAGGGATTTGTAAAAATCCAAACGATTAACGTAACCGAGAGTAGCAAGAATCCATCCTATTCTTCCGCCGAACTTGTTCTGATACTCAAGGGCTTCCTTTAACTGTTCTTCCGTTATTAACTTCTTTTCTAAAAGAACTTCTCCAATCTTCTTCATTCTTCTCTTTTTAGAAAGATTTCCATAAACCGATGTAGTAGCCCGTCCCATCACCCGTCTTTCTACCGAAAATTACCCTCTGAAAGCCCACGTTTATAGAAAATGTTCCAAAACGAAGTCTCGGACCTGCGTAAATCTGTATAAGCTTATAGTCGGGCTCTAGGGTTATATTTTTCCCTACCCTTTTCTTGTCTCCATCTCCGAGTCCTATTTGTGCATCAAGGAGGAAAATTATTTGAAGTTCCCGAAGGACATCGTAGCCTCCAAGGATGTAGGCCCTTACCTGACTTGAGGGATATCCGAAGTAATATCTATATCCTATTCCGCTGTCCACAAATCCCCAACTAAAACCCCTTCCGTATAAAATTCCCCCTTCCAGGCCAACCCTTCCGTATCCGAGCCTCAGGTCATCCTTTATTGAGTATCCGGTGGGTATAATCGCAACGCCGTATAAAGATAGGGAACCTCTTTCACTTTTTAGGTTCCTTATAAATCCAAGCTCCAAGTCAGCCACACCTGTTGTTTTTGAAGAACCGCACTCAAGTTCCTGGTAAGGGAGCTTAAAGGTTAAAGTAGTCTTAGGAGTAAGTCCGTACTCACCGTATAACTCCAGCTCTCTTTTCTTGAACGTACAGCCAATAGGTTTTTTATCACCGTCTTCGTCAAAGTATTTATCCGCGGTGTAATACCTTCCCGTTATAGCGGTAAACAGTTCTCCCTTTTCCCTCACCCACGAGCTTCCAAAGGTTAAAGAAAAGACCATTAATAATACAAAGATTATCATCCTTCCCTCCTTGTTAATTTTGTGTAAACGTAACGCAGGAAAATAAGAGAAATCAATCCTATCAGGATAAGTACTATTAGCTTGTACTTGTTCCAGTAATAGGCTATTCCTTTTTCGAGTTCGTAACTCACTTTTAGCTTATCACCTATAGAAAAGGCCAGTTCATATTCCGCTGTGAGTATTCCAACATTTGCAAATAGCTTGTACAGACTCTCAAAGGAAAACCTTCCAAGTACTCTATTGCAAGAGCCATTACAAACAATATTTAAAAGAGGTATGTTTTTATAGCTTCCCGTTTGAATAAGTATAAAATCATTCTCATAGGAAGATGAGAATATTAGATTTCCCGTTAGTGGGTCGTAAATTCTAAACTCTCCTTTCTCAGTTGAAACGGGCAGTTCAGCTCTTGCTTTTCCGAAAAATACTATAAAATCGTAATCCTTTATAGGTTCTACTACTTTCTTCGTAACGTCAACCCTTTCCACATTTTTGTTTCTCTTTCCCAATTCGGATAAAAACTTTACAAGAAATGGGTCGTATAAATCGTTATCTGTGACAAAAAGCACCCTACCGCTCAGAAGTTTTATAAAATCCGATACGTTACTTACCTCCCTACTTATACCTTCCCAATAAATGTAAGAATCCGCAAACAATGTAAGTTCATCTCTCGGTACGTTGCCGTAGCATTCATCGGAGCTTATAAAGTCGTTAAGGATTATGCTTACCGTATTATCCCCGAAAATGGTTCCATAAAGGGGAATATCGTAAGATTTTTCCCCAGCCCCCCTTACTTCAAAGCTGTTTATCATCCTACCGTTTACGTATACGTTTACGCTTGCGTTCTTTTCAACGGGGGTATGAGCTATATGCAATCTTAACCTGGGTTTTTTTGGAATACCTTTTACATAGGTGTAATTAAATGTAAAAGTTAAAGGAACGTAACCTATTCCCGAAGCCGTGAATGTTTCGTACCCCATATCTTTGAGTGTTAAAAGCTCCCTTTCTTCTTTCTTTGTATAGCTTTTTACCATTCTTAGCTTAACTTTTTTGCCTACGTTAAGCAAAGGAAAGTATCCTTCCTTAAGGCTATTTATAAATTCATCCGATACATAAAGCTTATTTTCATCTCTAATAATTCCTTTTGCCTTCTGGTCGTATACAAGTATGAATCCCTCTTTGCCGTTGAAAATTATTTTGGGAGAAAGATTAACGTATTTGGACAGGTAAAAAGCGAGGGAGTAAAAATCTTTGTTTTGGGATGCTTTTATGGAATAAACGGGGTTGTAATTGTGAAATGCATTGTAAAGTTCGCCCCTATCTTCGTACTTTACGTATAGCTTGCTCTCATCTTCTACGATTAGATAAACACGGTTTTCGTAAATATCCTCACATATGGTTTTAGCGTGTCTCAGGTAGCCTTTTACACCTATCTCTATAAAGTCCCTGTCTGTCTTTTCAGGAAGTTTTAGGTTCACAGGATAAGGAAGCGTTGAGGGAGAAAATCTTCTTATTGGTTTTCCGTTTAAAGTTATTTCTACATAGGAATTTTCTGAAAGTTCTGGTGAGAGCCTTAAATATAGCTCTACGTTTCCGCCTTTATAACCGTCGTAAACGGGAATGTAAAAGTAATACGACGGGTAAACTCCCCTTAGTATCACATCATCTGTTAGAAAGCCTATATCCTTAAAGCTTCTTACAATAACTTCTTCTTCCTTAACCGCTGTTCCTCTTTCTTCCTTTTTATTCTCACGAATTAGGACAATTCTTTCTTTGTTAAACTTGCATTTTCTCACAAACGCGGTTGGAAAAATCCTTCTCACTTCTCTTAAGGCGTGTAAGGCTTTTTTTTTATCCTCATAGAGCCCAACCCTTAAAACGTAAAATCTTCCTATTTTCTCTACCCTCGCCAGAGGAAAATCCTTAACTTTTTCAAACTCCCTCTTTGCCTCTTCAAGATTTCCGAGTGTAGAAAGCTGGATACAGTACTTATCTACTGAATATGCAAAGGTAAAAAGTAAGAGTATAAGTATGAGATACATCCTACCCCCACTTCCCATTATGTTTTTATAATTTTAAACCAAGCATGCTGAAAAAACTATTTTCCCTATTCAAGAAGGGAGAGGAAAAAGAAGAAAAAAGAGAGGAGATAAAAGAAGAGATTTTGGAAGAAGTAAAGGAAGAAGTTAAAGAGGAGAAAAAGGTAAGGGAGCTCACCCTTCAGGAGCTTGAGCTATTCAAAAGGGCAATGGGAATAACGCCCCACAACTACTGGCAGTGGGCAAGCAGGACGAGAAACTTCAAGCTTTTGACTGACGGAGAGTGGGTATGGGTAGAGGGATTTGAGGAGCATATAGGAAAACAGCTACCTCTCACTCAGGCAAAAGCCTGGAGCTGGGAGTTTATACACAAGCGTATCAAAGAGCTAAACTTATAATAAATGCCCGTTAACCTAAAAACACTCTTTAAGAAGAAGGAAAAGGGAGAGAAGATAACAATAGTATCCACTTATGACTACTGGAGTGCAAAACTCTGCGATGAGGTCGGGATTGATTGTATCCTCGTCGGCGATTCTCTGGGAACGGTAATAAAAGGGGAGAAGCATACCTTATCCGTAACCCTTGAAGAGGTTATTTACCACACGAAATGCGTTATGAGGGGAGTGAAAGAAGCCTTCGTTATAGCGGACATGCCTTTTATGAGTTATCAGGTTTCTTTGGAAAAAGCAGTTGAGAACTGCGGAAGAGTTATAAAGGAAACGGGAGCGAACGCGGTAAAGCTTGAGGGTGGGGAGGAGATAGCGGAAATCGTTTACCGGTTGAGGAGTATTGGCATTCCCGTTGTCGGACATATAGGATTTACTCCCCAGAGTATAAACGTATTCGGGAAACCCGCTGTGGTTGGGAAGAGGGCGGAAGAGGCGGAGAAACTAAGAAGGGATTTTAAGGCTCTTGAAGATGCGGGGGCCTTTATGATAGTTCTTGAGAGCGTTCCAACATCCCTTACAAAGGAGCTTTGGGAAAAGAGCAGGTCAATAGTTATAGGCATAGGGGCGGGAAAGTTTACGGACGGGCAGGTTCTCGTATTTCACGATATCGTGGGACTATTTGAGGATTTCAAACCAAAGTTCGTGAGAAGGTATCTTGAAGGTGCTAAACTCATTAAGGAAGCATTGAAAAACTTTAAACAAGACGTTCTGAGCGGAAAATTCCCCTCGGAAGAGGAGAGTTATGGATAGTGAAAAGGTGTACAGGTTCTTAACGCTCCTTTCAAGGGCGGGATTTATTAGAGAAAAGGATATAGAAAAGGTTTTAAAAAGTATCAAGGAAGATGAGGACCCCATTGAGGCACTCATAAGGCTTGGTATACTCACGGAGGAACAGATAACCTCCTTTTTCAAACAGCAGATGCCCACAAGAGTTGTGGAAAACATTGACGTTTCAAAGATACCCGCGGATGTTCTCAATCTAGTTCCCAGAAACGTAATAGAGAAGTATAAGGTAATACCCTTTAAAGTGGAGCGAGACAGACTTTACGTTTACACCTTTGACCCCTATAACCAGGATATGATAAACGAGCTCAGGTTCATAACGAAAATGCAGGTTGTTCCTTACTACGCTCCTCCTTCCGCCATAAATAAAGCCCTTGATGAGCTTTTTCCCAAGATTTCGGAAATACTTGAAGAGATACCTCCTACGGAGATAACCATAATAAACGAGGAGATTTCCCTTGAGGAAGCCCTCGCAAGTGCGGAAGCGGCACCCATAGTAAAGCTTACAAATCTTATCATTTACGAGGCCGTAAAAAGGGGAGCTTCGGACATACACATAGAGCCCCAGGAGAAGAAGGTTGTTGTCAGGTTCCGTATAGACGGGGTTCTAAGGATATTCAGGGAGTTTCCCTCAAGTATAAAGGATGGACTCGTTACGAGGATAAAGATAATGGCGAATATGGATATATCCGAGAAAAGGAAACCCCAGGACGGGAGAATAAGGGTAAACGTAAGCGGAAAGAAGATAGACCTTAGAGTTAATACCGTTCCAGTCGTATACGGCGAAAAGGTCGTTATGAGAATACAGGATGCGGAAAAGTATCTGAAGGTGAGGCTTGAGGACCTCGGATTCGAGCCAGATAACCTGGAAAAATACAGAAGGGCTATATGGAAGCCCTGGGGCATGATTCTCGTATCGGGACCAACGGGTTCGGGAAAAACGACAACTCTTTACGCCTCCATTATGGAAAGGAACAGGCCCGATGTGAACATAATGACCGTTGAGGACCCAGTTGAGGTTGCAATTCCCGGTGTGAATCAGGTTCAGGTAAACGAAAGGATTGGTCTCACCTTTGCCGAAGTTCTAAGGGCTTTCCTGAGGCAGGACCCCGACATCATACTCGTGGGAGAGATTAGGGACAAGGAAACCGCGGAGATAGCGGTGAGGGCCTCCCTCACGGGACACCTTGTTTTCTCAACGGTTCATGCAAACGACGCTCCCACAACCGTTACGAGGCTCGTTGATATGGGTATAGAGCCTTTTCTCGTTGGAAGCTCACTCATAATAGTCGTAGCCCAGAGGCTGATAAGGAAGCTGTGTCCTAAATGCAAGGAAAAGGCTGATATTCCGAAAGACGTTCTCCTGAGACTCGGAATAATAGAGGACCCTTCGGAGAACGTTGTTATATACAGGGCACACGAAGGGGGATGTGATTTTTGCAACTACACGGGATACAAGGGAAGAACAGCGGTTCACGAAGTTTTAGAGGTGGATGACGATATAAAAACCTTGATAGTAAGGGGTGCAAATCACGACGAGATTAGGAAAAAAGCTGTTGAAAGGGGAATGAGAACCCTTTACAAGGACGGACTCATGAAGGTAAAGAGGGGTATAACCTCAATAGAGGAGGTCAATAGAGTCCTAGCTGTTTAATAAATAGCTCAAAAACTTTAAGGAAGTCGTAAAGGTGGTTAACGATAACGAGCGTTATTACGGGAAGGGAGAGAAGGAGGACAATCAATCCCACCAATACCTGAAGGGGGAGGCCCACCATAAAGACGTTCATCTGGGGAATGAACCTGTTAACAACGGCGAGAATTAAGTTAAGAATAAGGGCGGAAAGGAGAACGGGAAGGGAGACCTTAACTCCCAGCTTAAAACTCTCGTAAAAGAACTCAAGGAAAACCTCGGGATTTAAGAAAAAAAGGTTAAAGCTCCCTATGGGAACCTTCTTGAAACTCTCCGAGAGAGCGAGCAAAACTATTTCAGCTCCTCCTACGGAGAGAAATAAAAGGATTCCGTAAAGGTAGAAGAAAGCCCCGAAAAGGCTCATGGGTGCCTGACCCGGTAGAAAGAGCTGGAGGAAACCGAGACCCGTATGTAGGGCTATTATCTCCCCCGCAATAGCAAGGGCTTCTATAAAGAACCTGAGGATTAAACCCGCGGTAAATCCGAAGAGAAACTCATTAAGGGCTTTAAGGATAAACTCCTCAAAGGTATTAACGCTCACGGTTTTTATGTCAAAAAAGGAAAGGGCTATGAAGGAAACCGCGAAGGAGAGGTATAACCTTACGTTCAGGGGAACGTAGTTTGAAGAGAAGAAGGGAAAAAGAGAGAAAAAGGATACAACCCTGAAGTAAGAGAGGAGAAGGGTAAGGAGAAACTCCTCACGAAGAAATTCCATTTAGAGCTTCCCTTAGGTTGTCACTCATCATAAAAACTCTCCCTTTAACTATTAATTCTAAATATTATGAAAAAGCGTATTATAAGCCCGACGGTGAAGAGAGATAAGGACAGGCTTCCTCCCGGCCAGAAGTGGATAAAAGCTCCGATAGTTTATGACATCGTTGACGAGATTCCCGACTGGGACATGGAAAAATACAGGTTCAAGGTGTGGGGAGAGGTTGAGAATCCCATAGAGCTCACCTACGAAGAGCTTTTAAAGCTTCCTTCCGCGGAAGTTGTTGCGGACTTTCACTGCGTTACCCGCTGGAGCGTTCCCGAAATCGTGTGGGAAGGGGTTCTTACCAAAGACCTCCTTGAGATAGTAAAGCCGAAGCCGACAGCTCAATACGTTCTCGTTCACTGTCTTGAGGGATACACGACGAACGTCCCCGTTGAATACCTTGAGAAGGAGGACAGCATACTCGCTTACAAGATGTTCGGAAAGCCCCTCCCAAAAAGACACGGATACCCCTTAAGGCTCGTAATACCCCAGCTTTACGCTTGGAAGAGTGCAAAATACGTATGGGGACTTGAGTTTCTTGACCACCTGGTTCCCGGATACTGGGAAGTGAGGGGATATCACCACATAGGAGACCCCTGGAAGGAAGAGAGGTTCTGGGGAGATTAAAATTAAAATTATGATTGTAGGAAGATTCCCCTCTTCAAGACCGAGAAGGCTCAGGAGGAACGAGAACATAAGGAGACTCGTAAGGGAAACGAAGCTCACCCTTGACGACCTTATATACCCCATATTCGTGAGGTTCGGGGAGAATATCGTTGAGGAAGTGCCCTCAATGCCCGGAGTTTACAGGTATTCCGTTGATAAGGTCGTTGATGCGGTGAAGGAGGTAAGGGACCTCGGTATTCCCGCGATTATCCTTTTCGGCATACCCGAGCACAAGGACGAGGTCGGTTCGGACACCTGGAGCGAGGAGGGAATAATCCAGAGAGCTTTAAGAAAGATAAAGAGGGAGGTTCCCGATATATACGTGATAACGGACGTTTGTTTCTGTGAGTACACGTCCCACGGGCACTGCGGTGTTCTCCACGAACAGGACGTTGATAACGACCTGACCCTTGAGAACTTAAAGAAACAGGTTGTCTCCCACGCGGAAAACGGGGCGGACATGGTAGCACCCTCGGGGATGATGGACGGGATGGTTAAAGCCATAAGGGAAGCCCTTGATGATGCGGGATTTAAGCACATACCCATAATGGCTTACTCCGCAAAGTTCGCTTCGGCCTTTTACGGACCCTTCAGGGAGGCTGCCCAGAGCGCTCCCGCCTTCGGGGACAGGAGAACCTACCAGATGGACCCCGCAAACTCAAGGGAAGCCCTAAAGGAGGTTTTCATGGACATTGAAGAGGGCGCGGACGTCGTTATGGTGAAGCCCGCACTCGCATACCTTGACGTTATATCAAAGGTGAAAGAGAATGTTCTCGTGCCCGTTTGTGCTTACAACGTTAGCGGGGAGTACTCGCTCATAAAGGCAGCGGGAAAGATGGGATGGATTGACGAGAAAAAGGTCATGTGGGAAACCCTCCTCTCCATAAAGAGGGCGGGGGCGGATATGATAATAACTTACTTCGCAAAAGATGTCGCACAGATGATAAACAGGGGAGAGGTATGATGAGACTTTACGGCATTCCTTCCGAAGACAGAGCGGAGGAGATAGCGAATAACATAAAGGAAGGGGAATGGATACTTGAGGACATGAAAGAGGGAAAAAAAGAGGTATTGAGTGCGGACGAAGCGAGGGAAAAATTCAAAGAGCTGATAAACCAGGTGAGGAAGTGGAAGTCCGAGATGAGCACCCTCACCCAGTACACCGTTTTTATATTCGTTGATGACTCCCAGAACCCGAAAGTCATAAAGGTTTACGATACCTCCTCCCTCGGTTGCGGGACAAACATCATTCCCGAGAGATGGAGGCTCTACAGGAAGGAGCTGGAGGGAGCCTTTAAATGATACTGAAGGTTATTCCCGTTGGTCCCATATCTGTAAACTGCTCAATAGTGGCGGACGAGGAAACGGGAGAGGCTATAATCGTTGACCCGGGAGCGGAGGCGGATAAAATTCTTGAAAACCTTGAAGGTTATAAAGTTGTCGGAATCGTTGCAACCCACGGGCATATAGACCACGTCGGTCAGGTGGGAAAGCTTAAGGAGATATTTGACGTTCCCTTTTACATGAATCCCCTTGACGAGTTTCTAACAAACGACGAGATATGGAGCGGTTTCGGTTCCTACATAGGCGCCGTTCCCTGTCCGAAGCCCGATATACCGATAGGTGAAGGAAGCGAGATAAAAGTGGGAAGACATACCTTTAAGGTTTTACACACCCCCGGGCACACGCCGGGACTCTGCTGTCTTTACAACGAAGAGGAAAGGGTTCTTATAGCGGGAGATCTCCTATTTAAGGGAAGTGTGGGAAGGTGGGACCTCCCCGGGGGAAACCTTGAAGCCCTTAAGAAATCCGTAAAGAGGGTTTTAACGGAGCTCCCGGAGGATACCATTGTGGTATGCGGACATTACGACGAGACGAAAATAGGATTTGAGAAGGCCTTTAATCCCTTTGCGGGGGAGCTTCTCGTTGAGTGAAATCGTCGTAAAGCTTGAGAACGTTTACAAGGAAATTGGGGGAAGAATTATTTTGAACAATATAAGCTTTGAGGTGAAGAAGGGGGAGATATTCTCAATAATAGGGGGGAGCGGAAGCGGTAAAACTTCCATAACGAAGCTCATAGTTGGTCTCTGGAAGCCTACAAAAGGAAGAGTTCTCGTTTTTGGGAAAGACGTTGCGAGGCTAAACAAGTTTGAGCTGAACGAGGTTAGAAGAAAGATAGGATACGTTTTCCAGGAGGGGGCACTCTTTGACAGCTACAAGGTGTGGGAAAACGTCGTCTTTTACTACCTTGAGAAGGAAAGCAGACCGGAAAAGGAGCTAAGGGAGCTTGCCCTTGAGAAGTTAAAGATGGTTAACCTGAAGGAAGAGGTCCTTGACCTTTATCCCTCTGACCTCTCGGGTGGAATGAGAAAGAGAGTCGCTATAGCAAGGGCTCTCGCAACGAACCCCGAACTCGTTATTTACGACGAGCCGACCTCGGGGCTTGACCCCATAACGAGCAGGAGGATAGACGAACTCGTCGTAGAGCTTAGGGATAAAACGGGAAGCACAGCCCTGATAGTTACCCACGATATGATATCCGCCTTCACAATATCGGACAGGGTTCTCGTAATAAAGGAAGGAAATATAATAGCGATAGGAAGACCCTTTGAGGTTATGGAATATCCCGACCCCTACATTCAGTCCTTTGTGGGGGATATCAAGTCTTGCCTCAAGGCCCTTCACGTCTAAAATAAAGCTTTATGCTGAAAAACCCCCTTTTTATCCACGGCTGGGGATTTTCCTCAAAGGTTTTCAGGAACTTCAGAGGAATAAAGTACGACCTTCCCGCACACGGAAGTAATAGAAAGCCCTACAGGGGGTTCGGAGAGATACTGAAGGAGCTTGCCTCATTGACCTGGAAGGGACACGACGTTATAGGCTGGTCCCTCGGGGGAAGCGTAGCCCTTCTCTTTGCATATTTCTATCCACATAAGGTAAACAGATTAATCCTGATAGGAACAACTCCTTTCTTCGGCGGAGCCTGGGAGGAGAAGAACATAAGGGCTATGAAGGTGAATATAAGGAGAAAGGGCATCTCCTTTTTCAGGAAATTGGCATACGGAGAGTTTGAGGACTTCTTTGATTACGATGAAGGATTTAAGCTACTTGAGGACTACGTTAATTTAAATCTCTATCCCATTCTCCGCTTTATAGATAAAGAGGTTTTCATAATTCAGGGAACGGAGGACAAGATAGTTCCTCCCTCGGAAGCCTACAGGCTTTATAAATCCCTCAAGAATGCTAAATTAATCTTTTTTAAAGGAGGTCACTTTCCTGTCGGAAATGAGGCAGATATTGAGCTCTCGCTTCTCAAGGGCGGCAAGCACATACGAGGAGTGGGCGGTCCCCCAAAGGGAGACAGCAAAAAAACTCGTTGAGTTTATAAAACCGAGGGGTTTAATCCTTGACCTCGGCTGCGGAACGGGCTTTGTATCGGAGCACATAAAGGGCACAACCGTAGGGCTTGATATATCGGAAGAAATGGTAAGGGTGTATGTAGAGAAGTTCGGGAAAGGTATTCTCGGGGATGCGGAAAACCTGCCCTTCAAGGACAAGAGCTTTGACTATGTCCTAAGCAATTTCGCCCTTCACTGGACCGACTGGAGAAGGAGCATAAAGGAGGCCCTGAGGGTAGCAAGGAAAGGGGTCGGCGTATCCATTCCCGTTGAGGGTAGCGTGAGCTTTTCGGAGTTTCCCTTTCCGCGAGAGGAAGAAATACTTAAGCTCTTCAATCCCACCGATTACCTTATACTTGAGGTGGATATACCTTTCACCGGTTTTGAGCTCGTTAAGTTCTTCCACTTCACGGGAACGAGCCTTTATAAGGGGAAGAGCAAGGTAAAAACTAAAAGGGAGCTTGAAAGACTTGCAAAGCACTCCGGTAGGGAGAAGTTCAGGGTTTTACTCCTGAAGCTTTTAAAATGAACTTAAATGCTGAAGTTCTTTGAAGAAGTCGGAAAGGCTACACTTCTCACTTTTTGGTCCATTATCTTTCTCTTTAAGGAACCGCCAAAGCTTAAGCACTTCATACAACAACTTACCTATGTTGCCGCTGAAACCACGCCCGTTGTCGTTATAACGTCCCTCTTTAGCGGTGGTGTTATAGCGCTCCAGACCTACTCAACCTTTCACAAGTTTAACGCGGAATACCTCATAGGTGCGGTGGTTGCCCTCTCAATGGGAAGGGAGCTTGCCCCCGTTCTCACTTCCTTGATGGTTGTTGCCAGGGTCGGTTCCGCGATGACCGCAAGTATAGGGACGATGAGGATAACCCAGCAGATAGACGCCCTTGAGGTTATGGCTATAAATCCTGTAAGCTTCCTCGTAACACCCCGTATATTCGCGACAACGCTCGGCGTTCCCATGCTCACCGTCTTATCGGACATTGCGGGCATATTCGGGGGGTGGTTTGTGGCGACGAAGCTTTTCGGCGTGAACGAATACCTTTACTGGAGAAAGATGGTGGACTTAACGGAGTTTCATGACATAATGGGAGGCATATACAAGGCGGTATTCTTCGGCTTCATAATAGGAGCGGTGAGCTGTTATTACGGCTTTTACACAACAGGAGGAACAAAAGGAGTAGGAAGGGCAACGACAAATTCGGTTGTCACGTCCTCAATGCTCGTTCTTATTTCCGACTACTTCCTGACCGCTTTAATCTTTTAAAGCTAATTCCCTGGTTCCTACCTCAACTATCTTCTCAACGAGCTTCTCTATTCCCCACCTATTTTGAGCGGATATGATTACCGCATCTCCCTCAACGAATGCTGTGTGAGGAAGGTGGTTCATCTCCTCCTCCGTCTCAACTATGCGGTCCGCCTTGTTAAGGACGTATATAACGGGCTTCTCTTCAGCGTTTAACTCCTTCAAAACCTCGTTTACGGTGTTTATGTAATCGAGCCAGCCGTCATCTGACACATCAACAACGTGGAGTATAATATCCGCCTCCTGAACCTCTTCAAGGGTAGCCTTAAAGCTCTCTATGAGTTCGGGGGGAAGCTTCCTTATAAAACCAACCGTATCGGTAAAGAGTATCTTAAGGTCCGGCATAACCTTTCTTGCGGAGGTCTTAGTGTCAAGGGTGGCAAAGAGCATGTCCGCAACTGTTGTTCCCTTCTTCGTGAGTGCGTTCATTAAGGTTGATTTTCCCGCATTCGTGTATCCCACTATGGCTACTCTGAGTATTCTCTCTCCCTTTTCTCCCCTCTCCCTTCTCTTCCTCTGCTCCCTTCTTCTTCTCTTTATTTCCTCAAGCTCCTGCTTTATCTTATGGATCCTCTTCTTTATGAGCCTCTTCCTTATCTCCGTTTCCTGCTCACCGGGTCCCCTCGTTCCGACTCCACCTCCGAGCCTTGAGAGTGCCTTACCCTTTCCGTGGAGTCTCGGAAGCTCGTGCATGAGTTTGGCAAGCTCTACCTGAAGTTTCGCCTCTTTCGTCTTTGCCCTTCTTGAGAATATCTCAAGAACGAGGTCTGTTCTGTCAAGAACCCTGACGCCTATGAGGTTCTCAAGGTTTGAAACCTGAGCAGGAGTGAGAAAGTCGTCAAAAACGACGGTGTCCGCCTTCGTTCCCCTTACTATCTCCTTTATCTCCTTCGCCTTTCCCGCACCGACGTAATACCTCTGGTCGGGATAATCCCTCTTCTGGAGGAGGTATCCGAGACTCTTTCCACCTACCGCTTCAACGAGACCTTTTAGTTCCCTGATAGACTCCCTTGAAAACTCCTTTGATAAATCCTTTCCCCAGACGCCTACTAAGACAGCCCTCATTCAAAGAATTAATTTAAGAAGGAGTTAAGAACCTTCAACTATCGTGCTTATAGCGTGCTTATATATGAGGTAGGGGTGCCCTTCAACCTCAAGAAGAATCGTATATCTATCGTGGTTCAAAACCTTTCCGACTATCCTGTTTCCCCTCGTCAGGAAAACTGTTATAGTGCTTCCCTTTTCCTTGAACCTATTCAGCATCTCGTCCTGTATGTTAGTTTCCCTTTCTTCCATCGGAAACATCTCAAACCTCCGTTTTTTAAGATTATACTGATTTTAGATGAAGTTCAAGGTGTTATTTTTCCTTCTCATTCCCCTCCTCCTTTACGGAAAGACATACCTCATTAAGAGCGAAACACCTCCTTCCGGATTTATAAAGAGGATTTCTGAAAACGTTTATCTCGTCGGGGAGAACCTTATCGTTCAGAGCATCAACGCTATCGTGGAAGAGAATTATAAACTCAGGAAGCTCGCAATCCCCAACGACCCCTGTATAAACCTCAGGTGGGACCTCACCGCGGTGGAAGCCTATGCCGCATGGGACTACACAACGGGAAGCGAGGAAATTTACATATTCCTGCCCGATACGGGGGTTGATTACAACAACCCGGACCTCAGGGGAAACCTCTGGAGAAATCCCGACGAGGTCTGTTACGATGGTCTTGACAACGATAACAACGGATACGTTGATGATTGCTACGGTGTTAACGTTCTCTGCTATCCCAGAGGTGTTTACGAGCCGAACGCAAAGGGGTGCAACGCTCCCGACGCACTTGACAACGACGGACACGGAACCCACATAGCTGGGATAATAGGAGCTGTAGGGAACAACGGCCTACTCGTTCCGGGAATTAACTGGAGGATTAAGATAATCCCCTGTAAGTTTCTTGACGCCTCGGGTTTCGGGGATATAGCGGGAGAGTTATCCTGCTTTGAGTACTTAAAGAAACTCATAAGGGATAAAAACATTAAGGTGGTTGCGGTAAACGCGAGCTACGGAAATTATTATCCCGAATCTCAAATACAGAAGGAGGAGATAAGATACCTGGGAAGCCTCGGAATATTCTACGTAACCGCTTCAGGAAACAACGGAGAGAATAACGACCTTTTCAGCTTTTATCCGTGCAATTACGAGCTTGACAACGTCCTGTGCGTAGGCTCCTTTTCAAGGGACCTGAAGCGTTCCCACTTCTCAAACTACGGATGGAAAAACGTTGATATGCTCGCCCCAGGAGAGGAGATATTTAGCCTTAAACTAAACGGGGGAGGAACTTGTGAAAGCGGACTTATAGGCTATTCGGGAACATCAATGGCCGCCCCATTCGTGACGGGAGGGGTTGCACTTCTCAAAGCCTTGGGCTTTCAAAATGTAAAGGAGAGGATTCTCTTTTCCGGGGATAACTCAGCGGAGCTTGACGGAGAAGTTAATACCTGCAACAGGCTAAACCTCAGGAAAGCCATTAAAGGGGATACAGAGCCCAAGATATGCCTTTCGGCAAAGACTTTGGAGTTCGGGACACTTAATGTGGGAGATAGCTCAAAAAGGAGTTTCAGAGTTAAGAATTCGGGGCTCGTTTCCCTTCGAGTGAGCGGTATAACACTTTCGGGAAGGGATTTTTACCTTTCGCGTGATGGGTGTTCGGGAAGGGAGCTGAGGAGCGGTGAGGAGTGTATAGTTGAAATCGGATTTTCTCCTTTGTCGGGAGGACAAAAGAGAGGTGAGCTTAAGGTTCTATACGAGGGGAAGGAGAGAATTTTGAGTCTTTACGGAGAGGGTATTTCCTCGGGAAGCGGAAACTCAGGAGGCGGAGGAGGTTGTAATACAAACAGTTATACCCTCTGGTTAATTCCTCTCGCATTAATACTGAGAAAACTCATTGAAAGTGTGTAAATCTTCACTTACATTAATCTTATGTTGATAAAGCCAGGGGATATACAGAAGGTGGGAAACTTACTTATGGATGCGGTTCACGAAGAGGAGATAAGGGTTCTGAACGAGCTTTACGAGGCCCTAACAAAGGGAGACATTGAGGCTTCAGATAGGCTCATGGATGAGCTTCTCGTTGACCTTGAGGACCACTTCACAACGGAAGAGGAGCTTATGAGGGAGTTTGAGTTCTTCGCCTACCCCATGCACAAAGCTGAACACGACCAGATGAGACAGAGGTTTAAGGAGGTTTACGATAAATGGAAGAAAGAGAAAAATCCTGAAAGTGTCATAAGGTTTCTAAAGGAGGAAATGGTTCCCTGGCTGAGAAGTCACGTTGCAAGGTGGGACTCAACGACCGCGGCACAGCTCGGGGACTAAAATAAATTTCTATGGACTTCCTTGAGGTGTTAAAGGCCTTATTCTGGCTTATACTCTCGGAGATTACCGCATTTTTTATAGCCATAATCGTAGGTTTTCCCTTGCTTGTCGTAATAATCCTTATATCCAACTGGATTTATAAGAAGTTCGCTAAACGCTTTGAGGAGGAGATTAAGAAGAGGTATCAGGACAACATCAAGCAGGAGTAAGGGCTTTCTCTTTTAAGAACTTCTCCGCCTTCTTCAGGTTCTTCGGATGTCCGAAGAGAATGAGCGTGTCTCCGGGCTCTATTACCGTATCTCCCGATATCGTTACGTTCAGCCTTCCGTCAGGCTTTCTTATGGCTATTACCGTGACGCTGAGGGTTCTCCTCAGGTCAATATCTTTTAGCTTCTTCCCGACGAGGGGAGAGTCTTCGGGAATGGGAACCTCGCTTATGTCTATTTCCGCCTCCTCTCCGAAGGCTATCCTATCAAAGAGGTCCGATATGTAAGCGGAGCTCGTGTGGAATATGTATGCTGCGAGCCTTGTAGCGAGAAGCCTGTGGGGGACTATCGCCTTGTTCGTTCCGAGCTCCTCAAGTTTCTGGGCTGTTTCGGGCGTTGAGGCAAAGGAGAATATAAAGAAGTCGTCTTTATCGGGTCTCATGAGCCTTGCGGTAACTATTACCGCTATATTCCTTGCATCGTCTCCGAGGTTAACAACCATACCCCTTGCTCTATGTATTCCCGCAGCGTCAAGAACAACCCTCTTGTAGGGCTCCTCAATTATGTAAAACTTTATACCCGCTTCCTTTATCTGCCTTTCTACCTCCCTCCTGCTGTCTATAACGACGAAGGGAATTTTCCTCTTCCTGAGGAGGGAAGTTAACTCTATTGTGGTTCTGTTAAAGCCCGCTATTATGTAGTGTCCCTTTAACTTCTCTATATCCTTCAGCATCTTCCAGGCTCTTAAGGCACCTATAAAGTCCTCTTCAAAGAATATTCTAACGAGAATTGTTACCGAAGTTGTGAATACACCGATTCCCCCGAGGGCCAAAAAGGTTGTAAATATTCTACCGATAAGCGTATCGCTTCCCCTAACAACTTCCCCGTATCCTATCGTCCCGACGGTTATTATAGTCATGTAGAGGGAGTTAATGAAATCCCCGTCCGAGAGAATCATATAACCGAAGGTTCCCACGGTTATAACCGTGTGGAGCATAAGAAGGGGGAGTCGGAAGAGGGAGAGAATCTGAAAGAGCCTCTCCTCGTACAGGTCTATTAACCTCTTTTCTCTTTTCCTCTTCTTTAGTTTCTTAACCTTCACCCGTCTTCACACCGATAGCCGAAAGTGCCTCCGCACAACGCCTGCAAACATCGCCAACGAACTCGTTTTGGGGGTAGTATATCCAGCATCTTGGACACTTCTCTCCTTCAGCTCTCGAAACTCCGACGACAACGGGGAGCTCTTCTCCCTTCTCCACGACCTCTCCCCCCTCACCCAGCTCAAACTGGCTCACCGTGAGGAAGAAGTTCATGTAATCCATATACCTCTCAACGACCTTCTTTACTTCCCCTTCCGCCTTCAGGTAAACCTTAGCCTCGTAGGGGTGCCTTATGAGACCCTTTTCCTTTCTCGCTATCTCTATAACCCTCAGGACCTCGTCCCTCACCTTCATGAGAAGCTCGTAATCCTTTAAAACCTCCTCGTCTATTAGTTTTTTATCGGGCTTCGGCATCTCGTATAGGAATACGCTCTCGGGAAGGGAGGGGTTTATCTTCCTAACGTATTCCCATATCTCCTCCGCGGTAAAGCTGAGGTAGGGTGCAGTTGCGGTCGTCAAGGAAATAAGAAGATGCCATAAAGCTGTCTGGGCAGAACGTCTTTCTTTTGAGCTCGGAGCGTAAACGTAAAGTCTGTCCTTCAGGACATCAAGGTAAACCGCGGAAAGGTCAACGATTATGAAGTTCTTTATCGTGTTGTGAACCCTGTAAAAGAGGTAGTTCTCGTAGTTTTCGTGAACCTTCTCAAGGATTTTCTGGAGTTTTGAAACTATCCATCTGTCAAAGTGATGAATTTCCTCAAACTTCAGGGCATCCTTTTCGGGGTTAAAGTCGTAAAGATTTCCGAGTATGAACCTGAGGGTGTTTCTTATCTTCCTGTAGTCTTCAGCTATCTTCTTGAGTAGGTTTTTCCCGAGTTTTACGTCCTCGGTGTAGTCCTCGCTAACGACCCATAGCCTGAGGATATCCGCACCGAACTCCTTTATTACATCCTGTGGAGAGATTACGTTTCCGAGGGATTTCGACATCTTCCTTCCCTGTTCGTCAACGATAAAGCCGTGAGTGAGAACGGACCTGTATGGAGCTTCCCCGTATGAGCCTACCGACTCAAGGAGCGAGGCCTGGAACCACCCCCTGTGCTGGTCCGAACCCTCAAGGTAGAGGTCCGCCTTTTCAAAGCCGAGGGGTCTTATAACCGAAGCGTGGGAACATCCAGAGTCAAACCATACATCAAGGATATCCTCCTCCTTCCTGAAGGAAGTTCCTCCGCACTTTGGGCATTTATAACCTTCGGGGAGTATCTCCTCGGGTGATTTCTCAAACCAGACGTCAGTTCCGCCGGGGTGCTTCTCAACGAGGCTCGCAATCCTCTCAAAAACCTCCTTATCCTTTATAACCTCACCGCAGTTCTCGCAGTAAAAGACCGTTATGGGAACGCCCCAGAACCTCTGCCTTGATATGCACCAGTCTGGCCTGTTTTCAACCATGCTCTTTATCCTGTTCTTCCCGTATTCGGGTATCCACTTCACTTTTTCTATCTCCTCAAGGGCTTTCTCCCTCAGGGTCTTCCCCTCATACTCTATGTCCATACCTATGAACCACTGGGGTGTTGCCCTGAATATTACGGGATTCTTACACCTCCAGCAGTGGGGGTAAGAGTGTCTTATTCTCGCCTCGTGAACGAGATAGCCCTTCTCCTTTAGGAGGGCTATGATGAGTTTATTGGCGTCAAACACCCTAACACCCCTTATAAACTCGGGTGCGGGCTCCACAAACCTTCCCGAGTCGTCAAGGGGAGCGTAGGGCTCAAGGTTGTATCTCTTTCCTACCGTGTAGTCCTCCTGACCGTGTCCGGGTGCCATGTGAACGAGACCCGTTCCCGTATCAAGGCTCACAAACTCGGAGGGGTAAATCCTCCACATATTTTTTAGGGTTTCCTCGGAGAGGTATCCCTTCAGTTCGTCCCTATCAACGAAGGGGTGCTCATACTCAAGTCCAACGAGATCTCTTCCCTTTACGTCTTTCAGAACTCTTGTGTAGGTTTTTCCTATATTTTTAAAGAAGTTCTCAAGGAGCTCCTTTGCAACTATCCAGACCTCTCCCTCAACCTCAACGAGGGAGTAATCGGCATCCTCCTTTACCATAATGCCGAGGTTTGCGGGAAGTGTCCAGGGGGTTGTGGTCCATATAACCGCATATGCCTTCTTTCCTTCTATCTCCTTTTTGAGGGGAAACTTCACGTATATGGAGGGGTCCTCCTTTTCGTAATACTCAACCTCCGCCTCCGCTTCCGCGGTTTTGTCGTATATACACCAGTAAACGGGCTTCTTGCTTCTGTATGCGAGTCCCTTCTCAAAGAACTTGCCGAGCTCCCTTATCTCGGTTGCCTCATACTCGGGGCTCATCGTGAGGTAAGGATTTTCCCAGTCCCCCAGAACGCCGAGCCTTATGAACTCTTCCTTTTGTATGTTCACATACCTGTTTGCGTATTCCCTGCAGAGCTTTCTGAACTCAGTCTTGGGTAGGCTTTCCTTCCTTATCTTTTTCTTTGAGAGTTCCTTCTCAACCGCTCTTTCTATGGGAAGACCGTGGCAGTCCCATCCGGGTATGTAGTTTATGTTCTTTCCGATAAGGAGGTTGTATTTATTAATAACGTCCTTGAGAATCTTGTTCAAGGCGTGTCCCACGTGTATGTGTCCGTTCGCGTAAGGGGGTCCGTCGTGGAGAACGAAAACCTCCCTTCCCTTCCTTTCTTCTATTATCTTCTTGTAAAGTCCTTTCCATCTTTCAAGGATTTGGGGTTCCCTCTGGGGGAGGTTCGCCTTCATGGGGAATTCGGTTCTCGGGAGGTTAAGGGTTTCCTTGTAGTCAAGCTTCTTCTCTGTCATATGAATTATTTTAAGTAATTTATGAGGGTTAAGTTTCTCGGCTCTTTTTACGAGGAGTTTCCCCCTCCCGATTATCCCGAGGTCGTTTTCGTGGGAAGGTCAAACGTGGGAAAGTCCTCACTCCTGAATATGGTCGTGGGGGCGAAGGTCGCAAGGGTCAGCAAGGAGCCCGGAAGAACGAGGGCCGTAAACTACTTCCTCCTTGAGGACGAGGTTTATCTCGTTGACGTTCCGGGATACGGATACGCAAAGGTGAAGAGGGAGGAGATGGAAAGGTGGAAAAAAATGATGGAAAAATACTTCCTTGAGAGGAAAGACAACATAAAGATGGCTTTTCTTTTGATTGACAGCGTCGCAGGTGTCCAGCCCCTTGACGAACAGATGATTGAGTGGTTTGAGTATTACGGCATTCCCTATACGGTTGTTCTCACGAAAACCGATAAGGCTACGCAGAAGGAGATATCACGAACCTTAAAGCAGGTAAAGCGTTACGTGGGGGAGGAGGCGGTGGTTCTCAGTTCCGCAAAGGAAAACAGGGGGAAAAAGGAGCTCCTCTCAAGAATTCTTAAGTGAGTAAAGTTTAAAGAAGTCCTCAAGCGTCAGACTCTCAACTCTCGCATCGGGGTTTATTCCAGCCCTCTCAAGAAGTTCCTTATCAATCTTTTTCCTGAGGGCCTTCCTCCTGTTTGCAAAAAGCGTCGTGAGGAAATTCTTGTAATCCCTTAAATCCTTTACATTAATCTTTTCCCTTCTCACGAGCTTTATAACCGAGGAGTTTACCTTAGGGGGAGGGACGAAGAATCTTGGGGGAACGGTCATCACGTATTCAACATCGTAAAAGCTCCTAACAAAGACCGAAAGCCAGCCTGTCTCCCTCCTTCCCTCAAGCTTTTCGGCAACCTCCTTCTGAACCATGTAAACCGCAATGGGAACGCAATCCTTGTTAAAAACGGTGTTTTCTATTATGAGACTCGCAACGTTGTAAGGCAGGTTCCCAACGAGTTTAAGCTCCTTCCCGAGCTCGCAGAAGGGAAACTCTGAGGCATCAGCGTGAATAACCTCAAGCCTTTCATCTTCAATCTCCTTCAGGTGCTCAACCATATCCCTGTCAAGCTCTATCACGTAAAGCTTCTTTAAGGGATAGCTCAGGAGAACACGGGTAAGATTTCCCGTTCCCCCCCCTATCTCAACAACCATATCCCCCTCTTTAATCTCAAGGGAGCGGGCTATCTTGTTTAAAACTCCTCTTGATACCAAGATGTGCTGACCGAAGGACTTTTTTAATCTCATTAAGATTAAAATACTGCTATGGCTAACGCTGTTCTTCTAATATCATGTCCCGACAGGAAGGGACTCGTTAAGGAAATATCTTCCTTCATAGCGGAAAACAACGGGAATATAGTTAACTTTGACCAGCACATAGACGAGCAAACGGGAACCTTCCTCGCAAGGGTTGAGTGGGAGCTGAAAGATTTTTCCATTCCGAGGGAGAAGATAAAAGAAGTCTTTAGGGAAAGTGTAGCAAATAGGTTCGGAATGAACTTTAAACTCAGCTTTACCGATTACGTTAAGAAGGTTGCCCTGTTTGTATCAAAACAGGAACATTGCTTTTACGACCTTATGCAGAGGTTTCGCTCGGGAGAGCTGAAAGGGGACGTAAGGCTCGTCATAAGCAATCACGAGAAGGCGAGGAAAACCGCTGAGTTCTTCGGTGTTCCCTTCTATCACGTTCCGAAGAATAGGGAGAACAAGAGGGAGGCTGAGAGAAAAGAGCTTGAGCTTCTGGAGAAAAACGGGGTTGAACTCGTAATCCTCGCAAGGTATATGCAGATACTATCCCCTGAATTCGTCAGGAGATACGAAAACAGGATTATAAATATACACCACTCCTTTCTCCCCGCTTTTCCGGGGGCAAGGCCCTACGAGAGGGCTTTCAAGAAGGGCGTAAAGATAATAGGGGCAACAGCCCATTACGTCACGGAGGAGCTTGACGAGGGACCTATAATAGAACAGGACGTTGTGAGAGTAAGCCACAAGGACAGCCTTCAGGATTTCATAAGGAAGGGAAAGGACATAGAAAAAATTGTTCTCGCCAGAGCGGTCAAGTGGCATCTTGAGGACAAGGTTCTCGTTTACAACGGGAAAACGGTTGTTTTTGAATGAATTACTTGAACGCTTTGAGGGCATTATTCAGCTTTTCCGATATCCATAAATCAAATAGGTCAACGGTCGGAAGGGTTAAGAATATCCTGTATTTGCCCTCTTTGTTTTTATCTTTTCCGTAGTAGGCGAAAGAAAGTCTTCCGAAACCGGTAGTTTCAAATATATCCTTCACTCTTTTTATAAAGTCCTTCGCTCCTGGTGGAAGCTTTTTATACTCTACGGGTATTGTGGGATTACCCCTATGGAAGAAAAACTCGGTGGTTATACCTATGCTTTCAACGTTGTGATAAAGCTTATCAAGTCCCTTTTTACGCAGGAAAGCTATAAGAAGTTCTCCCGCGGGAACGTTAAGTATTAAAGTGCCCTCTCCCCACTTCTTCTTTTTCGGTCTTACTTCCGCAAGCATATGAGCTGTTCCTTCTTTCTCTTCAATTTTCGCATATATAGATAGATTTTCGGGGAGTTCCTCTACGATTTCCTCAACGGTGTATTCCTCACCTTCGTATGTATAGGTTTCTCCCTTTTTTCTGAGACCTTCTTCCTGAAGAACATATGTAAGTTTACCCTTATGAAGGACAAGGAGTAAATCAAAGCCCCAATCCCTCAAAGATTTAACTTCAAACTCCTTTTCCTTTTCCGCCTCTCCCAATTTCTCAAATACCAAAGTTCTCTGAGCATGCTTTAACTTAAACTCAAGTTCCTTAAATTTTTCCATAATTTTTCTTATTTTATCCTAAGTTTTTGTACTTCTTTGCCTTTTCCAGGACACGTTTGACGTATCCCCAGTTATCAGCCCTTATTCCGTTGTAAGCCTTTATGGCAAGCTCCCAGCTCCCGAAACGCTCGTAATTCTCCTTAAGGATTCTCACGCCGAGTTCCACGTTAAGCTCAACATCGTAAAGCTCTTCGGGTGAGCTTATTCCGTATTCCTCCATGAGTCTTTTGTTATGTTTGTAGTTTATCTGCATAAGTCCTATATCCTCGCTCCCGTCCCTGTTTTTGTTGTAAGCTTTCGGATTGAAACCGCTTTCCTGCTCAATTATCGCTAAAACTATGTTTAGGGGAACTCCGTATTTTTCAGCCTTCTTCCTCGCAACCTCTTTTATGTATACTTTATCAACCTCCTTCTTTACGGGAGAGGCGTAAAAGTTAACGGGAGAAAAACTTATCTTCTTTTCCTCTTTAGGAATATAGGAGTAAAAATCCCCATTTATGTGTTTTTCCCTCGTTGTCTTTAACTTTATGGGAGGTGAAAAGAAGTTTTCTATCCTCATACTGATAAAGATAAGATATTACCGACGGATGAAGGTAGCCCTTTTTACCGACAGCTTCAGAAAGGATATGGGAGGTGGGACCAGGCTTGTTATAGACCTCGCAAAGGGTCTCAAGGAGAAAGGCCTTGACCTTCTTGTCGTAACGGGAAAAAACGTTGACGAAACAGCAGAGGAGTTTAACGTTTACAGACTCCCGAGCGTTAATTATCCCCTATACAGAAACGCGGAGGTCATACTTCCAAATAAGGAGCTCTTCCAGGTGGTAAAGGATTTCAATCCGGACGTTATCCATTATCACGACCCCTTCGCGGCGGGAATTATCGCACTTCTTTTGGGAAAACAGCTCGGAAAGAAGATTGTGGGAACGATTCACATTCACCCTGTTCATATCTCCTACTACTCGGTGAGGCTTGACAACGGCCTAATGGCCAAGATGCTCGTCGGTATATTCTCCCGTTTTACGGATACGCTTATATTCGTCTCCGAATACCAAAGAAGAATCTTCGGTCAGTTCCTCTCCGAGAGCGTAAGAACGGAGGTTATATATCCGGGCATTCCCGATTACTTCTTTAAGAAGAGGGCAAAGAAGGGGAAAAACAGAATCATCACCGTATCGAGGCTCGCACCAGAAAAGAACCTTGAGTTTGCCCTGAGGGTTATGAAGGAGGTTCAGAAGAAAAAAGATGTTGAGTATATAATCGCCGGAGACGGAGATATGAGGGAAAAGCTTGAGGAAGAGGCAAAGAATCTGGGGGTTTCCGTGAAGTTCCTCGGAAGGTTGGAAAGGGAAAAACTGCCCGAAGTTTATGAAAGTGCGGACCTTTTCTTCCATCCCTCAAAGACAGAAACCTTCGGACTCGTCTTTGCGGAAGCCATGGCGGTAGGTCTTCCCGTTGTATGCCTGAATTACGGCTCCGCTCCCGAGGTGGTTAACGGAGGGGGGATTATATGCGAGGAAGATGTGAGGAGTGTATCCGAGGCCATTCTTTCCCTCCTTGGGGACGACAGTCTCTGGCTTGAGAAGTCGGAAAAGGCAAGGCAGGTTGCCAAAAAAAGGTATAACTCCGAGAGATTTATAGAATCCCATATAAGGATTTACCTTTCCTGAGAGTCGGGAAAACCTATATTAATTCTCATAATGAAAGCGGAGTTTAACAAGGAGCTTATAAAGAAGTATGACAGACCAGGACCCCGTTACACGAGCTACCCTCCCGCCACCGAATTTAACGAGAGGTTCGGAGCGGAAGAATACATAAAGAGACTCATAAAGAGCAATGAGAGGAAGACACCCCTCTCCCTTTACTTCCACATACCCTTCTGCGAACAGAGATGTCTTTACTGCGGATGCAACGTGATAATATCCCACAGGAAGGGCATAGAAGAGCCTTACCTTGAGAGGGTTTACAAAGAAATGGATTTAGTTTCCCAGTATATAGACAAGGATAGGAAGGTTATACAGCTCCACTGGGGAGGAGGAACACCCAATTACCTCAGCCCCGAACAGATAAAGAAGTTCTTCGGAGAGATAGAAAAGAGGTTTCCCATAGACGAGAACGCGGAGATATCAATAGAGCTTGACCCAAGATACCTCACCGACGAGCAGATAAAGGCCATTAAGGAGGTGGGCTTTAACAGGGTAAGCATGGGAATACAGGACCTAAACCCAAAGGTTCAGCAGGCGGTAAACAGAGTTCAGCCCTACGAGCTCATAAAGGAGAAGATGGAAAAGCTGAGGGAGGCGGGATTTGAGAGCATAAACGTTGACCTCATATACGGACTTCCCTACCAGACAAAGGAGAGCTTTGAGGAAACGGTTGAGAAAGTTATAGAGCTTAATCCCGACAGGATAGCGACCTACAGCTTCGCCTACATACCCCAGATTAAACCCCACCAGCAACTCCTTCCGAAGGAGGCACTCCCATCAGCGGAGGAGAAGCTGAGAATTCTTGAGATGGTTATAGAGCGTTTCCAGTCCGCGGGATACGTTTACATAGGTATGGATCACTTCGCAAAGCCCCACGACGAGCTTGCGGTTGCCCAGAGGAAGGGAGAGCTCTGGAGAAACTTCCAGGGATACACCACGAAGAAGGGTGTTGAGCTTCTCGGATTCGGGGCAACGTCCATAGGAATGCTTTACGACTCCTACTTCCAGAACTGGAAAACCCTGAGGGATTACAACAAAACCGTTGATGAGGGAAGGATTCCCGTCTTCAGGGGATACGTCCTCAACGAGGACGACTTCATAAGAAGGGAAGTGATAATGGATATAATGTGTAATCTCGGAGTTGAGTTCGGGAAGATAGAGAAAATGTTCTCCATAAACTTTAAAGAATACTTTGAGAGGGAACTTGAGGAGTTGAGGGAGATGGAAGAGGACGGACTTATAAAGATTGAGGAGGACAGGATAAGGATTCTACCCGTGGGAAGGCTCCTGATTAGAAATGTTGCGATGGTCTTTGACGCACACCTCAGAAAGAAGAAGGAGGTAAGCTTCTCAAAAACGATTTAATGGGAACGCTTCTGGAGATAGAATCTCTTACGAAGACCTACAGGGTAAAGAAGGGCTTCTTCTCAAGGAAGGAGGTAAGGGCGTTAAGAGATGTGAGCCTAAAGATATACGAGGGCGAGATTCTGTGCCTTGTGGGAGAAAGCGGCTCTGGGAAAAGCACCCTCGGAAAGATTATCCTAAGGCTTGAGAAACCAACTGAGGGAAAGGTCCTCTTCAGGGGAAAGGATATATTCCAAATGGGAAAGGAATACACGAGAAAGGTCTCAGTCGTTTTTCAGGACCCGAGAACCTCGTTAAACCCGCGAATGAAGGTGAAAGAGATTATAGAAGAGCCCCTCATAGTTCACAGGGAGAAGGAAAGAAAGAGAAAGGTTCTTGAAGCGTTAAAGAGCGTGAGCCTCACAGAGGAAGTTCTTGAAAAGAGGCCCCTCCAGCTCTCGGGAGGACAGGCACAGAGGGTTGCGATAGCAAGGGCAATAGTTCTTAATCCCGAACTCATAGTTGCGGACGAGCCCACCGCATCCCTTGACCTCTCGGTTCAGGAGGAGGTTCTCAAGCTCTTTAAGGAGCTGAACGAAAAAGGTATATCCTTTCTCTTCATAACTCACGATATAAGGGTTGTTGAAAAGATAGCGGACCGTGTTGCGGTTTTATACGGAGGCGTCCTTATGGAGCTCGGAAGAAAGGAAGAGGTTCTGAAAAATCCATTAAACCCCTACACCCGCTTTCTCCTTGACAGCGTTCCCGCAAGACATCCCAAAGAGAGGAAGGAGGACATGCGCGTGAGCGAGGAGGAATACACCATACCCGAGGAGGGATGCCCCTTTTATCCGAGGTGTCCCGAGGCACTTGAGGAGTGCAGAAAGACCCTGAGGAGGTCGGAGATAGATGGAAGAGTCGTTGCCTGCAATCTATACTGACGTTCTCGTATTTCTCTTCTTACTATTCGCTTCGGGATTCTTCGCCTCTTCCGAGGTAGTTTTCTTCAGCGTTAGCAAGCCCCTTTTAATGAAGTTATCAAACTCCCGATTTTACAAGGTTCTCATGTATCTACTCTCAAAACCCAAGGAGGTTCTCATATCAATCCTCATAGGAAACGAGATAGTGAATATCTTCATATCCTCCTACGGGACTAAGATATTCGTTGAGGTCTTCGGGGATAAGGGTGCCTTTTTATCGGTAATCCTTTCCTCAACACTCATATTCCTCTTCGGGGAGACAATTCCCAAGAACGTGGTTCTTCCCATAGCGGACAGGCTCGCCATACTTTACGCACCTATTTTTTACGTCTTTCACCTTCTCATAACACCCCTCAGGTTCATACTTATTCTTCCCGTTCAGGGGCTTCTCAAGAAGATGGGGATAGAGGTTAAGGAGGAAACCTACAAGCTAACGGAGGAGAAACTCCTCGGGCTCATAGAGGAGGGGCTCGAATCTGGAGAGTTTGACCTTCAGGAAAAGGTAATGGTTGAGAGAGTCCTTGAGCTTGACAAGGTCCTCGTGAAGGAGATAATGACACCGAGACCTTACATCTTTGCACTTCCCGAGGACAAAAAGGTCGGGGAGGTTATACAGCTCATAAAGAAAAAAGCCCACAGCAAGATACCCGTATATAAGGAGGTTCTTGATAACCTCACGGGAGTTATCCACGTCAAGGACCTCCTTCCCGTTCAGTTGAACAAGGATAAGGAACTTAAGGAGTTTGCAAAGGAGCCCTTCGTAATCCCCGAGGTTATGACGCTCGCGAGGTTTCTGAACGAGCTCAGGAAGGCTAAGGTGAAACTTGCGGTAGTTGTTGACGAGCACGGAGTTGTGTCGGGAGTGATTACCCTTTACGACGTTCTCAAATGGATTGTGGGGGACATACCCGAGGAGTACGAGGAGGAGAAGACCCTTGAGAAGATATCCTCGGATACCTACAAGGTGGGCGGTTCGGTTAACATAGACGAGCTCGCCCAGAAGCTCGGGATAGAGCTCCCCGAGGAGTATGAGTATGACACCGTGAGCGGTTTTATAATGGCTAACTTGGGAAGAGTTCCTAAGAAGGGGGACGAGTTCGTGTTTGACGGATACAAGTTCATAGTGAACGAGGTTGAAAAGAACAAGGTGAAAGAGGTAATAGTGGTAAAGCTCCAGGAGGAGAAGGTGGAGAAATGAGGATAAAAGAGGTCGGAGAGTTCGGGCTGATAGAAAGGCTTAAAAACGTACTCTCCGCAGAGATAATAGGGGACGATACCGCACCCGTCAAGCACGGGAAAAGCACACTGCTTCTTACGACGGATACCATGACAGAAGGAGTTCACTTCCTGAGGGAATACCTTCCCGAGGCGATAGGTTGGAAGGCGGTAAGCGTGAACGTAAGCGATGTTGTAGCAAACGGAGGATACCCCAAGTGGATACTCGTCTCCCTTAACGTTCCGGAGGAGCTTGAGCTCACATACGTTGAGAGGATTTACGCGGGAATGAAGAGAGCCTGCACCTTTTACAACTGCGAGATACTCGGGGGAAACATTTCAAAGCTTGAAAAGGTAAGTATATCCCTTTTCCTCGTGGGGGAAGCTGAAAGGTTTGTGGGAAGGAAAGGGGCAAGGCCCGGGGATAGCCTCTTTGTTTCGGGAACCCTCGGGGACTCAAGGGCGGGACTTGAGCTCATTCTTATGAACAAGAAGGAATACGAACCCTTTGAGCTCGCACTAATTGAGAGACACCTGAGACCTACCGCACGAATAGACTACGTGAAGCACATACAGAAGTACGCAAACGCGAGCATGGACATAAGCGACGGACTCCTTTCAGATGCCTGGCATCTCTCCGAAAGGAGCAAGGTAAGACTCAACATAAACACGGAAAAGCTTCCCCTATCCAGGGAGCTTAAGCTCTTCTGTGAGAAATACAAGAAGAATCCCCTTGAATACGCTCTAATCGGAGGGGAAGACTACCAGCTTCTCTTTACACACCCAAAATCCTCCTGGAATCCCTTCCTTGACATGACCGAAATCGGAAGCGTTGAGGAGGGAGAAGGTGTTTACGTTGACGGGAAGCTCACAAAACCGAAGGGATGGAAACACTTCTGAGGCCTTCACCCTCGTGGAGGTTCTTATCGTCCTCACAATTTTATCCCTCATATTTACCCTTCTCAGCCTTTCCTTCTCAAGGGCCGTGAACTCCTCACTAAGCGGTATAAAGAACTCGGAAAACCTGAAAAAGGAGATAATCCTCTTCTGGGAGCTCAGAAAAGCCCTGACGGGAGCGAGGAAGATACTCCTTAGGGAAAGGGAGTTATACCTTGAGACGAGCGGAGGGGAGTTTTTCAAAGGAATCGTAAAGAAAGCCTACATATTCAAAGAAGGAACATTATACACTTACGAGTTTCCTTACCCTTCCGGGAGTTTAGACCTTTACGAGGAGGAAAAGCTCATAAAGAAAGGAAAGTTTAATAGCCTCAGGTTTTACGCCCTTGATAAAAACGGGAAGCACGATAAGTATGAGGGCCTTCCCGACTTTATACTGATTGAACTGAACGGGAAGGAGTTTACCTTTAAAATTAAGTGAGATGAAGTTAAGAAAACTTTACGAGGGAAAGGCGAAGATAGTTTATGAGACTGAAGAACCCGACAAGGTAATCCTTGAGTTCAAGGATACCGCAACAGCCTTTGACGGCGTGAAAAAGGAAGAGATAAAGGGGAAAGGTTCGCTAAATGCGGAGATTACCTCACTCATCTTTGAGATTCTCGAGAGGAAGGGGATTAAAACCCACTTCATTAAAAAGCTTTCCGAAAGGGAGATACTCGTGTGGAAGGCGGAACGCTTTCCCGTTGAGGTAGTTGTAAGAAACTTTTCCGCAGGGAGCTTTTCAAAGAGATACGGAATAAAGGAGGGAACACCCCTTAAGGAGCCCCTCGTTGAGTTCTTCATGAAGAGCGACGAGCTTCACGACCCCATGGTTTGCAAAAACCACATAAAGGTTCTCGGGCTTGCACCCGTTGAACTTCTTCCGGAAATGGAGAAAACCGCTTTAAAAGTTAACGAAATTTTAAAGGATTTATTCTCAAAAAAGGGAATTCTTCTTGTTGATTTCAAGCTTGAGTTCGGAAGGCTTCCCGACGGTTCCCTCGCTATAGTTGATGAGATAACACCCGACAGCATGAGGCTCTGGGATAAATCAACGGGGGAAAAGCTGGATAAAGACAGGTTTAGATTTGACCTCGGAGACCTTCTTGAAGGTTATAAAAAAGTTCTTTCCAAATTGGTAGGTTGAGTATAAAATTAAACTAACAAAAACTCAAAGGGAGGTGTGAAGATGACAAAAGCAGAACTAATAGCCAAGATAGCGGAGAAGGCCGGGATTACGAAAAAGGAAGCTGACGCCGCTCTCAAGGCTTTCGTAGAAGCGATACACGAACTCTTTGAAAGGGAGGAGATGCTAAGAATTCCCGGACTCGGAACCTTTAAAGTCTCAGTAAGAAAGGCAAGAAAGGGAAGGAACCCCAGAACGGGAGAAGTTATAGAGATACCCGCAAGGAAGGTTCTCACTTTCAAGCCCGCAAAGGAGCTCGTAAAACAGGCTTAATTTCCCCTTTCCCCTTTAAAATCTTTCTTAATGTTTAAAGTCCTTAACGTAATTGACGGTATCGGATGGTGCGGAACAAAAGAACAGACATATCTGATAACGAAGTATTTAGCCCTTAAAGGTGTTGAGAGCCACATAGCCCTCTCCTTTCAGTATAAGTACATGAAAGAAAAACTAAAGGGAACGCCCGTAAAAATTCACTTCTTTGAGGATTACAAGGGGGGGAGCTCCCGGTTCAATCCGGCAAACGTTTACAGGCTCAGGCGAATAATAAAGGAGAATAATTACGACTTCGTCATAGCCCACTCCTCCCACGCGATGGATTACGTTCTTCTCTCAACCCTCGGAATGAGGAAAAGACCAAAGATAATAGCTCTGAGGCGTTCGGGATTTCTGCCAAGTTTTTTCTCAAGAGCTTTTAAATACCGCTTTGCGGACAGGATAGTTGTCGTTTCGGAGCACGTTGCAAAGCTCTTAAGAGAAAAAGGAATCTTTAGGGATAAACTGAGGGTGATACAGAGCGGAATAGAGCTGAGCAGGTTTTTCCCGAGACCCGAGCTGAGGGAGGAAGTAAGAAGGGAGCTTGGAGTAAAAGAAAAGGAATACCTTTTTATGAACGTTGCAAACTGGCAACCCTGGAGAAAGGGACAGGAGGTGATACTCAAAGCCCTAAGGGAACTACCCTTTAAAAACTTTAAGATGGTTTTTGTGGGGCTTGATACGGACTCGGAGGAGGCGAGGGAGCTTTTCAAGAAATACGGGCTTGAAAAGAATTGTATAGGGCTCGGTTTCAGGAAGGATGTGGATAGACTCCTCCAAGGGGCGGACCTCTTTATAATGGCTTCCTTCTCGGAAGGTATAGCGGGAGCACTCCTCCAGGCTATGGCAACGGGGAGGGTTGTGGTCTCAACGGATGCGGGAGGCATACCCGAATACCTGAGGGACGGGGTAAACGGCTTTATGGTAAAGGTTGGGGACCACAAGGGGCTCGCTCGCAAGATAACGGAAGCTTTAAATCTTCCCGAGGAAAGAAGAAGGGAGATGGAGAAGGAAGCGGTAAAAACAGCAAAAAAATACTCCATAGAACGGACCGTTGAGAGATATATAGAGCTCTTTCGGGAGCTTAAAGGAAGTTCCCGACAGCCTCACCGAAAAGGGCAAAGAGAAGAAACCTCGGGAATCTCCCTATAACGCTCGCGATTACGAACCTCCACAGTTCAAACTCAAGTATGCCCGAAAGCCAGCAAAAGACCTTATAGGGAACGGGAGTTAGTCCCGCAATTATAACCGCAAAGGTTCCGTATCTGTTGTAGAAGGCCTCAGCCTTTAGAAATCTTTCCTCCCCCAAAAGCCTCTTTGCAACGGGCTCGCCGAGGAACTTACCGAGAAAATAGGCAACAACTCCTCCCGATACGCTTCCGAACGTTGCAACAATAGCGGAAAGGAGAGGGTTAAGTCCCATCGCGGTTGCACCGCTTATGAAGGGATCGGGAGGAACGGGCTGGATTATGCTCTCGGTGAATGCAATTAGGAATATGCCGAGGTAGCCGTAAGACTCAACAAATCCCTCAAGGGTAATCTTTAATGATTCCATAACTTGATTATCTTAAACAAACAGCTATTATCTTACCTATGGCAAAGAAGATAAGGTATCTTGACCGCAATAAAGAGCCCACTCTTCCCCCAGAGGAGAGGGTAAAGACCTTCAGGGAATATGAGCTCGGGTATTCCGTAAATCTTGCCCTTGACGAGGCCCAGAGATGTTTATTCTGCAAGGATGCTGACCAGAGATGTATAAAGGGATGTCCCGTTCACGTTGACATACCGGGATTCATAAAGAAGATAACGGAAGGAGACCTCGTCGGAGCTTACAAGGTTATCATTGAGTCCGATATATTCCCCTCCATATGCGGGAGGGTTTGCCCCCAGGAAAGGCAGTGTGAGGGAAGCTGTATCCTTTACTACGACACGGTGAGAAACAGAAAGAACAAGGGGCTTCCCGTTGCGATAGGTGCCCTTGAGAAGTTTGTGGGGGACTTCATAAGGATTTCGGGCATAGAGATTGAGATAGAGAAGGAACCTCCCACGGGTATGAAGGTTGCGGTAATAGGTGCAGGCCCTGCGGGGCTAAGCTGTGCTTACGAGCTTGCAAAGAAGGGACACGAGGTTCACGTTTACGAAGCCCTTCCCAAGCCCGGAGGTGTGATGTATTACGGCATTCCGAACGCGAGGCTTGATAAGGAGATAATTGAGTGGGAGATAAGAAGGCTTGAGAAGCTCGGTATAAAGTTCTTTTACGGCTACCTCGTTGGTAAGACGATAACCCTTGATGAGCTGAGGGAGAAATACGATGCGGTATTTATAGCGGTTGGAGCGGGAAGAGGTAAGCTCGGACTTCCTGGAGACCACCTAAAGGGCGTTTACTCCGCAATAGATTTCCTTATGAGGGTGAACCTATACAAGGCGAACGAGTTTCCGAAGAAGGGCGTTCCCGTTGAGCTTGGAAAGAAGACGGTGATAATTGGCGGTGGATTTACCGCGGTTGATTGTGCGATAACCGCAAGGAGGCTCGGCGTTGAGACCCACGTAGTTTACAGGAGAACGAGGGAAACCTCCTCCGCAAGGCAGGAGGAGTGGGACCACCTTATGGAAGACGGAGTAATAATCCACTGGCTCACCCAGCCCATTGAGATAATAGGAAACGAGAAGGGAGAAGTCGTCGGTATAAAGTGCATTAAGATGGAACTTGGAGAGCCCGACGAGAGCGGAAGGCCGAGACCTGTTCCCGTTCCTAACTCGGAGCACGTGATAGAGTGCGACTCGGTCATATTCGCTATAGGTCAGAGGGCAAACCCCGTTGCCTACGAGGGAAGCGGACTCAAGACTACAAAGTGGGGAACGATAGAGGTTAACGAGAGATACGAGACGAACCTTGAGGGCGTATTTGCGGGAGGAGACGTTATAAACGGAGGGGACAGGGTTGTCGTTGCTTTAGCTCATGGAAAGGAAGCTGCAAAATATATACACGAGTATTTAATGAGTAAGAAGGAGGCGGGAAGATGAGCATAAGGCACCAGATGAGGCAGAAGGTAGAAGAGCTCTTCAAACTCTTTATGGAGAGGGAAAATCCCCAAGGTGAAACAGTTGTTTATACCATCTTTGTTCCCAAAGAGGGAGATGTTGACGAGGAGTCGGTTGATATATTTGAGCAGGAGGTAAATCCCCAAGATGTGGAAAGTCTTGAGAAGTTCTTCTCAAGGGTTACGAAGGTTGCCCTTGAGAACGATGTGAAGGAGCTGAGACTTTACGGATACGCTTACGATAAAAACGGAGAGGTTGTTATAGTGTCCCCCGAAGGGGACGAAGAGGTTGAAGAGGTTGTAAAAGAGTTAATAGAGAGAATGAGGGAAGAGGTTTAAACGTATATAGGTTCAGTGAACTCGGAAATGCCCGTCGTCAGGCGGGTGTATATCGCCTTTCCTCTCAGGGACTTTAAAGGCACTCTTTCCTCACCGCTTTCCTTTACTATGACAAGCTCTTCGCCCTCAACCCTTATTTCCTTGGGAGGGTTTCCGCTTGACTTCTCAAGTATATTCTTATCTCTTAAAATATCCTGTGTGAAGACTTGTGCTTCTGCTGCCACGGCCATTTTTTCACCTCCTTTTTAATTTTTTCTGATTAATAATTTTTTCCCCTTACCTTGTATGTGTATGTTAGAAATCATCTCTCCAATCTATGAGAACCGCCTTTTTCTCAAGACATTCAAGGACTTTCTCTAAGCTCTCTTTCCTCACGAAGTAAACCCTTCCCCCGAGGGGGTCCCCTTCCCTCTTCAGGGGTTTTATCCTCACATAGCCTATTTTCTTCCCCGAGACGTATCCCGTTGTGTAGTGGGGGTCGTCGCTCCAGCAGAGCTCAGCAACAACTCCGCAGTGAAGGTTCTTCATCGTGAGTGCAAGGGCATCAACGGTCCTTAGAGTGTATCCCTTCCTAAGGAGAAGCTCAGTTATCCTCTTTCTCTCCTTCCAGTCAAAGTTTACGGTTCTTATACCTCTGCTTCTGTCTGGCTCAAGCCTCTCCCCCGTTTCTAAATCCATCAAAACAGCTCCCCTCATGTTTCCGCCCGAAGGGTTCGCACCCTTTGAGAGAATCTCAACAGCCTTCCTCGCCAACTTCTCCTCTATACCCTCTTCGGTGAGCTTCTTAACCGCAAACTTCCTTGCCTCCTCAACGCTTCCAAACTCGTAGGAGCTTATTCTCAGGCTGAAGGGAATTTCCTCAAAACTCTTTATCTTTTCAACCTTCAGGTTCATGAAATCGTAATCCTTAGGTCTTTTGAGGAGCTCCCTCAGGGTTTCCTCAATCTCTTCTTTTTTTACTATTCTTTCCGCTCCAGATACGTGCTTTCCCTCCTTTTCCGCACGCATGCGTATGCTGAAGAGCTCCATAATAAAAAATATGGCAATAGTAAGGGGGTATAAGGGCAAATACCCGAGGATACACGAAAGCGTATACCTCTCGGACAACGTCGTTGTGATAGGAGACGTTGAGATAGGTGAGGACTCAAGCGTGTGGTGGGGAACGGTGATAAGGGGGGACGTTAACTATATAAGGATAGGAAAGAGAACTAATATACAGGATAACTGCGTCGTTCACGTGACCCACGACACCCACCCTACGATAATAGGGGATAACGTAACGGTGGGTCACGGGGTTATCCTTCACGGATGCGTTCTTCACAACAATATTCTCGTCGGAATGGGAGCGACCATTATGGACGGGGTTGAGATAGAGGACTACGTTCTCGTAGGTGCGGGTGCCCTCGTCACACCCAATAAGAAAATTCCCTCGGGCGTCCTCGTTGCGGGCGTTCCCGCCAAAATCGTAAGGGAGCTGAAAGAAGAAGAGATAAAGCTCATAGAGGAATCAGCGGAAAACTACGTGAGGTATAAGAACGAGTATCTAAAAACGGGTCTTTAAAACTAAACCTTTGCGTTCCCTCCCACCCTCTTCCTTTCCTTTATTATATCCTCGTAAGCCCACTTTCTTAATATTCTCTTTATCTCTTCTTCGGATAGGGAAGGCCTGTTATACATGCCCTTTTCCCACCTCTGCCTCTGGGCCTCGTAAAGGATAATTCCCGTTGCGACGGAAACGTTGAGGCTCTGAGCCATTCCGAACATGGGTATAACCACCTTCTTGTCCGCGAGCTCCGCAAGTTCGGGAGAAACACCCTGAAGCTCATTTCCCACTATTATCACCGTGGGTTTTGTGTAATCCACACTTCTGAAGTCCACCGAGTCCTTTGAAATCCACGTAGCTACAATCTGGAAACCCCTTTCCTTGAACTCCTTTACCTTACCGACTGGGTCATCAACCTTCTCTATGAAAACCCACTTATGAGAGCCCTGAGTTATTCCCTCGTTTATCTTTGCCTTCTTCCCTTCCGCATGGTGGTAGTAAAGGTATAAAACCCCAACCGCATCGCATGTTCTTATGATTGCGGAGAAGTTATGCTCATTCTTAACGTTATCCGCAAATACTATGAGGTCCTTCTGTCTTTTCTCAAGAACCTCCCTCAGCCTCTTTAAGCGTTTCTCAACCACAAGGTATTCCATCAATTGAAAAATCTAATTATAAACTCCATTATGTGAACTTATTAACTTGTTAATACGTCTTAATTTTTTTCTTAACTCTCCTTCTTGTTTTCTACTCCCAGAACCTTATAGAGAAGTTGACGGATTTCTTTAAGTTCCTGCTTTATTTCTTTTTGTTCCTCTTTTAGCTCGTTAAATCTCCTATCCATTTCTTTCTCAAGGTTTTCAAACCTTCTGTCTATATCTTGCCTCAGGTCATCAATCCGTTTGTTAACGAGAAGCATAAAAATAGACATAAATCCCGCTATCCCGAAAATAATCGTGAGAACCTGCCCCCAGTCCATAGTTAATGAATATAGAAAAATCGGGACAAGATTAAATACTTTCATGCTTAGCGTAAAGTGTCAATAGACTTTCCTACTGCTGGAACGGTTCTAAAGAAAAAGAAACTTAATCTTCCTTCAGGACTTTATAAACTGCGGAAAAGTCAAGGTTTCCGAGCCCTTTCTTTCTCGCAAGGCCGTATGTTTCTTTAACTGCCGCTGTTGTGAAGGAAAAAACGCCAAGCTCCTTTATGAGGTCCTGAGCGTAGTGTAGGTCCTTGTATATTAGGTTAACGGAGAAGTGGGTTGAGAAGTCCTCCTCAAGGAGTTTTTTCTTCTTAACGTCAAGTATGTAGGACTTTCCAGCTCCGTCGTTTAGTATGTTTATTATCGTTTCCTTATCAAATCCCGAAAGCTCGCCGAGGGCGACCGCTTCCGCGAGTATGTCCATAATTCCCCCGAGGACTATGTTGTTTATAAGCTTTGCCTTGCTTCCCTTTCCCGCCTCTCCGACATAGTAAATGGCCTTACAGAACTTTTCAAAAAGGGGCTTATTTTCTTCAAACTTTTCCCTATCCCCTCCCACGACTATCGTGAGCTCTCCCTTAAGTGCGGGTATCACACTTCCGAGAACGGGGGCGTCAAGGTAGTAAGCCCCGAGCTTTTTCAGCTCCTCGTAAGCGGTTTTTGCGTAAGCAAAGTGGTTCGTCGTCATGTCTATAACCGTTTTCCCCTTTATGTCTCCCTTAATGAGTCCTTTTTCCCCGAAAATAACCTCTTCGGAAGCATGGGAATCAAAAACTATAACGAAGACCCTGTCAACCTTGTTTATAAGCTCCATGGGTGAGCTTGCAACTTCTGCACCCGTCTCTTTTGCAAAATCCTTTGCCTTTTCAATCGTTCTGTTCCATACGATTAGCTCAACGCCCTGTTCTATGAGCCTTTTTGCTATAGCCCTTCCCAGATGCCCGAGACCTATAAATCCGACCTTCATACCTTTATTTTATTAATTCATGGAAGCTTTGAATAAGACAATCTACTACCACGAGGAGACGAAGCACCACCCCCACAGGCTTGCACGCTCGCTGGGATACCTTGACTGGGCAAACCAGCCGAATCCCTTCCGGTTCTGGGAAGGATGCGAGAGGATAGACCTCCCCCTTCTGAAGGACCCTTCCCACCCCTACGAGGCACTCTACGACTACAGAAAGGTTAACACCGAGAAGTTTACCCTTGAGAGTATAAGCAAGTTCCTTGAGCTTGCCCTCGGGCTTTCCGCCTGGAAGGCTATTCCAGGCTCAAGGTGGTCCGTAAGAATGAACCCCTCAAGCGGGAACCTTCACCCCACGGAAGGCTATTTAATAATTCCCCACCTTGGAAATCTTGAGGGAGTTTTCCATTACAACCCCTTTCTCCACGCCCTTGAAAAGAGGGCAAGCCTTCCCCCGGAGCTTTCAAGAAGGATAAAGGATTTCTTCGGGAGCGAGGGCTTTATCTTTATCCTCACGAGCATTCCCTGGAGGGAGGCCTGGAAATACGGGGAGAGGGCTTACAGGTACTGCCTCCTTGATACGGGACACGCGATAGGAACACTCAGGTTCTCCGCAAACCTCAAGGGCTGGAAGGTTAAGTATCTCAGCGGTCTTTCGGATAAGGAATTAAACCTCCTTCTCGGATTTGACAGGGTGAGCTGGATAGAAGGGGAAGAGGAGTTTCCGGAGTGTGCCTTTTTCGTTTTCCCCAAAGAGATTGAGGACGTTCCCAGAACACTTCCCGAGGAGGTAATAAGGGAGTTTGAGAAGGTAAGATTTTACGGGAGGCCAAACGTTCTTAGCAAGGAAAGGGTTATATGGGAGATTATTTACGAGGCTATAGAGGATACCGAAAAGCCGAGAACTGAGGAGTTTAAGGTCATCTACGGAAATCTTCCCCTTCTCAACATCGTTCCCTCCTACATGTCCGCGGAGGAAGTAATAAGGAAGAGAAGAAGCGGTATGGCCTACGACGGGAAAACCTACATAAATGCGGAGCTTTTCGTTCACGCACTTGATAAAACGATTCCGAGGGATGGATTTTCCCCCTTTGACGTTGAGATAACGCCAACCTTCGTTAACCTCTTTATCTTTGTCCACAGAGTTAAAGGTCTGAGAAGGGGGCTTTACTGCTTCGTTAGAAACGAGAGAATGCTTGAGGAGCTAAAGAGGAACACCTCACCCGAGTTTATCTGGGAAAAGGTTTACGAGGACTTTCCCCTTTATCTCCTGTATGAGGGCGATTTCAGAGAGATTGCGGGATACGTAGCGTGCCAGCAGGACATAGCGAGCGACAGTGCCTTTTCCCTTGGAATGATTTCCCTCTTTGAACCCGTTATTAATAAAAATCCGTGGCTCTACAGACATATTCACTGGGAAGCGGGACTGGTAGGACACGTTTTATACCTTGAGGCGACAGCTCATAACCTGAACGGAACGGGAATAGGATGTTTCTTTGACGACGTTATGCACGAACTCCTCGGCATAAAAACGAGGAAGTTCCAGGACTTATACCACTTCACCTTCGGGAAAGCGGTTGAGGACCCAAGAATTCAGACGATAGAGCCCTACTTCCACCTGAGGAAAAAGGGACTTTAAATTTTTTAAACTTGATTTTTCACGAGCGATGGTATAATATAGAAGAGGAAAAAATTAAAAGGAGGTGGTGTAGTTATGGACTTCAAGAAACTCGCATTGGCATCCGCAATATTTGCATTCGGTGCAATTGTAGGATGTGGAGGAGATAACGGAGGTGGAACTCCCCAAGCTGAACAACCTTCTCCAGCTCCTGAAGAACCTCAGCCTCAGCCTCAACTGCTTGAAAGCATACTCGTACGTTTAACTGATAGTAATCAGGCAGCTGTTCTAAATGTTTCTGGACCAGGCTACTATAAAATTTTAACCTATGAAGATGGTTCTTATGAAGCAATACCTGTTCAGCTTGTTCTTTTACCTGGTGAGACTCCGCCTCAAAATTTGGAAACATTCCACATATTTGGAAATAACAATCTACTTTTAAAAGCACATGCTGAAGACAGTTATTATTACTACTTTTATGATGGAAATTCTATTGTACAGTTAAGTGATCCACAAGATTCTGACCAGCCTCTTATAGGTGTTTCGGGTACTGCTCTTTTCAAGGGTGAGAAGTTCGTAGTGGTAAGTGATGGAACCGACTATTATATGATCACGGACCAAGGGTCGGTTTATTTATTGGACAGTGAACCAGAGGTTATAACGGAGAACTATGTTTGGGATGGAACCGCAATAACAGATATTCAAGGTAATCAGACTACATTAGTAGACTTTATATATACAGGGGAAGGGAAAGGTATTGGTATAAAAGCAAATGATAACGGAGATAATGTCCTCGTTCTCGTTCAACCTGATGGTAGCATCAAAGAAACATCTTATGTATTTGGTGGTTCCTTGGTAGGTCCTGCAAGTGGAATTAATAGATATATGAGAGTTGATAAGGAAAACTGGGCTTACGTGGCTTTCGTTGACGATGACGAGTTAAAGTATTATAAGTTTGACCTAACATCCCAAGAACCCCTTGCATATATCCCTGTTCATAATTTAATTGTTGTTGAGGATGATGGTAATGAAATAAATTATTCAGGTTTTGACTCTAACTGTGCAACGAACGGTGCCACTTGTGATTATGCATTGGATGATAACGGAAATCTCTTCTTACTTTATTATTATCAAGTTAATACATCTGACAAAACCGACGTTGTATATGTAAGTTCAGATGGACAAACGATAGATGCTTATACGTTGGATGATATATATACGTCTTTCTCATTCGTAGGTCAAGATTGGGCTACGATTGCGGGAACTAAATATATAGCATATTTCCAGGATGGAAACCTTACAGTTACTGAAAGAACAGACCTTGCAGATAATGTCCCTACGTTCAATCCAGGAACTACAATAATATACGACCAGTATGTTGATGGAGACGTGTTATATAGAAAAGGGAACGAGGTCTTGTACATTTCTCCTGCTGCCGACGAAGCTTGGTATTTCTCCGTTACGCTACCTGGTCCATATGTTCATCATAACAAGAAAACTTACAACACTAACATAAAGGTAATTGGATTCTTTGGAAACGAGTTTATTGTTGATCCAGATGAAGATGTGACTGAAAACAATCTTGATGTTTATAAGCTAAACATACAACTTCCCTATATGACGACCGCTACTCTTACGGATATTGATGTATACGCCTTAGATACTATTCTCAGACCTGTTCAAGGAGATGTATATGACAGCAATACAAGCTCTGCTGGTTATGATGCGATTTATTCAAAAGTTTTAGTTAATGCAGAAGGTAATGATAGTGATAGTGATAACTATGCCGATTCGAATGTTAATGTTTACAGGGTAGATATTGATGCGGATTCAAAAGTAGGACCTCTGAATCCTGATGTATTCACTACGAGTGATGTTCATTCCTCGGTGAACTTCAGGCTCGGGAATGTTGTAGCATACGCATATTACGTTCAAACAGAGGATGGGCTGAGGTGTGACCCCAATAATGGCACATATTCGCGTCTTAGGGTAGCGCTTAACGGACAATTATTAACAGAGGTTAACTTCCTTGAAGAATACAACCTCTGTATAGCGGATATAATAGGTGTGTCCAACAAGTAATGCCTTTTTTCTTCTTCCTTCTCTTTCTTCTTATAATTCTTCCTTATGGATTATTATTTTCCTTAGAGGATAAGTTTTCCCCAGCCCTAAAGCTTGCTTTATTAAATGAACAGAAGTTAACCTATTTATCAAGTAAACAACTAAGACTGATGGTTATTACGCGAAATTTAAAGCATATATCCGGAAATACGGAAAGAATAATAAAGCTTTCTTCTGAAGAATATTTATTGATAGGCGAATACACACTTCAAGACATAAAAACATTTAAAACCCTGGAGAATGTTATATATATCGCACTTCCTATGAAATATTCCCCCCTCCTCGACAAGGTAGCCCTCTACACCCGCCTAACGGATTTAATGCAGGATACGAACCTCTCCGAGTATAAGGGGAGGGGAGTAATTATAGGCATAGCAGACAGCGGGATAGATTACACACATCCCGCTTTCAGGGGGAGAATTCTTGAGATACACGACCTCACGACGGGAGAAGTATGCTACAAGGAGGAAATAGAAAAGGGAAATTGTAATCAAAGGGATACTGATGGACACGGAACTCACGTAGCTGGCATAGCCGCGGGAGACCACGAGGTTTACAGGGGAATAGCTCCGGAGGCGGAGTTGATAGTGGTGAAGATAGGGAACGAAGAATTCAGGGAAGATAAAATAATAGAAGCCCTTGATATTCTTGCGAAAAGAATAAAGGCATACGGAAAACCCGGCGTGATAAACCTGAGCCTCGGAACACCTTTAGGTCCCCACGACGGAACGGACCCTATTTCCCGCTTCATAGAAAGCATAGTAAACACTTATAAAATTCCAGTTGTGGTAGCTGCGGGGAATTGGGGAAACGAACCAATACACGATAAGCTGAACCTGTTTCAGGAAAACACTTCCTCTTTTGACGTGATAGGTTCCTGGGCGTATGTGGATATATGGATTATGGGAACGGACAGCGTTGAGCTTACGATAAACTCTCCCTGTCAGGCGGTAAGCATAAGGGAAGGTGATACGAAACTGATTGATTTAGGAAACTGTGGAACGCTTGCGGTAAGTTTCTCGGGAAGAAATCCCCTGAACGGCGATAAGAACGTTTTTATAAAGATTGATAACGTTAACGAAAACTTCAGGAACGGCTGGAGTGTAAGTTTCACGCCAATAGACGTAAAAGACGGGGAAGTTCACCTGTGGGGGGAAAATGTCGCTTTTGCTTCTCCCGACTACTCATACACCATATCTTCCCTGGCCTCTTCAAGTTCCGTCATATCCGTAGGTTCATTCACGAGCAAGGTTAACGTGAATATAAATCCCTACAGTATTTTAGGCAGTATATCTAATTTTAGCTCAATCGGTCCCTCAAGAAGATGTTCATACGGATGCAAGGAAAATTTAAAGCCCGATATAGTTGCTCCCGGCGAACTCGTTTGCTCCGCTTATCCTCTTAATATAAAGCCCTTGATAGACCTGTGTTTTTATGAGGGATTTAACTGGATGCAAGGAACGAGCATGTCTGCACCTGCTGTTACAGGAGCTGTTGCCCTTTTACTCCAAGTAGAACACACCCTCACCCCTTCAGAAGTAAAAGAAATCCTCATAAATAACGCTTACAAGGATAGCTTTACAACACAGAAACCGAATAACGTTTACGGCCACGGAAAGCTTGATATTTACAAGAGCGTTTCCAGTCTTCTGGAAGAAAGGGAAGGATTTTCAGACAGAAATACCACTGAAAGGGAAACGCTTAACGTAAGCTCAGGAGGCGGAGGATGCACGTCACAAGGACAGGTATCAATTATTTACTTAATAACTTTCGCTCTATTTTTAAAAGTTATAAGGTTTTTATACAGATTTTTATTTTAATAATCGTGTCTTGTTACCATAAGGGCGATATGAAATTTTGTGAAAACAAGTTAAGTAGTTCAGTAAAGCTAAAATTAAAGGAAGTTAAATCCTTAAAAGAAAGAATAAAAGTGTTAATATACGCCAAAGAAAATGGTAAAGAAAAGTTCAAGTTTAAAGCTGAGAAAAAAATAAAGCTAAAGGATTCATATATGATAATTGCGAATCTATCCCCTGAGGAAATACTTGCCTTGTCCTGTGAAGAGGATGTTATTTACATTACTACCCCTCAAAGGTTACACCCATTAGAAAAATAGCTTATAATGTATTCCATGTTTAGGGCATTTCTCAGAAAAGCGCTACTTCTATCCCTTCCACTATACGTTATCTCGTGTGGAGGTGGTTCCTCCCCTGAAACCTTCGGGGATATGGATTCAGTTGTAGTTACGCTTAACTCTATAATTCCGTTCAATTTACAAAGCGATATCCTGATAAGGAAAGATGCAAACCGGGACGGAATCTGTGATTATATAGCCTTTCAGAACGATTACATAGTAGCAGAGTTTAAAAGTTCACCTAAGTTTATATCTGAAAATATAACTTATTCCCCCGTTTACGTTTATAAATACGTTATTGAGTTTTACAACGCATCCCCCCAAAATAAGTGTGAAAAAAATCCAACGTGTAGAAACATATTCAGTAAGCCCTACGAATTTACCGCTTCATTTTCCATACAACCTCCTATAGTTCAAGTTCAGGAAGACCAAATAGAAATTATAGAAAGCATTCAGAAAGCCACTGTCTTGGTAATTCCTTCAGATTGGAAGGAAGTATTAATGAATTACTGTTACGATATAAGTTCAAATTGTATATACAATGTTAAGGTGAAATTTCACGCTATAGAGATTTACAGTGGGAAGGAGAATGAGCTGACCGGAACATTTACCGTTCAATTTGGTGATTTCCCCCAAGGAAACTCCATGGATGCATACGAAAACATAATTTCTACTCCTGATGATAGCTGTATTCTTTTTTAAGAAGTAAAAATAGCGTCCCTCCTATTATGGGCAGAAAAACCATGAGAAGGGAAGAAAGTCTGTAATCCTCGGTAAGGAAGAGAAAGAAGCTCCAGAGCCACACTCCCGTACTTGAGGCAACCCTCTCCGAAAGGGAAAGAAAGGAGAGCCTCAAGGATACGTTTTCCCTCGGAAAGTTTTCAATGAGGAAGACCCTTCCAGTGGTCCAGAGGTGAGAAAGGGAAAGCCCTCCCCAAACTCCCACAAAAAGGAGAAAATCCCTATTTACAAAGTAGAGAAGAAAAAGGAATAAAATCCAGTTTAGGAAACCGAGGGGGAAAATCCTGTTTACGCCGAATTTGTCCGTCATAAATCCCCAGAAGAGACCTCCAAGAACTCCGCCGAGAGCGGAAAATCCTATAATCCTGTAAATCTCCATATTCTCAAGGCCGTAAACCGCCTTAAGATACACGCTCATCATTGCTATAAGTGTGTTCGCAACCTCCGAAAGGGAGAAGTAAGAGAGTAGAAAAACTAAGAACCTTTTATCCCTTAGGAGCTCGGAGAATTTTATAAATCCCCTTTCTCTCGGATTTTCAAGGAAAAAAGCTGAAGGGAGGAAAAAAAGAAAAAATAAAAAGGCGGTATATAGATAAACGGAAGGTTCCTTTAAAAAATTTACGAGAAGGGTAAGGGCAAAGGCGGAGCCGAGATAACCGAAGGCAACACCTAAACCTGAGGTTATACCCTTCTCCTCAAAGTTAAGCAAAAGGGAGTTGTAAAAAACCATGCTTTGCTGATGGGAAAAGAGCATGAGAAGGAAATAAACAAGGGACAGGTAAGGATTTCCGTAGGAGAAGAATATAAGGGAACAGAAAAGAGCTGTGAGAAAACCGAAAAGCATAAAAAAATGCTTTCTTAAAGCCTTCTTGTCCGCATACCTGCCTATGTAAAGGGAAAAGAGGAAAGTGAGAAAAAAGGAAAGTCCGTAAAGAAATCCGTATAACTTCGTGTCAACGTATTTCGTTATGTAGAGGGGAAAGAATGTAGAGACGATGAGGGCACCGAGGATTGTCTCCCCGGTGTCAAAAAGGGCAAAGGAAAGAACCTTTACCTTCTTCCCAATATCTCAACCTCGCAAGCGTCCGAGTCTCCGTAGGGGTCCCTCTTGCACTGCTCAAGGGGTATAACCTTCCAGAACTTCTTCAGGTATTCGTCCCAGTTATCAAGTATTATCTTTGCCTTGGGGCTCTTTGTGTAGTTGTAGTGTTTCTCTATAAGTCTTTTCAGCTCCTCTGTCTCATCCTCTCCTACGAGCCTTCTCGCGTAAACGTAAGCGTAGTTCAGCTTTTCCTCAAGGTTGTTGTTCTCGTCAAGGATGTATGCGTGTCCTCCCGTCATTCCCGCCCCGAGGTTAAATCCTACATCTCCGAGAACCACGACAATACCGCCGGTCATGTATTCGCAGCAGTGGAGTCCCGCACCTTCCACAACGGCAACAGCTCCGCTGTTCCTTACTGCGAACCTCTCTCCCGCAACGCCCGCCGCGTAGAGCTCTCCGCCCGTCGCTCCATAGAGGCAGGTATTACCCATTATTACGTTTTTATCTGTCTCCTTCACGCCTTCGGGAATTATAACTATCCTTCCCCCGAACATTCCCTTACCGACGTAGTCGTTGGCATCGCCTATGAGCGTGAGGCTCACACCCCTGTGGTTAAAGGCGCCAAAGCTCTGTCCCGCCGTTCCCCTGAAGGTGAGCTTTATCGTATCTTCGGGAAGTCCCTTGTCTCCGTAAAAGAGGGAGATGAAGTAATTAATCTTCGTTGGTATCGTTCTATCAACGTTTCTTATCGTATATTCCTTCTCAACGGGTATTCCCTCCTCTATGTAGGGAAGGAGGTCTTCAAGAATCTTGTCGTTGAAGTTGGGAGCGGGGTTGTCGTTCCTCTCAACGAGACACCTTCTCGGCTCATTTTCGGGATACTTTTCAAGGAGTGCCTCAACCTTTATCCTCTTTGAGCCGGGAAACTCGTCATACCTCACCACCTCAAGGAGGTCCGTTCTTCCTATAATCTCGTCAAGGCTTTTGAAACCCATTTCCGCGAGTATTTCCCTCACTTCCTGGGCAACCGCCCTGAAGTAAGCCATAACGTTCTCAACCTTACCCTTGAACTTCTTCCTGTAGTTTGGGTCCTGGGTTGCTACGCCCGTCGGGCACCTGTTCGTGTGGCATATTCTCGCCATAACGCATCCTTCCGCTATCATCGCTGCGGTTCCGAAACCGAACTCCTCCGCACCCATAAGTGCCGCTATTATCACGTCCCTTCCGGTCCTGAATCCTCCGTCAACCCTTACCCTTATCTTGTCCCTGAGGTGGTTCTCCATTAAAACCCTCTGGGTTTCGGTGAGACCTATCTCCCAGTAATTGCCCGCATTCTTTATGGAAATGTAGGGGGATGCTCCCGTTCCTCCTTCCGCTCCGCTTATCTGAACAACGTCCGCGTAAGCCTTGGCAACTCCCGCCGCTATCGTTCCGACTCCTCTTTCAGCAACGAGCTTCACGCACACCCTTGCAAAGGGGTTTGCCTGTTTGAGGTCGTGAATGAGCTGGGCAAGGTCCTCTATGGAGTATATGTCGTGGTGGGGAGGAGGGGATATAAGGGTGACGCCGGGCTGGGAGTGCCTGAGTTTCGCTATGTATTCGTTAACCTTGTGTCCGGGGAGCTGTCCCCCTTCTCCGGGCTTTGCTCCCTGGGCTATCTTTATCTCAAGGTCCTTTGCGGAAGCAAGATAGGTGGGAGTTACGCCGAACCTTCCGCTCGCGACCTGCTTTATTGCTGAATTCTTTATGGTCCAGTATCTCTCAGTGTCCTCTCCGCCTTCCCCGGAGTTTGACTTCATGCCGAGCCTGTTGCAGGCTTCAGCTATGGTCTCGTGGGCTTCTGGTGAAAGGGCACCGAGGGACATACCGCCTGTGACAAAGCGTTTAAGTATGCTCTCTATCGGCTCAACCTCCTCTATGGGTATGGGCTTTGAGGACTTCTTATAGGTTAGAAGATGTCTTATGAAGGTCGGGTGCTGGGAGTTTGCGAGCCTTGAGAACTCCTTATAATCCTCGTAGTTCTTTGTCTGGAGGAACTTGTGAAGGGCCCTTACAACCTGGGGAGACCAGGCGTGATACTCTCCACCTTTTTTTACTTTCATATGACCGCCTACATCAAGCTTCGGTTCTTCAACCTCGTAAGCGGCGTTGTGTCTTGCCAGAGTAGAGGCTTCTATCTCCTCAAGGCCGTCCGCCTCAAGGGTTACGGGTGTTCCCGTGAAGAACTCCTCAACGAAGTCCTTGTTGAGGCATACGGTATCAAATATCTGGGCACCCTGGTAGGAGTTGAGGGTGGATATGCCCATCTTTGACATTATCTTTAAGAGCCCCTTCTCAAGGGCTTCCTTGTATTTGAATACGGCCTCCTCGTAGGGAAGCTCTATCTCCCCCTTCTCGCAGAGCTCGTAGATAACCTCGTAAGCGAGATAGGGGTAAACCGCACTCGCCCCGTAGCCTATAAGACAGGCTATCTGGTGGCTGTCCCTGGCCTCTCCCGTCTCAACTATAAAGGAAACCTTGTGGGCAAGCCCCTGTTTTGCGAGGTGTTTTACGCACGCGGAAACCGCGAGGAGTGCGGGAATCGCAACCCTGTACTTGCTTATGTATCTGTCCGATAGGATGATTATGTCCGCTCCTTCCCTTACCGCCTCCTCAACCCTCCTCTGGAGGGTCTCTATACCGAGTCTCATATCGTTTATGGGTATCTCCTCGTAAAGGGCATCCATTATGAGCTCTGATATCCTCCTTTCCCCAGCCATATCCTGGAGCTCAACTATGTTGTAGCTCCTCTCCTTGGGATACGCTATCGGAATTCTTACGACTTTAAACCTGTCCTGGTTCTCTATAGCCTTAAGCTGGTAATCAAGGAGTATGGGAGAGTCTATCTGGAGCCTCTTTGCGTGTTCTTCGGTTTCCTTGAGGAAGTTCCTCTTATAACCGAGGTTCATTCTCAGGGACATAACTGCCTTTTCCCTTATGGGGTCTATGGGCGGGTTCGTGACCTGTGCGAACCTCTGCTTGAAGTATCTGTAAAGGAGCTGGGGCTTTTCGGAAAGAGGGGGAAGGGGTGTGTCGTCCCCCATTGCCCACGTCATCTCGTTTCCGTTCTCCGCCATATACTTTATCTGGTTCTTAATCTCCTCCTCGCTCCATCCAAAGGCAACGAGCTTCCTTACCCTGTCGGGGTCCTCCTTGGGCTTTTCAATCTTGTATTTGTCCTCTATTTCCGAAAGTCTGAGGAGGTGTTTATCAAGCCATTCCTTATAGGGCTTTGAATTTGCAAGCTCCTCAAGTATCTCCTTCGTCTTCTTTATCCTTCCTTCCCCGAGCTCAATTATTATCGTATCCCCGGGTCCCAGCCTTCCCTTTTCAAGGATTTCCCTGTCTCCAAGCTCCACCATTCCCACTTCCGAGCCGAGAACGACAAATCCGTCCTTCGTGATTACATACCTCGCGGGTCTGAGTCCGTTCCTGTCAAGGTGTGCACCGATAACCTTTCCGTTGGTGAAGGCTATAGCTGCGGGCCCGTCCCAGGGCTTCATAAGAAGGGATTCATACTCAAGGAAAGCCTTTACCTCCTCCGATAAACCGGGAACGGTCTCCCACGCGGGGGGAATGAGCATATACATAGCGTGTTCGGGCTTATAACCGACGAGGCAGAGGAGCTCAAAAACCCTGTCAAGGGATGCGGAATCGCTCTCCTCGTGGGAAACGAGAGGTTTTATGAGTTCCTCCCTGCCCTTGAGGAGCTCGTGCTCAAGCTCGTGCTGGAGGGTGAGCATCCAGTTCCTGTTTCCTTGAATGGTGTTTATCTCCCCGTTGTGAGCGAGATACCTGAGGGGTTGGGCGAGCCTCCAGTTAGGGAGCGTGTTCGTTGAGTACCTCTGGTGGAAGAGAACGAAGGAGGTCTCGTAATCCTCCTCCTTCAGGTCTGGGTAAAAGTTATCAAGCTGAGGAGCTACGAGCATTCCTTTGTAAACTACCGTTCTTGAAGAGAGAGAGGGAACGTAAACCTTCTCGTCATACTTTTTCTCTATCTGTCTCCTTGCGAAGAAGAGCTTGAGCTCCCTCTCTTCCTCGGGTATGCCCTTGAGGTCAAGAAAGAGCTGTTTTATCTTCGGCATAACCTTGAGGGCTACCTCACCTACCGCATCCTCGTTTACGGGAACGTCCCTCCATCCCACTATCTTTATACCTTCCTTTATGAAAACCTCCTCTATCTTATCCTCTACGGGCTCGTATAAGAAGAAAACACCAACCGCGAGGTTATTCTCGTCCGAAAGCTTATAACCGAGCCTTTCTATTTCTTTTAGGAAGAACTTTCTCGGAATCTCGGTAAGTATTCCCGCTCCGTCTCCCGTCTTTCCGTCCCCTCCGATAGCACCCCTGTGGGTTAGGTTCTTTACCGCCTCAACACCCTTTCTGAGTATCTCGTGGCTTTTTCTTCCGTATATATCGCATACAAAACCGACACCACAGCTGTCAAACTCCTGCCACATTCTTTCACCCCTTGAGAGAGTTTTTAAGTATTAATAATTTAATAGAATTTTTCAGGGAACATGAGATACTTCTTTTAAAACGCCGTTTTCAAACTCAACAACTCTGTCACACTTACTCAGGCTGTAGGGCTTGTGGGCAACTATAAAGAAGGTTCTATCGTAAAAATGTTTAAAGAGGTTATCCATAACCTCCCTTTCGGTCCTCTCGTCAAGGGCGGATGTTGCCTCATCAAGGATAATTATCTCGGGATTTTTGAGTATCACCCTCGCTATCGCAAGCCTCTGCCTCTCCCCTCCTGAAAGATTTCTCCCTCCCTCTTCAATCTCCTTATCAAGACCCTTCGGGTCCCCAAGAACAAAATCACACCTTGCAAGCTCAAGGGCTCTTATCATTTCCCTTTCATCCGCCTCGGGGTTCGCTATAAGGAGGTTTTCTCTAACGCTCCCCTTGAATATAACAATCTCCTGACTGAGGAAACCTATCCTTTTCCTGAGGGAGGCAATATCAAAAGAAGAAAGTTCTAAGCCATCAATAAGAACGCTTCCTTCATACTCAACAAGCCTCGGAATTATCCTAACGAAGGTGCTCTTACCGCTCCCCGTGTGTCCCTTAATGCCAAGCTTTTCCCCTTTCCTAACCTCAAGGTTTACATCCTTCAGTATGTATTTATCTCCCGCCTTCACACTCACGTTTACAAAGGATATCTTCTCCTTGAGGCCTTCAAATACTTCCTTCCCTCCCTTATCCTCGGGAAGGTTCAGGAGTTCCCTTATTCTCTCAAAGACGGGAGCTGAACCCCTCAGGTTCATTATGGCCTTCTGAAGGTCCATTATGGGCTTCTGAATCATAAAGAGGGCTGTTAGGAAAGAAACGAAATCCCCCGTCGTTATGCTTCCCTGGACTATCCTGTATCCCCCCGCAAGGAGTATAAGGCCGACAGCAAAGTATCCGAAGAGGTAGTTTATTGCTGTGTTTCCTATCACATACAGGTCTATCTTTACCGAGGATTTAAAAAGCCTTTCGGAAAAAACCTTAAACCTTTCGGTGAAGAACTTTTCCGCAAGGAAAACCTTTATATTTTCTATCCCCCTGAAGGTTTCGGTGAGGGTTTCGGTAAGAAGGGAGACATTTTTTCTTTGATTGCGGAGGTGCTTCTTCTTCTTCTCCGAGAAGTATTTGGTGAGGAGGGCCATAGTCGGAAAGAGAAGGAGAACGAAAAGGGTTAAGGTGAAATCCCTGTATATAAGAACTCCGAGGAGTGCGACTATAACGAAGGGCTCCCTGAGCACCTTCGGAACGTATTCGCTGAAAACCTGCTTAAAGCTCTCTATATCGCTCACTATACGGGATATAAGGTCTCCCGAGTGGGTGTATAGAAAATAGTTTAAAGGAACTTTTAGGAGCTTCCCGTAAACATTATTCCTGAGGGTGTTAACGAGCTTCTCCGAGGCGTAAGAAAGGGAGAAGGAGGATATAAAAAAACCGAGCTCCATAACAACAGCACCGAGGAGAAGGAGGGAGGTGTAAAGAAGGAGTTCGGACTGGTTTTTTAAAATGAATACGTTATCAACGACCTTCTTTATAAGGAGGGCTATATAGGCAGCTCCTGCGGACTGAATAGCTGAACCTACCAAGGAAACGAGAATAAGGGGCAAATAGGGCTTTGCTACGGATAAAAGCCAGCTCAAATTGTTCATGCCTGTTCCTGAACTTCCTCTGAAAACACGTCGCTTGAAAGGTTAAGGATTTTCAGTATATCCTTGTAGGGCTTTATCTCCTCCTCTATTTCCCTTTCAAAGGTCTCCTTTCCCACCTTTCCTATTATAATTTCCGAGACCTCAAGGAGTATGTTAAAGAGCCTCCTTTCTTCCCTCTTTGTGAGCGTTCTCACAGCATCAACCTTTCCGTTCTTCAGGTAAATTGCGGGAAACTGGGCAACCCTCTGGGTGAGAATTTCTTTCGCTTCAGGGATTTCGTATTTCAGGATGAGGTTTCTTATCTTGTTGAGAAGAAAGAGGTAAAAGAGGTAATTCACATTCCATATGTATATATCCTTATAGAAGAAGACGTAATCGGTCTTCGGAAAGACAACCCTGTAGTTCTCCTCCCACTTCTTTTCCTTCTTAACGGAAAAGAGTTTTCCCTCCTTGAATATGTATATGTAATTGCTCCTTCCGCTCACGATTTTAGCTATTCCGTTTTCCTTGAGACTGAGAAGGGTCAAGAATAGCTTACCGAGGGATACGTATTTCCCTTCGGAGGATATTATAGGTTTCCCTATGAATGCCTGGGCAAATATATCAACGAACTCATCGTTTATCTTAACAACACTCGCCTTAAAGTCCCCGTAAAACTCCATGAGGTAATCAAAGATATCAACGGAAACGGGGTATATGCCGAAAATCTCTCCCTTTTTAAAGAAGGTGTAAATCTCCCTTTCCTTTCCCTCAATCTGAACAAAACCCGTAAAGTCCGAAGCCCTTAGGCTTCCGAGAATCTTTAAAAGGTTTATCTGTTTGTAATCAACGGATTCAAGTATGTAATCAAGCCCTATCTCCTCAACGCTTTCAATTTTCTTTATCTCGCTTACCTCTACCTTTCCCTCCTCAAGATTTTTCTTAAGCCTTCTCAGGTTATCAATAACGTCCCCTCCCTTTGACACTACCTTAAAGAGGCTCTTCCCGTTGTATTCCTCAAGCTCGGACCTGAATACCACGTTCGTTGTTATGATTAGGGGAAGCATCTCGTCCAGCTCTCTTCTAAGAATCGTTGACTTAATAATGAGGCTCTCTATATCCTCATTCACCTCAACGAAATCCTTTATGGCGGTTTTCTCCTCAAAGGAAAAGTAGCCCTCCGTATCCGATAAAAGCTCAGAGATTATGAAAACGAGGCCGTTTAAGGGTTTTTCTGGTTTTTCTTCGTAGTTTGAGAAGTATCCCAGAACCCTGCTCTTGCTTAACTTCAGGGATAGGAAAAGTCCCTTGCTCAAAACGTTCAGATACCCCTCCTTTGTCTGGGGTATGCCCGAAAATACCTCAAGGAGGTCCTGAGGGGACTTCAAATCACCGCTTATCATTTATAAGGCTCCCGAAACGCTTGAGGATTTCCCCGATAATGGCGTTTAACGTCTTCTCAACCCCTTCACCTCTTATCGCAACCGCCTCAACGGAAGGCCTCCCGAGCCTGTTTATCTCCCTTTCAAGAATATCAACGGAAAGGGCGCTCTCAAGGTCCCTCTTGTTGTACTGGATTACGAGGGGTGTATCCCCAAGGCTCTTGCCGTATAGGGATAAATCCTCAGAGAGGATATCTATGAACTCAAGGTTTTCCTTTAGTTTTTCCTCGGAGGAATCCACAACGAACACGACTCCGTCCGCACCCCTCATAACCATCTTCCTTATGTCGGAGTATATATGCTGTCCCGGAACCGTATAGAGGATAAAAGAGGCGGTAAAGTCTCCAATCTTCCTCGTTTCCTTAAACATATCAAATACGAGAGTTCTCTCCTCCTTTGTGTTGAAGGAGAGTATGTCTTCCCCCCTTCTCTTCGCTATCTGAACGAGGTTAGTCGTCTTGCCCGCAAGGGCTGGGCCGTGATAAACGACCTTAAACTTAACCTGCCTTTTCAAGTGGTCTATTATCACCTCTTTCCCCCCTCTTTATTCTGTATGTATTCACGCCCAAGCAGTTCCTGCAGACGCTGTTATACTTCGTGTATTCCTTTCCGCACTCCTCACACTCCCATATCCTAACGAGCTCAAGGAGTTCCCCGTCCTTTTCCATCACCTTCTTCAGCTCCTCAAGTTTAATATTAAGCTCCCCAATCTTCTCCTTCATGTTGAGCTTAAGGTAAACGTAATACATAACCTCGTCGGGTATAGCGTTTCTGTAGTTCTCTATGAGGTTTAGAAGTTCGGGTGTGAGAAGGTTCTTCTCCTCCATAATCTTTATGACTTCCGGTAGTATTCCGAGGGTGTAAGCGGCCTCAAATACCTCACCGCCTCCCACCATGCTGGAAAGAAGTGCACCGGAGGTTTTTGATACCGGGAGACTCCAGAGCTCCTTTAAAATTAGTTCATCCTTATCCTGCATATACTTTTCCGCAAGTATAGATGCAAGAGCCCTTTCCTCCTTTGCCTTCCTTTCCTTCTCAACCTCCTTCAGTATCTCCCTCTGGAGGTTTTCCGCCTTCTCGTATTCCCCGTAAAGCATATATACGCTTCTGAGTAGCTTTCTCGCTTTTTGGTTCCTTTGGTTCTTTCCGAGGGCGTTTTCAAGGAGAATCTTAGCTTCTTCAAGGTCCTTCCTGAAGGTTATCTCCGCAAGAGCGGTCTCGGCTATTCCCTTGTTGTAAAGGTCAAGCTGAACGTCAAGGCTTTCCCCGAACTCCTTCTTGGTCCTTATGTAAAAGGGGAGGAATTCCTCAACGGTTAAGAGTTTTCTGAGAATATCAAAGGCCTTTCCGAGGTAATCCCTCCAGAAGAGGTTGAGAAGTCTGTAAATTCTCTCCTCTCTGCTTACGAGAACCCTTTCCCTCAGCTGGTAGTAAATTACGGGGAGGGTAAAACCGAGTCCCGCACTTATGAACACGAGAAGGAACATGGGAAGCTTAACGCTTACGTTGTAAAACCTTACCTCCCCGGGCTGGAGGTTGTAGTAAGTAAACGCTACCGCAAAGGCCACAAAAATCAGTCCTCCTAAAGCCTTTATCACACCCATAAAACTTTATTGTATCTCTTTTAATCTTTCTCATCGGAGAATAAAGCTGTGCTCAAATACTTCTCCCCTCCGTCCGGGAAGACGGTAACTATTACGGCGGATTCCCCTTTCTTCGCAAGCTCCCGGGCAAGGATTATGCAGGCCCAGAGTGCGGCACCGGAAGATTGGCCGACGAAAACCGCCTCCTTCCTCGCGAGCTCTTTAGCCCAGAAGTAGGCATCTTCCGTCTCAACGAATATTGTTCTGTCAAGAAAGGTCTCGTCAAATATACCCGGCTTTATGGAGCTCTCTATGTGCTTTAATCCTTCAATGCCGTGGAAGGGGTAAGCGGGCTGAACACCTATTACTTGAATGTCCGGGTTGTATATCTTTAGCCTCCTTCCCGTTCCCATTATGGTCCCGCCCGTTCCTATTCCGGCAACAAAGTGGGTAACCCTTCCCTTCGTCTGGTTCCATATCTCTATACCCGTTGAGTAGAAATGGGCTTTCCAGTTTGCGGGGTTGTTATACTGGTCAAGGTAGACGTATTTATCGGGATACTTCTCAACAAGCTCCCTCACAAAGAGAATGGCCCCGTCGGTTCCCTCGAGGGGGTCCGTGAGGTAGAGCTTTGCCCCGAAGGCCTTTATTATCTTCTTCCTCTCCTCGCTGACGTTTGCGGGCATGGCAAGCTCAACGGGAATGCCGAGTGCCGCTCCAACCATCGCGAGGGCTATGCCCGTGTTTCCCGAGGTTGCGTCTATTACCGTTTTTCCCTCCTTTATCACTCCCCTCTTTAAGGCGTCCAGAAACATACTGAGGGCGGGCCTGTCCTTTACCGAACCACCCGGGTTAAAGCTCTCAAGCTTTGCCCATATCTCTATGTTTTCGGGAATGTCCTCGGGGAGAACTTTCCTTATTCTGATAAGGGGAGTGTTTCCCACGAGCTTTAGTATTGTGTCCCTGGCCTTTCTGTAAGGCTCGTCGTGTTCACCTAATACCCACATTTAAAGAAGATTTTAACGGAGTGTTTACTCAACAATGTAAACCTCGGGTAGATTCCTTCCGTATTCCCCCCAGTCCAGCCCGTAGCCCACGAGGAACTTATCAGGAACCTCAAACCCGACAAAATCCGCGTCAAAATCCACCTTCCTCCTTTCCTTCTTGTCAAGGAATACGCACGTAAGGAGCTTTTTGGGATTCTTGAGCTTTAAAAACTCGTAAATCTCCTTCATCGTGAGACCCGTGTCCAGTATATCGTCAACGAGTAAAACCTCCTTTCCCTCTATGTCCATATCTATATCCTTAAGAATCTTTATAACCCCGCTACTTTCCATAGATTGGCCGTAACTTGATACCTGCATAAAATCAACGAAGACAAACCTGTCAAAGGAGCGAACGAGGTCCGAGAGGAATATAAAGGCCCCCTTCAGGAGACCCACGACTATAATCGGCTCTTCCCACTCAAAAGAAGCCTCTATCTCCTTTGCAAGCTCCCTGACCCTTCTTTTTATATCCTCTTCCTTTATCAGAAGCTTTAGTTTTCTTCCCCTTATCGTTTTCATATCAGGCTCCGTATTTCTTGAGCCTCAAGGCGTTCGCAAGAAGAAGCTGGGTAATCTTCACCGCGGGAAGTATGCCGAGCTCCCCTTTAAGGCACTCCCTTTCGGTAAACCTCTCCGATGTTCCCCCCAAAACGTAGGGGGAGTGTATGAGAAGGGGAACGGGATGCCAGGAATGTCCCTTAAGAACCGATGGGGTTGAGTGGTCTCCCGTTATGGCAAGAACGTCGGGCTTCAGCTCAAGAAACTCGGGAAGGTGCTTATCAAACTCCTCAATAACACTTATCTTTCCCTCGTAATTTCCGTCTTCCCCGTAGCTGTCCGTCTTCTTTATGTGAACGAAGAAGTAATCATACTCGTTCCATACCTTTTTTAAAGCCTCTATCTCGTCCTTTATCGTGTTTCCCTCAAACTCTATAAGGTCCATGCCTACGAGGCTCGCAAGCCCCTTATACATAGGGTATACCGCTATGCAACAAGCTTTTAGCCCGAACCTCTCCTCCATCGTGGGTATGTGAGGCTTCTGGGCAAAACCCCTCAGGAGTATGTAATTGGCTTTTGGCTCGTCCTTTATAACTTCCGTCGCCTTTTGTATGAACTTTCTAACAATTTGGGCAACCCTTTCCGCATTCGGATTTTCACCCCTCGGTTCTAAGGGCTCCTTTCCGACCTGCTGGGGGTCCGTATCGTTTATGGCGTCGCTTCCGGGCGGTAGTTTTTCGGGAAATCTGAAGACAACCGCAAACCTGTGTTCCATACCCGGCCTTATGATAACCTTAACTCCGTCAATCTCCTTTATGGCTTCCTGTATCTTTGCGGTTATCCTTCTGTTTTCCTCTGTCGGTATCCTCCCGGCCCTTCTGTCAACGACAATAACCTTATTCCCTTCCCTCTTAACGGTTGCGTAGTTTCCCCTTACTGCTATATCCGTGTCCTGAACCTCTATTCCGAGACCGAGGGCCTCAAGTATCCCCCTTCCTATCTTATACTTCTGGGGGTCGTATCCGAATATACCGAGATGCCCGGGCCCGCTTCCGGGTGTTATTCCGTAATCTACGGGTATGTGAAGACCCGTTGCGGACCTTTTTACGAGCTCGTCAAGGTTTGGAGTTTTCGCAAGCTCAAGCTCCGTTTTTCCCTCTTTTACGGGGAGACCTCCGAGTCCGTCGAGAACTATGAGGAGTATCTTTGAGCTGTTTCTATTTATTAACTCCTTTAACTCCATAAGGTTTATTGTATTAAAAATAAAAGCTCGTTCACCTTATCCCTAACTCTCGGATTCATCTTCAGTATGTAAAGGAGCTCAATAAGCTTTTCTTTCGGAGTGTTGCCTATTGAAAGGAAAACCTGTTCCAGAACCTCGTTGAGATAATAAAGGGGAAGATACCTCACCTCCTCTTCCGAGAGCTCCCTGAGTAATCTCTCGTAATTTTCCATCTTATAGATAAATTTTAAAGGGTGGAACTGAGAAGGGTAGAGGGCATTCTCTTAGAACAGGCAATCCTTAGCGGAAAGCCCCAAGAGACAACAAAAACCTCAAGAAGGATTGAGATAAAACTCCTCGGAAGAGTTCCCGAAGTCCTTAAAAACCTCCTACTATCTTCAAGGACGCTAAAGGCAAAGGTTTTGAGGAACGATAGGGGAAAGATTTTACTCCTCCTTGAAAACGGATACGAGATAGAGGCTGAAAATAACCTGAGAATCCCTGTAAAGGAGGGGGAAACCCTTACACTAATTCTTGAGAAATTAAATCCGTTGACTTTAAGGGTTTTGCGTTCCTCTTTTAAGAAAGACGTTTCTCTGAAGCTAATCGGAGGCCTTCTTTATAAACTTAATGGTTATCACCCGGAAGAAATTTTAAAGTTTAGTTCTTTTAAAAACTCGGGATTGTTTTACGAAAGCAAGCTCGTGAAAGCACTCATAAGCGGTGAGTTTGAAGAAGTAAAAAAGGACCTGAAGTTTAAAGCACTAAAAGAAGAGAGGAAAGACTTAATAAAGTTCATAGAGCTGCTACAGAGATACATAGTTGAGAATAAGTATGAAAAACTCTTAATACCCGTAAAGTGGAAGGAAAGAAGAGCCTTTTTACTTTTTAGAGTATCCGAAGGTTATAAAATATCAATACATCTTCCTCTTGAGAATGGATTTCTGAACGTATTCCTTTCCGCCCCAAAATCCCTATCTTTTTTCTCTATGAAAATTGAATCAAATAATGAAGAAATAATAAAAGAAATTAGAAATTCCCTAAAGGAAATAAATGAAATCCTCGGAAAACCTATAAAAAGCCTTGAATTTAAGCTTACAGAAGAAAATAACTTTATAAAAGAACTTTCAGACGGAATTAACATAGAGGTAAAGGTATGAAGAAGAAAAAAGCTGTTGCCCTTAAATATAAACCGGAAGAGGATAAAGCTCCCGTCGTTGTTGCAAAGGGAAGGGGAGAAGTTGCGGAGAAGATTATAGAAATTGCAAGGGAAAAGGGAATACCCATCGTTGAAGATAAGAACCTCGTTGAGGCCCTAATAAATATAGAGCTTTACGAGGAGATACCCCCCGAGCTTTACGAGGCGGTTGCAAAACTCCTCGCTTACCTGATAAAAAAGGCGGAGGCTTAATTATAAAGTGTTTTAATGCAATTATTAAAAATTTCTTAAGATGAAAAACTGAGGATAAGCATAATCTTATATTAAGAATATTTTAAAGGAGGTTGGAGTTATGGCTACAATTACGCCCGACAAGGTTCTGGACACTTCAGGACTTAACTGTCCCCTTCCGGTTCTTAAGACGAAGAAAGCCCTTGAAGAGCTTCAACCCGGTCAGATTCTTGAAGTTATATCAACCGACCCCGGTTCTAAGGCGGATATCCCCGCATTCTGCCAGAGAACTGGACACGAGCTCGTTGAAATGGTAGAAGAAGGAGGAAAATACATATACTACATCAGGAAGAAGGGATAATAGGGGAGGATAAAGATGCCCACGGAAAGACTTGCAATAATAGCAACAAAGGGAACCCTTGATATGGCATATCCTCCCCTCATTCTCGCCTCCGTTGCTGCTTCTCTCGGCGTTGAAACTGCGATATTCTTTACCTTTTACGGTCTCAACATAATCCACAGGGAAAAGGTGAAACAGCTTAAGGTAGCCCCTCTCGGAAATCCCGCGATGCCCATGGTTTTCCCCGACTCCGTAAAGCAGACACCCGTCGTCGGACAGCTTGCGGGCCTTATGGAAAGCATATTCCCTGGACCTCCCCAGATAATGGGGATAATACCCGGAATGACGGACTTTATGACCTCAATGATGAAGAAGAGAATTAAGGAAAAGGGCGTGGCGAGCATAGAGGAGCTCCTTGAGCTTTGTAAAGAAGCTGAAGTTAAACTGATACCCTGTCAGATGACGATGGACCTCTTCGGCTACAAGAGGGAGGACCTAATAGACGGGCTTGAGCCTCCCGCGGGAGCGACGGAGTTCTTTAACTACGTTCTCGCGGCGGATAAACCTATGATAATCTTCGTTTAATAAAACCGGAGGTGAGGTATGGCGGGTCAAGAGTTTGAAAAACTCCTTTTCTACATCGTTACTGTTCCCTTCTTCGTAAGGGCTGAGCCCACAACGGGTGAGCTAATCAATCCCCAAGCGGGGGCACCCTTCTTCCTCGCAACTGCGGCAACAACCATGGACTACGAGGTTGAGATGGTAATAACATCTGAGGCGGGATACCTCCTTATGAGGGACAACGCAAAGAAGGTAAAGGTGAGACCCGGCGTTGAGCAAACCGTTTACGACTTCATCAAGATGGCAAAGGATGCAGGGGTAAAGATTTACCTCTGTACCCCCTCCCTTGACCTCACGGACATATACAAGGAAGAAGACGTGAACAAGGAGATATGCGACGGAATCCTCGGCGGTGCAGCATTCCTTGATAAGCTTATGAGCGGTGAGTATGCTGTCATCACGCTCTGAGCTTTTCTTTCTTTTTCTTCATCCTATAAGGATATTTTTATATTTCCATAAAAAAATTTTTTTGTTTTTCTATGAAGTGTTGTTTAATTTAAAAATGAGGAAAAAACCATAGGAGGGTTTTAGGATGGCTGAACAAACTCAAGTTCGTAAATATGGATATAACATTCCCATCTCTGAAAAGACGCTCCAAGTCCCCTGGGAGGAAAAGGTTAGGATAATAGAAGAGGTAAAGTCTGACTTCAGGTTCAAGGAATACCTCTTCGGATGCCTAAACTGCGGAGTATGCACAGCATCCTGCCCATCAAATAGATTCTTTGACTACTCCCCCAGAGAAATCGTCCAGAGATTTCTTGAGAATGACATAGATGTTCTCTACGACATGATGCACGAATACATATGGGCGTGCTCCCAGTGCTTCACATGCTGGATAAGGTGTCCCTTCGTTAACAACCCCGGTGGACTCGTCATCATAATGAGAGAAGTGGCGGTAAGAAACGCCTTTGAGGCAACTAAGGACCTCCTCAAACCTTACGGAAGAGTTCTCCTCAAGGTTATGACGACGGGTAACCAGCTTTCCGCGGACATGCTCCAGCCGGACTTCTTCCCCGACTGGGGACCCAAGATGCTTGACAACATGGAAAACCTCAGGGCAAAGAGAATGGCTATTCCCTTTGACGTCGGTAAGTCTGTTAAGACCGCTTGGGAAGTATCACTCCAAACCGCAATAGAGATGTACCAAATCTGGAGGGATACGGGAATATTTGAGATGCTTGAAAGACTTGACCCCAACCTCTACAACGTAATAATGGACATCGTTGAGGAAAACGAAGAGAGATGGGAAGAGCTTATGGAAGAGATGGAGGAGGCTGAGGCTTAAGCTAATGAAGGGGGTTGGTGCCCCGCTCTTGAAAAAAACTTTTAAAGGAGGTGTTAGTTATGGCTCACAAATCTAAGAGCCCCTATCTTATGTATCCTGAAAAGGAACCTTTTCCCATATTAAATAAGCACTCTCATTACGACCACCTTTTTGAGGAGATGTACGAGCTTGAAGAGAAGGGAGAGATTCTCGTCTTCAGGATAACCGAGGAATACAGACCCAAATACGTTTACACGAGAACGGGAAGAATAAAGGTTATACCCACCAACAAGCTCTGGCACCACAAGTCCTGCGGACAGTGCGGTAACATACCCGGATACCCCGCATCCATATTCTGGTTCATGAACAAGTTCGGACTTGATTACCTCAACGAACCTCATCAAACCTCCTGCACAGCTTGGAACTACCACGGTTCCGGAACCTCAAACCCCGTAGCACTCGCAGCGGTATGGCTCAGAAATATGCACCAGGCTTGGAAGACGGGTTACTATCCCCTTATACACTGCGGAACATCCTTCGGTTCTTACAAGGAAACGAGGGAACAGCTCATATTCAATAAAGAGCTCAGAGAAGCGGTAAAGCCCATACTCAAGAAGCTCGGAAGACTTACCGAAGACGGAAGAATCGTAATACCCCAAGAAATAGTTCACTACTCCGAATGGGTTCACGCAATGAGGGATGAGATAGCTGAACTCTATGAGAAGGAAGGAAAGCCCAAAGGAATAGATGTATCCAACGTAAGGGTTGCTATACACAACGCTTGCCACACCTGGAAGATGATAGCGGACGACTACCCCTACGACCCCGAGGTTTACAACGGACAAAGACCCGCAGCATCCACCGCCGTTATAAAGAAGCTCGGTGCTCAAGTTGTTGACTACTCAACCTGGTACGACTGTTGCGGATTCGGATTCAGGCACATCCTCACGGAAAGAGAGTTCACAAGGTCCTTCGCTATACAGAGAAAGCTCAAGGTTATAGCTGAAGAGATAAAGGCGGACGTTATCATAACCCACGACACGGGATGCACAACGACCTTTGAAAAGAACCAGTGGATTGGAAAGGCTCACGGAATGTATTACCCCGTAGCTGTTATGTCCGACGTAATGTTCTCCGCACTCGCATGTGGAGCACACCCCTTCAAGGTAGTTCAGCTCTACTGGAACTGCTCCAACTACGAGCCTCTCCTTGAAAAGATGGGAATAACCAACTGGAGAGAGCTCAAGAAGGAGTGGGAGGACACGGTCAAGTACATCTCCGAACTTGAAAAGCAAGGTAAGTATGACGAGCTCCTTGAGTTCTTCAAGGAGTACGACCTCTACGAACCCTACAGCAAGACCTCCGACGGATTCAAGCTCAGGAAATCCGCAACCGCGGACCTACCCCTCTTCAAGTCATAACGGATTTCCCGGGGGCTTTTCGCCCCCTATCCATAAATACCTTTTAAAGGAGGGTGATAATGGCAAAGTCTGTGCTCGTAATTGGTGGTGGTCCCGCAGGGTTGGCAGCTGCAAGAACGCTCGGAAAGCTGGGAGTTCACACAATCCTCGTTGAGAAAGAAAGTAAGCTCGGTGGAAGACCCATCCTTGAGGAGTATCACACATTAATTCCCAGGAAGATGAAACCCCAGCAGGTTCTGGGACCTTTCATTGAAGAAGTTCAAAACAATCCCAACGTTGAAGTGAAACTCAACACCGAAATTGAAGCCTGCGAAGGTGAAGCACCCAACTTTAAGGTAACACTCTCAAACGGTGAAACGGTAGAAGTAGGTGCAATCGTTGTTGCAACGGGATTCAGACACTTTGACGCCAAGAGAAAGGGTGAGCTCGGATACGGTATTTACCCCGACGTAATTACGAACCTTGAACTTGAACAGATGTTCTCAAGGGAAGGAAGACTTTACAGACCCTCAAACGGAGAACTCCCCAAGAGGGTGGCATTCGTATTCTGCGTAGGTTCCAGAGACAGACAGCTCGGTGTTACAAACGTCCACTGCTGCAGATACGGATGTGCACTTTCCGGACTCCAGGGTTCCGAAATAAGGGAGAAGTACCCTGAGGTTGAGGTCTTCTGTTACTACATGGACGTAAGAACTTACGGGACTTGGGAATACCCCTTCTACTGGGCACCTCAGGAAAAATACGGCGTCAGATACGTAAGGGGTAGGATAGCGGAAATAACCTACTCTCCCAAGGATGGAAGACTCAGGGTTAAGCACGAGGACACAATAGTTCAAAGGCCTGCGGAAATACCCATGGACCTCGTAGTTCTCGTTCTCGGAATGGAGCCTTCTGAGGGAACTCTCAAGGTTGCAAAGATACTCGGACTGGCACAGGACCCCGACAGCAGATTCCTCATTCCCGCGGAAGACAGCGGTTCAAACATAATCTCCAACAGACCTGGCATATTCATAGCGGGAGCTTGTAAGGGACCCATAGACATTGAGTCCTCCCTCGCGGAAGGTGAGGCCGCAGGTGCAGAAGCTGCAACATTCTTAGGAGCTAAGGTGAGCGCATGAGTGAGCAAAAATCTCAAGGCGGCTTTAAGGCCGCCTCTCTTGATGAAGCACTTATAAGGGATTACCTGATAAAGATACTAAGCGAAGGAGAGGAGTTTTTACAGGAGTTTTATCAGGATGTAAAGGCAAAGAGCGAACTCTTCCAGAAAAAACTATCAAAGGAAAACATAAAGAAGCTTACGCAGGAGGACCTTGAGGAAATCCTTGAACACATATTCCCGGCAAGGAGAAAAAAGAAACGCATCATAGAGGAAACGGGTGTTGAGAACCTGAAGGAAGCCATACGGAAGCTCCTTTACGGGGAAGAAGGGGGTTTTCTGGGCTTCGGTAAGAAGGAAGACACGAGAACCTGGGAAGAGAAGGTTGAGGAGTTCGCAAGAAGCATAAGGGGTGTTGACAGAAGGGCCGCGAGGGACATAGCCGCGGAGCTTCTCCACTTCACATTCCCCGACAAGTATATACTCTGGACCTCGTGGGTATGGGACCCCGAGACGGAAACGGGAGCGATAGTCTTCCTGAAGGAGGAATCTCCAACGGGCGGAAAGGGAAGGAAGATGTACGGGGAAACCTATGAGCAGTTTGAACAGGTTTACAAGCAGATAGCGGAAAAACTCCACGAGTTCGGCGTTAAGGTGAAGGATTACCTATTCGTTGATATATTCCTCGCGATGATTTACGCAACCTACGTTGATTACATGACCCTATCTACTATGCACAGCGCCAAGGGATTTTTCCCTCCCGCCGGTGTTATGGCGAGGAGGCTTTTGGGAGTTCATGCTCCCATACATTACAAGGATGTTGAATCATCTTAGGAGGTGTGAGAGATGGCTATTCACGAGCGGTCTCTTGTTGAGCCAGAGAGAATTTTAAGAAAGGACAGGTTAGTTATAGACGGTGTTGACGTATCTGGGGACTGGAACCTTATAATCCTCCCCAGAGTTATAGAGGACTACGACCTTTCCCTTCTTGACGAAATACTCCAACAACCCGAAGGAAAGACCATACTCCAGTGCTACCAGTGCTCCTACTGCACCGCATCATGTCCCGTTCACAACTACTGGGACGAGAGATACAACCCCAGACACTTCATATACCTCGCAAGACTCGGAATGGTTGATGAGCTCCAGAAGAGAGCTGACGTAATGTGGAGATGCGTTTCCTGCCACAAGTGCACCCACAGATGCCCCAAGGGAGTTCTCGTTGAGGAAGTTCTAAAGGCTATACTTAAGGTTCTCGCAAAGAGGGGACTCATAGAGGAATACCCCTCCAAGAAGTTTGACAAGTTCTTCCTTGAACAGGTTGTAGAATACGGAAGGATTGAGGACGGAGAGCTCCTCTTCGGATGGATAGAAAAGCAAGGTTATAAGGTGTTCAAGGACCCCATACTCAAGAAGCCCGTTCCCCTATTTGGTGAGATACCCGAATGGCTCAAGACCCTCGCTATAAAACCAATAAAGAACCTCAATATAGATTTCCTACTCCTGAACGCTAAGCACATGCTCATACACCCCAGAACGAAGAACTGGAGCAGGATGAAGCAGGTTCTCAAGAAGGTTCTCCAAGAGGAGGGTGTTGAGCTTCACTAATTGTATTTAAGGAGGTGAAGGAAGATGGCAGTTCCGGCACAATTTAGAAAGCCGCCTTTAGGTGGTATCGGAAAAAAGGTTGCTTATTACCCTGGATGTTCTTTGGAAGGTGCCGCAAGGGCTTACGACGTGTCCACGAGGATAGTCGCTAAGGAGCTTGGACTTGAGCTTGACTACCTTGAGGATTACAACTGTTGCGGTGCTATGGAAACTAAGAATGTCAGCTTCTGGGGAACAATGCTCCTCAACGCGAGAAACATGTCCCTCGCAAGACAGCAAGGGCACAGCGTAATCGTAGCACCCTGTAACGGATGTTCCTTCTCCCTCCAGAGGGCGGAATACTTCCTTGAAACCGACAATAAAACCCTTGAGAGAATAAATCAGCTTCTCCAGGAAGCGGGAGAAAAGCCCCTTGATACAATACCTCACACTTACCACATACTTGAGTGGTTCTACCATGAAGCGGGTCCCGAAAAGGTAAAGGAAAAGACGAAGAAGCCCCTAAGGGGTCTTAAGGTTGCGAACTACTACGGATGCCTATACACGAGACCCCACTTCTACGCAAGAACTTACTCCCACCTTGCGCCCGAAGATGAGGAACAAGTAAGACCGAGGAAGAGGGAAACCGCGGACGACGACGAACACCCCTACTACATGGAAGCACTCCTTGAAGCTGCAGGAGCTACGAGCGTTGAGTTTGAACCCATGCACACCCAGTGCTGTGGTGGACCTCACTCCCTTTCCGACGAGGAGGTTTCCGAAAAGTTTGTTATGATGATTCTCCAGACAGCAAAGAGAAACGGAGCGGACATAATAGCAACCGAATGCCCCCTGTGTCACGCATCCCTTGAGATGTACAGACACAGGCTTATGCTCAAAGGTGTTCCCGACGTTGACGTCCCCGCTGCATACTTCACACAGCTTCTCGGACTTGCGTTCGGATACAGCGTAAACGACGTCAAGCTAAAGGATAACCTCTCTGACCCCATTCCCGTTCTTAAGAAGCTCGGACTCGCTTAATTCCTTGGCCCGCCTCTGGCGGGCTCTTAATAAAAAAAACTAATAGAGACATAAATTAGGGGTAAGGATAATGTTGGAGAAAGAGTTGAAAATAGTAATACTGATGACGAGCGGACCCAAGACTCCTTGGAGGTGTGCTACACCTTTTTATATAGCTACCCTTATGGCCGCTCAAGAGGCGGACGTTGAGATTTTCTTTAACATGGATGGAACAAATCTCATAAAAAAGGGAGTTGCGGAAAAGATATGTCCCTCCCTTGAGGGAAACTGTTTCTCCGCAAACGGACAAAAACCGAAAACCGTTTACGATTTTATGAAAGATGCGAAGCTTGCGGGTGTAAAATTTTATTCTTGTAAACAGGCGGTAGATTCAATGGGGTTGACGGAGGAGGATTTAATACCGGAGCTTGACGGAATAGTTCCCGCGAGTGAGTTTGCACTGAGGGCTATGCTCGCGGATAAGCTTATAACCTTTTAGGTTTTAATAAACTTTAAGGGAGGTGTGATATGGCGGAAGTTAACGGATGTCCTCTCCCCGAGGATAGACTCTATTACATCAACCCCAACAAGAACGCGTTCATATGGGTCAAGGAAGAGGGAGACGGCGCGTTTAGCATAGGGCTTACCTCCGTTGCAGCCGCTATGGCTGGAAGGCTTGTTGCTTACACGCCCAAGAAGGTGGGCAAAGCCGTAAAGAAGGACAAGAGCGTTGCCACCATTGAAAGCGGAAAGTGGGTGGGACCCGTTCCTTCACCCTTTGACGCGGAAATCGTTGAGGTGAACGACGCACTCAAGGCAAACCCTGCACTCGTCAACGACGACCCCTATGGACAAGGGTGGATAGCAAAAATCAAGCCCGCGGACCCCGAAGCCGCAAAGGCGGAGCTTGTTGACGCAAACAAGGCTGCAGAACTTCTCCAGCCTATAGTTCAAGAGAAGGGGGTTAAGTGCGGTTAATCTTCCCCCTTCTTTAAAACCTTTTTGGGAGTTTGGTATGAATCTTCAGGGAGCGGTTGAAGAGCTTGATATAGAGCTTAATCCTTCTCTCGTTGAGAAGCTTTACGAGGGATACGAAATCAGAAAGAAGAAATTCGGGGACAGGATATTCTTTTATGCACCCGGCTTTAAGCACTACGAGGTAGATGACTTTTCCGTAAACTCCCCCCCGAAGTTCGTTGATATATCCGTTACGGGAAGGCAGTGCGAGCTTATGTGCGACCACTGTGCCTCAAAGATTCTGTGGCATATGATACCGGCAACCACACCCGAAGAGCTCATAAGGGTTGGTCATGAACTCAAGGAGAAGGGAATTGAGGGAGTTCTCATCTCGGGAGGTTCCGATAAGAACGGATATGTCCCCCTCTGGGATTTCTTTGATGCGATGAAGTATCTCAAGGAAGAACTCGGTTTCCTTCTTACCTGCCACGTTGGGCTCGTTGACGAGGAATACGTTCAGGGCTTAAAAGAGGCAAAGGTTGACGCTGTTCTCCTTGACATAATAGGGGATAACGAGACTATAGCTCAAGTCTATAAGCTTCCTCACAGAACCACCGAAGACTATGACCGCTCCCTGAAGCTTCTCAAGGAAGCCGGACTAAGAATAGTTCCCCACGTAATAATAGGGCTTCACTACGGGAAGATAAAGGGAGAGTATTACGCGATTGATATGATAGCGAAGTATGAGCCTGATGCCCTCGTTCTGGTTGTGGTTATGCCCTACTACGGAAAGGCAAAGTTCCAGCTACTTCCTCCCCCCAAAACAGAGGAAACAGCCGAAGTAATACTTTACGCGAGGAAGCAGGTTCAAAACTCTCCAGTAGTTATAGGATGTGCCAGGCCGGCAGGTTCGGAAAGGGTTAAGCTTGACGCTTACGCGGTTCTTGCGGGTGTAAACGGGATAGCTTTCCCCGCGGAAGGGATAGTAACTTACTCAAAGGCCCTCGGTCTAAAACCCGTTGTGTCTCCAAATTGCTGTTCAACGGTTTACTCAATGGTGTTCCAAACCATGGAAACCTCCTAAAAATCTCTTATCATTATCGTGATGAAACTCGGCATCCTCGGCTCAACAGGTTCGGTAGGCACCCAAACTTTGGAAGTTTATGAAAAGTTTAAAGATGAGATAGAACTCATCGGTATTCTCGCAAACAGGGCTTCCGAAAAGCTCTTCTCCCAGGCGATAAAGTATAAACCCAAGTTCGTAGTTTCTTACGAAGAACCCACAAAGGAGTGGCTTGAGTCATTACCCAAAGAGTGTAAATACCTGAAGGGTGATGAGGGACTGAAGGCCATTATTGAAGAATCGGAGAGATTAATGAATGCCGTTTCGGGGATTTACGGTATAAAGCCTGCTTACGAAGTTCTCAAATCGGGAAAGGTTTTACTCGCATCAAATAAGGAATCAATAATATGCCTCGGCGAACTCATAAGGGAGCACAGGGATAAAGTGATTCCCGTTGATAGTGAGCATAACGCGTTATTCCAGCTCCTGAACGCCATTGAGAGAAAAGAGTTAAAATACGTATACCTCACCGCCTCCGGGGGTCCTTTTAAGGATAAAAGCCTTGAAGAGCTCAAAAACGTAAGCGTTGAGGAAGCACTCAAACACCCAAGGTGGAATATGGGGGCAAAGATAACGGTTGACTCCGCAACACTGATGAACAAGGGCTTTGAGATGCTTGAAGCCTCATACCTCTTTGACCTACCCCTTGAGCTCATAAAGGTCGTGATACACCCCCAGAGCGTAGTTCACGGAATCGTTGAGCTCATAGACAACAGCTTTCTCATGCACACTTCCCAGACAGATATGAAGATTCCTATACTTTACGCCCTTTTTTATCCGGAGAGAAAGGATTATCCCTTTAAGAAGGTTTCCCTTCTTGAACTCTCACCTATAACCTTTGAGAAGGTTGATACGAACAAGTTTAAAGCCCTTGACCTCGCAAAGTGGGCGGGGTTTATGGGGGGAGTTTACATACCTGTCCTCGTCGGAGCGGATGAAGAAGCGGTAAAGCTCTTCCTTGAGGAAAAGATATCCTTCCTTGATATCGCGGACCTCATAGAGGAGGCCTTGAGCGAAGTGAACATAAAGGACCCTGAAAACGTTGAAGAAATACTTGAAGCGGTTGAGTGGGGAAGACAGAAGGTCAGGGAAATTTACGAGAAAAAACTTGCAGGTAAAAGATAGAGAGAACGCCCCAGAAGGCGGAAGAAAGGAGTAAAAAGTTGTGGGCTATAAAGCCAGCCTTCAGAGCTTCCTTCATCTCAATTCCGTAAAGTTTTACAGGAAGACCGAAGGCAAACTCATAACTCCCGTATCCCATAAAGCCGTGAACGGGGAGAACCGAGGAAAGCTCACCTCCCAGAAAACCGAATGTGTAAGCCAAAAAGCCGAAGCTCCATATATTCTTAACAACAAGGTAGGTAGCGGTAGCCTTGAGAACAAAGGAGACCAAAGAGAGAAAGAAAAGCTTTATTGAAAGGGAAGGGCTAAACTCTTTCTGTAAAAATTCCCTTAAATTGCTAAATCTTTCAGGAACAAGGTAAACGATGAAGGGCAGAAGGTAATAAACGAAAGAGAATAAAAGGAAGAAAATAATGGTTAAGTAAAATCCCCAATTTATATACGAGAAGATGAGGAAAACCGTGGAGATAAGACCCATAAGGTCGTAAGCCCTACCTATTACAAAGCTCCAGAGGGAGAACATAAGCTCTATACCTAACTTCTTTGTGTAGTAAAACCAGCTGAGCTCACCGCTCCTCGCGGGAAGGAAGTTATTCCAGAAGAGATTTGCCGAGTTCAGAAAAAAGGAAACCTTAAAGGGTATGCGGAGGAGAAGGGACCACCTCAAACTCCTCGTAATCTGGCTCAGGGTGTATAACAAAAAACCGAGAAAAAAGTCCCCGGGGCTTACACTCTTTAAGCTATTGAATATTTCCCTTAAGGGAACGAAGTAAAAGAAAAAACCGAGAAAGGCAAAGGTTATTAAAAGGGAAATAAGCTTCTTCAATCTTTCTTGGGAACGTCGTGAATGACTATGGGTTTGCCTGCCCACTCGGAAAGTATGTTTATCGCAACCTGAACGCCGCTTCCCGCCGCAGCGGTGAACATTGAGCTTACGCCAGCAAGGAGTCCCGCAACGTAGAGGCCTTCCCTCACCTTATAATCCCCATCGTGTTTAATCATAACCCTTCCGGGCTTTGGAGATTTAGGATTGTCAACAACCTCAACGCCCTCACACTCTATCTCAAATTTGTGGAAACCGGAAGCGAGAACAACGTATTCCGCCTCGTAAACATTACCACTTTGAGTATGAACCTTAAAGCTTCCCTTTTCTCCCTCAACTTTTACAACGGTATCTTCAACAAAATCAACGTTTTCACTTAAAGCCTTAGCCTGTTCCCTTAGCTTCTCAAGGAGCTCAGTCCCGAGCGTTTCCACGGGAACACCGGGAGCATTTTTCAATAATGCCCTGTTCAAATCGGACTTTCCGTTATCTATAACGAGAAACTTCCTTCCTTCCGCCCATTCCCAACCTCTTCCCTGAGAAGAGGCAAGGGTTATCGCACAGGCAAGTCCCGAAGCTCCTCCTCCTACTATTACCACGTCATATCTCATAACAAAAATTATAAGCAATTACTAACCTCTTGAGAAACTTTTTCTAAAAATTTCCTTAGTTCCGAGGAAGGCGAGAACGGAAGTCCCCACTATACCCGAAAACAAAAGGGTATAAAGAATTACGACTTGAAATAGAATAGCCTTTAAAGGGCTTGCACCTGCGACCAGCATACCTACAGCAACACCCGGTATGTGAACAAGCCCGGCGGACTTTAACCAGTTTATCTTTGGAATTAATGCCATCTTTATGCTGTCCCTTATAACGTCCATAAGAGCTTGTCTTAGCGTAGCTCCAAGGGCAACCTTTGCTTCTATCTCTTCCCTCCTATTTCTTATTTCCGCCTTTATCCTGTCGTAAAATAGGGAAAGGCTGTTTAATGTATTCCCTATGATGAGTCCACCGAAGGGAATAATCTCGTGAGAAATGTTTTTTAAGACTCCGTTTATCAAAAGGAAGGATATAGGAAGTATATAACTCAAGGTAATTGATATATATACAATGGGAAAGAGTTTAAAACTCTTGCTTCTTTCTGTGAATATAGCGGAGGCTATAAAGGTCATAACTGAAAACACCAGAAGGAACTCAAGAAGATTGTCAAACCTTAGAATATACCTGAGTATGTAAGCCAGAAGAAGGAGCTGTATAAGGGTTCTTAAAGACGCTACAAATATTTCCTTCTCTATTCCGAGTTTTTCTGTATAGGAAATCACTATCGTAAAAAGAACGAGAAGGTAAGCGTTCAGGTAGAATAGGTTCTCCATAAGAAGTATGGATTATACTTCCTTCAGACTCTCATAAAGAGCTTCAAGGAACTTATCATTTTCCTCAGGTTTACCTACGCTCACCCTAAGACACCTGCTCAGCCCCGGCATGTAGGAAACATCTCTCACGAGAACATCCTTCTCCAATAACCTTTTATAGACTTCCCTTGCAGGCAAAGGGGTTCTGAAAAGCAAGAAGTTAGCCCTGCTCGGGAATACCTCTACCACATCTATTTCCTTCATGGAGCTATACATTCTTTCCCTTTCCCTTATTACTTCTTTAATCTTTTCCTCAAGGAAATCCCTTCCTTCCTTAAGGATAACTTTTGCTATCACCTGGGAAGGGTAGGTAATGTTAAAGGGAAGTCTAACCTTGTCTATTTCTCTTACGATTTCCTCTTTTCCCACGAGTATGCCTATCCTCAGACTTGCCATACCTATCTTTGAGAGGGTTCTTAAGATTACCGTATCATCTCGCTCAAGAGCTTCTCCTATAAAGCTCTCCCCGCTGTAGTTGTAATAGGCTTCGTCTATAACACAGAAAACTCCTTTCTCCCTTATCTTTTCTATCTTCTTCCTTGAGAAGAGATTACCCGTGGGGTTATTGGGATATGCAAAATACCCGAGAACCGGTTTTTCCTCATCAATCCTCTTTAAAGACTCCTCAAGGTTTATGTCAAAATTCTCCTCTAAAGGAACACTTATTACAGGTCTTCCAAGAACTTTTGCACTTATCTCATACATCGGAAATGTGGGGACGGGTATATATACCGGAAGGTAAACCTCACCTATTGCTATTGAAAGGTAGTAAATAAGCTCATCCGACCCGTTTCCGAGAACCATATTTTGGGGACTTACTCCGAGGAATTGGGATAAGACCTCTTTCAGCTCCTCCGCTGTAGGGTCTGGGTACTTATTTAAAGGTATTTTCTTTACCTCTTCACTTATCTTTTGTTTTATCTCTTCGGGAAAGTCGTAAGGAAACTCGTTAGAAGAGAGCCGAACGGAGGCCGGCGTGACCTCCGTTTTATAAGGACTGAGATTTTTTATCCTTTCCGAAATCATTCGGTCTGGGCTTGTTCTTCCATTTGCTCTTCAACCGCTTCTTCCTTCTCTTCCGTTTCCCTCTCAGGTTTAGCTATGTACATCTGGAGTTCTTCAACGGTAGATTCAGCGAACTTATCTTCTATAATCCCCCGTATCAATTTATTTAATTTCTTCTCATCTCCCTGGGCTATGCCAAGGAGAATGTAGTAAGTGCTCTTGGGAACGGAAAGACTAATCTTCTTGTACTTAGGTCCTGCCTTTTTTCTTCTTGCCATCTTACACCTCCTCTACTTGTTTTCCCTAAACTTGTTATTAAAATCAATAGCGTGCGTTAGAAGCTCCTTATAAATCTTAAAAGGTGTTAAAACAACGTTAAGTCTTTCGTTCTCTACAGGAACAAGACAGAAAGCTTCGTTAAGGATATCTATGAGAAGCTCCAGCTGAGTGTTTATGGTGTCTAAGAGCGCTAATCTTTCAAGTTCCCTTTCTATCTCTTCCGGGATAGCCGACAGAAAGGTTATATCAAAGTTAAAAACTTCATACTCATCGTAAATGTGGTCAAGCACCTCGTCCGTTTTCAAAAGGAATAGCTCCTCTATCTTTAAAAGGAAGTCTTCAACCGTTTTCTTTTCTTCTCCTTCTAAAACGGAATCGGCTATTACCTTTGTTTCTTCAATATCCGCTTTAATTTCTTCCCTTATTCCCGTAAGCAGGTCTATTGTGAACCTTAGTATTCTGTCATACACAAGCAGTTTTTTAAGAGTTTGGAGTTTTTGCGTTTTTCCCTTCATCGAGCTCCTCAATATAAATTATATTCAATTTTTTCAAAAAATTCCTAAAATTTTCATCAACTTCAAAACCTTGTTCTCGGAGGAGCTCTTTTAATTTTTGATGAATTTTCTCACCCTTAGGGTCAAGGTCTATAAGGAGTATTACTTTATTCCATTTTCCTTCAAGCATATCGGGAATATCCGCAAATCTTTTTCCCGAAAGAGTAAGAACATTCCTTATTGAAAACTTCCTAAGGGCTTTCTCGTCATTTTTCCCTTCAACGATTATTACCGCTTCCCTTGAGGCATCTTTAAGGGCTTTTAACCACTCGGTAAAATCCTTAAACGCTTCATTCATCGCTTCAGTTCGTCTTTCCTCTGGGATATGAGACCGCTTCTTTCCTTCTTTTCCCGTTCGGTTATAGCTCTGTGCTCAAACCTGAGGTAATCAAGATAGCTCTTCTCAAGAAGCATATAAGTTATCCCAAGGGAAAAGAGGAGTATTCCGAAGCCTACCAAATCCGTAAATGTAAATCTGTGCTCAAAAACGATGAGAATTATTTCCCGAACGACGAAAACAATACCCGCCTCAATTATCTGCCTTTTTCTTATCCTTCTGTACTCAAGAACGTCTATAAATACCTTAAAAAGCTCTATTAGAACGAAAAAGTTAAGAATATTCCTTACAAGAAGTTTGAAAGCTTTATCGTATTCCTGGGTTGTGGGAATGTGAAAAAAATATTCAACAAAGAGTCTCAAATCGTAAAAAATTATCCCTACGGCGATTAAAAGGGTTAACATTAAGATGGGAATCATAAAGATGGCTATGAAGTTTACAAACTTGTTGTAGAAGTCAACCGCTTTGCAGATGAATTCGGGACTTGAGAAGTAATCAAAGAACTTCATAAGATTTTATTTTAAGGGATTTAAG
>NZ_BAAHXJ010000004.1:0-148406 GCF_054656935.1 Aquifex pyrophilus | reverse complement strand
TTGTTCCGTAATAAAATATTTCCGTGTTTACCTCAAAGTTATTGGCCAGAATAACCGACGGAAGACTTATAGGAAATCCTTCAGTTAGTGTAAATTCCTTTTCAATAGATTCAAGAAAGATAAAAAGGGGAGAGGTTTTTATAGCCCTGAAAGGTTCCTGTTTTGATGGAAACAAATTTATAAAAGATGCATTTGAGAAGGGTGCTGTTGGTGCCGTAGCGGAAAAATTCGTTGAAGTTCCTCATGGTAAGTTTCTTATAATTGTAAACTCATCCCTTGAAGCCCTCAAAAAGATTGCAAAGTATAAAAGGAAAAACTTTAAGGGAACGGTTGTTGGTATAGCGGGTTCGGCGGGGAAAACGACAACAAAAGAGTTATTAGCACATCTTCTCTCCTTTGTCGGAAAGGTATATAAATCCCCGGGAAATCTTAACTCTCAAATAGGACTTCCCTTGAGCGTTGCAAATGCACCTATTGATTGTGATTTCTGGGTTCTTGAGCACGGAGCGAGTAAGAGGGGAGAGATAAGGGAACTTGTCAGTATAACGCGACCACATATAAGGGTTATAACAAAGATTGGGGAAGAGCATCTTGAAGGTTTCGGAAGTATGGAAGGTGTAATCTTCGGAAATGGAGAGCTATTTTGCTTTTTTTCGGAACCTTTTAAAGCTATAATTCCGGAAGATACGATAGAATATTACAGCTTTATTCCAAAGGAATGGCGTTATACCTTTGATAAAAAGGATATTGAAAGATATGAAATTACGGAGGAAGGTGTAAACGTTCGTGTAGAAGGGGAAGAATTTTTTATACCTGTTCCGAGTTTGGGGCTTGTTAATAATCTGCTTGTATCCTTAAAAGTCTTGAAAATTTTGGAATATGAGCTGAGAAATTTTAAAGAAGCTGTTAGGCAGTTTAAACCTGAATGGGGAAGAATGGAAGTTGAAAGGCTCAAAAACTTTACAATTATCAACGACGTTTATAATGCAAATCCTCCCTCTGTAGAAAACGCTGTTAGAAGCCTCTGTCTTATGGGAAATAAGAAGAAGGTTGTAATTCTGGGGGATATGCTTGAGTTAGGGAAATACAGCAGGGAACTCCATAGAAAGGTTGGAGAGCTGTTAAACGCTTGTAAAATAGATGTTGTGTTTTTCTCGGGAGAAGAAGTTAAGGAAGCTTATAATGTTTATAGGGGATTGAAGTTTTACACAAATTCAAAGGAGGAGTTGAAGAAAGTGTTAAGAGAGAAGAAGGAGGTTTTAAAGGGGGGTGTAATTCTCATTAAAGCATCCAGAGGGATGAGATTTGAGGAAATTGTTGAGTTTTTAAGGGAGGTAGATAATGAGTTCTCGGGGTGAGATATTCCTCTTTAAAAACGATATAGTTCTTTATACGGTAACCGATATTCTCGGTCTTACAGAAAATGAAAAAATAAAAGTCGTTGGCACACCTCTTTTGAAAAAATTCGGAGTTGAAGGTGAAAAAGCTTACTTAAAATATTCCACCTTTATCCTTCACACGAGAATACTCGGGAAGACGGAAGATTACATTATTCTTGATTTTCCTACGCTGAATCCAGAAAAGCCTCTGGGCGATAGAAAAAGCGTCAGGGTGACACCAAGTTCGGAGAATCCGGTAAAGGTAATAATAGACGGCAAAGAAAAGATTGTTAACGATATATCGGAAGTGGGTTTTTCGGTGATATGTTCAATTGAGGAAATAAATGATGTTATAAAAGGAGGATTTCTGAACGTTGATATATCTTTACCGACTTACGAGGATTTAATAAAGGGACAAGCCCAACTTGTGAATATAAGGGAAACAAAAAACGGAGATATACTCTGCGGATACGAGCTCTTTCTGAAGGACGAGGATACGGTAAAGGTGAGGTTCTATATATATGAAAGGGTGAAAGAAATACTAAAAAGTATAAAGTAAAATGCCTTCTTTACCGTAAGGTAATTCCTTTACTACTTCACCCTTCGGGTTTATAACCGCGGAGGGACCGATGTTGTTCACCCATAGAATAAACTTTTCGTTCTCCAAAGCCCTTGCCCTTGCCCACTTCATATGCTGGTAATTTCCGTCAGAATCTCTAAACCAGGCGTTGTTGGTAAGAACAGCGAGTATATCACAGCCGAAGCTTTTTATAAAGAAGGCGTAGGCTATCTCAAAACATATGGGTGTTCCTATATTTAATCCGTTCAGGTTAAAACACTTTACCTTTTTTCCCCTTGAGTAATCTTGAAGGCCAAGATAAGGAACAAACTCTGAGAAAAACTTGAAAGGGTAAGGGGTGTATTCCCCAAAGGGAACTAAGATAATTTTCCTGTATATATCTACAACTTTACCGTCTTTCAGGAAAACCACGCTGTTGTAAGCCTCAAACTTATCTCCGTAATTCACCTCTATTATTCCCGTAATTATCGGAACTTTTCGGGAAAACTTTAAAAGCTCATCGTTGAATTCAAGCTCAGAAAGGTAGAAGGGAACCGCGGACTCGGGAAGGATTACAAGGTTCGGGTTTTTTTGTATGGCTTCTTCAACAAGTTTCAGTATTCTCGGATATCTCTCCCAGAAGAGAGCTTTGTTAAGTTTCACATCTTCGGGGATAGCGGTCTGAACGAGGGCTACCTTAAATTTTTCCCTAAATTTAAGCGGTTCACGCTCCTTCGCTATGCCGAAAATTAAAAGGGGAGTGAGAAGGCCGAGAATAATAGTTTTCATACGTCCTGATAAAAGGGGAAAGAGGGATATAAAGAGAGCTACGAGGCTACCAAAATAAACCGTCCCCGCGGTAAGCGAAAATCTGAGAACGGGAATATCAACGAGATTTATGCCTAAAATAAGCCAAGGAAATCCTCCGTATGGGAAGAAGGAACGAATAAGCTCAACGAACGTGTATATAAAGGGAAAGGAAAAGTAATTAAATCTGAAGATTTTCCAAAGGATATAGGTTGTGCCGAACTGGTAAAGAGTAAGGAAAAGAACCAGTAGGATAACTGCGGTATAACCTATAAGAGGATTAATTCCTCCGTAATCTATCAGAGAAATCCTTATCCATATCAACGAAAGGAAAAAGGAGGTAAGTCCGAAGGAGAAAAACCTAATAGGATTTTTTCTGACTCCTAGAAATAAAGCGGGAAATATAAGAAAGAATAAATTATATTTTGAAAAGGAAAGGTAAAAGAGAATACCGGCAACAATGCCTATGAATACCTCTTTATATCCGCTATTATGCATAGGAAAAATATGATACCTCCTATAAATGCACTTATATACTGGCTTACAAATCTCCACAGAATTACGAATATACCCAACTCATGTTTATTTAGAAAACCTGAGAAAACAACCATACCTCCGATTTCCCCAACACCGCTACCACCGGGTGTAGGGCTCACAAAAATGGCGTAAAGAAGCCCTATTTGTTTCTTAAGAACTTCAAAGGGTTCTGTATCTTTGTTAAAAGCCAGAAGTAAAAAGTATCCTATGAGAAGAAAACACACGTAAAGCATTACCGCGGAGAAACTCGCAAGTATAAAGCTGAGTTTCTTCCTCCTGTAAAAATACCTAAGGTGCCCGAGGTAATTCCTCAAAAAGATTTTGCATTTTTTAAAGAACCCATTTTCCCTTTTTAAGAAAAATTTAAAAAGAGCGTATGAAAGTATTAAGAAAAGTGTAAAGATGAAGAGCATTAAAAGGGTATTTGATATGGGAATCGTCAAAAGAAGATAGGGAAAGGCTATTACGAAAAACACAAGACCCGTTAAGGTTTTTAAGGTGACTATGGTTGCAACTTTGTGGGCACTTACCCCTTTTCTCAATAACATATAAACCGCCGTTCCCTCACCGCCTACGTGTGCCGGCGTTACCGTCGCACCGAAAGTGTTTATGAGTGATATAACGTATCCGTATAAAAAGGAGTACTTAACCCCCAGAGAGCGGGCTATTATGAAGAGCCTCAGGTTATCAAAGGTATGTACCAGAAAGAGAAAGAAGAAGCTGAGGAAAAGGTAAAACTTGTTTAAACTCCTCAGAGCTTTAAAGGTTTCGGGTGTAAAGGTTTTATTAATTATGAAAAAAAGGGAGAAGAAAAGAATTACGTTAAAAAGAAGTAGGCCTTTTAATATCTTCCTGTGCATTAAAGACCCTTTACCGCCTTATCTATTCTCTCAAGGGCTTCGTCTATTACGTCATCTTCGTGAGCGGTTGTGAGGAACCAGGCTTCAAACTGGGAAGGCGGTATAAGAACTCCGTTTTTAAGGAGTGCTTTAAAGAACTTTGCAAACATCTCGGTATCCGAGCGTTTTGCGGTTTCAAAGTCGTAAACGTCTTGGTCGGTAAAGAATACGGTCATCATTGAGCCCGCCTTATTTATCCTGTGGGGAATGCCTTTATCAAGAAGTATCCTGCTTACCTCTTTTGCGAGCCTTTCGGTTCTTTCGCCGAGTTCTTCGTAAGGCTCTTTATCCCTGAGTTCCTTTAAGGTTTCCGAGCCAGAAACCATTGCGAGGGGATTTCCCGAAAGGGTTCCAGCTTGGTAAACCTCTCCCTCCGGAGCAACTCTATCCATAAGCTCCCTTCTTCCTCCGTATGCACCTACGGGAAGACCTCCCCCCAGTATTTTACCGAGACACGTTATATCCGGCTCAACACCGAATAGCTCCTGGGCTCCTCCCTTTGAAAGCCTGAATCCCGTAATTACCTCGTCAAATATCAGGAGACTTCCCTTTTCCCTCGTTAGCCTTCTCAGCTCCTCAAGGAACTCTTTCTTTGGCAGAACGACTCCCATATTGCCTGCCACGGGCTCAACTATAACGCCCGCTATCTCCTCTCCGTATTTATCAAAGGCTTCCCTGAGGGCTTCAACGTCGTTGTAAGGTAGAACTATCGTTAATTTAGCTATTTCCTCGGGTATTCCGGGAGTTCCGGGTATGCCGAAGGTCGCAACACCCGAGCCTGCGCTCACGAGAAGGCTGTCGTAATGACCGTGATAGCACCCATCAAACTTAACGATGTATTTCCTTCCCGTTATACCCCTTGCGAGCCTGACCGCGGACATGGTTGCTTCCGTTCCCGAGTTTACGAACCTCACCTTCTCAACCGACGGAACCATCTCAACCACGAGCCTTGCGAGTGTTATCTCGTGGGGATTTGTAAGCCCGAAGGATAGCCCCTTCTGGGCCTCCTCCTGAACAGCTTTCACAACCTTAGGATATGCATGCCCCAAGATTAGGGCACCCCACGAAGCGAGAAAATCTATATACTCATTCCCGTCCGCGTCCCATACCCTTGCCTTTTTTCCCTTAACCAGGATTATAGGCTCTCCTCCTACCGCTTTAAAAGCCCTTACGGGACTGTTAACACCTCCGGGGAGAAGTTGCATAGCCTCTCTGTAAAGCTTTTCGTTTTTCATAAGGTTTATTTTAATCCTTGGGAATAAAGAATTTTTATTCAAACATAAAGAAGAGTTTAGACTTTGGTTGATAAGGATATACTAAAATCCTTATAAGGAGGTGAGTGTGATGAGTGAACAACAGCAAGCTGCGGACCTCGTGATAATCTTGATTACTGGTCCCGAAAATCCTAAGAGACTTCCTTCCGCTTTCTTTCTGGCTTCAACCGCCGCTTCCGCGGATATGAACGTAGTTATGTATTTCACGGGTCCCGCTACGCTCCTTCTAAAGAAGGGTGTTGCAGAAAGCATACGCCCCATGGAGGGAGGAAATACCATCAAAGACTTTATGGAGCTTGCCCTTGACAACGGCGTTCAGTTCGTAGGTTGTCTCCAGTCCCTTGAGCTCAACGGTATGAAAAAGGAAGACCTCGGATTTGACGTTCCCCTCCTTACACCCAGCCAGGCACTTCCCTCATTGGGACAGGCGGGAAGGGTTCTCACCTGGTAACTCCCTTTCCCCTTTTAAAACACCTTTTTATAACAATCATAACCATTTCTTATTTGCAGGTTAAAATTATATACGTATGATTGATATATCCAAGCTCAAGACTTTCGTTACGGTTGCGGAGCTCGGAAGCTTTTCAAAAGCATCGGAGATTTTATACATAACTCAGCCGGCGGTGACCCAACAGATAAAAGCCCTGGAGAGGACTGTCGGGGCAAAGCTCCTCCAGAGACAAGGCGGGAGAATGGTTCTCACTGAAGAGGGGAAGAGGATTTACGAGATAGCGAAGATGCTCCTGAACAGCTACGAGGGGTTAATGGAGGAGATAGCGAGGATAAAGAAGGATTTGAAGGACACACTCTTCCTCGGGCTTAGTGCAACGCCGAGCGAATACATCGTTCCCAAGGTTATAGCGGATTTTCACAAGGAGTTTCCGAGCTCAAAGATAAAGGTTTTCACGGGGAACTCCCACGACGTTGAGGAAGGCCTCATCTCGGGCGTCCTGAATATAGGGATAATAGAGAGGGAGCCTTCCGAAAAGTTTATAGACATTCCCTTTCTTGAGGACGAGATAATATTCTTCACATATCCGGAACATCCCGTTGCTTCAAAGGGAGTCATAGAACCCGAGGAGCTTTACGAGATTGACCTCGTTATGAGGGAGGCTCACTCGGGAACGAGAAAGCTCGTGAGGGACAAGCTTGAGGAGCTCGGGATAGTTTTTGACAAGCTTAACATAAAGATAGAGTCAACGAGTAGCAGGAACATAATCCAGATAGTTAAGTCGGGATACGGTTGTTCCTTCCTCTCTAAGGGGCTTCTGAATGGGGAGCTGAAAGCGGGAAACCTCGTTGAGGTCAAGATTAAGGGATTTGAGATAAAGAGGAAGTTTCACATAATTTATCCGAAGAACGGAAGCGTCTCATTTCTTGCAAATAACTTTATAAAGTACCTCCTTGAAAAAACGAACGAGGTGAAGACGGCGGTATGAAGGCGGTTATATTTGACGTTGACGGAGTAATCGTTGATGTGAGAAAGTCTTACCATTACGCTATAAAGGAAACGGTTAAACACTTCACGGGAAGGGACCTGGATATTGAGTTTATAAGGGAGTTTAAGTTCTCAAGGGGGATAAACAACGACTGGGACGTGAGCGTTGAGCTCATAAAATACCTCGGTTTTGAACCCCCTCCTTATAGCGAGCTCGTTGAGATTTTTGAGAGATTTTACGACGGGTTTAAGGATAAGGAGGAACTTATACTCGGAAGGGAGTTCTTCAAGGAGCTTAAAAGTTTCGGGCTTCCCTTGGGCGTAGTAACGGGAAGACCGAAGAGAGACCTAAAATACCTCTTTGACCGCTTTAAACTATGGGAGTTTTTTGACGCGGTAGTTGACGACGACGATGTGGGCGATATAAACCTGAGAAAGCCCCATCCCTATCCTTTACATTTATGTATGGAGAGTCTCGGAGCTGAGGAAGGTATATACATCGGGGATAACAACGCGGATATGGAGATGGTGAAAAGCTACAGGAAGATATACGGAAAGCCCGTTTTGTTTGTTCACTTCAAGAAGGTGTTTAAGGAAGAGCTTCCCGCGGATTTCTCAACGGAGGACCCCGAAGAGCTCAAGGATTACCTTCTGAATCGGGTAAGGGCTTAGTCTCCTCAATAAGCAGGACGGGAATGCCCTCCCTTATCTCGTAATAAACCTGGCAGTTTTCACATACGAGTATATCCTTCTCTTGTTCGTATCTAAGGTCTCCCTTGCACTTGGGACAAGCGAGTATATCAAGGAGCTCTTTTTCCAGCATAAGATTAATGATATAAAAAATCCTATGAAAATCGGATTCGTAAGCAGGAAGGGAGCGGTAAGGGCTTTAATGGCGGAAGCAATAGCGAGAAAACTCCTGCAAGATGCGGGTATAAAGGCTGAGATTTACTCCGCAGGTCTTGAACCCGAGAGGAGCACACCCAGGGAGGTGATAGAGGTATTGAGGGAGAAGGGATACCTAACGAGGGGACTTTATCCCAAACCCCTCAGGAAGATTCCCTATAAACAGCTTGACGTTCTTGTAATTCTTGACAACGAGATAAAGGAAAAGTGTGAGTTCGTCCCCTCCCACAAAAGGAGGGAGAACCTCGCAATAGAGGAGCCAAAGAGCCTGAGCATTCCGGAGCTGAGAAGGTTAAGGGATAAGATAGAACAGGAACTGAGGGAGCTCTTCAAGCTTGAGGCAAAAAGCTCAAAATAGCCTTCCCATCTTAACCTCTTTCTTCTTCTCTTCTTTTAACTTTTCAATGTCAACATAATCCTTAATCATGTTTATAAACTCTTCCTCGGTAATCGTCTTTACCCCGTATTTCTTTGCCTTTTCAAGCTTCGTCCTTCCCGGCTCTTTCCCCACAACGAGGTAATCCGTTCTTGAGGTTACGCTGTTTGAGAACTTCCCTCCCAAGGACTCAACTATCTCCCCAGCCTTCTCCCTTGAACAGCACTCAAGGGTTCCCGTAAAGACAAAGGTCTTCCCCTTTAAAACGTCAGCTATCTTCTCGGTTTTTTTCTTCTCAAGGTTTACACCAGCTTTTTCAAGCTTCTCAAGAACCTTAAGGTTTTCGGGAACGGAGAAGAACTCCTTTATACTTTTCGCAACCTTGTATCCCACACCCTCAAGTCTCATAATCCTCTCTATGGGTATGTCTTTAAGCTCCCAGATGCTGTTTATTATCTCGGATATCTTCTTTGCGGTGGTTGAGCCAACATACCTTATTCCGAGTCCGTAAAGAACTCTATCTATGGGTCTGTTCTTGCTCTCCTCTATAGCCCTGAGAAGGTTTAAGGCGGACCTTTCACCGAATCCCGGAAGCCTGAGGAGGTCAAGGAGCTTCAGATAGTAAAGGTCCCCGACGTCCCTCACGAGTCCCCTGTTGAAGAGGAGCTTTACCGTCGCATCACCGAGACCTCTTATGTCCATAGCTTCCCTGCTTGCCCAGTGCTTTACCCTCAAAACGGACTGGGCGGGGCAACCTATGTTTATGCACCTCCTTGCCACTTCGTCGGGAAGCTTCACGAGCTCAGAACCGCAGGAGGGACACCTTTCGGGAAATACTATCTCCCTTTCTTCCCCGCTTCTCTTTTCCTTTAAAACGTCCGCTATGTAAGGTATTACGTCTCCCGCCCTCTCAACGAGAACGTAGTCCCCGATTCTTATATCCTTCTCCCTTATAAAGTCTTCGTTAAAGAGGGAAACGGAAGATACCGTAACGCCTCCAACCTGAACGGGTTCAAGCTTCCCAACGGGTGTAATCGCTCCCGTCCTTCCAACCTGGAAAACAACATCAACGAGCTGTGTTACCGCCCTTCTCGGTTTGAACTTGTAGGCTATAGCCCACCTCGGGTGGTGTGAGGTGTATCCAAGTTTCTCGTAAAGCCTTCTGTCGTTTACCTTAACGACCATCCCGTCTATCTCGTAGGGATAGGTATCTCTTTTCTCTTCCCACTCCTTGCAATACTCTATTACCTCATCTATTCCCCTGCACAGCTTCGTATCCTTAAAAAGGGTTTTAAAACCGAGTGTATCAAGCATTTTAAGAGATTCGTAGTGGGTTTTAGGGTCCCTCTCTGGAGGCTCTACGTATGAGAGCTGATAAACTACCGCCTCGAGCCTTCTCTTTGCAACTTCTTTCGGGTCCTTCTGCCTTATTGAGCCGGCTGCAGCGTTTCTGGGATTTGCAAAGGGGGGAAGTCCCTCCTCTATCCTTTCCTGATTGAGCTTTTTAAACTCCTCCTTATTTATAACTACCTCTCCCCTAATCTCCGCCAGCTTTATCCCGAACCTTGAAAATTCCGCCTTTAAAGGTATTGTTTTTATCGTCTTCAGGTTGTTGGTAATGTCTTCTCCGTATTCCCCGTCTCCCCTCGTCGCTCCCCTTACGAAAATATCGTCCTTATAAACGAGAGCTATGCCCGCACCGTCAAGCTTCGGTTCAACCGTATACTCAACAACCTCAAAACCGGTAAGCTCCCTTACCCTTCTGTCCCACTCTTTGAGCTCCTCCTCGGTGTAGGCATTATCAAGGGAGAGCATGGGTGCGTAGTGCTTTACCGTTGGGAACTCTCCCGTTATCTCGCTCGCAACCCTCTGGGTGGGGGAGTCGGGAGTTATAAGCTGGGGAAACTTCCGCTCTATCTCCTTCAGAGCCCTGAATAATCTGTCATAGTCGTAATCGCTTATTACGGGACTTGCCTGAACGTAATACTTGTAGTCGTGAAACCTGATAACTTCTTTCAGTTCTTCCGCAAGCCTTTTTGCTTCCTCAAGGCTTAAATCTTTAAGGCTCTTTATTCGCTCTAAAAGCTCCCTCGTCTTTTCTATAAGCTCCCTTTCCCTTTCGGGGGTGAACATAATTTATAAATCTACTTCAATAAACTTTAGTCTTGAGCCCTCACCCCTCACTATCTTCAGGCTTCTCTTTGGAACTCCGATAAATCGTGAAAGGAGTTCAAGAACCCTCTCGTTTGCCCTCCCCTTCTCTGGAGGTTCTTTTACCTTTACCTCATACTCTTCCTCGGATAGCTTTTTAACCTCTTCCTTTTTTGACTTCGGTTTAACCTTCACCTTAATTATCATTCCTCGGGAACTTCCCTTCCCTTGTATATTATCGTGTAAACGATGACAAAGCCGTCTATGCCGTGTTCCTTTGCGTAGGTTACTTTAACGTCAACTATCTCGTTCCCCTCTTCGTAAATGCCTTCAAGAACTTCATTCAGCTTCTCGGTAATCTCGTGGGTATTTCCCTCAAGGTCAACGACCAGAGCTCCAACTTTTTCCATAGTATAGATTATATTTATTCTTTATGAAACTGAAGGCTTTTATTTTACTCTTAATGGTTTTTACGCTGTTTTCCTGTAAGGGAGAAGAGCCAAAGGAGAAGGTTGAGGCAAAATCCATTATTCCAAAGAACAAGTATGCCCTTCTCATAGTTGAGAGCAAGAGCTGTATATACTGCGCTCAGTTAAAGAAGGACCTCAAAACGGAAAGTATCTTGAAAGAATCCCTGAAGGGAATGGACCTCTTTATGCTCACCTATGAGAACTATACCCCCGTGAAAACGAATATAGGCGGTAAGATAAAGGAAGTTCCCGAAAAGGAGCTTGCGAGGGAGTTGAGGGCAACCTCTTTCCCGAACTTAATCTTTTACGATAAAGACGGAAACCTCATCCTCCAGATACCGGGATACCTGCCCCCCAAGGAGCTTTCATGCGTTATAAACTACGTAAAGAAAGAGGTTTTCAAGAAAGAGGAGCTTAAGGATTATATGAAGAAATGTGCGTAAATGCGGTTTTATTTGACCTTGATGGAACTCTTATAGACTCCGCGGAAGATATAGCCCTTGCCCTTAAGAAAACCTTGAAGGAGATAGGACTTGAGGAGTATTACCCGAAGGATATAAGGCCCTACATAGGGGGAGGAGTTAAGGCGCTTCTTGAGAGAGTTCTGGGGGATAAGTTCAGGGAGGAATACGTTGAGCTTTTCAGGAAGTATTACCTTGAGAACCCTGTTGTTTATACGAGAGTTTACGAAGGCGTTCCGGAAGTTCTTGAAAAGCTAAAGGAGGACAAGGTAAAGCTTGCGGTTGTTTCAAATAAGCTTGAGGAGCTTTCAAGGGAAATTCTGAGGAGACTCGGCATTATAAACTACTTTGAGTTTATAGCGGGAGGGGATACTTTTCCTGAGAAAAAGCCCTCACCTCTTCCCGTAATAAAAACCCTTGAACACCTTGGAATTGAGCCCCAGAAGGCTATAATAGTCGGGGATACGGAGGCTGATATTTTATCTGGGAAAGGAGCGGGGACGATAACCGCCCTTGCGGAATGGGGATACGTAAGACTGAACTCGGAAAAGCCAGATTTCGTATTGAAAAAACCCGAGGATTTGTTAAAAATTTTAGACTCTCTCCGCTGCCCTTAGCTTTGCACTCCTTGAGGCGGGATTTTCCCTGATTTCTTCTTCTGAGGGAGTGATGGGCTTTTTTGTGAGTATTCTGAAAACCCCTTCTTTTTCCTTTTCCTTCATAAATCTCTTCACTATCCTGTCCTCAAGGGAGTGAAAGCTTATGACAACGAGTCTTCCTCGGGGATTCAGGTGTTCTGGAGTCTTGTAAAGGGCTTCTTCAAGGGATTCGAGCTCCCTGTTTACCTCTATTCTTATTGCCTGGAAGGTTTTCGTTGCGGGGTGTATCCTCCCGTGCTTGTAGAATTCGGGAACCGTAGACATGATTACCTCAACAAGTTCTCCCGTCGTTTCTATGGGCTTTTTCTCCCTCCTGTTTACTATCGCCTTTGCTATTCTTACCGCAAACTTCTCCTCCCCGTATTCTTTAAGTATTCTTATGAGCTCCCTTTCCGGGTATGTGTTCACAACCTTGTAAGCGGTTAATGTCTGTTCCTTATCCATTCTCATATCAAGGGGTGCGTCTATCTGGAAGGAAAACCCCCTCTCACTTTTCAGTTGATACATGGAAACGCCGAGGTCAAATAGGATTCCGTCAACCCTTTCAACTCCTTCAGCCCTCAGAACTTCGTCAAAATAACGGAAATCCGCTTTATATAACGATATTCTGTCGGAAAACTCTTTAAGATTTTCCTTCGCTATCTCTATAGCCTCCTCGTCCCTGTCTATACCTATGAGGTATATATCCTTTTTCCTTTTCAGTATCTCCCTTGCATGCCCTCCGAGTCCCAATGTGCAGTCAAGGTAAATCTTGCCTTCATTTCCCGTAAGTATATCAACGCTTTCCTTTAGAAGAACGGGTCTGTGCATCACTCGAGAAGTTCCGAAATCTTCTTCTCAAGTATCTTTCTCGTCTCCTCCCTTATTATGTCAACAACACCTATGTCAAGGAGAACCTTCTCAACCTCTTCCCTCAGAACGGACTCAAGGGCATCCTTTATATACTCCCTTACCTCCGCTTTAATTTCCTCTCTCAAGCCCTGGAGGGTTTCAGATATAGCCTCAACGAGGACGATTTTTACAAATTTCTCATCGGAAAGCTTTTCTGAGAGCTTCTGCACAATTTCCTTTTCAGGTTGGAAAGCCTGCGGAGGAGCTTGAACCTCTTCCTTAATTTCCTCTTTCTCCTCTTTTTCTTCTCCTTCGGTTTCTTCAAAGGATAACATATGGGTTGTTTCTATAAGGCCCTCTTCTTCCTCGGGCTTTGCTTCCTCCTTTTCCCTTTCCTTTCTTGTTTCCCTGTAGAGTTTATCAACCTCTTCTTTTACGAGTTCTGCGGGGACATCCCTGTTTAAAACGGACTTGTGTGGAAGATTTATCTTCTCAACGTCTATCGGAAAGAGTTCATCAAGGAGTATTAAAAACGGCTTTTCCCTTATTCCCGGAATTTCAGCCAGTTCCATAAGATTTTTTTCCGCGATGGAACCCGATATTGCATCAAACACTATAAGGTCTGCATAAATCCCCTTCTCCTTTACAGCCTTCATATTTTTTACAACTTCCGTTCTGTAGTTATCTTTTAAAACTTTTTCCAGATTATCCGTAAGTCTCTTATCAAAACTTACTATTAGAACGAGGGGCTTTTCCCCTTCTTCTATCTTCTGGACAGATTCCGTTTTTTCTTCTACAGGAACCGCTTCTTCCTTTTGTTCCTTCTCGGCTGTTTCAATTTTCTCGGATGTTTCTTCAAACATCTTGTTAATTATTTCTTCGGGGGGTGCTTCCCTTGAGATAAGAATTTTTTTAGGTGGTTTTATATTGTTAACGTCAACGGGAAAGAGCTCGTCGTAAAGTATCACGTATTTCTGGTTTTGGAACTTCTTCTCGTAAAGGTGGTTTATCTCCTCTTCAGATATTGCTCCCGATATAGCATCAAAGACGATAACGTCTATATCCGGAGGGGAGAGGGCTATCGCTTCCTCCGCGTTTTTTGCCGTATAAACCTCGTATCCCTCAAGTTGCGCCTTTAAACTGTCTACTAGATTCTTATCAAAAGAGACTATCAGAATTTTCATTTAAATTCCCTCCTTATTTATTTTCTATCTCGTTTATGAGTTCATCAACTATTTTCTTTGCCTTTTCAACGCTTTCCTCCTTAAGAATCTTTTCGGTGTGGAAAAGGAGTTTTACGGCCTTCAGTTTTTTGAGTATTTCTTCTCTGTTGAGTTTGTCTTTTCTTTCTTCAACTTTTTTAATTATCTTAACCTCCCTGAGCTCAGAAACGGTTAAATAGAAAAAGCTCACGTAAATAACGAATATAAAAGCAAGGAGGCCTCCAAAAACGGGCTTTGAAACAAGGAAAATTATGAACTCATCAAGGGAAGGCTTTCTAACGTAAACTTCCACACTATCCCCTTCAACTCTTCTTACCGATATGTCGTATTTTGCTAAATCAAGAGGTTTTAACGTGTTCGCGGTTCTTATTATTTTTCCCTCTTTATTTATCTTCACCGCAAGTAGCTCGGGATAGGGGAGGTAAACGATATTTTGCTGGGGTATTGATATAAGCAAGGCCGCTATATCTTCCCCGATTTTTTTATTTCTTTCCGTAACAAATGCGGAATAGGATACGTAGAAGGAAGCCATTGTGAAGAAAACGAGTAAGAGCCAAATCAAAAGAAGAATAATTTTTTTCATTAGCCTCCTCCCAGCGTAAGCTCCCTCACGAGGACAGAGGGTGAGCCCACGCTCCCGTAAAACCTTAGGTCTTCACCCACACCCTCAACATTTTTAAAGAGCTCAAGTATATTCCCCGCCACCGTAATTCCCCTTACGCTTTTTTCTTTTTTTCCCTTCTTAAAGAGAACACCCGAACACCCGAGGGAGAAGTCCCCGGATATAGGGTCAACGGTGTGGAGTCCCATAACCTCAAGGATTAAGAAAACCTCGTCGTAGGAGGATAGGAGCTCCTCAAGGCTTTTGTCTCCCTGCTGGAGGTAAAAGTTTGTCGTTCCCGATGAGGGGAGTTCCTTGTAGCTTCCCCTAACAGAGTTTCCGGTGGGATTTTCCCCCGATTTTTTTGCTGTGTATAGGCTGTGAAGAAATCCTTTAAAAACTCCTTTTTCTATAACCTCTTTCCTTAAGGTAGGAATGCCCTCCGCATCGTAGGGAATGGTTGCAAAGCCTTCTTTGAGGGTCCCGTCGTCTATAATCGTTATCCTTTCGTTCGCAACCTTTTCTCCGACTTTTCCTTTCAGAAGTGTTTTCCCCTTTACGTAGTAATCCCCTAAAAACATTGGGCTGAAGGCATCAAGTAGCATCGCAAAGGAGTCCCTGAAAAATACAACGGGCATGCTTCTCGTCTCAAAGGGCGAGGGCTTGAGGAGGTTTACGGTCTTGAAAACCGCATCCTTTACCATATCCCTCCAATCAAGGCTTTTAAGCCTTCTTGATGCTCTGAACTCCCATGCTATAGCGCTGTCTCCGTTTTCGGTCGCGAGTGTTGATATCATTGCGGAATAAGAGGTTCCCCTGTAGGAGTACTCAACGCCGTAGGAGTTTTTCATATATACCTCAAACTCAACCTCTGTGAGGGTTGATTTCCTGACACCGACTATTCTCTTATCAAGCTCCTTTGCGTACTTCTCCATGAAGACGGGAATCTCCATCTTCTCCTCAAGGGGAGTTTTTATTCCCTCTTCGTCGTAAACGGATTCCGCTTTTGCCTCCTCAAGTTTTTCTACAAAAGCATTTCCCTCATCGGGCTCCTGTATGTCGCACATCTCCATGGCTTTCTCAACCGCGTCCCTTATTTCATCTTCGCCTATGTAAGAGGTGTATGCAAAGCCGAGTCTATTATCCTTAAGAACCCTTATCCCGAGTCCCCCCTCCTCCGCTGAGGATATATTCTCAACTTCCTCGTTTGAGACCTCTATCTTTGTTTTCTTTTTTCTCTCAAAGAAAAGCTCAAACTCGTAACCGGGTTTTATATACTTCTTTACGAGGTTTTCTAAGTTTTCCATAAATAGAATTTTAGCTTAGGCTTCCCCTTTCTTCCTCATTTTTGCCTTCCTTTTACGTAATCTCTCTTCCTGGAGTCTCTCCTTTAGAGTTTTGGGTCTCGGTCTCTTATCGCTTTTGTGCTGAGCTCCGCTGAAGGTCGCCTCTTTGAGTAGCTCCTCGTGTTTCTTTTCCTCTTCCCTCTCAACCTCCTGAACTTCTTCAGCAGAAGTTATCTGAACGTTAAAGAGTGTGTTGAGGGTCTGGAGCTTTACTCTGTCCATCATATCCTCAAAGAGCTCGTAAGCCTCCCTTTTATACTCAATTATCGGGTCCTTACCCGCGTATCCCCTGAGGTATATACCTTCCCTTAGTTTATCAAGGGTGTGAAGATGTTCCCTCCATGCGTTATCAAGTATGTTAAGGAGGATAACCCTCTCAAGCTCCCTCATAGCTTCCTGGCTTCCTATCTCCTTTTCCTTCTCCTCGTAAATCTTGAGAAGTTCCTTGTAGAGCTTATTTATCAGCTCTTCCTTATCCCTTACCTCGGGAATATTAACCTCCCTTCCCGTTAGCTCCTTCAGGAAGTTCTTTAAGGGTTCCGTATCCCAAAGCTCGGGGTCCTCTTCGGGGAGAAATTCGTGAACCCTTCTCTCAAGTATTTCCCTCAGAAACTCTTTTATCTTCTCTTTGAGGTTTTCCCCTTCAAGAATGCTTCTCCTCAGGGTATATACAACGTCCCTCTGGGTGTTCATTACGCTGTCAAACTCGTAGAGTCTTTTCCTTATCTGGAAGTTCTGGGCTTCAACTCTCTTTTGGGCATTCTCAAGGGCTTTTGATACCATTCTGCTCTCTATGGGTTCTCCCCTTTCTATCTTCATCATGTCCATGAGTTTGCTAACCCTATCCCCTCCGAAGAGTCTGAGAAGGTCGTCCTCAAGGGAGAGTATGAACCTGCTCTCTCCTGGGTCTCCCTGCCTTCCCGCTCTACCCCTTAATTGGTTGTCTATCCTCCTTGATTCGTGCCTTTCTGTTCCTATTACGAGGAGCCCTCCAAGCTTCTTCACTTCTTCCTTTTCCTTTTCGGTTATCTTGTAGGCCTCTTCAAGGGCTTTCTTGAACTCCTCCTCGGTTGCCTCTTCAGGATTGAGTCCCTTTTCTTTTAGCATCTCTTTTGCCAGGTATTCGGGGTTTCCTCCGAGGAGTATATCCGTTCCCCTTCCCGCCATGTTCGTTGCTATTGTTACCGCTCCCACTCTTCCCGCCTGGGCTATGATTTCCGCTTCCCTCTCGTGATGCTTTGCGTTAAGAACGTTATGGGGAATACCCTTCTTGAGTATTTCCTTAACCCTCTTTTCTACCTCTTCAAAAGGAATGTTTAACCTCTTTGCGGTCTCCTCAAGCCTTTTCTGGAAGCTCTTCCTGTTTGCTATTTCCTTTAAGAGTTTCTTGTTCCTGAGGAGTGAGGATAGCCTTTCGTTGTCCTCTATTGAGACTGTTCCCACAAGAACGGGTCTTCCGAATACGTGGTTCAGGAACACCTCCTCAACAACCCTTTCCCACTTCTCCTCTTTCGTCTTGTAAACGAGGTCGGGGAGATCCCTCCTTATCATGGGCTTGTGAGTAGGTATGACAACGACGTCAAGCCCGTAAATTTCTTTAAACTCAAGGGCTTCCGTTTCCGCGGTTCCCGTCATTCCCGCAAGTTTTCTGTATAGCTTGAAGTAATTCTGGAAGGTTATTGAGGCAAGCGTCTGGTTTTCCTCCTTTACCTCAACCCCTTCCTTTACCTCTATGGCTTGGTGGAGGCCGTCGGACCATCTTCTTCCCGGAAGAACCCTTCCCGTGAACTCGTCAACTATTAAAACCTCTCCGTCCCTCACTATGTAGTGGACATCTTTCTTAAATAGGTGGTGTGCCCTTATGGACTGGAGTATGGCGTGGAGGAGGTCTATGTGCTTCAGGTCGTAAAGGTTGTCTATATTCAGCATCTCCTCAACTTTCCTTATTCCCTTCTCCGTCAGGTTAACGGTTCTGTTCTTCTCGTCAACGGTAAAGTCCTCGTCCTTTTTAAGCTGTCTAACAACCTTGTCCGCCACGTAGTAAATCTCCGTATCTATCTGGGAGGGGCCTGAGATTATGAGGGGTGTTCTCGCTTCGTCTATGAGTATGGAGTCAACCTCGTCAACTATGGCGTAGTTATGCCCCTTTACCTGAACAATTTCTTCTTTTGAGAATGCGAGGTTATCCCTAAGGTAGTCAAAACCGAACTCGTTGTTGGTTCCGTAGGTTATGTGGGCCTCGTAGGCCTTTCTCCTGTGGTCAACTTCCTTAAGAACGGTGAGGTAAGCCTTCTTTGCGTCTATATTCACCTTCTCGGAGGGAAGTATCTCCTCAAAGAAGCCCTTGGGCCATACCCTCAGGTCCTTTTCTATGGCTTCCTTCACCTTTTCGGGGTCAGCCCACTCAACGAGGTAGGTCTTTCCGTCGGAGTTTATTACGCCAACATCAAGACCGAGGAACTTGTATATGGGTCCCATCCACTGGGCGTCTCTTCTTGCGAGGTAGTCGTTTACCGTGACGACGTGAACCCCCTCATCGGTCATTCCGTTTACCGCTGCGGGAGAGGTGGCAACGAGGGTTTTCCCTTCCCCCGTTTTCATCTCCGCTATCTTCCCCTCGTGGAGAACAAAGCCCCCAATTAACTGAACGTCAAAGTGTCTGAGACCCAGCGTTCTCTTTGCCGCTTCCCTTACAAGGGCAAATCCCTTTATAACCTCATCTGTTATCTCACCTTCTATAACTTTTTGTTTCAGTTCCTCGTCAAGTCTTATTTTGTCGTGAAGCTCCTGGGCTTCAAGAACTATCTCCTTATTCGTTAACGAATCAAGCTCCTTCTCAAGCTCGTTCACTTTTTCCACGAACTTCCTGAGTCTCTTTACTTCCCTTTCGTTCTTCGTTCCGAAAATCTTTTTAGCAATCCATCCAAGCATCTTAATTTAATATAATTTATTCTTATAAACTTAAGGGGAGGAGATAATTATATAACCGGGGCTTTATACGTTATAAAAAGTGCTTATTCCTATAAAGGGATAAGAGTTTTAGAATGTATTAATGGAGCTTTACTCTCAAGGAGGGAAGGTATGAACAAGCTTGTTCTTGAGAAATTAACGGAGCAAAAGGAAAGCCCCGAGTATATGCAGATAAGCTGGGCTGCTGCAATGACCCTCGGTCTTATTCCCGGTGAGTTTTACAGGGATACGAAGCTTAGCTGTATAAACACGCTCCTCACATACCCTTCGGGGTGTCACGCAACCTGTGCATACTGCGGACTCCAGAAAGCCCGCGACATAGAATACTCCAAGAAGAATTTCATAAGGGTTGAGTGGCCTACTGTAAAGCTTGACGAGATAATAGAGAGAACGAAGAAGGTGGGGCATGCCGAAAGGCTCTGTATATCCCAGATAACCCACCCGAGGGCTATAAGGGACACCAAGTATATACTTGAGAAGGTTCACAGGGAGCTCGGAGAACAGCTCTTTATATCCGTTCTCCTGAACGCAACGGGACACACATACGAGGACCTTGAGGATTACAAGCGTCTCGGAGCGGACACGCTAACGGTTGCCATTGACGCTGCAACGCCCGAACTCTTTGAGAAGCTAAGGGGAAGACCCATGAACAGCCCCCACAGATGGGAAACCTACTGGAAGGTTCTTGAGTGGTGTGCGGACATAATGGGGGACGGATACGTTGGGGCTCACCTCATAGTCGGACTCGGGGAAACGGAAGAGGAAATGGTGAGAACAATCCAGAGGGTAAGAGACCTCGGGGGAAGAACGCACCTCTTCTCCTTCTGGCCTGAAGAAGGTTCACTCATGGAAAAGGAAAAGCCCTGTCCCGCACCCCAGTACAGAAGGGTTCAGATGGCAAGATACCTTATAGACAACGGACTTGCCCGTTATGAAGATATGAAGTTTAACGAAAAGGGACAGATAATAGACTGGGGAGTTTCTAAGGAGGTGTTTGAAGAGATATTCTGGAGCGGAAGACCCTTCATGACTGCGGGATGCAGGGGTAAGACAACCGAAGTTGCCTGTAACAGACCCTTTGGGGATTGCTCAGTCACGGACATAAAGAGCTATCCCTTCAAGCCTAACAAGAACGACCTCAAGAGGATAAGAAAACAGATATTTGATTACGATATGGAAACCCACTATCCCGACATACTAAACCCCAGTTCCTTCAGGTATGCCCACTAATTTGTAAGTAAGTTATAATTAACCATTATGAGAAAGGTTTTCTTTTTCGCTCTTCTTCCTTTAACAATTTTTGCAGCTGAAAAGGACGAGCTTTTTAAGAAGGGATACGAGGTTTACAAGAGGAGCTGTAGTGCCTGCCATGTTGAGTATATGTCCCCACAGGAAATAAGGAAGATTAGAATGACGGTAATGAGAGGGGGAAAACCTCCCATAAGTGCCCCTCCGATGAACGAGGTTTCCGCGAGAGTTAAACACTTTTACCCCAATGAACTTGAGTTTGTAGAGTTTGTTAAGGACTACATAACCAATCCCTCAAGGGAGAAAGGAGTATGTATGCCTATGGCCTTTAAGCTCTTTGGGGTAATGCCTCCGATAGGGAAAACCCTTACCGAAGAAGAAAAGGAAGCGGTAGCTTACTGGCTTTATCACAGGTATAAGGAAACCTGGAGAGGTATGAAAAGGGAAATGATGGGAGACATGAAAGGAAAAATGATGGGGAGGTAAGCCTCCCCCTTTCACAGAGATTTGTAGCAGAACCACCAGTCATAACACTCAATTTCGCCGGCTTCCGCTTTCTTGAGTCTCTCTTGAGCTTCTTGAACGCTTGTTGCCGGCGGAACGATTACCTTGTCCTTGAGGTCGGGATTTTCCGGCCAATTTACCGGCGTTGCCACTCCGTATTTGTCGGAGGTTTGCAGAGCCTTAACTGCTCTTACTATCTCGTCAATGTTTCTTCCTATCTCTTGGGGGTAGTAAAGGATTAACCTTATTATTCCCTTGTCGTCAACGATGAAGACAGCTCTTACGGTGTTTGTTCCTTTCTTGGGATGAATCATTCCCAGTCTTTTCGCAACTTCTCCCATGTCATCCGCAATTATCGGGAAGGTAATCTCAACACCCGTTTTTTCCTTAATCCACTCAACCCACTTGATGTGGGCGAACACCTGGTCAACCGAGAGACCTATAAGCTCGCAGTTGAGCTTATCAAATTCTTCCTTCTTTCTCTGGAAGGCTATGAACTCAGTTGTGCATACCGGGGTAAAGTCCGCAGGGTGGCTGAATAAAACAAACCACTTACCCTTGTAGTCGTCAGGAAGCTTCTTAACGCCATGCGTTGTTTTAACCTGAAGCTGAGGAAACTCCTCACCTATTAAAGGAATCCTTGTCTCTTCCATCTTTCTTCCCTCCACCGAAGTTTTTCAGATATAAAAATATGCTTATAAAATAAATTTATCAATATGTGACTTAAGCTTTTGACTTGAAACCGTGTAAAGCTAATACGTAATAGCTCTGAAATCAAGAAGTGAGAGTGGCTTTCAACTCCACACGGTTAATTAGAAACCCCGCACTCCTCCGTAGAGATTATAAAGTTCTGTAAATAACTTATGAAATTTCCGAACTCAAGAAACTCCACATAATTTTCGGAAATTCGGAGTGCGGGAAAAGGCTCAAAAATTCAGCCTCATTTTCTCCGCATTACTCAAAGCAAAAATAAACGTATCATCAAAACATCAATACATCTTTATATCCCGATGCACGCTCCCTATTCCGTTGCCAAGAAGCCATAAGGAGCTCTTTAGCCCTTCTTGGTATATTATAACCTTAAATGAAAAAAACAAGATTTTCTTCTTACGAGGAGTATAGGGAGTATTTCCTGAGACTTATAGAGCTTGAGAGGGAGGCAAACAGGGAGCTACATATAAACGAGATAAAGAGGCTGAGCGGTAAGGAAAGGGAAAGGAGGGGAAGGGCAATACTGAATATGAGGGCAAAGCCCGTAGGAAGGGGAATAGGGGGCGTTTACCTCGTCAGATACTCAAGACCTGAAGGGCTACCAAAGACCGAGATTTCCGTCGGAGATATCGTTCTCGTTAGCAAGGGGAAGCCAACGGGAAAGGAAGTTCAGGGAACGGTTGTTGAGAAAACAAAGTATTACCTTGTAGTTGCTTTTACCGAAAAACCGCCACCCTACGCGCTCGGTAGGAACGTCAGGATAGACCTATTTTCAAACGAGATAACCTTCAACAGGATGGAGCAAGCACTTGAGAGGTTTAAAAACCATCCCCTCAGGGATTTAATCCTCGGAAGGGAATATCATTAATCATAAGATGAAGGTTAAGGTAAAGAGGTTCAAGGATGGAAACTTCGTCTGGAGTGAGTATGAGGTTGACGGTGAGGGAAGAACCGTTCTTGAGATACTCCAGAGGATAAAGGAGGAAATTGACCCGACCCTTTCCTACAGGGCTATGTGCAGGGCGGGAATATGCGGAACCTGTGCGGTTAAGGTAAACGGGGAACACAAACTTGCCTGCAACACGAGAGTTTACGACGATATAACGATAGAACCCGTTGATATAGCGACTCCCATTAAGGACCTCGTCGTTGACCACGAATTTATTTACGAAAAGTTGAAAAAAGGTAAAGTCTGGTTTGACCCCCTTCCTACGAACATTCCCTTGAAGCCTGACGAACTTAAAAATACAGAAAAAAGCTGGGACTGCATACTCTGCGGAATATGTAATTACGTATGCCCCGCAATCCAGGAAGATAAAAACTTCGGGCTTCCCTCAACCTTTACAAAGGCCTACGGCGTTGTATTTGATAAGCGGAACGCTAATAAAGAGAAACTTAAGGACCTCGTTCCCCTGAACATTCAGAGCTGTACCCATTGTAAGAACTGCACCTTCTCCTGTCCCAAGGACTGCACGCCCGAGTTCTTAATAACTATCCTGGAAAATAATATGGTAAGGTATGGTTTAATAAGTAGGAAGGAGCAGGACTTCGGATTTTTAGGATTTTAAAATGGCAGATGAGAAAAGAGCTCTCTCCAAGGCTCATAAGGCTACCCTTCTTCTCCTTTCCCTACCCGAAGAGGTGAGTATGAACATAATAAAGGAGCTTTCGGAAGAAGAGCTCCAGAGACTCTTTGAACTCGCAAAGGAGGTGGACTCGGTATCCGAGGAAGAGCTTGAGGAGATAGCGGAAGAACTCCTCCAGGAAGTAAAGAAGACGGGAAAGAAGATAAAAGAGCCCGAGGAGTTCATAGAATCCCTGAAGAAGGTCCTCCCACCTTCCTTAACCGAAAGGTTTAAGGGCATCCTTGAGCTCGGAGACGTTGAGAAGATTTTAAAGGAAATAGAAAAGGTGGACAGCAGAATTCTTGCGGGACTCATAAGGAACGAGCACCCCCAGACGATTGCCCTCTTCCTCTCACAGCTTAGCCCGAAAAAGTCCGCGGAAATCCTCCAGAACCTTCCAGAAGAATTAAGAAAGGAGGTGGTAAAGAGGATAGCGACCCTTGAGAATGTGAACCTCCAGTATGTAAAGGAGCTCGCTCAGATAATCCTTGAGGAGCTCCACTCCCTCGGCGTTAAAGAGTCCATGAAGCTTGAAGGTGTGGGCATTGCAGCGGAGCTTCTGAACACCCTTGACAAGGAAACAAGGGAAGCCATTCTCCAGACGATAGGTCAGGAGGACCCTATACTTGAAGAAAAAATAAGGGAAAGAATGTTTACCTTTGAGGACATAAGGAAGCTATCCGACAGGGACATCATAGAAATCCTAAAGGTTGTGGATAAGAACACGCTGATGATAGCCCTTAAAGAAGCTCCCGAGGATATAAAACAGAAGTTCCTCTCAAATATGTCAAAGAGGGCTGCGAAGCTCTTCCTTGAGGATATGGAGGCCCTCGGACCTGTCAAGAAGTCAGAAGTTGAGAAGGCTCAGAAACAAATCGTTAATATCATCAGAAAGATGATAGATGAAGGAAAGATAGAAATAGGAGAGTGATTTTATTCACATTTTAAATATTTAACACCCCACTCCTGGATTGCATCAAAAACCCTTTTCAACTCCTTTCCCGTATCCGTTAGGCTGTATTCAACCTTAGGAGGGACTTGTGGATAAACCTTCCTCTTAATTATCCCCGCTCTCTCAAGTTCCCTCAACTGCTTCGTTAACATCTTTTGCGTTATACCGGGAATAGCCTTGTGGAGTTCCGAGAATCTCTTTGTTCCTTCCATAAGCTCACGTATGATTAGAAGCTTCCACTTTCCGCTCAAAACATCAATGAAGAACTCAACAGGGCAGTGATACTCCTTACCCTGAAAGGTAATCCTCCCTTCTTTAGTTTCCATAAGGATAGTATATATCATTCAAGTCAGTTCTTGACAATATGACAATAAAGCCCTACCGTAGAAGAAACCGGTTAAGGAGGTGAAGCCATGGCAAGGCTCGTTAAGTTTTCCGAAAAGAAGCCTTATAAACTTGAAGTCGGGGAGGAGGTTTATTACATATGCCAGTGCGGACTTTCAAAAAAATTCCCCTTCTGCGACGGCTCCCACAAAAAGACGAAAGACGAAGAGGAAGGCAAGCTATACGTATACGACGAAAACGGAAGAGTTGAGATAGGTCCCTAATCCTTTTTCTCTTTCTTCCTTGTAAAATATTCACGATATGGATAAAACAGCCATTCTTGCCCTGGAGGACGGCTCCTACTTCATCGGATACTCCTTCGGAGCGGAAGGGGAAACGGAAGGGGAGCTCATCTTCAACACATCCATGACTGGATACCAGGAAATACTCACAGACCCCTCCTACAAGGGACAGATAGTTGTTATGACCTATACCCAGATAGGCAATTACGGCGTGAACGACGAGGACGTAGAGAGCAAAAAGGTTCAGGTAAACGGCTTCGTTGTAAAGGAGACCTTTTTCAGATACTCAAACTGGAGGGCTAAAAAAAGCCTGGACGAATACCTGAAGGAGAACGGCGTTGTAGGGATATACGGCATAGACACGCGGGCACTCGTGAAAAAGATAAGGGAAAAGGGAAGCATGAGAGGTGTCATCTCAACGATTGAGAAGGACCCCAGAAAGCTCGTTGAGAGGGCAAAGAGAGTTCCCGATATATCGGAGCTAAACCTCGTTGAAGAGGTAGCTACAAAAGAGATATATTACTGGGAACAGGGGGACCTTGACCTTCTTAAAGGCTTCCTAAAGAGGAATAACGATAAGCCCCTCATAGCGGTTGTTGATTTCGGAGTAAAGTTTAACATTCTGCGGAGGCTTTACACCGAAGGGGCGAAGGTTGTCGTAATTCCCCCTTACAATACGAGGGAAACAATTGAGAAGTTAAATCCAGATGCCATATTCCTCTCAAACGGTCCGGGAGACCCCGAGAGAGTTGTTGAGGGGATAAGGCTCGTGAGGGAGTATATGGAGAAAAAACCAATAATGGGGATATGTCTCGGTTGCCAGATTATAGGGCTTGCCCTCGGCGGGAAGACCTACAAGCTAAAGTTCGGACACCACGGAGGAAACCACCCCGTAAAGGATTTGAGAACGGGAAAAATAGAGATTACCGCGCAGAACCACAACTTCGCGGTTGACCCCGAAAGCCTCCCCGAAGACGTTGAAGTAACTCACATAAACCTCCTTGACAACACCGTTGAGGGGATAAGACACAAACACCTTCCCATATTTGCGGTTCAGTATCACCCCGAAGACGCACCGGGACCCCACGACTCTTATTACCTGTTTAAAGAGTTCGTTGAGATGGCACAAAGATGAGGAGTTTAATAAGCGTCTCTGACCTAAAAAGGGAAGAGATTGAAGAAATATTAAGGCTCGCAAAGGGCTTTAAAGAGGGAAAAGGAGAAAAGATAAGTGCTTCGGTTGTTTTATTCTTTGCGGAACCCTCAACGAGAACCCGTTTATCCTTTGAGAAATCCGCAAGGGAACTGGGAATGGAGACTTATCTCGTTAGCTCCTCAGAAAGCTCAACGGTGAAGGGAGAGAGCTTTTACGACACGTTGAAGACCTTTGAGGGGCTCGGATTTGACTACGTCGTTTTCCGCGTTCCCTTCGTCCTGTTTCCCTACACGGAGATAGCAGACAGCTTAAACCTAAGGTTGATAAACGCGGGGGACGGAACCCATCAACACCCATCCCAGGGACTTATAGACCTCTTTACGTTAACGGAACATTTCGGAGACATTAAGGGCCTGAACATTCTGTACGTAGGGGATATAAAGCACAGCAGAGTATTCCGTTCGGGAGCACCCCTTTTTAAGATGTTCGGGGCAAAGGTGAGCGTCTGCGGACCCTCAACGCTAATTCCGAGGGATATTAAGGTTTTCGGAATTGAGAAGGTTTTCAGCTCCGTTGACGAAGGTATTGAGTGGGCGGACGTCGTCATATGGCTAAGACTCCAAAAAGAGAGACAAAAGGAAAACTACATACCTTCAGAAAGCTCTTACTTCAAGAGGTTCGGGCTCACACCCGAGAGGTATGAGAAGGTTAAGCTCTACATGCACCCGGGCCCCGTGAACAGAAACGTTGATATATCCTACGACCTGCTTTACACGGAAAAATCTCTTATACAGAAACAGGTTGAGAACGGCATTCCCGTGAGGAAAGCCATATACAAATTCTTATGGACCTAGCGAAATACGTTTTTGCGGTTCTCTTCAACGAAAACTACAGGGAGAGCTACGAAAAAGCCCTTCGGGAAATAGAAAAGCTTTTCGGGAAGGTTGACCTCATTTCGGAGGAGTTCCGTTTTCCCTTCCTTGAGAGATACTACTCAAGGGAGATGGGAAGGCCTCTTATAAAGGTTTACCTCTCGGTTGAGGGATTAAGGGACAAGGGAGAACTCCCCGAGGTAAAAAAGAAGGCTATGGAGATAGAGAAGAAACTTTCCCTGAGCGGGAAAAGGACCGTGAACCTGGACCCCGGATACATTGACGAGAGCCAGTTAATCCTTGCTTCCCGCAAAAGGAGAGGAGCCCGTGTTTACCTGAGAGAGGGAGTTTATGCGGAGATAGAACTTCTCTTCGTTTACGACGAGTTCAGACCCCTGTACTGGACCTATCCCGATTACAGACACACTCCTGTAAGGGAGTTCTTTAAAAAGGTTAAGAAGAAGTTTTTAAAGGAGCGGAAGCTTAAAAACATTTTGTAAAATCTCTTTTTTATGGAGCTGATAAAGGAGTATAACCCCTACCTTGAGTATAAAGATGGAGAGCTTCACATAGAAGGAGTTTCCTTTAAGGAACTTGCGAAGGAGTTCGGAACCCCCCTTTACGTTTACAGCGCAAGCTACATAAGGGACCGATTTAACGCATACAGGGAAGCCTTTCCCGATGCCCTCATATGCTACGCCATAAAGGCAAACTTCAACCCCCGTATAGCGGAGCTTCTCGGAAAGCTCGGAGCGGGAGCGGACATAGTCTCCGGAGGGGAGCTTTACGTAGCCCTGAAGGCGGGAATATCCCCCGATAAGATAGTTTACGCGGGCGTAGGGAAGACGGAAAAGGAGTTAACGGAAGCGGTGAAGGCGGACATACTCATGTTTAACGTTGAGAGCAAACAGGAGATAGAGGTATTAAACGATATTGGCCAAAGGCTCGGGAAAAAGGTGAGGATATCGGTAAGAGTGAACCCCGACGTTGATCCCAAAACCCACCCCTACATAGCAACGGGAATGCAAAAAAGCAAGTTCGGCATAGACATAAGAGAGGCACCCGAGGTTTACGAATACGCTTCAAAGTTTAAAAACATAGAAATTGTGGGCATACACTCCCACATAGGCTCTCAGATACTTGACATATCCCCCTACAGGGAAGCGGTTGAGAAGGTTGTAAACCTCTATGAGGAGCTAACGAAAAGGGGATTTAACATAAGGTATCTGGATATCGGTGGGGGACTTGGTATAAAGTACAGGCCAGAGGATAAAGAGCCGACACCTAAGGATTTGAGGGAGCTTATAGAACCCTACATCTCAAGTGTTGAGGCAAAACTCGTCCTTGAGCCCGGAAGGTCCATAACGGGGAACGGGGGATTTCTCATAACCCAGGTTCAGTTTACGAAGGATAAGGGGAACAAGCACTTCATAATAGTTGACGCGGGAATGAATGACCTAATAAGACCTGCGATTTACAACGCTTACCACCATATCGTTCCCGCGGTTCTTAAAGATAGGGGAAGCGTGAAGGCGGACATCGTAGGACCCATATGCGAAACGGGGGACTTCCTTGCCCTTGACAGGGAGATTCAGAGGTCCGAAAGGGGAGATTACCTCGTTGTTTTTTCCGCGGGAGCTTACGGCTTTGCGATGTCTTCCCACTACAACGTAAGACCGAGGGCTGCGGAGGTTCTCGTTGATAACGGTAAAGTGAGCCTAATCAGGAGAAGGGAGGACTACGACTACATAATAATTAGCTAAAGGAGGTAGGAAAAATGAAGTTTTTCTTAGACACCGCAAACGTTGAGGAGATTAAAAAGGCTATGGAGTGGGGCATTCTTGACGGCGTCACAACCAATCCCACTCTCATATCAAAAACGGGAAGACCCTTTAAAGAGGTCGTGAAGGAAATACTTGAACTCGTTGAGGGACCCGTAAGCCTTGAGACCGTTTCCTTGGACGCGGAGGGAATGATAAGGGAAGGGAGAATGCTTGCGGAACTCGGGGAGAACGTTGTCGTAAAGATACCCCTCACACCCGAAGGTCTAAAGGCTGTCCAGACCCTTGAGAGCGAAGGAATACCAACAAACGTAACCCTCGTTTTCTCACCGACTCAGGCACTTCTCGCTGCAAAGGCGGGAGCTTCCTACGTATCCCCCTTCGTGGGAAGGATAGACGATATAAGTGGTGATGGAATGAAGCTCATTGAGGAGGTTAAAACCATATTCTCAAACTACGAGTTTGATACGGAGATAATAGTCGCAAGCGTAAGACATCCAATGCACGTTCTTGAAGCGGCACTAATTGGTGCGGACATATGCACAATGCCCTTTAAGGTAATGGAGCAGCTCTTTAAACATCCCCTTACGGACATAGGTCTTGAAAGATTCCTCAAGGACTGGGAAAAAGTTCCCGAAAAACCCTTCTGAGGCTATCATATAAACAGGAGGTTATTATGGAAGAAAAGAAATACGTTGCTGTTCCCTTTGCCCTCGTCGGTTTCTTCGTTACCGACAAGCCGAGCGTAGAGGAAAGCATAAGAACGGACCTCACCCCCGAGGAGCTTGAGAAGCTCCAGGACCTCATAGCCCGCTTTCTGTTTAAGGAAGGTGTGAGAGTTGCCATTTATCCCTCCGTCGTTCCTCCCGAGCAGGCTTCCGAAGCTGTTAACGAGCTTGAAAACCTTATATTCGGAGAGGAGGAAGGGGGTTAATGGTAAGGGTTATAGTCTGCGGTGCTCTCGGGAGAATGGGAAGGAGGATTATTGAGTTATCTCTCCAGGATAAGGAAGTTGAGGTTGTGGGAGGAGTTGAGCACCCGGACTGCATTCCCTCCCTTGACCTCGGGGAAGCCCTCGGAAAGGAAGAGTTAAAAGGAAAACCCTTAACGAGCAGGCTTGAGGAGCTTCTTCCCTACGGGGACGTTGTGATTGAGTTTTCGGGAAATCCGACCGCCGCTGTAGGACACGCAAAGCTCACCGCCCTTGAGAAGAAGGCGATAGTTATAGGAACTACTGGTTTTACGGAAGAGGAGATTAAGGAGATAAAGGAACTCTCAAAGGAAGCACCCGTTCTCCTTTCACCAAACATGAGCCTCGGTGTGAACCTCCTTTTCAAGCTCGTTGAGATTGCGGCAAAGGTATTAAAAGACAAGAACGTTGATGCGGAGGTTATGGAGATACACCACAGGTTTAAGAAGGACGCACCCAGCGGAACTGCTGTAAAGCTCGCCCAGATACTTGCCGAAACCCTCGGGAAGAAGAAAATAGTCCACGGAAGGGAGGGACACGCCCCGAGGAGCGAGGACGAGATAGGGGTTATGGCCCTGAGGGGTGGGGACGTCGTAGGAGACCATACCGTTTTCTTCCTCGGATTCGGTGAGAGGCTTGAGCTCACCCACAGGGCTTCCTCAAGGGATACCTTCGCAAAGGGTGCTATAGAGGCGGCGAAGTGGATAAAGGGAAGAGAGCCGGGATTTTACACTATGTTTGACGTTTTAGGGCTCTAAAATAACTACTTTTTGGGGGATTAGCTCCCCGTTTACGTAAACCCCTTCCCTCACAAATATTCTCTTCACCTTTCCTTTTACGGGGCTCCTTATTTCCGTGTAATTCTTCAGAATCTTTAACCTCTCTATCTGTGCTTTTATCTCCTGAATTTTATACTCAACAACCTTTAGTTCCGCTTCCTTGTCCTCAAGTATGCTCTCGGCAAGAAGGTCCCTCTCAAACATCTCCTTATACCTTTTGTAATCCCTCTCCTTTTTCCACCTTTCAACCTCAAGCCCCTTTAGTTTTGCCTCAAGCTCTTTAATTCTCGCCTCGTAAAGCTCCGGGGATATCCTCAAAAGAACCTCCCCCTTTTTTACCCTCTTTCCTTCCTTTACGAAAACTTTCTCAACCCTTCCCTTGACTATTGCGTGAAGGACAATCTCCCCCGAAAAGGAGAAAAGGGGAAGGATGAATAAAATCAGCGCAAGCCCAAGACCTCTTCCCATGCCCTCACCATCTCCTCGTCAATATCAACGAGGATAACCTTCTCAAGATTTTTCGCGTTAAAGTTTCTAATCTCCTCAACCATAGCCCTTGCCGCTACATCCTTCGGAACTCCGCCGACCCCCGTTCCCATCCCCGGGAATGCTATAACCTTGAAGCCCTCTTTATCCGCAAGCTCAAGGGCTGCCCTCGTCGCTTTCCTTACCTTTTCCTCTGAGGAAGGCATAGCAGGCTCTTCCATCGTTGGAGCGTGTATAACCCCCTTGAACTTCAACCTTCCAGCGGTGGTGAGAACCGCGGAACCTACGGGAATGGGAGCCCTCTCCATAGCTTCCTTCTCTATTTCTTCCCCACCTTCCCTCTTTATAACACCCGCAACACCACCCCCCATAATGCCCTTACTGTTTGCGGGATTCACTATAACGTCCGCGTCAACTTCAAGGATACTTCCCTTTAAAACCTTTATGTCCATAATACATTTATCTTAATGTTTAAGCGGTCAGAAGAAGTATATTTTTCAGAATGACGGGAACGATAAACTACGGCGAGATTCAGTTTCTCCAGGCAAAGAAGTATTTTGAGGAGTTCGTAGATAAAAGAAGAGAAAGAATAGAAGAACTCCTGAGGCCAGAAAAAACTCCCGTTCTCTTAATGGATATAGAGGGAGTAAAAAACAAGTATCTAAAGGTTAAGTATAACTTCTCTGAGTTTAACGTTTATTACGCGGTTAAGGCGAACGACGACGAGAGCGTAATTCGTGCCCTTGCCCAGGTGGGTGCGGGCTTTGAAGTTGCCTCAATAAGGGAGCTTGAGAAGGTTCTTCGGCTTGGTGGTAAGGTTGAGAGAATAATATCAAGCAACCCAGTAAAACCCCCCGAGTTTATAGATTACGCTTACTCCGTGGGGGTGAGAACCTTTGCGGTTGATAGCTTTACCGAGGTTGATAAGATAAAGCGGATAGCTCCCCGTTCAAAGGTTTACGTGAGGATAGCTGTTCCGAACGAGGGAAGCGATTGGCCCCTCTCAAGGAAGTTCGGGGTTGACGTAAACACTGCCCTTGAGATACTTGAGTATGCAAACAACTCAGGCCTTATTCCCTACGGGATAACCTTTCACGTGGGTTCCCAGTGCAACAACCTAAGGAACTGGTTTATTGCGGTTAAGCTTTCCGCGAGTCTATGGGAGATGGCGAGGAAGAAGGGGCTGAAGCTTCAGATGCTCAATATGGGAGGAGGCATACCCGTTAGGTATAACTACGAATCCCTGAGCGTTGAAGACATAGCCTATTACGTAAAGGGTCTTATGAGGAAATACTTCCCCGTTCAGCCCTACGAGCTTCAGATTGAGCCGGGAAGGGGAATAGTGGGAGACCAGGGAATTATGATAGCGAGGGTTATAGGGAAGGCAGACAGGGGAAGGGAGAAATGGCTTTACATAGATACGGGAGTCTTTAACGGACTTGCGGAGGCCCTCGGCGGGATAAGATACCCCTTTTACATTGAGAGGGAGGGAGAGCTAAAGGAGTGGGTGATAGGGGGCGTTTCCTGTGATAGTATGGACGTAGTTGCTAAGAACGTTTACCTTCCCGAGCCCGAAGTTGGGGACTACCTTTACATCCTGTCAGCGGGAGCCTACACAACCGTTTACGCTTCCGAGTTCAACGGCTTCCCGAAACCGGAGGTTATCCCCTTCTAAACCACAAGACTCTCAAGGGCATCCTTATTGAGGATTTCTATGTATCCCCTTTCGGTGTTTATTATCCCCTGCTTCTTCCACTTGCTCATAACCCTTATCGTCGTCTCAACAGTCGTTCCCGTCATCTCCGCTATGTCCTGACGGGTTAAGGGGAGCCTTATTATAATCTTTCCGTCTTTCTTCTCTCCCGCCTTTTCCGCAAGCTCAAGCAGTAATCTCGCAATTCTTTCCTCAACCTTACCGGAAGCTATGCTTTTTAGAACCTCATAGGTGTGTAGGAGGTTGTGGGTAGCCTCGCAGGTGAGCTTTATACCTATTGCTGGATACTTTATCGCGAGGTTAATAAAGTCCTTGTTTGATATGTAGAGAAGGGTTGAGGGCAGAACGGACATCGCGGTGTACTTGAATTTAGGGACACTCTTTCCCCACTCAATCCACCCGAAGACCTCTCCCGGAAAGACGAGCCTTACGATTATATTCCTTCCGTCGGTAGTTTCCTTTATGAGCTTTACGAGTCCCTCAACCAGTATGTATATGCCCGGTTCCGCCTCCTCTTCAAAGAAGATGTACTCGTTCTTTCCATACTTCCTTACCTGTATATACTTAGCTACTTCTTTAAGCTCTTCTGGTGAGAGGTCCTCAAAGAGAGGAATCTTCTTTATTAAATCTATCTTTATATCCTCTGGAGCTTTCCCTTCACTAAAAGTTCCTTGCGCCATCCTCTTCCTCCTACAACGACAGTAGGTTCAAAAACAACGTAATCTGTGTGAAAGGGAACTTTATTCTTACCTCCGAAGGTGTGATTATCACCAATAGCCACATGAACAGTTCCCATTATCTTCTCAGCCTCAAGGAGGTTATCAGGCCTTTTGGCCTTCGGATTAGTCCCTACACCAAACTCCGCTATGAACCTTGCGTTGGGCTCCTCGTCAAAGACCTTCTCAAGCTCGTACCTGTAATCCTCAAATCCATCTATGGACTCAACAGCCCCGTCCTTAAAGGTTAATGTAATGGGATGCTTAAGCCTTCTTGTGGGTGCGTAAAGGATTACGAGCTTTCCGTAGGCGCTTTCTTCAATGGGTGCTATAAAGGCTTCTCCGGCTGGGAGATTTCCGTAAGCTCCCCTTTCCGTTAGAATACCCGTGTCGGGAATGCCCTTCCTTCCCTCTATGGAAAACTCAAGGTTTACCCCGTAAGGGCTTTTAACTTCAACGTATTCACCCTCGGTTAAAACCTCCGCAAGGTCCCTGCTCAACTTACTTACGTAGTCCCAGTCAACGTCCATGGGACCGAGGAACATCTCGGGCTCAAAGAGTGGCATAGACGCGTATCTCGTCCCAAAGTGTTCGGTAAGTATCTTCCTGTATGTTGTGTGAGTGGTTGAGAAGTGAGAAAGGGCTATAACAACGTCTGGAACACCTTCTCCGTAATCCTTCAAAATCTTAACAACTCTGTTTATATCATAGGGTTCCTTATTCAGAACCTTTTCAAGCAATCCCTCTTCCTCAAGTATCTCAACTGCCCTCTTTCCAAAGGTCTCCTCCCATAAAAATTTTGGAGGTTCCGCTCCGTGCCTTTTCGTTGAGGGGAAGATAACTCTCTTTACCTTATCGGTTATACTTCTTGCAACTCGCTCTATATCCTCCGTAAGCTCTACCAGTTCTTTCCTGTAATCGTCGGAAAATACGAGAAGTTTTTCTCCTTCTTTCAGTCCGAGATTAACCCTAAGAAGGTTCTCTATTTGCTTATCAAACATTTCTAATATAAAAATAATAACTCTAAATCAGGTTAAGGAAAGGGAACGTTAGCCCCGCCGAGTATGTATTTCAGGTCGTCGTCCACGAACATAAATCCCGCTCCCCCGAAAAATCCCCTAAGCTTATCGTTAAGGATGTCATCGCCACCTAACCTCACGTAAAAATGCCTTCCAAGATACCAGTGAATACCGAGCTGAAGGTTGGGTTTTAGGTCCTCATCCTGCGGCCTGTCCTTTCTTCCGAAGTCCCATACATCCGCAAACAGGTAATTCCGCCTTTTTATGTAGTAATCAAATCCTATACCCCCCGTGCTCTCCTTCATACCTCCCCTGAGTGTTAGAGTTCTTCCAAAAAGCTTGAAGTTCCTCGCATACTGAATTGTAAACTCTGGCTTGAACTCCTTCTTTATAACCTCACCCCCCTCTACATACTCCTCCCTGTAAACCCTTCCCCTGGAATCTCCCACAACCTCAAGGAGGTAATACTTTTTATCGTCGGGAACGAGCTTAACCGTTAATACTCCCTTTGAGTCCCCTTCCCTGTAAAGCTCTCCCCTGAGGCCTACGTAGAGGTGCGTTCTTTCCACAACCTCGCCCGCCTTACCGAGGGCCTTAACTCCTTTGCTCACATTTTGGTAAAGCTCTTCATCTTTGAGGAGTTTTCCGAGGGTTCCCCTTCCTTCCTCGAGGCTTGCGAGTATGTTATCAAGCCTTCTTGAAGCAGAACTCAGGTTTTCAGAAGTCTTTCTCAGAGATACGAGCGTTCTGTGTATATTCACCTTATTCGTCTTGACGAGAGAGTTCAGCGTTACGGATAACTCCTTAAGATTTTCCACCAAAACGGGAACATCGTCCTTAATCTTCTCCAGTGTAATGGAAAGGTTGTAGGCTATCTCTCTTATGTCTTCCCTGTTTTCCATGAGTATGCGGTCCGCATCTTCAGAGAGCTTATTAAGGCTTGCTATAAGCACGGGAAGGGCCTTGTTCAGCTGGGAGGTAAGCTCCTGAAGGTTTTTGAGTGCTACGTTTATGTTTTCCCTGTTCTGTCTTGTTAGCTCGTTTAACTGAGCTATGAGGCTGTTTAAGTTCTGAATGGTTTCCCTCAGGTTTCTCCTGTTTTCCGCAAGTATTAAGTTTAAGTTTTTTGCAACCTTTCTGAACTCTTCCGCGGTTTTTGAAAGTTCCGATATAAGTCTGTCGGTATCGCTCACAACCTCAACCTTTCTTATCCTTTCCCCTTCTTTCAGCTCTCCCGCCTCAGGAGTTCCCGGCTTTAGAGAAAGGTATTTATCCCCCATGAGCCCCAGCGTTCCTATTGATGCGGAGGCATCCCTGTAAAGCTTTATATCCTTCCTCACCTCAAATACTACCTTTACCTTTCCCCCTTCCAAATACACATCCTTTACCTTTCCCGCTCTCACTCCCGCAACCCTCACCTCCGCCCCCTTTGAAAGTCCCGCAACGTCGGTAAAGTAAACAACGTATTCCTTTGTCTCTTCCTTAAATACTGGTATCTCACCGAAGGTAAGTATTAGGAAAGCAAACGCTAACGCAACACCGACTACAAAGATGCCAAGTTTAACCTCAGTCTTCATTTAGTAATAGAATAATTAAATTCTTTATAAAATGGAAAAGGTAAGGGAGTATCTAAGGAAGATAGGGGAGTTTGAGAACCTCTCATCCGGGGAGATGTATGAGCTTATGAAGGAAATCGTTGAAAAGAGGGCAACCCCCGCCCAGATTGGTGCTCTCGTTATGGGAACGAAGATGAAGGGGGAAACCCCGGAAGAGATATCGGGAGCGGTAAAGCTCTTCAGGGAAAAGGTCGTGAAGGTCCCCCTAAAGAACCTGGAGGAGGTCGTTGATACCGCGGGAACGGGAGGGGACAAGAGCAGAACCTTTAACGTTTCCACGGTTGTCGGCTTCGTTCTGGCCGGTGCCGGGATAAAGGTCGCTAAGCACGGAAACCGCTCCGTTTCATCAAAAAGCGGAAGTGCGGACTTCCTTGAAGCCCTCGGTGCCAGGATAGACCTCCCCCCCGATAAGGTAGCAAGACTAATAGAGGAAGTGGGATTCGGCTTTATGTTTGCACCCCTATACCACCCCGCCATGAAGGAGGTAATAGGCCCAAGAAGGGAGGTAGGTGTTCGCTCAATATTCAACCTTATAGGTCCCTTAACAAATCCCGCAGGAGTAAGGAGGCAGGTTGTAGGTGTGTTTTCGGAGGAATACGTTCCGAAAATAGCGGAAGCACTCCGCTCCCTTAGAAGCATAAAGGCCTATGTAGTTCACGGAAAAGATGGACTTGATGAGGTAAGCGTATCTTCCGAAACGTTCATTGCGGAAGTTTCAAAAGATGGAGTAAAAACCTTTACCTTCTCACCCGAGGAGCTCGGACTCAAAAGGAGAAATCCCGAAGAGGTTAAGGTGAGCTCTCCCGAGGAAAGCGTTAAAGTTGCAGTTTCAGTATTGGAAGGTGAAAAGGGAGCCCCGAGGGATATGGTTCTCATAAATGCGGTTTTCGGCATTCTCGTTGCGGAAAGGACGAAAGATATCAGAGAGGCTTACGAGATGGCAAAAGAGTCAATAGACAGCGGGAGAGCCCTTGAGGTTATGAGGAGGTTTGTAGAGCTAAGCCACAAGGTATGAGGAACACCCTTTTACTCCTCTTTCTTATCGTATCCTACAACTATATCCTTTACACCTTTACCGCAAATGACCTTTCCGCAATTCCCCTATTTCCCGAGAACCCTGTTCACAGAATAATAGTCCTTTCCTTTAACATCACCCTTTACGTCGGATGGCTTTTCGGGGAGAGGAGAAAGCTCGTAACGGTCCTCGGTTATTTATTTTTCTTTCAGATAATACTCCTGAGCATACTTGAGGGAGATGTGAATGTCTTTATTTCAAATACCGTTCCCGTGATATTCACCCTCATGCTCGTCACGCTCTTTGAAAGTCCCTACGAAAGGGAAAAGAAGGAGATTGAAGAGGAAAGAAGAAAGCTCCTTGCGGAGCTTGAGGAGAATGAGAAGAAGAGAAAAGAGATTGAGGAAAAGATAGACGCCTACAGGAAGGAGATTTCTTTCCTTAAGCTCCAGCTTGAGCAGAAGGAAAAAGACCTTGAGGAGGCAAAGAGGCTAAAACAGAGCCTAAAGGAGATAGAGAGGAAGGAAGAAGAGGTAAGGAGCTTAAGGGAAAGGCTTGAAGGGCTTGAGAAAGAGCTTGAGAAACAAAGGGAAAAGGAGATAAAGCTCCTTGATGCAAACAGGAAACTTTTCCAGCTCCTTGAACTGCTCGGGAAGGAAGAGGAAAAGAAGAGGGGAAGCAAAGAGGTAAAGGAGTTAAGAAAGGAAAGGAAAAAGCTCGTTAAAGAGGTTCTTGAGCTCCAGAGCTTGCTTGACCTTTACGATAAGGAAAACAAGGAGCTCAGGCAGAAGCTGAAGGAGAACGAGAAGAAGCTTGAGGAGATGAAGAAAAATCTTGAAAAGCTTGAGCTTGAGAGGGAAAGCCTTGAAAGGGAGGCAAAGAAAAAGGAGGAGATTTACAGGGAGTTTCTCAATTTACTATTTCCGAATATCTCACTTACAGACGAAGCGGTGAGAGAGTTTATAAATCTTGACCTTGAAAGAAAAAGAATTCTCCTGAAGGAGCTCGGAAAACTTGAGAGCGGTGTGAAGCTTGAAACTCTTTCAACGGACGGAAGCGTGTATAAGCTCAAGTTTTCGGGGGGAAGGGCTTACCTTACGAGAAACGGAAAGGAGTGGAAACTCCTCGGGATACTTGATTCTGAAGAGGATAAGGACAAGGCAAGGTTTATAGCAAAGATAAGGGAAAGGGCTTAAACTAATATATTTCCTATGCTTCAAGTAAGAGTAAAACCCGGTGTAGAGGACAGGATTAGAGGGTTCTTCCCTTGGGTTTACAAGGGGGAAATAGCTTCCTTCTCAAGAAAACCGAAGAAGGGAGAGCTCGTAGTTGTAAGGGATGTTAGCGGTAAGTTTCTCGGATACGGGTATATAAACCCAGAGGTAAATATAGCAATAAGGATACTGTCCTTCAACAAGGATGAACCCATAAGCGAGGAGCTTATCAGAAAGAGAATTAAGGAGGCTTACGAATACAGAAAGAGGCTTTACATAAACAGCAACGCCTACAGACTCGTTCACTCGGAGGGAGACCTACTCCCCGGTCTAATCGTTGACGTTTACGGAAACTACCTCGCGGTTGAATTCACAACCTACGGTATGAACCAGTTCAGGGAAACGATTATAGAAACCCTCGTTGAGCTTTTAAAGCCGAAGGGTATTTACGAAAAGGTGAACGAGATAGCAAAGAGGGTTGAAGGTCTTGAGGTTGAGGAGGGGACAATATACGGCGAGGTTCCCGAGGAGGTAATTATCTGGGAGCACGACCTCAAGTATTACATAAACATACCCCAAGGTCAAAAAACGGGCTTCTTCCTTGACCAGAGAAACGCGAGGAAGTTCGTAAGGAGTCTCGTGGAGCCCGGGGACAGATGCCTTGACGTGTTCTGTCACACGGGAGGGTTTGCCCTGAATATGAAAAGGGCGGGAGCAGGCGAGGTCATAGGTGTTGATATCTCCGAGCTCGCGCTGAAAGAGGCCCAGAAGAACGCGGAACTTAATGGACTTACGGGAATAAAATGGGTGAAGGCTAACGCCTTTGATTTCCTCAGGGAGATGAGCAAGAAGGGGGAGAAGTTTGACGTGATAATCATAGACCCCCCTTCCTTTGCAAAGAACAAGGCCGCGGTCCCAAACGCGTTAAGGGGTTATAAGGAGCTATGCGTGAGGGGACTAAAACTCGCAAAGAGCGGAGGTTATCTCGCCATATTTTCCTGTTCCTTCCACATAACCGAGCAACATCTCCTTGACGTTCTCCTTCAGGCCTCTTACGACGTGAGGAGACAGGTGAGGGTTATAGCTAAAACCTTCCAGGACCTAGACCATCCCTGGATACTCCAGATGCCCAACACGTTATACTTAAAAGGAGTCTGGGTTGAGGTGATATGAGAAAGGAACACTGGGCTCTCGTATCGCTGGGGCTTAACATATTTCAGTCCCTCATAAAGCTCATAGGGGGACTCCTGACGGGCTCCCTCTCCCTAATAGGTGATGCCATACACTCCCTCTCAGACGCTACCGCCTCACTCATAGCCTTCCTATCCATAAAGTTTTCCGAGGTGAAGAACGAGCGGTTTCCCTACGGACTCTATAAGCTTGAGAATATAGGTGCGATAGTCATATCTTTCTTTCTTCTCTTTACCGCTTGGGAGATAGCTCACAGGGCACTGAAGGGGGAGATAAGCATAAACAAGGAAAACCTGCCCTTCGGTATAGGGGTTACCGTCGTATCTATGGTCGCATCAATAACACTCTCCTACTTTGAGAGAAGAGCGGGAAAGAAACTTAACTCCCCCACACTCGTGGCGGACTCTTACCACACACTCACGGACGCTTTTGCCTCACTCTTAGTTCTCACGAGCCTCGTTTCCTACTACCTCGGTGTAAACATTGAAAGGTATGTAGCGATAGCAATATCCCTTGTTATCGTTTATACCGCTTTAGAACTCCTCAAGGAACAGGTCGGGGAGATACTTGATATATCCGCGGATAAGGAAACCGTTGAGAAGATTAAAAGGATAATCCTCTCCTTCCCGGAGGTGAGCGAGATAAAGAGGCTTCTCGTGAGGAGTGCGGGGGGAAGGCTCTTCATAGATGCGGTGATAACGATAAACACAGACGACTTTTATAAGAGCCATATGATAGCGGATGAGATAGAGAGAAAGATAACGGAAGAAATACCAAACGTTGATATGGTCTTTATACATTATGAGCCCTGCTGTGAGAGAAAGGGAACGAGAGTTGCGGTTCTCACAACGGACGGAAAGGTTGCACCTTCCTTTGAGAAAACGGAGAAGATAATACTTTTCAAGGAAAAGGAAGGAGAGCCGGAGGTAATAGAAACAAAGGGAATGAGCGAGGAATGCATAGCAAAGGAGCTCACAAGGAAAGGGGTTGACCTCGTGATAAGCGGTTATCACCCGAAAAGCAATAAAGCGAAATGGATTCTCCACAGGAATAAGGTATTTGTCTGGGAAACTGAAAAGGAAAACCCCTACGAAGCCCTTGCAGAGGTTTCCCAGATAAAGGAAAGCGTGAAATGAGCTACCTCGTATGGGGACTGGGAAGGAGCGGAAAGGCCTGTGTAAAACTTTTAAAAAAGAAAGGTTATAAGGTTTACGCGGGAGACGACAAAGAAAACCCTAACCTCTGGAGGGAAGTTTTAAACGAGGTTGATACTATTGTTCTCTCCCCGGGCATTCCCCCAAGACACCCCCTCTGGAGGGAAGCTATAAAGAGAGAAAAGGAGGTTATAGGGGAGCTTGAGCTCGCATACAGGTTTTTTAAGGGAAAGGTGATAGCAATAACGGGAACCGACGGGAAATCAACTACGACGAGGTTAACCTACCTAATACTTAAGAAAAAATTTGATAAGGTTTACGAGGGGGGAAACATAGGAAAGCCATTCTCGGAGATAATACTTGAAAGCGAAGAGGGGATTGCGGTTCTTGAGGTCTCCTCCTTTCAAGGGAAAACCTTAAAAACCTTCAGGCCAAACGTGGGAGCCTTTATAAGCTTCTCAGTTGACCACCTTGACTGGCATCCCGATGAGAGGGACTACCTCCTCAGCAAATACAACATTTTTAAAAACCAGAAGGAAGAAGACATATTAATCCTGAACGATTTTATAAGGGAAATAAGGGAAACCTCTTCACGGGCGAAAAAAATTTACTACTCTTCCCTTAAACTTGAAAAGGATGGTGTTTATTTCGGAGAGTTAAAGCTCTTTAATCCCACCTTTTTAAAGATAAGGGGAACTCACAACATATATAACACAGCAACCGCCTCGCTTATAGCCCTGAATATGGGCCTAAAGCCCGAAGAGTTTGAAGATGTTTTATACAGCTTTCAAGGACTTCCCCACAGGCTTGAGTATGTGGGAAGATTAAAAGGCGTTGATATTTACAACGATTCAAAATCAACCACTCCCCACTCACTAAAGGCAGCGCTCTTAACCTTTCCTGATAAATCGGTCATTCTCATAGCGGGAGGGAAAGACAAGGGAACGGATTTCTACGAAGTCTCGGAGGTTGTTGGAAAAAAAACGAAGTTCGTTATAGCGATAGGGGAAGCGAGATTTAAGATAAAAGAAGCCTGGAAAGATTTTACAGAAGTTATAACCGCGGACAATCTTGAGGAAGCGGTAAGCAAAGCTTTCAAACTCTCAAAGAAAGGGGATACTATACTATTTTCGCCCGCCTGCTCTTCCTTTGATATGTTCAGAAACTATGAAGAAAGAGGGGAAAGATTTAAAGAGATTGTATTTAAAATGAAATTATGAGGGTAATTATTTTCTTCATTCTGTTTTTAATCTCGTGCGGTGGAGGGAGTGGAAATAACGGGGAAAATAAAGAAAAAATTAAGTGGCTTTATCAACTTCAGAATATAAATCCCTATGAAGTTGCAAACTCCGGATTTAAGATAGCGGTTATTGATTACTCAAGGGACGGAACTCCTGAAGGGGAGTTAACGAAAGAAGAGCTTAACCTTATAAAGAAAAATGGAATAATACCCCTGGCTTACATAAGCATAGGAGAAGCTGAAGATTACAGGTTTTACTGGAAGGAAGAATGGGAAAACAATCCCCCAGAATGGCTCAGCGAGGAAAATCCCGAGTGGGAAGGAAATTATGCGGTTAAATACTGGTATGATGAGTGGAAAAATATTATCTATAGATACGTTGATAAGGTAATACAGCAGGGTTTTTCAGGAATTTACCTTGATAAGGTTGACGAGTTTGAGTATTGGGCTTCCAAAGATAAAAACATTACCGAGGAAGAAACCGCAAGGAGAATGATAAGGTTCATTTTGGAAATAATAAATTATGCGAGAAGGAAAGCGGGAAAGGATTTTATTGTTATACCTCAGAACGGGGAGAGAATACTCAAGTATGACGATGGAAGTCTTGAAAATGAGGTTTCAGGCTGGGGAAGTGAAGACGTATTTTTTAACGGGTTAACATCCTGGAACGAGGAAGAACAAGAATACATAAAAAAGAAAAGAATACCCTACCTCAAGAGGCTTGTTGATAAGGGTAAAATAGTTTTGAGCGTTGAGTATATAGATGATGGAACAGGATACAGAGGAAAAAATAAGGAAAGAATAGATGAATACTTAGAAAAAGCGAAATTACACAACTTTATCCCGTATATAGCAATTTACGACAGGGAGCTTGATGAGATAAACGTAATAGAAGGAATACAGCCCTAAGAAGAGTAAAGAAAAGGAGAAAAGCGGCTTAACCGCAGGAGAATGAGCTTCCGCATCCACAGCTTCCGGTAGCGTTGGGGTTTCTTATCGTGAATCCTCCGCCCATGAAGTCAACGACGTAGTCAAGCTCAGCGTTGTTCACGTAAGGCATTGAGAAGGGGTCTATCACAACCTTAACGCCGTCGTATTCAAAAACGTGGTCTCCTTCCTCTATTGTGTCGTCAAATCCCATAGCGTACTGGAATCCAGAACACCCTCCGGGAACAACCCTAATCCTGAGAATGGGGTTCTCAATGTTGTTCTCCTTAGCAACCTTCTTAATCTCTTCTACAGCCTTGTCCGTAACCTTAAAAACAAACTGTTGTGCTTGCTCTTGCATAGCTCTTACCTCCTCCAAATTAGTTTAATCTGAGTATTAAGATATCTATTTTAACCGAGGTTATTATGACCTTCTTCATAAGAAAGGACTTTCTCTATAACCCTTAAAGCCTCAAGGGAAGCCCCCACATCCGCGTTATTCTTCCAAGCTATATCGTAAGCAGTTCCGTGGTCGGGAGAGGTTCTCACAAAGGGAAGCCCGAGCGTAAGGTTGACACCTTTGTGGAAAGCAAGAAGCTTAAAAGGTATAAGTCCCTGGTCGTGATACATGGCGAGAAAGACGTCATCCTTTCCCCTGTTTATAAAGGCGGTATCGGGGACGAGGGGGCCTTCAACCCTCAGGCCTTCCTCTTTCAGCTCCTCAACCGCCGGCTTTATTTCCTCTATCTCTTCCCTTCCGAACTCCCCTTCTTCTCCCGCGTGGGGGTTAAGGCCCAGAACCTTCACGAAGGGCTCTCTCTTGAAGAGTTTTTTATACTCCCTGTTTATGAGGTAAACCTTTTCCTTTATGCTTTCCTTTTTCACGAACCTGTGAACATCCTTGAGGGGCATATGTGTGGTCAAAAGAACGACCTTTATTTCTTCCGAGTACATCATCATGGCAAACTCTTTTGTGTTGCTCGCACGGGCTAAATACTCGGTCTGTCCCGGGAAGTCAAAGCCCGCCCTTTTTGCCCAGAACTTGTTTATAGGCATCGTTAAAATTCCCCTTATGCTTCCGCTTACAGTGTCCGCGGTTGCCCTTGCAAGGTATGCAACCGCAACCCTTCCCGATACGACGGAAGGCTCGGGAACGGGAAACTTCAAAAGGTTTAGGTCAACGAGATAAACACCGCTTTCGTTTATTTCTTTTACGCTTTCAACCTTCTTGTATGAGAGCTTTATTCCCGTAAGCTTTTGGGCCTCAATTAATGTCTTTTCCTCCCCGTATATCACGTAAGCGAAATCCTTTTTAAAGTGTCTTGATAGCTTGAGTATAAGCTCGGGTCCGACGCCTGCGGGGTCCCCGAGGGTTATGCCTATCTTCATCACTCGTAATACTCCGCTCCGCAGTTTTCCGTTTCCCATACAACAACCTTAATAACCGAGGGATACCTCTCCTTTACCTTATCGTAAAGCCATTTCGCAACGTTTTCCGCACTGGGAGAGAACTCAAAGACCTCGTTCAAGAGCTTGTAATCGGGGAGAATCTCCTTGAGATAGTTGTCTATCTCAACGAAGTCTATTCCCATTCCCCCCTTATCAAGGCTATCCGCCTTCAGGAAAACCTCAACGGTCCACGTGTGTCCGTGAAGAGGTTCGGGTTTTCCGTGGTAGTCCGTAAGATAGTGTGCCGCATTAAACTTCCTCTTTACCCTAACAATCCAAGGCATTTAGTTTATTTTAAGCAAAAGGAAGAACCTTTCATCCTCAAGGGGATACATAACCGCCTGTTTAACTCCAAAGAGTTTTTTAAGAACGTATGGGATGCCATAACCTTTATACAGGTGTCCCTTTCCCACTGTAACGATAATCCTGTGCTCCGGATAAAGAACGAGAAGCTTAAGAATTTTATAAGCCATGCCGTTGTCCCACGCTGTCTGGATATCTATAAATCTTTTCTCGTTAAATTTTTTTGAGTGTCTTTTCATATTCTCAAGGAGGAAGTTTTTATACTCCTCCGGCGGATAAACTATTTTTGGTGGAAGGTAAACGCTCCTTACGTTCTCAAGCCCCTTCTCTCTTATCTCCTTCAAGAGTTCCGAGGGTATGTTAAGGGCTATTAATTTTATTCCGTATTTATTGGCAAATCTCCATATATCCCTGTATAGCTCCTCATCAAATCCCCACCTCTTTTTATACTCGGTCTTTTCAAGCATTTCCCTTTCGCTTATCTCTCCTTCCGTGTATGCGTCCAGGTATTCCTGGAAGGGTTGCTGGAACATCTCCATGGCTATTACCAGTTTTTTCTCCCTTTTGTAAAACTCCCTTATTATCTTTAACTGGATTTCGTGAATTTCCCTGTTGTTGTGAACCTCACCTATGTATATTACTCTGTATTTGAGAAGCTCATTCAGGAGTTTATCAAAATTTATTTCTTTAAAGAACTTCCATTCCGATGGAAAAACCAGCCCGAAAAGAATTAAGAGGATATAACCTCTAAGTAAGTTCCAACCCCCTTACCGAGTTCTACCTTTGAGCCGAGCTCCTTGAGGGCAAGTTCAACCGCGGAAAGGACATGAACCATATCAAGAAGGTCCATTCCCATATGGGATATACGGAAGATTTTCCCTTTCAGCTTTCCCTGTCCGCCCGCAACCCTAACGCCCATCTCAAGCATAACTTTCCTGAGCCTGTCCGCATCTATGCCCTGCGGGGGAAGAACAGCTGTGAGGGATATTACGGGGTTTTCGGGAAAGATTTTACACCCGAGTTCTTTTAACGCTTCCCTCGTTCCCCTTGCCATCCTCTCATACTTCTTCTCAACGTTCTCCATACCTACTTCGTTCAGGATTTTTAAGGATTCCCTGAGACCGAGTATTAGACTTATAGCGGGGGTGAAAGCGGTCTGCCCTTCAACCTGTTTCTTTAGCTCGCTCTTTACCGAGAAGTAGTAAGCCCTATCGTTCAGTCTTTCTTTCGCTTTTTCGGAAAACCAAAGCATTGAAAGACCGGGGGGTAGCATAAAGGCCTTCTGGGAGCCTCCCACAACTACGTCAATTCCCCACTCATCGGGGTTGAAGTTATAAACACCGAGGGCTGTTATGGCGTCAACCACGAGAAGGGTATCCCTCTCCTTCGTTATCTCTCCCAATGCCTTAACGTCGTGGTAAGCTCCCGTTGAGCTTTCGGACATCTGGACGAGAACACCCTTTATATTCTCTTTTTTTACTATCTCCTCAACCCTCTCGGGGTCTACACTTTTTCCCCACTCAACCCGGAGCTCTATTACCTCAAGACCCCACTTCTTTCCGAGCTCCGCCCACCTCTCCCCGAACTTTCCCCCTACTACCGCAACCACCTTATCACCGGGGCTAAAGAAGTTCTGGACCGAAGCCTCCATAGAGCCTGTTCCCGAGGATGCAAAGAAAACGAAGTTATCAGAGCTGTTGTTCAGAATCTTTTTAAAGAGCTCTCTTGTCTCAAGGAAGGCATCTGTAAACTCTTTAGTTCTGTGGTGTATAATCTGCCTTCCTAAAACTTCCCTTATTCTGTCTGGAATCTCAACGGGGCCGGGTGTGAAAACCCTTTCCCCTTTGAAGTTGTAAAACTTCATACTATCTCAAGACCCGAGAATATAAAGCTAATCTCGTATTTTGCACTTTCGGGGGAGTCCGATGCATGTATCGCGTTCTTTCCCTTATCTGTTCCGAACTGAGCCCTTATAGAGTTTGGAGCTACTTTTCTTGCCTCTTCGCTGTCCGTGGGTCCTATTATCTCCCTTACCCTCTTTATAGCATCTTCACCCTCAAGAACTGCGGCGACCACAGGTCCCGAGGACATGAACTCAACAAGCTCCTGAAAGAAGGGCCTTTCCCTGTGAACGTAGTAAAACTCCCCTGCCTTTTCGGGGGTGAACTTGAACATCTTTAAAGCCCTTATCTTAAAACCTTCCTGTATGAACCTGTCAAGTATCTTCCCTACCGCTCCCTTTTCCATAGCGTCGGGCTTTACTATTATCAGGGTTCTCTCAATAGCCATTTAAACACCTCCGATTCTCGCGAGCTTTTCAAGCTGGGTCTTTACCGAAGTGTCAAGAACGTAAGCCTGCGTCTTAAAAACAAATCCCCCTATTATCGCGGGGTCCTCCTTTATCTCTATCTCTATCTCCCTGTTCAGGAGCTTGTTTATTGTCTTCCTAATCTTCTCAAGGGTTTTCTTATCAAGCTTTCTCGGAAGTATGAGCTCCCCTTTGAGCATTCTCATTAACTTTTCAAGTTCAATCTCGTAAAGCCTTTTCATTTCGGGAATTAAGGCCATTGCGTTTATATCAACGAGATACTCAAGAACCTCAAGGACTTCCTTGGGAGCGTTGAACTTCTTTGAGAGCTCCTCAAGGGCCTTCATCTTCTTTTCCTTATCTATCTGGGGAGAGAGGAAGAAGTTTCTGAGGGTTCTGTCTTTCTTGTAAGCATTCGCAAGAGCTCCGAGGAAAGCGTCAACGTTAAGTATTGTTTCCTTTTCCTTTGGAATCTTTTTAACTATCAGTCTTACAGCCTTTCTCGCAAGCTCCTTTCTCTTAAGCATTCTTCTCCTCCAGGAGTTTGAGCTGTGCTTCTATATACTTCTTCTGAACTTCCGCCTTCTTGAACTCTTTTGAGAGCATCTCCCTTGCCACCTCTTCAGCCTTCTGAATGCCGTAAAGGGCGAGTTCCTTCTTGGCCCTGTTCAGTTCTATCTCTATCGTTTCCTTTGCCTTTTCCTTAATCCTTTCGGAAACCTCCTTTGCGTGTTCTATTATCCTGTTCCTCTCGGTTTGAGCGGTTTCCTGGGCAAGGGTTTTATACTCTTCCGCCTTCTTCTTCGCCTTCTCAAGCTCTTCTTTCGCCTTTATAAGTTCCTCCTTCGCACTTATGAGCTCCCTTTCCGCATTTACAAGACTGCTGATTATGGAGTTGTAAAACTTCTCAAAGGCTTCGCTTATGGGTTTCCTTCCAAAGTAGTAAACGATTCCGAGGAATGCAAGAATGTTGAGCCCCTTCCAGATGAGGGCACCGGGGGAGTGCATATCGCCGTGCCCTTCAGCCCCAAAGGAGTAAGCCGTAATTAAAGCAGTTAAAAAGAACAACCTACCCATCACGCCGCCTCTCTGAGAATTTTCTTAACTATCGTCTTGGCTATATCAACAACGGACTTCTCAAGCTTCTTCTTTTCTTCCTCAAGGCTCTTCCTTATCTCCTCAACAGCCTTCTTGATTTCCTCTTCCGTTTCCCTTTCCGCCTTCTCAATTATTGAACGGGCTTCCTGCTCTGCTTCCTTACGAGAGTTCTCAATTATGGCGTCCGCTTCCTTCTTGGCCTCTTCCAGTATGCGTGTGGCCTCTCCCAGGTAGGACTTTGCCTCATTCCTCAGCTTTTCCGCTTCCGAGAGGTTCTTCCTTATTAGGTTCTCCCTTGACTCAATGATGTCCATATAAGGCTTAACGTAGATGTTGTTAAGTATGAGCATGAATATAACGAATATGACGAGTTGAACGAGTAGGGTTGCGTTCGGCATTACACCTATGTCCATTCTTGCCCTCCGCACAACATTATAACAAAACTCACTCCTTTCTCAAAACCTCAATAACCCTTTCTGAGGAAGCCCTTAGGGAAGGAAGGAGTGAGGAGAGGAAGGAAAGTACAACAGTCCCCGTAAATGTCGCTATCACGTCCTTTAGCTTTATGTGAACGGGTATGTAGCTCATCATATAGACCTCCTCGGAAACCCTTATGAGCTTATACTCGTTTATGAAGTAGGCAAGGACGTAAGCGTTTATTATCCCGAGAAGGGCTCCCAGTATCCCGAGGCTCATACCTACCGATAGGAATATGAAAACTATCCCCTTTTTCTTCATACCGAAGGTCTTGAAAACCGCTATATCCCTTAATCTCTCCTTTACTTTAACGAAGAGAAGGCTCGTTATGTTAAAAGAGGCAACGAGAACCATAAGGAGGAGGATGAAGAAGAGTCCGAGTTTTTCAAGCTCAAGGGCGTTAAAGAGAGGCTTGTTCAGGTCTATCCACGAGCGAACGATAACGGTATTTCCGAGCTCTTTCAGAATTCTTTCCTTAACTCTGTTTGCGTTATAGGGCTCCTTTAGGTAAACCTCGGTGAGGTTAATGCCGACATCCCTCTTGAAGAAATCCATAGCTTCCTTTAGGTCCATAAAGACGAAGGCAAAGTCCTTGTCGTATGAGCCCGTGTAGAATATTCCACCTATCCTGTAGCTCTTTACCTTAGGGATAACTCCCGTGGGAGTCCTTATCCCGAAAGGGGAAACGAGGCTCACCTTCTCCCCAACGCTAACACCCAGTATTTCCGCTATGCCCTTTCCTATTACGAGCCCTTTGAGTTCTCCTTCAACAAGGCTTTTTTCTATAAAGCTTCTGAAGTTTTTATCGGAAAAGTCTATAGCCTTTACGCTTACACTCTGCACAACTCTCCCGCTTGAGAGAAAGGCGTTGTAAAGCTTGAAGCTTAAAAAGTTTTTAACTTCTTTTATCTTTGAGAGCGTTTCTCTAATCTCTTTCTCCTCTTCATCGGTGTAAAGGGTTATCACTATGTGGGGAGTTTTTGAAAGGATTTTGTTCTTCAGCTCGTCCTGAAAGCCCGTAAACACACCTATCGTTAGAAGTATTGCGGATACGCTCAGGAATATCCCGAAAAAGGCTATGAGGGAGATTATTAGGGACGCTCCCCTTGAACTGAGAAGGTATCTTAAGGCTATCTTCAGGTATGTTCTCATAGCATCTTAAGGGATTTTATTATCTCCTGTTGTCTCTCAAAAACGTATTTTCTCACCTTATCCTTGTCTTTCGGTGAGTATTCCGCTTCAAAGCCTATCCTTATGTAAACGCCTTCCTCGGAAACGTTCAGGTTTCTAACCCTTCCCTTTGCGTGTGCGGTTCCGTGCTTCGGGAGGTGAACATACAGGTTAAACCATGCGGAGGGGTTATTCTGGAGAAGCTCTATAACCTCGTCGGCTTTGGGTGTGTTTTTCTCAAGGATTACTCCTACTCCCGTCTCGCTTATGTCTTTTGCGGGAACTTTTAAGTTATAGCTGTTTACGCTTAGCTCAACGATTACTGGATTTGAGGGGTCGGGTTCAACCCTTACCGCCTTTCTGTCTATAAATGCGGGTTTTTCCCTGAACTCTTCAAACTCAATGACGAGCTCGTTTGCGTTACTCACGACCTTTCCGTAGGCATACTTATCGTTTACGTTTATATAAACCTCCGTTTTAGGTTGAAAGGCTCCTTTGAAAATGCACTTTCCCCATGAAAATCCGAGAAGTTTTGAGGAGTCATCTATCCAAGAGAGCCTTAACTTAGTCTTTACGGGAAGCTCTTTGAACTTCGTTGATATATCGTATTTCTCCCCTTCTTTAAATATTTCGGAAAGCTTTGTTTTCATACATTATTAGTTTACGTTTATAAGGTCAGAAACGAAGAGGGGTTTTAAGCCAAAGTAAAACTTCCAAAATCTGAAGGCATACCTGTATCCGCATACGATATAACTCCCTTGGGGAAGCTCAAGCTCTAAGGAGGAGCTTTCAAAAGTTTTAATCCCATTCTTTGAGAAGACCTTAACGAGAACGTTAGGATAGGGGGCGTAAACGAAGAGTTTTTTCCCATCGTTCCATACGAGAGAGGGCTTTTCCGAAAAGGAGATTAAGTTTATTTCATTTCTCAGGGCTTTTATGAACTCCTCTTTATTCTTTATAGGTTTGGAGCTAAGAAGAAAGTTCCTGAGAAGCCTGAAGGAGAAACTGTAAGAGGGAAATAAAAACCTTATCCCTACTTCCCTCACGTAAATCTTGACATGGTGGTCAAGCCCGCCTATTACTTTGTTTTCCCAGCCTTCTTTCAGGTATTTTCTTATATACTTTTCAGCGTCAATAACCTTAACGAAGTTTCTAAGATAAGAATTTTTCATAAATGGATATATAAAGGGTGCAAGAAGGAGGTAAAAAATTAATCCCCTTCTGTTTTCAACGAGAGCGTCTTTTAAGTTTATAAGCTCAAATAAGTACTCCTTTTTTCTCTCAAGCTTCCACCTGTACTTCCTGAAGTGGTGGGATATTATCTTTAACTCCCCGAGTTCTATGAGGTCTCCCAAGAGTTTTCCCCTTTCGTCGTTGAGTTTTTTCTCAACTCCTACGATTATCTTCTCGTCCTGAAAGTGCTTAAAGTGGTCAACCTCGTGGTCCGTAATAACCGCGAAATCAAGGTCGTTCTCAAGAAGGGCTCTCTTTACATCTTCAGGCTTTCCGAGGCTATCGTAAGAAAACTGGGTGTGTATGTGAAAAACGTAGGAGTAAAGAAAGAGCTTCGGGGGATTTATTAGATTTTCCCTCCTCACGGGATTTTTAACAAAGGCAATCGGATAGAGGAAAAAGATTATATAGGGAAGAAAGATTAAGGGAAGAAGGAAAAAGAACTCCATCTCAGGGAAGATTCATTGCCTTTCTTACTTCTTCCATAGTTTTTTGGGCTTCCCCTCTCGCCTTCTTTGAGTTTTCGTAAAATACCTCCTCTATCTCCTCTATCCTCTTTTCAAGCTCCTTTCTCCGTTCCCTTATGGGCTCAAGGAACTCCTCAAGGTGCTTCAGTAGTATTCTCTTGCACTCAACGCAACCCAGCTTTCCCGTCCTGCAGTCCCTTTCTATCCTCTCAACGAGCTCCCTGTCCTGAGTGAAGAGTTTGTGCCAGGAAAAGACCGGACATATCTCGGGTCTTCCGGGGTCGTTCTTCCTTATCTTCTGGGGGTCTGTGAACATCTTCATTACCTTCTTCTCAACCTCCTCTTTTGTATCCGCAAAGAAGACAGCGTTTCCGTAGGATTTTGACATCTTCCTTCCGTCCGTTCCAGGTATCTTTGGGGTTTCGGTAAGGAGTGCCTTGGGTTCGGGGAAAACCTTTCCGTATAGCCTGTTAAAGCGTCTCGCTATCTCCCTGGATAACTCTATGTGGGGAAGCTGGTCCTCCCCCACGGGAACCGCCTCGCCCTTATAAACGAGTATGTCCGCGGTCTGGAGAACGGGGTATCCGAGAAAGCCAAAAGTGTCCGTCTCGTAAAAATCCCTCTTTGATACATTAAGCTTCTTCAGGATTTCGGGTTCAATCTCCCCTTCAAAGAGGGCTTCAATCATCGTCTGGGTGAGGTTCTCAAGAAGGTGTTCCCTGAACTTTTCGGGATTGCTTATTTCAAAGGGAACGAGCTTTATGAACTCCTCAATATTGCTTTCAAGCTTTTCCTTGAAATTCTTCTCAAGGTCAGAAAGCCTGAGGAGGTTATACTTTAGGTCCTTGTAGGTTGGGTTCAGCTCAAGCCAGCTCTTTGGCGTTAGCATACCGAAAAGGAGGCAGAGCTCCGCGTGTTCCTTTACGAGGGACTGGATAAAGAGAACGCTCTTGTTGGGGTCTAGCCCGAGGGCGAGCCAATCTATCATAACCTCCCTTATATTCTTCCTGAGTTCCTTGGTATTTTTGTATGCGGTTGTGAGTGCGTGCCAGTCCGCTATGAAGAAGTAGCACTCGTGTTCTTCCTGTAGCTTTACCCAGTTTCTTATAACTCCGAAGTAGTGGCCTAGGTGGAGCTTTCCGGTAGGTCTCATACCGCTTACTACACGCATAGGAGATTATTTTAAACGGAAGGTTTAAACTTAAATTTTATGAGCGGTCAGGTAATTTTTGAAAGCGAAAATCATAAAGTTGTCCTCTTTGAAGAGTTAACTCCCGCAAGTGCGGTTCAGGCAAACCAGTATCTCATAATTCACAACGGTGAGGGAATGCTCCTTGACCCGGGAGGGCATAAGGTATTTTCCCAGCTAAAGAGGGATATATCCGCTCACCTTCCCCCCAATAAGCTCAGGTATATATTCCTATCCCACCAGGACCCCGATATAGTTGCCGCATTGAACGGGTGGCTTCTCACAACGAATGCGGAAGCCTACATATCAAAGCTTTGGCTCAGGTTTCTTCCTCACTTCGGGCTTGAGAAGAACTTTGAGGAAAGGGTAAAACCGATAGAGGATAAGGGAACGAGGCTTGACCTCAACGGTTGTGAGCTTCTTATACTTCCCGCTCACTTCCTCCACTCTCCGGGGAACTTCCAGGTTTACGACACCTGCTCAAAGATACTCTTCAGCGGAGACCTTGGAGCATCCCTTAACCAGCCTTACTTTTTCGTTGAGAACTTTGAGGAACATATAAAGTATATGGAGGGATTCCACAAAAGGTATATGGCTTCAAATAAGGTCTTGAAACTCTGGGCAAACATGGTGAGAAAGCTTGACATAGAGATTATGGCACCCCAGCACGGGGCTATTTTCAAGGGAAAGGAGCTCGTAAATAAGTTTATAGAGTGGGCGGAAAACCTGAAATGCGGTGTGGATTTAATGAACGAGGATATATACTCAATACCATGAGGGCTTTAAGCTTACTTCTCATAACCATTCTTTTACTGATAGGTTGTAAGAATAAGAAGGAATTTAACGGCGTTCTTTACGATAAGCCCGCCTATAACTTCTGTCTGAAGACGGAGGAAGAGGGAAAGGTTAAAGAGGTATGCCTCAAAGATATCCTCAAGGAAAAGGATATAGTCCTCGTCTTTTTCGGTTATACCCACTGCCCCGATGTCTGCCCAGCTGCTATGTACACACTAAAGAAAACTATGGAAAAGCTTGACGAAGATGAGAAAAAGAGGGTTCAGGTTGTTTTCATAAGCGTTGACCCCGAAAGGGATACACCCGAGCTCGCTTCAAGGTATGCGAAGTATTTTGACAAGAGCTTCTTAGGACTCACGGGAACCCCCGAAGAGATAAAGGAGGTTGCCAAGCATTACAAGGTCTTCTATAAGAAGGTTCAACAGAAGGATGAGAAGAACTACCTCGTTGACCATACCGCACTCATTTACCTGATAACCAAGGACGGAAAAATAAAGCTCATATACTCAACGAGCAGACAAAAGCCCGAACTCATAGCAGAGGATATAAAGAACCTTCTTTAATGCTATTTGATTTATACCTTTTTAGGAACTTTTTTCTCGTTTTCCTTTCGGTAAACCTCGTCAGCGTTCTTCTCGTGTCCCTTTACGGACTCCTTGAGTTTATTCTCGGCTTTAAAGAAAAAAGTATAAACGTAGCACTCCAGTATTTTTTTAACCTTCTGCCCCTCGGATTTTATTACCTTTCCTTTATAACGAGCGGTATATCTTCGGTCGTATTCTTGAAAAGGATTGTTGAGAAAAAGATAGACCTTACCGTTCAGAGCTTCGGTATTTCACCTCTCAGGTTTTCCCTTTCGGTTCTTCTCTTTTTTCTTTTCTTATCTTCCATTTTTTTGTTGGGAAATCAGTACCTCTTCCCCAAGCTTCTCGGAAATCTATGGTATATAGAGAAGCATTACAAGAAGAAGCAGAGAATCGCGGGTGTTATAAAGGATTTCTGGTTCTTAAAAGAGGGAGAATACAGAACTTACTACTACATAGGTAGCCTTAATCTATCCGACGGAGTTCTCATAGATTCAGTTGCTATAAAGGTGGAAAGGAGAAGCTTGACACCCGTTGAAGAGATAAAAGTTTTTACGGGACTTTGGAAGGGGGATGAGATAATCGTATACTCGGGTGAAGTTTACAACCTAATAAAAGGGGAAAGGAAAATCCTGAGTTTTGAAAGGGTGAGGATAGGGATACATCTAAAAGAGGTTGAGCTATTTTCAACGAAGATAGATTTCCTAACCTTGAAGGATTTGTTCATACTTTACGCGAAAAGCAAAGCGGTTGGTCTCAATGCGGACACCTACGGAGGGGAGCTAACATTTAGAGTTCTCTTTTCCTTCCTTCCTTCCTTTGTTTCTCTTTTAGCTTTTTACCTCTTCTTCAGATGGAGGGATATAAGAAAGGTAAGTGGAGGAATGGTTATAGGACTTTTCCTTTTATGGGGTATCGTTCTCTCACCGAAGTTAATAACCCAGAAGGCAAACCAGCCCCTCTACTTCTCCCTTCTTCCCGTGGGTATCCTTGTAATCCTTTCTTTAAAAGGAATACACAATCTTCGCAAAGGATTCAGGGTCTAGGCTTGCGGTTCCCACAAGCAGTCCGTTTATCTCCTCGTGCTTCATAAACTCTTTGGCGTTTTCTGGCTTCACGCTTCCCCCGTAAAGTATCCTGGTCTTCCCTTCGTTTTTCGGATTCATCTCTTTTAGGAGGTTCCTTATGAAAATGTGAACTTCAACCGCATCCTCGGGAGTTGCGGGAATGCCGGTCCCTATTGCCCACACGGGCTCGTAGGCTATATCTATTTTATCAACGTGCTCCTCAATGCCGTTAAGGGCGAGCTTTATCTGGGTTTCAACGACCTTGAAAGTCATTCCCGCTTCCCTTTCCTCCTTCTTTTCCCCTACACAAAGGATTGGCCTTATACCCTCCTCAAGGCACGCAACGACCTTCTTATGAATTAATTCGTCGGATTCTCCGAATATATGCCTTCTCTCGGAGTGACCCACTATTACGTATTCACACCCGAGTTCCTTAAGCATAGGAATGGAAACCTCTCCGGTGAACGCTCCTTTCTTCTCGTAATGGCAGTTTTGAGCACCAAGCTTGACACCCGTTCCCTTAAGCATTTCTGAGGCGACGCATAGGGAAGTGAAAGGGGGGCATATGAGTATCTCCCTGCTTTCGGGATGTTCAACAAACCTCAAGAACTTTTTAAGGTATTCTTCTGTTTCCTTTGGTGTTTTGTTCATCTTCCAGTTTGCGGCTATCAACCTTCTCATAAGTTTTCATTCTACCTTTAAAATTTCTTGTTATGAAAATACTCATTACCGGTGAACCCGGTGTAGGAAAAACGACGCTGGTAAAGAAGCTAATCCAGAGACTCGGAGACAGGGCGATAGGGTTCTGGACCGAGGAGGTGAGGGACCCCGAAACGAACAGGAGAACAGGATTCAGGATAATTACGACCGAAGGTAAGAAAAAGATTTTTTCTTCTAAGTTCTTCACTTCAAAGAAGCTCGTGGGCTCTTACGGAGTTAACGTTCAGTATTTTGAAGAGTTGGCAATTCCCATTCTTGAGAAGGCTTACAGGGAGGCTAAAAGGGATAAAAGCAAGGTTATAGTTATAGACGAGATAGGAAAGATGGAGCTATTCTCAAAGAAGTTCAGGGATTTGGTGAGAAAGATTATGTATGACCCGACGGTTAACGTTGTTGCAACAATTCCCATAAGGGACGTTCACCCCCTCGTGAGGGAGATAAGGAGGCTTCCCGGGGCGGTTCTCATTGAGCTGAATAAACAAAACAGGGATATAATCCTTGAGGATATATTAAATCTACTCGGAAAGTGAGTATGGAAAACCTTCTTACTTTCTCAAGAATACTTCTTACATTTCCTGTCGTTTTCCTAATTCTCTCGGAAAATTACGAGTTAGCTCTTACTTTTTACATTCTCGGAGCACTTACCGACTGGTTTGACGGAAATCTCGCGAGGAAAAACAAAAAGGTTTCAAATATAGGGAAACTGCTTGACCCCTATGCGGATAAGGTTTTCGTTCTCCTCCCTCTTATAGCTCTCGTTGAAACGGGAAAGGTAAAGGCTATATGGGTAATCCTACTTACCTTCAGGGAGCTGAGTATATCCTTCCTGAGAAGCTTAGCTGTAGAAAAGGGAGTTTATATGGAGGCTTCCCTTTTGGGGAAGCTGAAAGCTTTTTTTGAGTTCGTATCCGTCATTCTCATACTCGCCGGTGTTGAGCTTGGCAACGAGCTTTTAATCCTTTCCGTAATTCTCGCATACCTTTCCGCCTTTGAGTATATAAAAAGCTTTAAAAGATTAACCGCTTAATCCTCCCTTCCCTTTATTACCAGCTTTATGGGAGCGTATTTTATGTTGAGATACTCCCTCAGCTTCTTTATGAAGAACCTTTTATAGTTCTCCTTCCAGGCGTCTGGATAGTTGGTTATTAGGACTATCGTCGGGGGTTTGGTGCTCTCCTGGAAGGCGTAATAAACCTTTACCTCCTTTCCTTTATACCTCGGAGGGGGTTTTTCGCTGAGTATTTTGTGAACAGCCCTGTTGATGAAAGAAGTTTTGTGCTGTTTTGTGTAGTCCTTGTAAACTATGTCTATCCAGTTCAGAAGTTCTTCAACACCTTCTCCCTTCGTTGCAACGGTGAAAACGATAGGTGCAAAATCAAGGAAGAATAGTTCCTTCCTTATTATTGCCTCAAGCTCTTCCTTGCTCCAGGGGGATATATCCATCTTATTGGTAACTATCACACACCCCTTATACCTCCTCTCTATGAGTCCCCCGAGCCGTTTGTCCTGCCTCGTCGGTCCCTCCGATGCGTCTATAACGAGACAGGAAACGTCAGAAAGCTCTATTGCCTTTATGCTCCTTCCGACCGAGTAAAACTCAACTCCGTACTCAACCTTTGAAGGTCTCCTTACACCCGCGGTGTCTATTAGTATGAAGTTCTTGTCCTTCCACCTGAAGGAAATTTCTACTGCATCCCGTGTGGTCCCCGCGATAGGTGAAACGATTACCCTCTCGTCCTTGAGTATGGCGTTGATGAGTGAGGACTTCCCTACGTTAGGCCTTCCGACGAACGCAACCTTTATGCCCTCCTCAACGGTTTCAACCTTCTCATCTTTTAGGTATTTGATAACCTCATCCAGTAGCTCGCCCGTTCCCCTCCCGTGCTGGGCGGATATGGGAAAAACCTTTTCAAAGCCCAGGGAGTAAAACTCTGGAACGTTTTTCTCAATCCTTTTGTTGTCCACCTTGTTCACAACGAGTATCACCTTATCCTTGTAGGGGTAGAGAAGCTTTGCTATCTCCTCATCAAGGGGATTTATCCCCTCTTTACCGTCAACAACAAAGAGTATAACGTCCGCCCTGGGTATCTCTTTCTCAACGAACTTCCTTACTTCCCTTATAATCTCGTCCTTAGTCTCGGGCACAAGACCGCCCGTATCAACTACTATGAACTCTTTCCCCCCCCATGAAGCCTTTCCCTCAATAATATCCCTCGTTATTCCGGGGAAATCCTCAACTATCGCATACCTTTTTCCTATGAGTCTGTTAAAAAGCGTTGATTTCCCTACGTTAGGTCTTCCGATAATAACGACCCTGTTTCCCATCACTCAATCTCTCCCATCTTATAGGCCCTAAGCAGTTTTCTCTGTTCCTCAAGGATAAAGCTCTCTATAATCTGTTCCTCCTTTCTTGAAACCTCTTCAAATTTTATGCCCATACAAACCTTCTTCTCATAAACGCTTTTGTGAACTATCCTTCCGAGCAAATTCATAAATCTATAGCCCTTAAGGGTAAAGTCAAGAAGGACATTCTCCCCCTCCTTTACATCTATAGTACCCTCGTAGCAAACCCTTGCTCCCCTAACGCTTATGTCCTCAATTATTCCTTCGTAGGTTTCCTCGCCCTCCTTTTTGAGAATCGTAAACTTCACGGGAATTTTTACCTTCCACCTTACGGTCTCCCTGAACTGTATTCTGTTAAGCTTATCCGTGTGCCTCACCGCTAAAATCATTCTTCCCATCTCCATAAAAATCTTTTCAACGTTTGCCTCAAAGGAGTATCTCGCGTCGTTTTCCCTTAGAAAGTAAAACTTTATCCTGTCTCCCACCTTAACGCTAATGGGTTGGAGCAAGGCTATGTATAAAAACTCCTCGTCCTTGTCGTAAACGTACGCGTCAACCTCCTGGTTTCCAACCACCAGCCTTCCGGTTTGGTAAACCTCTATATCCCTTGTGGTTGAGAGGGGAATGAACCAGGGTATTGAGCTGAACCTCAGTTTCATCCTTATGGTAGATATGAGCTTTATCTCCTCGGGATTTCCGTTTCTTACTATCCTGTCAACAATCTTCTCAAATAACGCCTTATTTTCAAAAACCAAAGTGGGATTTACGGGAAACTGCCTTACGTATTTCCAGAGAAGCTCAGTTTCTTCTTCCGTGAGGTCGTAATCTTTCGCCCTTGAAAAAAAAACCTCCTTTAGCCTCTGTCTTTCCTTTATTCTCAGATAGATTACGGGAACCGAAACTATTCCGAGGAATGCGGAAAAGACGATGATAAATAAAAGGATTTCTTGGGGGGAAGGCCCCCGAAAGAGGTAACGGGTGGCTTCAATAAAGGTGTCAAATCCCGCTTGAGCGTCCATAAACTTTATACATGCTCAAGAATCATCTGTTTTAACGCTTCTTTGGGTTGGACTCCTATTCTCGTGTCTACCACCTCCCCGTTCTTGAAGAGGATTATCGTGGGAATTGCCCTTATTCCGTATCTCATCGCTATATTGGGGTTCTCGTCGGTGTTTAGTTTCCCCACCTTAATCTGGTCTCCGAACTCTTCCGCAAGCTCCTCAATTATGGGAGCTATTATCCTACAGGGCCCGCACCAGGGTGCCCAAAAGTCAACGAGAACGGGTTTATCGGACTGGAGAACCTCTTGGTCCCAGTTTTGTTCGTTAAGCTCAATCACTCTACCTGCCATTTTCCTCCTCCTTAATGAGTAAGTTGTAAAGCTTCTTAACGCGTTCGTCCTTAATATAGTAACATATTATTGAGCCTTCCCTTCTCCAACCTACTATCCCGCGGGCCCTGAGAATTGAGAGATGCTGGGAAACGCTGGGCTGGGAGAGGTTTAAAATCTCCCCGAGGTTCTTAACGCACTGCTTTCCTTCCATGAGGATGCTTATTATCTTTAACCTTACGGGGTGGGAAAGGGCCTTAAAAAACTCAGCGTATTCTTCAAGCTTTTCATCGCTTAGAATATCTTCCCTCAGCATCCTACTAATAATTTACCAAAAAAATTCTTATTATCTAATATAAGGATATTAGATTTCCTTAAGGACTCTATAAGCTTCCCTGAGTTCTTCTTTATCCTTAACGGGAGAGTATTTCCACCTCTGGTAGGCTCTGACTACGAACTCAACCTTGTCGTATATATAGGTTCCCTTCAGTTGTTCAAGAATTTTTTCGGGAGAACGCTCATTTATGCCGTATTTTTTCAGCTTCCTCAAAAGCTTCCTGTAAAGGTTTTCTGGAGTCTTTCTTATCTCCCTTAAGTATACAAATAAGCCGATGGCTAAGAGTAGGGGGAAAAGTATGTAATGGAGGTTTTCTAAGAGTTTTCTCGGTATTTCCCTGAGAGATTTTATTCCCAATCTTAGGGTTTCCCTCTGCTTTTCCGCGGTGAAGTTTACAACATTCTTATACCAGAAGGTTAAAAGGGCATCGTAAATAAGGGAAAGCTTTGAAACTCCTCTCACACCTTCGGGAACGTAAGGGGGCGTTGTGTCAACCCTTACCCACCTTTTTCCGTCAAAGGCTTCAACCCAGACGTGAGCCATAGCACTCAGAACCATGTAGTAATTCCCGTATTCGTTCTTCATAGCCCCGTGGTATCCGCTCACAACTCTTGTGGGAACACCCATCAGCCTCAGAAGAAGAGCGGTAGCGGAAGCGAAGAACTCGCAGTTTCCCTCTCTTGAGACAAAGAGGAAGTATTCAAGGGGGTCCCCATCGTGATAAATCCTGAGAGAGTACTTAAAATCTTTGAAAAACTCCCTTACCTTCTCTATCTTCTCCCGATTTGTTTTTGTCCCCCTTGATAAATTTTCCGCCAGCTTTTTTATGCGTGGGGATATATCTTCGGGAACCTTCAGGTAAAGGGATAGAGGTTTATCCTCGGGGAATGTATCCGATGATACAGCTCTAACCCTCAGAGGTTTTGTTATAGGCTTATTAAGGACGTAAAAGCCTCCCTTTATCCTCTTAGGTTTTTCATCCGTTCCCTCAACGCTTATCACATAAAGCGGATAATCAAGGGTAGGTATAAATCTCTCATATGTAGGTTCAAGAATTATAGTGTAGCTTTTTCCGATTCCCTTCAGCTCCTGTTCTTCTTTTTTCAATGTTCTGAACCACCTATTGTTTTTGAATGTATCAAGAACCGATAATCTCCAGTAAGGGGATTCTTTAAACTCAAGTCCGAAAACCCTAAAAACTACCCTCCTATCAAGCTGTATCTCCCCTACCTTCCCGAGCTCAACCTCATCGGTAAAACCGCTGATAAGCCCTACCCTTCCTCCTGCTATATCAAACAAAGGTTTATCAACCCTCGGAAGTATGAGAAAGAAAAACCAAGAGCTAAGGGATGTTAACACGATAAAGAGAAAAGAGCTTAGGAAAAGGAACTTCATAGCTTTAACGTTAATGACCACATTCCTGTCATTTCTGTAAAAGTTTATGAGTATTAACGTACTTATTCCTAGGAAAACAAAAATGACAAAAATTAAAAAGTTCAGAATTTCCTGGAAAACAGCTGTTCCAAGGGAAACACCGAAGAAGGAAAGGAGAAGAATCTGGTAAAAGTCCCTAATATCCTTACTCTCAAGGAGCTTTATGGCGGTAAGAAACAGTAAAGTGTTTGATAGGGGCTCTATAAGGTTATCAAGGGATATGGGACTGAGGAAGAATACGGTTCCGATAATCGCAATTGCGTTAAGTATAACTCTCGGAAGGTTTATGAAGTTTTTGAAGTCGTTCAGAATTCCGAGAATAAATGAGAAGAAGGCAAAGAGAAGAACTAAATTATCAGAAATCTCGTAAAGGGAAAGGAAGGAGAGTATTACCTCGGTGTATAACAGGACAATTATAAGGTTTTTTGCATGTACTCTAAATCCTTCCATACCGACCTGTCCACATAAATTCTATAAACTTCTATGGGTTTTAAGGAAGCTATAAGAGAGGAGACCTCGTGAGCCTTAACAATTCCTTTCCCGGTTCTAACGTAAATGTTCCCCGAATAAACATCTTTTTTTACCTCATCAAATCTAACTTTATCGTGGGGGATACTTTTTAAAATTTCCTTCTTTACTTCTTCGTAAATCCCCTTGTCCGAGGTTGAGAGGAATGTTTTGAAATGCTTTCTTCCGAAAATCCTATAAAAATCCTCCCTGTATTCCTCTTTTTCAAAAATCTTTGCTATAACGTTTGCGTCGTTTATCCTCAGATAATTTCTAATATCTTTGAAATCCTCTCTTTTAAATAGCTTTTTTATGAACTCAATCAGGTGTATGCTCAGAATTCTTACAACCTTGTGAAAGTAAACCTGGACATACATAAAGTAACGGGAAATTAGGAAGTTCTCAAGAGCTCTTAGCCCGCTTTCGTCAACCACAAGGGTATTTCCTTCATAAGAAAGGGTGTTTATTAGCCTCTCGTAATCAAAAAATCCATAGGATACACCGCAGAAGTATGCGTCCCTCCTCAGGTAATCGAGCCTGTCCGAGCCGAACTCCCCCGTAATTATGTCCGAGAGAAGTCTCTCTCCTTCGTCCTTCGGCTTTCCGAGGGTTATTCTTATGAGTCTATCTATATCCTCCGAGGAAAGCTCTTTTCTTAAGATATCGTAAATCTCCGTTTCCCTTATCACCCTTTCAGTGAAGTCCTCGTGGGTTTTTTCATCGGGAAGGAGAACTTCTGTGGTGTGGGAAAAAGGGGGATGTCCTACGTCGTGAAGAAGTCCCGCAAGTCTTAAGAGTTTTATCTCTTTTAAACCTAAGTTTTTGGCTATCCGGTCCGTTGTGTAAAGAACTCCGAGGGAGTGCTCAAAACGGGTGTGTTGGGCGGAGGGGAAAACGAGGTAAGCCACCCCGAGCTGTTTTATGTATCTGAGTCTCTGGAAGGGAAGGGAGTCAACGAGGGAAAGCTCAAGGGGGTTGAGCTTAACGAACCCGTAAAGGGGGTCTGAAAATTCCTTCATCAGTTAGGATTCAGCGAACCGCTCTCCCTCTTTTTTATCTCTTTCATCGTTCTGTCAAACTCCTCAAGGTTCTTTATAACCTCCCAGAGGTATTTTGCAGCCTCTGTGTAAAGCTCTTTCAGTTCGTCATCGGTTGCCGTTTGGGCTTTCTCAACAAGGTTTCTATGAAATAGTAATAGTCCGCTTCTGAGCTGGCTGAACTCCATCTCCTACCTCCTAAAGATTTTATAAAGCTCCAAATCCTTGATAGCAAACCCCTCTTCTTCCTCCTTCTCTCCCTGATAAAGGATATAGTTATAGGTTTTACGTTTCCGTTTATAAGCTTCTCAATGTCCTTCCTCAGCTTTACCACATCAACCGAGTAAAAGCTTTCAAATTGTTTTAAGAGTTTTAGGGCTTTTTTCAGCTTTTCCTTTGAGTCCTGTCCGTTGTGTTCTGAATAAAACTCCGAGAGGAGTTTAACAGCTTCAAAGAAACCCTTCTCACGGGGATACCTTCCGCAGAGTAGCTCCGCGTAATACCTGCTTTCCTTGTAAAGTTTCTCATTAAAGGTCAAGACGAGCATTCTCGTTGATGCTTCAGGATTTGGATTGTTTCCGTAAAAGGATTTTGAGCTGAGGACGGACCAGTATTTTAAGAGCCTCGTATAAAAGCCATAAAAGTCTTCTCTGTAGTTCTGGAGAAGTCCGACCTTCAGCCTCTCTTTATCCTTTATCCTGAGGATATCCTTCCCCTGCAAGATTTCTCCGTTGGGGGCTTTTATGTAAAAAACACCGAGTTCCAGGAATATATCCCTCCAGTCCCCTCCCACGAGCTTGTAGGGTTTTTCCGCGCAGTAAAGGACTCTCTCAAGGGGAATCTCAAACTCACCGCTCCTCCTTACCTGCTGGCAGTAGCATATGGGATAGAGGAGAACTTCCTTTTTATACGGGTCGTCAAGGAGCTCAAGAAAGAGGTTCTCAAGCCTGTCAAGCTCTTCCCATATACGGAGCATAAACTTAATTTAGATTTAGAAAAAGCCTCATTCAAGCGTTAAATTTTTCCTCTATGGCTAACGTCTTAATAGGCGTATGCGGGGGAATAGCCTCCTACAAAGTCTGTGAGCTCATAAGGGAGCTAAAGAGAGAAGGCCACAGGATAAAAGTTTTAATGACACCTTTCGCGGAAAAGTTCATCTCTCCCCTCACCTTTCACACCTTGAGCGGTGAAAAAGTTTACACCGAAAAGGTCTGGGAAGAGGAGCCTCTGGCACACATAAACCTCGCAAGGTGGGCGGACGTCTTTTTAATAGCCCCCTCAACCGCAAACACCATTTCAAAGATAGCGAACGGGATTTCCGACAACCTTTTAACGACAACGGTTCTCGCATACAAAAAGAAATTGCTGATAGCCCCTGCCATGAACACGGTTATGTATAGGTCCGAGCCCGTGAGGGAGAACTTAGAGAAATTAAGGAAGTGGGGACACATAATAATAGAGCCCGAGTTCGGTATTCTTGCCTGTGAGGAGGTAGGAGAGGGAAAGCTCGCAAACGTTGAGAGGCTAAAGGACTGGGTGAATTACGCCCTTGAGGAGAAAAGTCTAAAAGGCAAAAGAGTTTTAATAACCTGCGGTGCAACGAGGGAGTATATAGACCCGGTGAGGTTTATATCCAACGAGTCAAGCGGTGAGATGGGATTTTCCCTCGCGAGGGTTTGCAGGTGGAAGGGTGCGGAGGTTAAAGTTATCGCGGGATTCACTACAGCAAAAGAACCCCCCGAGGTGGAGATAAAAAGAGTAAGAACCGCAGAAGAGATGAGAAAGGAGGTTCTTGAGAGCTTCGGAAGTTCGGATATAGTCATAATGAACGCCGCTGTCTCCGACTTCAGACCGAAGGAGTTTAAGGAAAGTAAGATAAAGAAGAGGGAAAAATTGACACTTGAACTTTTTAAGAACCCGGATATACTGAAGGAGCTCGGAGAGAAGAAGGATAAACAAATCCTTGTTGGCTTTGCCCTTGAGACGGACAACATAATTGATTACGCAAGGAAAAAGCTCCTTGAGAAAAACCTTGACCTTATAGTGGCAAATCCTTCAGAAGTTATGGGAGAGAAACACCACAAGGGCTACCTGATAACCCGTGAGGAGGTAAGGGAGTTCTCCTTCCCCACAAAGCTGGAAAGTGCCAAGTTCATAGTAGAATACATAAGTAGGTTAATTAAGGGAGGTGGTTGAGATGCCTTACTACGACCCATTTTCCTATTTATTCAGTCTTCTCTGGTTCCTGCTTTTTGTATTCATACTCCTTTCCCCTTGGTATAAGAGAATGGCCCTCATAAAGGCGAGGGAGGACGTTATAAGGAGAATTGAGGAAAAGAGAAAGAGCAGGGTAATAACGATGATTCACAGACAGGAACAGATAGGATTTCTGGGCATTCCCGTCTTCAGGTTTATAACGATTGAGGACAGCGAAAGGGTTCTCAGGGCTATAAGAATGACGCCCGACGATATGCCCATAGACTTTATAATCCACACGCCGGGTGGTCTCGCCCTTGCGGCTACGCAGATAGCAAACGCCCTCGTAAAGCACAAAGCACCCGTAAGGGTAATAATCCCCCACTACGCCATGAGCGGGGGAACACTGATAGCCCTCGCCGCGGACGAAATAATCATGGACGAAAACGCGGTTCTGGGGCCTGTTGACCCCCAGATAGGAAACATGCCCGCCGCATCAATACTGAAAGTTCTTGAGAAAAAGGAGCCCAAAGACATTGACGACCAGACACTCATCCTTGCGGACGTATCGGAAAAGGCCATAAAACAGATGGTTGATTACCTCGTAGATCTTCTTACAAAAAACGGAATGGAAGAGGAAAAAGCGAGGAAGATAGCTGAGGAGCTCGCAACGGGGAAGTACACCCACGACTATCCGATAACCGCCGAACACCTAAAAAAGCTCGGACTTCCCGTTAATACGGAAGTTCCCAAAGAGGTTTACGAGCTGATGGAACTCTACGAACAACCTATGGGTTCACAACCGCCTTCGGTTCAGTATATACCCGTTCCCTACAAGTCTCCCCAGCAACAACAAAATGCGAAATGATAGGCGTGGACATAGTGAAGAACGAAAGAATAGAGGAAGCGGTAAAGAGGTTCGGGGAAAAATTTTTAAAAAGGGTTTATACGGAAAGGGAGCTCGATTACTGCTTTTCCCAGCGTTTTCCCTTTCCCTGCCTCGCCGCAAGGTGGGCGTCAAAAGAGGCAATACTTAAAGCCTTTTACACGGAGTTCGGAGTTCTCCTGAGGTTTAAAGAGATTGAGGTTCTCGGAAACAGGGGAAGGCCTCCGACTGTAGTAATACACAGAAAGGAAGCCCAGGAGCTTTTAAAAGACAGACGCATTTTCCTTTCCCTTTCCCACGAAAGGGATTATTCGGTTGCTGTTGCGTTGATAAGGTGATTTATTCGCATAACGCCGTTACGAAGTTTTTATCCTTCTCCCAAGGTATATTTTTTGATTTGTGGGGCGGTCCGTATATACCTGGTTTCGGAAAGGTTTTAAAAAGCCAATCCAAGAATTTTTTTGCCCTATCCCCTGTTGTTATAGCTCCATAATATGTGCTGTATTTTGGAACTATGGGCCTAACTTCTTCTGGCACCTCTACAGAACAACGCCCAAAATACCAGAACTGACTGGAAATTAAGACGTATTCACCGCTCAGGTCTTCCCTTTGGTCTGGTTCGTCACGATGAAAAGGACTCTTTTCTACTTTTTTCCCTCTGTAGTAGATGTTATCACCTAATATGTAAATTGATTCTTCTCCTGCACTTGGTTTTTTAATTTGAAATCTAGGGTCTTCATAATATTCATCAAAACTGAGTTTTTCCTCAACCTTCATAACGTAAACTAGTCTTTCTTTTCCCGAAGGACTACCACTTAATTTTTTAGAATCAAATCCGCATATCCACTCCCCCACTTCAGCTTTACGACGTATTCCAGGTTTGCACGTTGCCAGAATTAAATAACCATGAAATGGATTAGGAGCAAAACCCTTATCATTCGTCATTTTATACGTTCTTATAACAATTCCCATTCTGTATATGGAATATAGTTTTTCATAAAAACCTGGCAAGTATAATCTTAACAGAAGGAAGTTGAAAAATGAAAAACCAATACTTCGGGGATAAAAAGGATATGTTTAAGTTCGGTATTTCTTTAAAACTGCTCAAATGTCTCTCTTGGAAAAGGTTTACTTGGATAGCAATGCTAACACCTGATGATTCAAAGGGATTTGCTTGTTTGGACAAAGACCTCATTGAGTTTTTCGGTAAGCACAAGGACATATGAAAAATGAAAGATTTCTTTAATGAACACTATAGCGTTAAAATCTTCCTTATGAATCGGTTTGGGGCTTTTCTTGAGATAGTATCCCGATTTACCGACGAGAGGTGGGGTGAGGTAAGAGAGGACCTCATTTCAAAAAGTATAAAGGTTCTGAGAAAGTATAAAGAGGGAAAAAAGCCTGAGGACCTGAAAGATAGCAAGTTGATACAGGGATTAGAAGACTTTTACGAGAGGCTGTACGAGATATACAGGGAAAATGAGGAAGATGTTGAGAAGATAAATCAGGCCTTAAGTTCCTTCATAAAAGCTCCAGTTCCCTGTAAGCTGAAGATAATAAACATATTTGAGACATTACTTGAGTAGGTTATAAAGCTCCTCAAGTGCCCTAATGCTTTTTTGGAAGCTAACTTTTTCCTCGGGTTTTTGTTTGAAGAATCCCTCAACCTTTGGGAGGTTCTTTATAACTTTATCAACGAGCGGATTTGAACCTTCCTTGTAAAGCCCTATCCGAACGAGCTCTTCAACGTCCTCAAATTTACTTAAAACCTCCCTGACGTAGTTTGCCATATTTAGGTGTTTTTCATCTACGAGTTTGGGCATGAGCCTTGAGAGGCTTTTAATCGGGTCAATTGCGGGGTATATTCCCCTTCCAGCCCTTGCCCTCGAAAGTATGAGATGGCCATCAAGGACTCCCATAAGAGCGTCCGCTACCGGGTCAAGGGAGATATCGTCTCCTTCAACGAGAACACTGAATATGCCCGTTATGCTACCTTTTTCAAATACTCCACAGCTCTCCACTATGCTGGTCATCAGTTGGAATACGGAGGGTGTAAATCCTTTAAGGGTAGGAGGTTCTCCCACCGCTAAACCTATCTCCCTCTGGGCTAAAGCAAGTCTCGTTATGGAATCCATCAAAAGGAGAACTCTCTTTCCCCTTTTAGCAAAGTAATGGGCGTGGACTATTGCACTTATGGCACCCTTCACCTTAAGTATGGGAGACTGGTCCGCAGTTGAGACAACAACAATACTTCTCTTTAGTCCTTCCTCACCGAGAACGTCCTCAACGAACTCTCTTACCTCCCTTCCCCTCTCACCGATAAGGGCTAAAACCACAACGTCCGCATTGGAATGCTTCATTATCATACCCAAAAGAGTGCTCTTTCCCACTCCCGCACCCGCGAATATGCCTATTTTCTGCCCTACACCGAGGGTAAATAGTGCATTTATGCTTCTCACTCCCGTATCAAAAACTTCTCTAATCCTCCCCCTTTTAAGAGGATTTATTGAGGGAATCTCAACACCCATTTCCTCTAAATACTCAACTTTTGAGCCATCAAGGGGATTTCCAAACGGGTCAACAACCTTTCCTATTAGCTCCTCTCCCACATAGGTTGACACCCTCTCCCTGAGAAGAACTACCTTATCTCCTTTTTTAACACCTCCTATATTCTCGTAGGGCATTATTAGGACGTTCTTTCCGCTGAAGCCAATAACCTCTCCCTTTATGCTCCTTGAACTGTTTCTTATCTCAACCTCGTTTCCTACGTTTGCAAAGGGAAGAACCGCTTCAAGGAATATGCCCTTAGCGGTTATAACTTCTCCTATTACCTTAACGCTCCTTGAAAACATCTCCGAAAACCTTCCTGAAAACTTCTTTTGCAAACTCTTCGGGACTCCTCTCAACGGTAAAGTGAAGACCTTTTATCCTGAAGCTTCCCTTCTCCACCTCTTTGTCGGGAAAAAAGGATAGGGGAACTCCTTCTGAGGAAAGGGAATACCTTAAATTTTCAAGCTCCTCCTTCATAATCTCATAATCCTCGGGATTTAGATACACCTTAACCTCTTCCCTGAATCTTACGAGCTCCTCAAGAATCTTTTTAAGGGTTTCCCTGTTTACCTTATCCTGAGGAAGTTCCATTAAAAACTCCTTTAATGCCTCTTCGAGGAATCTGTATAGACGCTCCGCGGTATCCTGAAGTATACCTTCCAGATAGTTCTCAATCCTCTCCTTAAGACTTATCTCAAGAACGCTTTTTTCCCTTAACCTTTCAATTTCCCTTTCAAGTTCAGTAATTCTCCCCTCCCTTTCCCTCAGGCTTTCATCCTTCTTCGAAAGTTCCTCCTCAAGCCTTTCCTTTAACTTTTTTAGCTCTTCCACTTGCTTTTTTAACTTTCTGTTCTCGTCCGTTAGGAGCTTGAGGACGTTGTTAAAACTCTCTTCCCTCCTTTCTTCCTTCTTCTCGGTTATCTCTCTAAGAGGCTTGAACTCCTCCTCACTCACTGTATAAAATAATATCGGTTTTTCTCCCGCTTATTTTCCTTAAGCTATCCCTTTCAAAAGCTCCCGGAAGGAATATAAATATAAGATTATGCTGATAAAAGAGCTATCGCAGGAAGTAAAGAAGGACCTAAAAGATTACTTCCAAGACAGGGATTATATGGTAATAGCAGTTCCCAAAAAGGAACCCATAAGGGTTTACGTCGTAAAAGCTACAAATACCGTTGAAACCGCAAGGAGGATACACAACCTTAGCCCTTCCGCAACCGTTGCCATGGGAAGGGCTATAGTGGGAGCACTCCTTTTGACCTCCCTCCTGAAGCACGCTACAAACCAGAAACTTCTCCTAAAGATAGAGGGAGACGGACCAATAGGTGTTATAGTCGTTGAGGCTGATGCAAAGGGAAGGGTAAGGGGTTTTGTTGGAAACCCTCAGGTTGATACATATCTTAAGGAAGAAGGGGGGAAGAGGAAGTTTGACGTTTCAAAGGTTGTTGGAAAGAACGGAACCCTCACCGTTGTGAAGGAGCTCGGAACGGGGAAGCCCTACACGAGCGTTGTTCCCCTCGTTTCGGGGGAGATAGGTCAGGATATAGCTTACTACCTTTACCAATCGGAACAGATACCTTCCGCGGTTGCCGTAGGTGTTAAGCTGAACGAAGACGGAAGTGTAAGACATGCGGGCGGTTATCTCGTCCAGACGCTCGGGGGAACCTCGGAAAAGGTTAAGGAGCTCCTTGAAAAGAGAGTTCTTGAGCTTCCCTCGGTTACGGAAATGATGGAAAAGGGCATGAGGCCGGAGGATATAGCAACCGAAATACTTAAGGATATGGAGCCCCAGCTCGTAGGGCTTAAGGAAATTGAGTATTACTGCCCCTGTAATGAGGAAACCGCAAAGGCATCTCTCTTTCTCATGGAAACGGGAGAACTGGAAGAGCTGTTTGAGGAAAACGAGCTTGCGGAGGTTACCTGCAACTTCTGCGGAAGGGTTTACAGGTTTGATAAAAGCGTTCTTGAGGAAAAGAGAGAAAAGGAAAAAAGGGAAGAAAATTGATAGAATTATTCTGATTAAACCGCACCTTCCCCGCTTGGGTTGCCCCCTAAGGGGTCTCGGGGAAGGGTGGCAAAACCCAAGGAGGTGAAGTTATGGCAGTTGTATCTATGAAGGAGCTTCTTGAGGCTGGTGTTCATTTCGGACACTCAAAGTCAAGGTGGAATCCCAAGATGGCCCCCTACATCTACGGGGTAAGGCACGGAATTCACATAATTGACCTCAACAAAACCATAGTAATGCTTGAGGAAGCCTATCACTTCGTTTCTGACGTAATAGCACAGGGCGGTGAGATACTCTTCGTGGGAACGAAGAAGCAGGCAAAGGACATTATTAAGGAAGAGGCGGAAAGGTGCGGAGCCTTTTACGTAAACGAGAGATGGGTTGGAGGACTTCTCACCAACTTTGAAACTGTGAGAAAGAGCCTCCTTAAGCTCCAGACCCTTGAGAGAATGGAAGAGGAGGGAATATTTGACGTCCTTCCCAAGAAGGAAGTGAGAACCTTAAGGAGGAAGATGGAAAAACTGAGAAAGCTCTACAACGGTATAAGGGATATGAAGAAACTCCCCGACGTTATATGGATAGTTGATACCGTAAGGGAGAAGATAGCTGTATCCGAGGCGAGGAAGCTCGGAATCCCCATAGTTGCAATTGCAGACTCTAACTGCGACCCGACCGTTATAGACTACCCCGTTCCCGGAAATGACGATGCCATAAAGTCCATAAAGCTTCTCACATCAAAGATAGCGGATGCTGTTCTTGAAGGTAAACAGAGAAGGGAAAGCGCTGAAGAGGTCGTTCCCGAAAAAGAAAGGAAGCCTGTTGAGATTACTGAAAGGGAAAGACAGCTCTTTGAACAGGCTGTTGAGATGAGCGAAAAATACGCGGAGCTTGACAAGGACTCAACCGAATACGAGTAATCCCTCAGCTTTTCTCCTTTCTCCCTTCAAACATCTCGTAGAGGGCGGGAAGAAGAAACAGACTCAGGGGAAGTCCCGAGATTATCCCTCCTATGACCGCTATCGCAAGGGGCTTCCTCTGTTCCGAACCTGCTGTGAGACCGAGGGCAACGGGAATTAAGGCGGAAACTATTGTTACGGTCGTCATGAGTATGGGTCTCAGCCTTTCCTTTCTTGCCTCAAGTATAGCCTCCCTCGTTTTATAACCCTCCTTCCTAAGCTGGATTATCCTCTCTATGAAGAGAACAGCATCCCTCACGATGATACCTATCAGGAGAATTATCCCGAAGTAAGAGGAGATGTTTAAAGAGGTGTTCGTTATATACATAAGGCCGAAGATGCCCGGAACGGTGAGGGGAACCATAAGGAGAACGGTAAAGGGGTGCTTTAGGCTCTCAAATAGGGAAGCCAAAATCATATAAACTCCCACGAGTGCAAGAACGAGCGAGATGAGAAAGCCTGTAAAAGCCTTTTTAAACTCCTTTACCTGCCCTGTTGCCTCGTATGTGTATCCGAAAGGAAGGTTTTCTCTGAGCCATCTTTCAACCTCTTCCCTTGCGGTTGCGAGGTCTATACCGCTGAGGTTTGCGTAAAAAACGAAGGCATACTGCCTGTTATACCTCATCAGCCTGAAGGGACCGCTCTCAAGGGATAGGTCAACGACCTCCGTTATCGGTATTAGTTCCCCGTTCTTAGCACGTATATAAACCTTCTTAATGTTCTCAAAGTTCTTTAAAAAGTTCTCCTCAGCCTTTATGTAAAAGTCGTAGCTTTCCGCTCCAAGCTCATAGGTTCCCACCCTGTACTTTCCGAAGAGAAGGGATAAAGTAAGCCCTACATCCTCCACCGATATGCTGTAATCCGAGAGCTTATCCCTCTTTACCTTCACCTTTATGTAGGGAAAACTCTCCTCCATCTCTGCATCAACGTCCCTAAAACCCTTTTTCTTTGAGAAATACTCCTCCATCTCCTTAGATATCTCCTTTAGCCTTTCCAAATCCCAGCCCTTAACTATATACTGGATGTCCGTTGTTCTTCCCGCCATTGCACCAACGCCGTGGGGAAACTCAACGCTAACCCTTACCCCCCTTATGCGGGAAAGCTTCTCCCTCAATCTGTTCATAATGACGATTTGGTGGGGTCTTTGGGAGCGGTCTTTCAAATAAACGAAAGCCATACCTGTGTGAACGCCCGCCCCTCCCATACCTTCCCCTGCTATTATGCCCACCTTCTCAACCGCCGGTTCAGAAAGAATTATCTTTTCTATCTCAAGGGCCTTCTTCTTAATAACCTCAAAAGACGTTCCCGCGGGAGCTCTGAACCTAACCAGAAATCTCCCCTCATCAACCCTCGGTGTGAACTCCTTCTTAACCTTTCCGAAAAGGTAAAATCCCAAAAGGACGTTAAGGAGTGAAAAGGTAAGGATTAAATACTTTCTATCAAGGAGAAATCGGAGCACAACGTCAAAACTTCTTTCAAACCTTCCGTAAATCTTCATAAAAAGGTTTTCCCTTCTCTTTCCGAGGAGTCTCACGCTTGCCATAGGAGTGAAGGTTATGGCTACGAGATAAGAGAGTGCGAGGGCTATTATGAGAGTTAGGGCAAAGTTTTTAAGAAAGGTTCCGAGAACGCCTTTCAGGAAGAGTATAGGAGTAAACACGACGATTATTGAGGCTGTTGAGGAAAGTAGGGCAAACATAACTATGAGGGTTCCCCTATCTCCCGCTTCAAAAGGGGAAAAACCTTCCTCATACCTTCTGTGAATGCTCTCCATAACGACTATGGCATCGTCTATAACGAGGCCTACCGCAACCGCCATAGCGAGAAGGGTAATCATGTTAAGGGAGTAGCCCAGAAGGTAAAGAAAAAATACCGTTCCCAGAAGTGTGACGGGTATCGCGACAACGGGAACGAATGTTAGCCTGAGGTTTCCGAGAAACAGGTAAACCGTGATAGCGGTGAGAAGCGAGCCGAGAATTATCTCTTCGTATGCCGCTTTTGCACTCTCCTTTATATACTTGCTCGTGTCAAAGGTGTAAGTAATCTTTATATCTTCCGGAAGAACTCTTTCAAGCTCTTTTAGTTTTTCCTTTACGCCCTCAACGACCTTAACAGCGTTAACCTTCGTTTGCTTGTAAATGAGTAATGCTATCGCACTTCTTCCGTTGAAGTGGGTAAAGCTCCTCTCCTCGTCCTTTCCGAAGTAAACCCTCGCAACATCCCCCAATCGGATATTTTCCTTTATGTAAAGGTTGGATAGCTCCTCGGGATTTATGAACTTCCCGTAAAGCCTTATTATGTATTCCCTCCTCTTTCCGTAAATGTTTCCCGCGGGAATATCCTCGTGGTTCTTCTCAATTACCCTCAGAATGTCAAGGGGTGTGAGTTCAAAGCCGTAGAGCTCCGAGGTTTTCAGCCTTACCCAGAGAACCTTATCCCTGAAGCCCCCCAGACTTACCGAACCCACCCCGTAAAGTCTCTCAAGCTCCCTCTTCACAACCTTGTCCGCATAGTAGGCAAGCCTGTCGTAATCCCCGTTATCGGAAAAGAGAACCACGACGAGAACGGGAGCCATTGAGGTGTCAAGCTTCCTCACAAAAGGAATTTCCGCCTCCCTTGGGAGTCTCTTTACAGCTCTCTGAACCGCATCCCTCACCTCCTGGTATGCTACCTCTATATCCTTATCAAGGTTGAAAGTTATGACTATGCGGGAAAAGCCGGGGTAGCTCCTTGAAGCTATGCTCTCTATTCCGTTTATCGTTGATATCTCCTCCTCAAGAACCTTCGTAACGCTTGAGTCAACGACGAAAGGGTCAGCGCCCGGATAATCCGTCGTGACGGAAACGACGGGAAATTCAACGTCCGGAAGCCTGTCAACGGGAACGAACCTCACCGAGTATAATCCGAGGAGTATGAAGGAGAGGATAAACATCCAGGCGGTTACGGGTCTTCTTATGAAGAATCTGTGCATGATTTAATTTTAGAAGAACTTAAATTTATCTAATGTAGGTTAGAATTAACTAACCAGGAGGTAAGGAAATGAAGAAAGCTCTCGTCCTCGGAGGAGGAATAGGAGGCTCTCAGGCTGCGATAGCTTTAAGAAGAGAGGGATATAACGTTACTCTCGTTAGCAACAGACCTTATATATACGCATACCCCATATCCATATGGATACCCACGGGGGAGATAAGCCCAGAAGACGTAAGGATTCCCCTTGATGAGTTCTCAAAAAGCTGGAACATTGAGTTCATACAGGACGAGGTTGTGAGGATAGAGCCCGAAACGGGAAAAGTTCATCTAAAGGAAAAAGGGGAAATTGGCGGATACGATTACATAGTTCTCGCTCTTGGACAGGTAAAGAGAAAGGAAAAGGGAATAGAGAACACCTTATCCATATGCGGAACGCCCGAGGAAGCCATAAAGATAAGGGAGAGACTTCAGGAGCTGATAAAGAAAGGAGAGGGTAGGATAGCCTTCGGCTTCGGGGGAAATCCTAAGGATAAAACCGCGGTAAGGGGTGGTCCCGTTTTTGAGCTTCTCTTTAACGTTGATTACTACCTCAGGAAGCTGGGCATAAGGGAGAGGTCTGAGCTTACATTCTTTGCGCCCATGCCGAAACCCGGTGAGAGATTAGGGGAAAAAGCCCTCAAGATGCTTGATGAGCTATTCAGGAAGTACAACATAAACAAGATTACCGGTAAGAAGATAAAAGAGTTTAAGGAGAACGGCGTTCTATTTGAGGACGACACCTTCCTCGAGGCGGACCTCATACTTTACACCCCCGCTGGCTGGGGACACCCTGTTATAGCGGAATCGGGACTACCTACAAATGAGGCGGGATTTGTTAAGATTGACGAGACCTGTAGGGTTGAAGGATTTGAAAACATCTACGCTGTCGGGGATTGTGCCGCAATAGAGGGCCCGCCCTGGACCGCAAAACAGGGACACCTTGCAGAGGTCATGGGAGAGATTGTTGCCCACAACATAGCGGTAAGGGAGGGAAGAAAGAAAGGGGAACTCAAAAGCTACAAGGAACATATAAACATTCTTTGTTTAATGGATATGGGATGGAGAGGAGGAGGGCTCGCATACAGGAGCGATAAAAGGGCGATGCTTATTCCCATACCTGTTCTCGGCCACATAATGAAGAAACTTTGGGGCGTTTACTTCAAGCTCTACAAACTGGGAAGGATTCCTAAAATTATTTAAATGGCTCGCTTTCTTTTCCTTTTTCTCCTTCTCCTAATCTCCTGCAAAACCGAAACAAAGAAGACCGAAAAAGGGGAAAGGGTTGTAAAGGTAAGTCTCTGGGAGGTTAGAGAGGAAAATGTGGATATAACACTTCCCTATAAAGGTTTCGTATCCGCACAGAGAGATATAAAACTATTCTCGGAAGTTTCGGGGAAAATTGTGAAGCTTTTGAAGCTTGAGGGAGAAAGGGTAAAGAAAGGGGAAGCCCTTGCGGTAATAGACACGAGCGCAATAAGAAAGGAGATAGAAAGGATAAAAGAAAGTATAAGGGAGCTGGAGGAAAGCTATAAGCTCCAGAGAAAGATAACCGAGAGGAGAAAGAGACTCTACGAAAGGGAGCTGATATCCCTTGAGGACTACGAAAGGGCACAGACAAAGCTCAACGAGATAAAGCACAAAATAGAAGCCCTGAAGAGAGAACTTGAAGCAAAGAAAATCCTCTACAGAAAGCACTTTATAAAGGCTCCCTTTAAAGGTATAATCGGTGAGAGATACGTGAACGTCGGTGATTATGTATCACCCCAGAAGCCCTTGTTCAGGATAATCTCCTACGAGCCCCTTGAGTTCGTCTTTAAGATGCCCGAGGGAAAGGCAAGCCTCAGGAAAGGTCAGGAGCTGGAGGTTGAGATTGAAGGAAGGCTCATAAAAGGCTTTATTTCATACATCTCCCCCCACCTTGATGAAAACAGACTGCTCACCGTTAAGCTCCGCATAAATGAAAAGGTTTCTCCGGGAACCTTCGGTTACGCATACGTTCCCCTGAAAAGCTTAAAAGCCTTTAAGGTTCCTGAAGATGCGGTAATACTGAGGGGAAGCGAGAAGGTTGTTTGGAAGGTTGAAGGGGTAAGGGCTTACCCCGTAAAGGTTGAGATTGTAAAGGGAGTAGAGGGATACCTTTACGTTTTAGGAGACCTGAAGGAAGGTGATAAAATCGTGGTTGAGAACGCAAACCTCCTGAGGGAAGGAGCAAGGGTGTCGGTAAAATGAGAATGTTTGCTATCTTTCTACTCTGTGTATCTTTCCTCTTTCCCCTCACCCTTGAGGAAGCAATAAAAATAGCCCTCAAGAACGCAACCGATATAAGGGTATCAAGGATAGAACTAAAAAAACTTGAGGAAGAAATAAGAAAAGCCCGTTCAGGAATACTCCCCACGATTACGGGAAGCTACTCCTACACAAGGCTTGACGACTCCCTCGTTTACGGTTTCGGTCTCAGGGACAGACAGGAATACTCCATAACGCTCTCCCAAACAATTTTCAACAAGGCGGTTTTTGACTCCATATCCCTCGCAAAGAAACAGAGAAAGCTTCAGAAATTAATCCTTGAGGACATAAAAAGAGAGGTAATTTACAGAGTTAAGGAGATGTATTACGCACTCCTTTACAAGAAGCTCGTTATAGAGCTCAAGGAAGACACGCTGAAGTACTGGGAGGAGAACCTAAAAACCGTTGAGGAGAAATACAGGGCCGGTATCCTGCCGAAGGTTGAGTATATGAGGGCTAAAGCCCAGTATGAGATGGCGAGGGCCGAGCTCATAGAGGCTAAAACAGACTACGAGAAAAGTCTTGAGGAGTTCAAAGCCTTCCTCAGGATAGAGGAAAAGATTGAGATTAAGGGAAGGTTTGAATTTAACGACAGGATTCCCTCAAAAGAGGAGCTTTTGAAAAAACTCCTTGAAAACAACTCAACCCTGAAGGTTTACAGGGCGAGAATTGAGGCCTTAAAGGAGTCTCACGACCTTGCGAGGTCCGAATACTACCCCACCCTTGAGGCATACCTATCTTATCAGGGATTTACGACGAGAAAGACCCTGTTCGGAGGAAGGGAGTGGGTGAGGGGATACACCTTCGGAATAAGCCTAAACTACAGGTTTTTTGACGGATTCAGAAGGGAGGCAAACGTTGCCCAAAGCAGGCTTGAAGTTATAAAGGAAAAGGAGAGGCTAAAGGGAGAAGTCTTCAATCAAAGAAAAGCCTTGATGAACGCTCTCCTCACCCTTAAATCCCTCAAAGAGAGGATAAAGGCGGTTAAGCTATCCCTTCAGGCCGCAAGGGAGAGCCTGAAACTATCAACCGAGAGGTATAAAGAGGGCGTCGGAAGCCAGCTTGAGGTTCTTGATGCGAGAAAAAATTACAACGACACCCTTGACTCCCTTCACTTCCTACTTTACAGGTATGCAACGACATTGGCATTAATAGAAAGGCTCACCCGCTAACTTTCACTTTCTCTTTCAGCCTGCAAACCGGACATATTTCCCCCATCGTGGGCTCACCGCACACCTTGCACCGCTGAAGCTCTTTCTTTTCCTCCTTCTTAAACTTGGGATAAACCTTCCTGAGGTAATCAAGGTAAAACCTAAGTTTTGTTCCCGGTGAACGCTCATCAATCCTGTTCAGGATTTCCTTGTAAAAAACCGAACTTGCGTCTTCCGAAAAGGGACACTCCTCCTCTATGAAGTCTATCCCGTTCAGAAGTGCGTAAAGGGCTGTCTCTTTTTCGGTGAACTTACAAAAGGGCTTTACCTTCCTGACAAAACCCCCTTCCTCCTCAAGGACCGGATACTTCCTCCCGAGATACTTCTCGTTCCAGTTAAGAACGTTTGAGAGCAAGGCACTCGCTTCATCGTCAAGGTTGTGCCCCGTAGCAACAACGCTGTAACCCCTTTCCTTCGCAACCTTATTAAAGTTATACCTCTTTACGAGTCCGCAAACGGAGCAGGCCTCCCTTGAGCTTACCTCAACAAGTTCGGGAATGGTTGCAAGCTCTTCTTTCAGGTCAACTATAATGGCCTTTCCCCCAATTCTTTCCGCAAACTTCATAACCTTCTCCTTTGAACGCTCCGAATACTCACCTATGCCCAGGTGTATATAAAGCCCGTCCGCCTCATAACCGAGCTTTCTGAGAACGTGCCAGAGGGCTAAGCTATCCTTCCCTCCCGATATGGCAACGAGAATTTTATCCTTCTTTGTGAACATCTTAAACTCTTTTATTGTCTTTTCGGTATACTTCTCAAACCACTCAACGAAGTGTTCCCTGCACAGGGCAAGCCTGTGGTGGGGCATGTAAATTATCGCTCTCTTTCCGCATATCCTGCATTTCTTCATAGAAAATTAAGATAGGCTTGTTTTATATTCTTATTAGCATATTCTTAATATATTGCGGAGGAGGAGATGCTGAGACCGATGTTAAAGTCAAAGATACACAGGCTTACGGTTACAGATGCGGACCTTCATTACGAGGGAAGCCTCTCCCTTGACGAGTATTTAATGGAGCTTGCGGACCTGAAACCCTTTGAGAGAATAGACGTTTACAACATTAACAACGGTGCGCGATTTCAGACTTACGTCATACCAGCACCCCGTTACTCGGGAGAAGTTAAGTTAAACGGTGCGGCCGCAAGGCTCGGGCATAAGGGAGACCTCATAATCATAGCTTCCTATGCCTATTACTCCGAAGAGGAGCTGGAGAGCTACAGCCCAAAGCTCATATTTGTTGATGCAAAGAACAACCCCGTTGAAGTTAAAGAAGGAATGGAGGTGAAGTGAGATGTTTATGAACGTTCCGGAAGTAGGACCCCAAGAAGCTAAGAAGATGCTTGAGGAGGAAAAGGATAAAGTTGTTCTTTTAGATGTTAGGACGCCTCAGGAGCACGTCCAGGTTAGAATTCCCAACTCAACACTCATTCCCCTTGACGAGCTGAGATACGCATTCCAGAACCTTCCCAAGGATAAGAAGTATATCGTTTACTGCAGAAGCGGAGAGAGAAGCGCCTTTGCAACTTACTTCCTGAGACAGATGGGATACGAGGCATACAACCTGGCCGGCGGAATACTCACGTGGCCCTACGAAACGGAAAGCGGCGTTCCCGCTAAATCTTGAGAAGGTTTCTCGCCTTCTCTTCCGCATCCTTTGTAAGAAGGATAAGGTCTATCTCGGGAATTCCCATTTCCAGAGAGAGTTCCGAGGCAACTCTGTCAAGCTCCTCGGGCCCTTTGTTTAATGCCTCTTCAAGCCTTGTGGCTATATCAAGAACCTTTCTAAGTGGAGCGTTCTCATCCCTGAAGGCATTTACCACTTCCTCGTCAACGTTTAACTCCTCAAGGAAGGAAGGTATATCAACCCCGAGAATCTTATCAAGAAGCGAGAACAAGCCAACCAAGAAGGCCTTTTCGGCCATTTGGGGGGAGGACTTATTCATAAGCTCTTCCGCTATGTGAGCCCTTATAAGGGACCTCTTCCACAGCTCGGGATGTTCAAGCTTCATATACTCGTTGAGGGCTATGAGAAGGACGAACTTCTTAACGTTCTCAAGCCCGACGTACGCGACCGCGTGCTGAAGGTCCTCAATCTTCTTCCTTCTCGCGAAGTATGCGGAGTTAACGAACTTCAGGAACTTTACAGCCATTCCCACGTCCGAGCCAATTACGTCAGCTATCTCCTTTAAGCTCTTTGCGTGAGTTAGGGCATTCATAAGCCTGAAGAGGGTAACCTTCAGGAACGGTGCGAGCTCAACGTTCAGAATAACCTCGGGCTTTCCGAGGTAATATCCCTCAAAGTAATCCGCTCCCCACTCGTAAAAGCTCTTATACTCCTCCTCGTTTTCTATCATGGAAACGAGAACCTTCTTCCCGTTCCTCTTGGCTCCCGATATCTTCTCCTTGCTTACATCGTCTTTAAAGAACTCTATTATGTGAACGAGTGCTATTAAGTCTTTATAGTTTGAGGTGTATAGCTTAGGGTGTAGTATAAATAGAACTCCGCTTCTTTTGAAATCCTTCACTTTTTCAAGAACCTTTTTATAAACCGTTTCTCCTATGGGAACATCAGGAGGATTTATATCAAAAATGACCTTATCAAGGGGTAAAAGCTCAAGGGATTTATTAAGGAGGGACTCAAAGGATACGTTTATAACGAGCTTCTTCCCACCGCTAACCTTATCAAATCCGTGTTCAAGGAGTATGTTCGTGATTATATAGGTGGCACGGGAAAAGGGAACCTCGGAGGGATACTTATCGGGCTCATCGCTCTTTCTCAGGTAAACCTCGTATGCAAAGAGGTTTCCTTCCCTGTCATATATTGGTTGCCTTGCTATTGCGAAGCTCATCTATCTTCCTCTTCAGCTCCGGATAAAGGGGAAAGGCTTCACACAGCTCCCTTACCTCTTCCCTAATTCTGTTTATCAGACGCTCATCGTCCATATTGTGGAGAACCTGTGAAATCCATTTTGCTATCTTTCTCATCTCCTCTTCCTTCATTCCCCTCGTTGTGAGGGCAGCGGTTCCTATCCTTATTCCGCTCGTCTTTGTGGGGGGAAGGGGGTCAAAGGGAACAGCATTCTTATTAACCGTTATCCCCGCCCTCTCAAGGGCTTTTTCCGCATCCCTTCCGATTATGTTCTTATTCCTAAGGTCAACAAGGACTATGTGAGAGTCCGTTCCGCCCGTCACAATCTTAAAACCTTCCCTCTGGAGCTCTTCCGCAAGAACTTTTGCGTTAACAACGACCTGTTTTGCGTATTCCTTGAACTCCTCGCTCATGGCTTCCTTGAAAGCAACAGCCTTTGCCGCTATAACGTGCATAAGGGGTCCGCCCTGTATGCCGGGAAAGACGCTTTTGTCTATCGCCTTTGCGAACTCCTTAGTCGTAAGGATAAAACCGCTTCTGGGTCCCCTTAGCGTTTTGTGGGTTGTTGATGTTACAAACTGGGCGTAGGGAACGGGGCTCGGATAAACGCCTCCCGCTATAAGCCCCGCGTAATGGGCCATATCAACCATGAAGAGGGCCCCAACCTCGTCCGCTATCTCCCTCATCTTAGCCCAGTCAAAGGTTCTGGGATATGCGGAAGCTCCTCCCACTATGAGTTTCGGTTTGTGTTCCTTTGCGAGTTTGTAGAGCTGGTCGTAGTCTATGAGCTCCGTTTCCGGGTTCACTCCGTAATGGACAACGTTGTAAAGCTTTCCGCTGAAGTTCACCTTAGAACCGTGGGTGAGGTGTCCCCCGTGGGCGAGGTCCATGCCCATTATCGTATCCCCGGGATTTAAAACTGCAAAGTAAACCGCCATGTTTGCCTGAGAGCCCGAGTGGGGCTGAACGTTTGCGTGCTCAGCTCCGAAGAGCTTCTTAGCCCTCTCTATAGCGAGGTTCTCAACTATATCAACATATTCACATCCCCCGTAATACCTCTTTCCGGGAAGCCCCTCCGCATACTTATTCGTGAGGACGCTTCCCGTAGCCTCCATAACCGCGAGGGATGTGAAGTTCTCCGAGGCTATCATCTCAAGGTTGTAAAACTGCCTCTCGTATTCCTTTACTACCGCGTCAAAAACCTCGGGGTCCGTTTTCAGGAGATGTTCCATAACTTAAGATTATACTGCTAATATAACAATCTATGGAACACGCCCATAAGGATATATACGTAATCCAGAACGTCCATATAGCCCTTGATGTTCTATTCCTCCTTGAGAAAAAACCATATACCTTTGATAGGCTTCAGGAAGAGCTTAGGGTGAGCAAGCAGAAGTTAAATAAAATCCTTAACTTCCTTATAGAGAATGAGTGGGTCTCTTACGATGAGGAAAACAAGCTCTACAGGCTCGGCATAAAGAACTTTGAGCTCGGAATGGCATACCTGAACCATCTCGATATAAAAAAGGCCGCAAAGCCCATTCTGAACGATATAGCGTATAAGGTAAAGGAAAACGTGTATCTCACAACGCGGGTCGCCTACGAGGTTCTGTATATAGAAAGAAGCGAAGTAGATAGGGAGGTTAAAATTCTCTCAAGATACGGAAGGGTTCTACCCCTTTACGCATCAGCCTCGGGAAAGATTTACCTCTCCCACTTTGACAAAAGGGAGATAGAGGATTATTTCAAGAGCGTAAAGTGGATAAAGCACACCAGGAACACAAAAACGCCCGAGGAACTCATAAAGGAGCTTCCGAAGATTAGGGAGGAGGGATACGCAACGAACCTTGAAGAGTATGAGGAAGAAGTTGTCAGCTCCGCGGTGCCAGTTTACGACTACGCGGGGAACGTTAAATACACGATAACCGTCGTCGCTCCCTCTTACAGAATGAAGGAGGAAGACCTCCTCACCTGGGTGAAGGAAATTCTAAAAGAGGGGGCGAGGAAGCTCTCCGAGAAGCTGGGACGCATATCCCGTTAAGGTTTATATTATTCATATAAAGAAATCTAAGCGGAATAAGCGGAGGTTATAATGAAGGTAGGTTACGTGGCCATAGTGGGAAAGCCGAACGTGGGAAAGTCAACGCTCCTCAACAACATACTCGGAACGAAGGTATCAATAATTACCCCGAAGGCGGGAACGACTAGGATGAGGATACTGGGGGTGAAGAATATACCGAATGAAGCCCAGATAATATTCCTTGACACTCCTGGCATATACGAACCCAAGAAGTCGGACGTTCTGGGACGTTCAATGGTAGAGACCGCAAAGCAGTCCCTTGAGGAGGCGGACGTAATTCTCTTTATGATAGATGCATCGGAAGGATGGAGAAGAAGGGATGAGGAGATTTACCAGAACTTCATAAAGCCCCTCGGAAAGCCCGTGATAGTCGTTATAAACAAGATTGACAAGATAGGTCCCGCCAAAAACGTTCTTCCCCTGATAGACGAGATACACAAAAAGCACCCCGAGCTCACCGAAATAGTTCCCATAAGCGCGTTAAAAGGGGCAAACATAGACGAGCTTATAAAGACCATTATCAAATACCTTCCCGAGGGTGAGCCTCTCTTTCCCGAGGATATGATAACGGATCTCCCCTTAAGGCTCCTTGCCGCGGAGATAGTAAGGGAAAAGGCTATGATGCTGACGAGGGAAGAGGTTCCAACGTCCATAGCTGTAAAGATAGACGAGATAAAGCCCGGGGACGCCAATCCCAATATGCTTGTAATAAGGGGGGAAATCATAGTGGACAGGGAAAACCTGAAGCCCATAATAATAGGGAAGAAAGGGCAGAGGCTCAAGGAAATAGGGAAAAGGGCAAGGGAGGAGCTTGAGCTTATCCTGGGAAGACCTGTTTACCTTGAGTTATGGGTCAAGGTCATACCCGACTGGAGGAGAAGACCCGAATATGTAAGACTCTTCGGTTATAGTTTTTAATTAATAATCTTTATCAGGAGGTGAAATGATGGGTTGGATGCTTAGAACGGTAATCTTCCTGGGACTTCTTACGGGACTCCTCATGGCTATAGGCGGGATTATAGGCGGAACCGCGGGAATGCTTATAGCCCTCATTATTGCGGGATTTATGAACTTTATGAGCTACTGGTTCTCCGACAAGATAGTCTTAACTATGTATGGAGCGAGAGAAATACCCTACGAGGAAGCCCCCTGGCTCCACGAGATGGTTGAGGAGCTCGCAAGAAGGGCAAACATGCCCAAGCCCAAGATATACCTCGTTCCCATGGAACAGCCGAACGCCTTCGCAACGGGAAGAGGTCCGGGACACGCAGCGGTAGCGGTAACGAGGGGAATCCTTGAGATACTTGAACCCGAAGAACTTAAAGGGGTTCTCGCTCACGAACTCGCCCACATAAAGAACAGGGACGTTCTCGTAGCGACGATAGCCGCAACGATAGCGGGAGCTATAGGATTTCTCGCAAATATGGCCCAGTGGGCATTATTCTTCGGAGCATTCCAGAATAACAACGAGGAAGAAGAAGGAGGCGGTATAGGAGAAATGCTCGCTTCACTTGTGATGATAATCATCGTTCCGATAATAGCTACGCTCATACAGCTTGCGGTTTCCAGAACGAGGGAATACATGGCTGACGAGACGGGTGCTAAGATATGTGGTTGTCCCGTAGCCCTTGCGAGGGCGCTCAAAAAGATAGAGGAATACATTATGCAGATTCCCGAAAACGTAAATCCCGGAACGGCACACTTATTTATTGAGAACCCCCTGAAAGGTGGTGGAATTATGGAGCTTCTCTCAACGCACCCTTCAACGGAGAAGAGAATTCAAAGACTCTGCGAGCTTGCGAGGAAGATGGGACAGGAGTGTATATAATTTAATGGATGCTAAAGCTCATAGTAATAAGGCACGCGGAGAGCGAATGGAACCCCATAGGAAGGTATCAGGGACTCCTTGACCCCGACCTCACGGAAAGGGGGGTTATGCAGGCGGAGAGGCTCGCAGAAGCTCTAAAGAAAGAAAAGATAGACGTCCTCTTTGCCTCCCCCCTTAAAAGAACTTTTAGAACAGCCCAGATAATAGGAAAAAAGCTCGGAATTGAGCCTATAAAAGAAGAAAGGATTATAGAGATAGACCACGGTATTTGGTCGGGGAAGCTCGTTGAAGAGGTGAAAAAGCTTTATCCGGAGGATTTTAAGCTCTGGCTTAAAGAACCCCACAGGGTAAAGTTTCCCGAAGGGGAAACCCTTCAAGACGTTTACAACAGAGTCAGAGACTTCCTTGAGGATATACTGGAGAAGTATAACGAAAAAACCGTTGCTATAGTCTCCCACACTGTTCCAATACGATGTCTTTACTGTGCGGTTCTTGAGATAGACCTTTCAAAGTTCTGGAGTTTCGGGTGTGATAACGCATCCTATTCTGTGGTATACTTAGACGCAGAGGGCAGGAATGTGATTCAAAAGCTTAATATTACCTGCCACCTGGGGGAACTTTATGTTGAAGCCCATAAAGCTCTTTAGCCTCTTACTGCTCTTCATATTTCCTCTTTTTTCACAAGAGCTTAAGAAGGAGCTTACCCTTAAGGTTAAGGTTCAGGAAATTCTAAAGGTTGAAAAGCCCGAGATAAGCATTCCCGATAAGCTTTCTTATAAAGTTCCGGTTTTCCTTTATAAAGGTAAGGACCTCTCCTACCTTTTCTTTGAGCCTCCCAAAAGACTTGAAGAGGTTGAGTTATACGAACCGAAGACAGAGGGATGCGGAGCACCTAAGGACCAGGTTCTATATAAAAAAGCTATAAGGGAATACAAAAGAGGAAATCTTATAGGTGCGGGAGAGGAGGCAAAGAAACTTCTTTCCCTTCCGACCTCTCCCTTCAGGAATGCGGGATACTACATTCTCGGATTAATAGAGTATAAAAGGGGGTATGATGAAGAAGCTCTAAGGTATTTCAAGGAAGGATGTAATACCCTCCACACGTACAGGAGTGCATCCTGTGAGAGCTTTTATGCCCTTTACTACAAAATAAAGGGAGAGCCATACGAAACCCAAGAGCCCCTTCTCTGGAACTACGTTTACCTCATAGGGGGAAAGGGGAAGATACCCGAAAGCCCGTTGAAAAATTGTGGAAGATACACTTTCAAGGAGTACTGTAGATATGTGAACGACTTTATAAGGGGAAGGGTGAACGAAGAATATAGGGAAAGCACGTTTCTGAGAAGGGCCGTTGTCCTTTACGAAAAGGGAGAGCTTGAAAAAGCGGAAAAAATTCTGGAGAAATTCTCCCGCAAGTTAATACCCCATAGGGATGTAATCCTTTACTATCTCAGCTTAATAGCCCTGAAAAAGGGGGATTACGATAAAGCCCTTGACAGAGTTCTCTTACTTGAAACACTAAACGAAGAGCTTGCGAAGGAGGTATACCTCTTACTTGCGTTAAAAAATCCGGAGCTTGCGGATTTCGTTTATGAAAAGACGAAGGCAAAGGAAATATTAAGGTATGCGGGAATAAAGGCATACAACCGCGGTGAGTATAAGAAGGCGATACACTACTTTGAAAAATCCGGGGATTACTTCTACGCAGCCCTTGCATACCTACAGCTCGGGAACTACGAAAAAGCTTACGAATACCTCAAAAGGAAGAAAAGGGACACCCAACTTTACTACAGAGCTTTCCTCGAGGTGCTTTACAGACTCGATAAAGAGGAGAAGCTTCAAAAAACCCTTGAGGATATAAAAGAAAGGTTCCCCGAGCTTTACAGGGAGTATTACGGGTGGTATTTATTCAAAAAGGGTGATTGGCTGGAAGCCTCAAAATACTTTGAAAATCCCTACTATAAAGCCATAGCTTACTTTAATGCGGGCGATTACGAGAAGGTTCTTGAAATACTTAGAGATAAAAACGATTACAAATCGAGGATTTTAAAGGCAAAAGCTGCAATAGCCCTCGGGAAGGGGGTTCTCGCGAGGAAGTTTCTTTTCAACGAAACTCCGGAGGAGCTTTACCTTACTGGACTCAGCTACTTCATAGAGGGGAATTACGAGAAAGCAATTCCCTACTTTAACAAAGCCGCTAAGGATAAAAATTACGAGGTAAAAGCCTTGGTGAAACTTGCGGATTCATACTACAACATGGGAAGAAAGGAGGAGGCAAAAGCGGTTTACAGGTTAATACTTAGTAAGTATAAAGAAAGAGAAGAGGTAAAGAGTGCCCTTATAGGTCTTGCCCAGATTGAGAGCGAAAATCCCTCTAAAGAAATAGAAAAAATCGTTGAGGAGTTTGAGAAAAAGTTTCCAGAAAGCCCACTTCTACCCGAGCTGAAACTCCAGCTTGCAAGGTATTACGCAAAGGAAGGAAGAAAAATAGAAGCCCAGTTTATACTAAGGAAGTTAATAAACAATCCCGAATACAGAGAAAGGGCACTGCTTGAGCTTGCAAGGGTAACCGAGGACCCCGAAGAAAGGGAAAAGATACTCCTCGACCTCGTAAGCTCAAAAGATAAATTGATAAGCGAAAAAGCATTTAACGAACTTAAAAAACTCTACGAAAAGGAGAATAACCTACTTAAGCTTGCGAGACTTCTTGAGAAAAGGGGTGATGAAGGAAAGATAAAAGCCATATCCCTTTACCTGAAGTTAGACAGGGTAAAAGATGCTGAGAGGCTTTTTAGGGAGATGTATAAGAAGTATCCAGAACTTGAGGAGTTGAAGGAAGTTGCTTTAAAACTTTACGAAAAAACCGGAAAGAGACATTATCTCGATATAGCTTACAGAAGTGCGAAGGAAGAGGTATTCTTAAAAGCCTCTTACTACCTCGGAAACTATTACTATAAAAAGGACAGAAGAAAGGCTCTCGATTACCTTCTCGAAGTGGTTCTCTCGGATAAAAAGGAACTTCCCTTTTACAAGCGAGCGGTATTTATGAGTGCGGAAATACTCAGAAAGATGGGAGCTTACAAGGATGCCTCCTGTATTCTTGAAAGGCTAAAGGGCGTGGAACTTGAAAGCTGGGAAAGGGAGAAGTTATTAGAATTAAAGAAAGGACTTCCCGAGTGCGGAGGTTAACTTATGGATTTTGTTTTTTCTTGGATTGAGAAAGGTGGGATAGTAATGTATCCCCTAATACTCCTCTCAATACTTTCGTGGTATGTAATTATTGAGAGGGCACTCAACTTAAGGTTTAAAAATCTCATTCCCCAAAACATCAACGAGCTTAAGATGTTGATACAAAAAGGGGACTACGAAAGTGCCCACAAAGTCGCAAGCGTTACGGACCATCCCTTTACGAAGGCGGTTTCCATTGTATTAGAAGAATACCTGAAGGGAAGGAGGGAGAAGGGATACCTCATTCAGCTTATGGAAGCGGAGCTTTCGGATATGGTTCCGAAGGTTGAGAGAAACCTTCCAATTCTTTCTACGACCGCATCCGTTGCCCCCCTTCTGGGACTCTTCGGAACTATAACAGGACTCATAAAGGTGTTTCAGGCTTACTCTCTTGCCTCACACGAGGAGGCCATTAACCTCCTTGCAAAGGGAATAAGTGAGGTTCTCGTTGCCGCAGCCACGGGGCTTGGTGTTGCAATCCCCGCCCTTATCTTTTACTGGATATATAAGGTTGCGGGAAACGTGATTCTTGAAAAGATTGAGAGGGAAGCAAAGGAAATCATTAACGCCTTAGAGTAAGGTATGAACCTGAGGAGAAGAAAAAGGCTTTCGGAGGAGGAAAAGGCTTACATAGACGTAGTTCCACTCGTTGATACCCTGCTTGCTGTATTCCTTTTTCTCGCAATCCTCGCCTTCCAATCACCCGAAACCTTTATAGCAATTAGACTTCCCTTTGCGGAAACGGGGGAGAAGAAGGCTGTAACCGCCCTAAAGGTTCAGATAGATAAGGAAGGGAATTACATAATTAACGGAAAAAAAACAACGTTAAAAGATATTGAGAAGTTAATAAAAAAGGAGAAACCTGAATACATAATAGTAGAGGCTGACCAGGAAACCAAGCATAAGTTCGTTGTAAACGTTATGGATTTGGCCCGGAAAAACGGCATTGAAGATGTTATAATAGCTGTAAGAAAGATAAGATGAGCTTTTTTCTGAAGAAATTTATCTCTTACTTCATACTTCCGCCCGGTATATATATAATCTCTTTTTTATTAATATCTCTTCTATCGGGGAGAAAACTTATCAAGGTTTTATCCTTTCTCTCCGCCCTTTCCCTTTATCTTATATCCATGGAACCGGTTAAAGATGCCCTCTTTTACCCCCTTGAGACCGCTTACAAAACCCCCAAAAGTATAGAGGGGGATGCAATAGTCGTCCTTGGGGGAGGTGTTTACAACAGCGGAAGATTGAAGGCTTCTTCTTACAAAAGGCTCATAACGGGATTTCTTCTTCATAAGAAAACGGGGCTTCCCATTATACTCTCGGGAGGTGCATCTATAAGCACAATTCCGGAAGCGAAAATTATGAAGGAACTCTTAAAAAGCTTCGGCGTTGAAGAGAATAAGGTAATAGGGGAGCTGAGAAGCAGGGACACCGGAGAGAATGCAAGATACGTTAAAGAAATCTGTAAAAAACTCGGTTGTAAAAAGGTTATTCTCGTAACATCAGCCTTTCACATGATTCGGTCAGTCAAACTTTTTGAAAAAGCGGGCTTTGAGATTGTTCCCTATCCAACGGACTTTAAGTATGAGGGGAGGTATAACGTATACAGCTTTTTCCCCAAATACAGCGTTTTTTACGACTCCGCAATAGCGATAAGGGAGTATATAGGTCTCCTCTTTTACAAGCTCACGGGTCGGATTTGAGCTTCTCAAAAACCTCTTTGACTTGTTTAAAAGTTTCTTCAAGGCTTCCCGAGTTATCTATAACGTAGTCCGCAAACTTCACCTTCTCCTCTATGGGCATCTGGTTTTTCCACCTTCTCTCAAAGTCCTCCTCGCTCATTCCTCTTCTCAAAGCCCTTTCCTTACATACCTCGTAGGGAGCGTAAACGACTATGAGTTTATCGTAGTTCTTATAACTACCCTTCTCAACGAGAAGTGAGGCCTCAAGTATGAAAATGGTATCTTCGGAAAGATTCTTTAAGACCTTTTCTATTTCCTCGTAAAGGGCTTTATGGGTAATCTCTTCAAGCTTTTTTAGTTTTTCCTTATCCTTGAAAACAATATCCGCTAATTTTTTCCTGTCTATATTCCCTTTTTCGTCAAGTATTTCCCTTCCGAATAGGGAGACGACCTTCTCGTAAACGGGGTGTCCCTTCCTGTAGAAGGAGTGTATTACCTTGTCCGCGTCCATCACGTAAGCCCCGAGGGAGCGGAACATATCCGCGACAGTTGATTTTCCGCATCCAATGTTTCCCGTAAGACCGACCTTCTTCACGACAGGATTTAGTATAATATTTCCCTCTCAGAGGAGGTAATGTAATGGCGGCATGTGAAATATGCGGAAAGAGGGCGGTTGTTGGAAGAAGCGTAACCTTTTCAGGGGAAAGGAACAGAAGAATATTTAAACCTAACGTTCACAAGATGAGGGTAAGACTTCCCGACGGAACCGTTAAGAGGATTTACGTATGCACGAAGTGCCTAAAGGCGGGAAAGGTTATTAAGGCTCCAAGAATTCCGAAAGAGTGATTTTATGACACGGTTTATTAGATTCCTTACCGCCGGGGAGTCCCACGGGAAGGGGCTCACCGCCATTCTTGAAGGCATCCCAGCAAACCTTCCCCTTTCGGAAGAAGACATTAACCTTGATTTGAGAAGAAGACAGAGGGGATACGGACGCGGTGGAAGGATGAAGATAGAAAAGGACAGCGTTGAGATACTCTCGGGGGTAAGGTTCGGAAAAACATTGGGCTCTCCCATAACGCTCTTCATAAAAAACAGGGACTGGGAGAACTGGAAAGAGAAGATGGCAGTTGAGGGAGAACCTCCGGATTCCGTAGTTCCATTTACGAGGCCGAGGCCCGGGCACGCGGATTTGGCGGGAGGAATAAAGTATAACCAAAGGGACCTGAGGAACATACTTGAGCGTTCATCCGCTAGGGAGACAGCGGCAAGGGTTGCGGTCGGTGCGGTATGCAAAAAACTCCTTTCCGAGTTCGGTATAAAAGTGGGTAGCTTTGTTGTAAGCATAGGGAAAAAGGAAGTTGAGGAGCTGAAGGATAAATCTTACTTTGCGGAGCCCGAAAAGCTCCTTGAGTTTCACGAAAAGGCAGAAAAATCGGAGCTTCGCATTCCCTTTCCCGAAAAGGATGAGGAGTTTAAAGCTCTCATAGACGAGGCGAAGGAAAAGGGAGAGAGCCTCGGGGGCGTTTTTGAGGTTTTCGCGGTGGGTGTTCCGCCGGGACTCGGTTCCCATATCCAGTGGGATAAACGTATAGACGGAAGGATAGCCCAGGCGATGATGAGCATACAGGCTATAAAGGGCGTTGAGATAGGAATAGGCTTTGAGGCCGCAAGGAAATTCGGCTCAGAGGTTCACGACGAGATAGGATGGAGTAAAGAGAGGGGATTTTTCAGGTTCACAAACAGGCTCGGTGGAACGGAAGGGGGAATGACGAACGGGATGCCCCTCGTTGTAAGGGTTGCCATGAAGCCCATACCTACGCTTAAGAACCCCCTCAGAAGCGTTGATATAAATACGAAGGAGGAGCTAAAGGCGGGAAAGGAGAGAACGGACGTTGTGGCGGTCCCCGCGGCTTCGGTGGTGGGTGAGGCAATGCTCGCTATAATTATCGCGGACGCTTTCCTTGAGAAGTTCGGCGGTGACTTCCTTGAGGAGATAAAGGAAAGGTATAAATCCTATATGAAACACGTAAAGAGCTTCTAAGATGAGAATACTATCAATAGACACTTCTTACTCCTTTCTTAACCTCTCAATAATCGAAGAGGGAAAGGTTAAGTTTCTCCACTACATAGATAGCGATAAGAAAACCCTTGAAAACATGCCGAAAGTTTTGAACGATTTATGTATAAGACCCGAGGATTTTGACGCCTTTGCGGTTTCCGTCGGAGTCGGATATCTTACCTCTTTGAGAATAGGAGTCACCTTTGTAAAAACGTGGGCTTATACGCTTAAAAAACCTATAGTCTCCTTTAGGAATCTTGAGCTTCTTTCGGCGTTCACACACGTTGAATACCCCAAAATTCCCTATCTGAAGGTAAGCAATAACGTTTTTTACCAGATTGTTGAAGAGAATAAAAAAAGTGAAATAAAGATATACAAAGGGGAAAGTCTTAAGGGAACCGGTATATCCCTGGAAATCTTCAAAGAAGTTAAACTCGGGGATAAGCAGTTTTTTTATCCCTTCTTTCCCTTTTCCGCATATGGAGGAATATACGCCTACAGGTTTCTTGAGAAAAATCCCGAAGGGGAAAATGTATTTAGCATAGAACCTATATACGTTAAGCCACCCGTTGGTTAATTTCTTAGGTTTGCAAATATATACAGAGATAAAAAGTAGTAATTCCTCTCCTCAAAGTTTTCCTTTATGAACTTTTTAAGAGCTTTGTTGTAGGGAAGGAGTGAGATTGAGAAGTATGTTCTGCAGGAATAAAAATCCATTGATACATAAGAACACACCTTTTTAGGATTTGTGTTAAAATCTTCTGCAAGAGATTTTAATCTTCTCTTGACTTCCCCAAATCCTTCCGAAAGATGTATCCATATGGGAATTCTTATGGCGTTGAAACCCATCACTCCTTTGAACTCTTCAGCTTTACAGCTTTTCCTATTTATGTAAACCCATTCAGGATATAAAAGTATATCCGTTACAACGAATTTTTTAAAGATTTTTTCTGTAGTTTTTTTTAGCTTTTTCCAGATTTCGTCCTTATCGTATTTGTAAAACTTATCAAATATGGGAGGGAAGTAGTATGAGGGATTAATTACTACGTATCTATCATTCAGGAAACCCTCTGAACCGCCCAGGATGTATAAGCATTTTTCACCCTTATAAATATTGTGTTCTTTTATTGCTTCTATTATCCTTAGAGCTAATTCTTTAAGGCTTTTATCTCCCCACTTCTCATAGCCGAGGAGCAGGGAGTAAGCTATCCACATATTTCCGTCGGAAGCATCGTTGTAGTCTATAACTCCCCATTTACCTTCCTTTTCTCCCCATAACCAGGGAATTAGTCCGAATTTATTAAATCCCATATTGTATTCCATCCACCTTAAGACCTTGTAAAAGGTTTCCTTGTCTCCAAAAATAACGGATAGGAAAAGAGTATATCCTATGCCTTCCGAATGAGTAACGCCATTATTATGCCAATCGATAACCCTTCCGTCCTCTTGGATGACATTTTTTAGATAAATTTCGTAAGCTTTAAACAGAGTATCAGAAAATTTTTCGGTAAAGGATAAGAGAAATACGGAAAAAAGAAGAAGGAAGAATTTATTCAACATTTTTATGCCTTTTCCTTCTGTAGAGTTCAAGAAGTATGTAAAGAACTATACCGATTGCTATCGCGGTAAGCAGAACAACCAATAGATACTTCTTCCAGTCCTTGCTCAGCTCATACTTAACCTTTGTAGGTTGTGGTGCCTTACCCACAACGTATTTCTCATTCAAGTAAAAGGAGTAAGCTTCATCTATTTTCGGAAAGTATATAAGGAAATCCCCTTTTATGTAATAAGAGGTGCTCAGGTTAAATATAAGATTTGCAAAACTCTTTAACTCCTCCGTATCCGAGGAGTAAACGAGCGTAACTGTCTTCCCATCCTCGTAAGGAGATTCAAACATCTGTATGAATGAAGCTATTTCTCCGTTCGCCGTAATCAGGCTTATTACCCTCTCAAGTTTTTTCTTATCAAGCTCGCTTACGGGATAAACTACATCCCTGAAGCTCCACTTGAGGGGTTTTGTGTAACCCGTATTTCCGTCAATAAATAGTTTTACAGCTCCAGCCGTATATACGTTAGCAAGGTTGCTGTTGTAAGGACCAACAACTATAAGGTTCTTCCTGAGAACACTTTTATCCCTCCCCAGTTCATTAACTGTAAGTACGGTAAGGTAGAAAGGAGGATATTCCGTTCTTTGGGATATAAAGTAAACTATCTTAAGGGCTGCTGCCACGGTATCTGGGTCATTAGAGGTTAAAATTAAGGCTGTATCTTGGAGGTCTCCGTATATGGAGTAAGGATATCCCGCTGAGGCGAAAAACTCCAGGTAAGGCATTTCTGTTATATGGATACCTTTCGGAAGATATATATAGGACGTTTCTTTTAGTGTTATAACAAGATTTTTCCTATTATAAATTTCACAAAATCCTTCTTTGAAAGGTATAAGAGATGGAGAAATCCTAAAATTTCCGCTACCTTTAGGAAGAGTATAAGCATAAAATGTAAAGTGTTCCTCTTTCTTTTTACCTACAACCGGTATCTGAGTTAAGAAAATATCATTAGCAAATACATTAACTACTGAATCTTTTCTCACAACGGGCGGATATTCCATATCAAGGTAAAAGGTTATTTTATCTTTATCTCCCCAAAGAATGTCTGGGTATATCTTGTAAGGTATCCTCAGCTCAGGTTCGTATCCGTACCCCAGAGTGGTAGTTTTTATCCCCAAGTCCCTTAAATATACCTTTTTGCCTGTAGGTATAAATCCTGGGGCAGAATAAGGAGGAAGCTTTTCGGGTATCTTTTCCTTTACAATCTTAATACCTCTTGATTTAAATAAATTTATCCTTCCTATGAAATTTATTAGGACACTGCGGTATAAGTCCCTATAAGTATCACCCGTTATAACTATATTTTTAAATACCGGATTCTTGGGATTAGAAGTTATTAAAAAATCTTTATCAATCTTTTCCTTCACTAAACTACTTACGAAATTTCTAAGACCTATTATGTAGTTATCTCCCTTTTCCGATAACGTATCACTGACATTTATCTTGATATCTACATACTTGTATATATTTGCGAGGCTGCCTATAAAAAGGGATAGAGCTTTGAGGTAATCCCCATTTATAGCTTCAGTATCAATAACTATATTGACTCTATCAAAGTAGAGGTATTTAGGGTCGTATATGTAAGATTGGAGGGAAACCATCTCATCGGGAATTATCCTGTAAACGAAATTTATCTCTATGTAGCTCTCTCCCGTATATATGTCTGTCCACAGCTCGGGTGCACTTGGGTCTTCACAGTATTTTATGGTATAATGCTGATGAACAACTATATCCAGCGAGTTATAATCCTTAAAACGTTTTCCATCTACATTTACACTTATCACATCGGGCGAAAATATATTATTTCTATATTCATCACCGATTCTCCTGTATGCAAGGGCATATCCATTAAGCTTTACAATAATTTCCGACCTTTCGCTTACAAGAAGGGGAGAAGATACGTATTTGAGTACAACTTTCCCACTGAGAGGAATAAATCTATCCGGTATGGGAAATTTAAACCTATATATTGCTTCATCACCTCTCAGGTGGAAAACTTCTTTACTTAGGTCGTAATAATTCAGATATATCCTTAGAGTGTAAGTTCCATCTTTATTTTTCTTTATTACGTAGCCTTTAGACTCCTTCAGTTTTCCAAAAGAAAAACCTATCAGTATAACCAAGATTATAAGTGGCAATTTACGCATTCAAAATCCTCCTCCAGAAAATTAGTTCTTTCAGTTTAGCGAGAGTAAGCGTGAAGATATCTTTCCAATATACTAGCTTGGGTATTTCAGGGAGCTTCTTTATAAGAATGAAGTAATCTATAGGTCTCCTTCTTTCGTAAACAATCCAGTTATCAGCTCTTCCAAAAATTATTTCACTCAAAAACTCTTGGAATGATAAATTTGTATAATCAAATGTAAATACTAATTTTTCACCGCTCGCGTAATAAAACTTTCCTTTAAGAAGTCTGCTTTCCCTTGCGGGATTCGTAATAATAAACTCAACTTCCTCTCCCTCTTTAAAACGAGAAAGGTAATTTTTAAGTTCTTTTGTTAATTCCACCGCTATTCCGCCTAGGGATATATCTATAGCCTTTGTTCTTATGGATTTTCCATTTTCTATTATTTCAACTTCTGCATCAAGTTTAACTCTGAAAAACTTCCTCTTTTCAGCTTTTTCAGAAACTATTGCAAGTCCCGCGGTCAGGTTAACAAAGTTAAAGAAGAGCCAGCCCAAGTTAATAGCATACGCGTATCTCTGGTCTGTATAAAGGAAAAATTTAACAAAAGCGGTAACAATCCCAATTATAGTAAGTATCCAGAGAAGAACCACTGGCAGAAAAAGTTGAGACACAAAATTTCTTTCAACCCTTTCCCCTTTTGGAGTTACCTTAAAAGTTGGAGACCTGGGATTCCTTATTACGGAAATAAGTGCGGGAAAAATAAAGAGGGAAAGGACACTTTCATAAACTTCGGAGGATAAGAATGCCCTTACATTTCTGTAAAGAACAAAGGATACGAGATAATAGGAGAAAAGGGCAGGTAGGGGAAGTGCCAGCACATCATAAACTGAAGCGTTGTATATTTTCATTCCGAAAAATACAAAGAAAAAGGGAGCTATCAGAAATATAAATCTGGCGAATCCAAAAAACCAGTAAACACTTGCTGCAAGGTAATTTAGTTTTTGATACCACTTTAGGGGAAGGAGAAGGGGATTTTTCAGGAGAAAGATTTGAACCATTCCCTGAGCCCATCTTATCCTCTGTGTGACAAGTGCTGAAAAGGTTTCGGGTTGTAATCCTCTTATCATAGGTATGCCTATGTAGGCACTTTTTAGTCCTTTTGAGTGGAGGAGAAGGGCAGTTTCCGCATCTTCGGTTATAGAATCACCGGGAAGTCCTCCAAGCGACTCAAGGTATTTTCGCCTTATCAACGCGGCCGAACCGCAGAAGAAGGAGCTGTTCCAGAAGTCAAGACCTTTCTGTAACCACTTATAGAACATCTCGTTTTCTTGTGGCTGATGTTCAAAAATACGAAGGTTCTTCTCTATAGGGTCCGGATTGTAAAAGGCGTGAGGCGTCTGGACTAAGAATATATTAGGGTCCCTTATGAACCATCCCACCGTGTTTTCCAGAAAGTCCTTTGCAGGTATGTGGTCCGCGTCAAGTATAAGTATTAGGTCCCCATTTGTTTTCTTTAAAGCCTCGTTTATGTTCCCGGCTTTAGCTCCTGTGTTTTCCTTTCTCGTCAGGTATATTGCTCCCACCTTCTTGGCAAATTCCTGAAGTTTTTTTCTCCGTTCCCTTGCCTCTTTTGCCTTTTCAGGGTCCGGGTCGTTGCATTTCTGGTCCGTTCCCCCGTCGTCGAGTATGTAAACCTTAAGCTTATCCTTCGGGTATTCAAGCTTTAGAGCATTTAATACAGTAGGAGCTAATACCTCTAATGGTTCATTGTAGGTGGGAATGAAAACATCAACCGTTGGAAGTTCATCTTTTTTAAATGTATTTAACGGAATAACCTTTCTATTCAATGGCCTTAATGAAGCAAAAATACCGGTAAAAAACAAAAAGACCGCATATGCTTCCGCAAGGTAAAGCATTAATGCCGGTATAAAATCTGGAAACTTAATTTCGCTAACTAGTGAAACCGTAGTTCTCCAGTAAAAATACTTAAATACATTAAAAGAAGCCAGGATTATAATCGCAGTAAGTAGAAATTTCTTTAAAAAGTTTTCACTCCTATAGAAGTAGAATGCTAAAGCAAATAGAAAACTTATTCCAAATATAATCCATCCAAGAGGAATTTGAGAATGCATATTAAAATTTACAGATATTAGCATAAGAAATATAACTAATAAGGTTAGAAGTGTTAACCACGCTAGCTTTTCTACTGCCCTTATATTGCTAAAAAGTTTAAACATCTTATCCCACAAGTATTAGTATTATTAAAGTAATCAATAGTGCTACATTAAGCAAGTTTATTAGTATATTTACGTTGTTCCCACTTTCCGAATCTTTATCCTCCTTCTCAATTTCACGCTTTTTTAGGATAAATTCCTTTATGACTTCTATATCTTCCTTTAACCTTACCACTTCCTCTTTAAGTTCTTCATACTTTTCTAAAATTTCCTTCAAATTATTAGGTTCTTCTTCATACTTCTGGTGTTTTTGTGAAAACTTTTTAAACACATCTTCAGCATCTTTAACTTCTATAAGTTTATGATTAGCTTTTTTCTCAACTTGTCTGAAAACCTCACAGGTTTTCTCAAAAAACTTTATAAACTCCTCTCCACTTGAAAAGATAATGTCAAAGAATATTTCTCCGTTTGTTCCTATTGGTTTTTGTCCGAGCGTGCATAGAACTATGTCTTCCTTGTGGCTCAATTCAATTAGTAACTTCTTATGTAGAGATGAACCTATGGAATTTGAAAGAATAATTACTACATCTGGATTTTCATAGCTTATAAACTTAAATGCGTTTTCTACCTCTCTATCGTTTTCAAAGTTATAACCATATACCTTTATATCCATATAGGATGCTACGGACGATGTTTTTATCTTATTCTCAAACTCAACGTAGGAAGGGTCAAAGTCCTGTATATTTTTAAGAATTACTACCGTTACTTTCCCTTGGCTTGTGCACTTATTATGGAGTTTAAGAATCTTTTCTTGGAGTTCTAAAGATATATACATAACAAACCCCCTTTTGTATTAATATAATAAATATAATGGTAAAGAGAAGGGTAATAAGTTTATTAATTTATATTCCCCTACTTCTTGTAAGCTTCCCCACCTTCTCCCTTACGGAGAATGAGATAATAAGAATTATTAAAAAACTTGAGGAAGAAGGTCTTTATGAAGAAGCGAAGAAGTACAAGGAACTGCTAAAAAACAAAAAAATAGAGGAAAGAAGAGAATCTTCTGAAAATACGCAAAAAAAGGAAGAAAAAAAAGGCAAATTAAAGAAACAATCTAAGAAAGAAAAATCAAAGAGAAAATTAAAGGAGAGCTTGGTTATATGGAAGTATATCCAAGAAGACCCACAAAAAGCCATAGAGATACTTGAAAGGAAACCAAAAACCCCTGACAATTTAAAGGCATTAGGTATAGCTTACTACAACTTAGGGGATTACTTCAAGGCAATTGAGTATTTAAAAAATTATACAAAAACAAAAAAATTTAAGAGAGATAAGGATAAGTATAGGATTTACTTACTGCTGGCATACGCATATAAGAATGTTCTTGATGAAAAAAACTTTAAGAAATATATGCTCAAGGTTTATAGAAGTAAACCTGAACTCCTAACCCCTGCGGATAAGTTAAGTATTGCATTTGTTTTTCTAAACGAAGGACAACTTGATAAAGTTAGGGAAATTATTAATTCTCTTTCCTCTGAGGAGCTCAGGAAGTTAGATAGTGAAGCTTTATTAAACCTTTACGCCCTATATTACGTTAAGAAAGGTTATTTATTTCTTAAGAAGGGAAACTACGAGAAGGCATACGAGTACGCTAAAAGGGCACAGAAGTACAGACCTAATATGAGAGAGGCTATGGAGCTTGAGGCGTGGGCTTTACTTAACCTCGAAGATTACGATGGAGCTTTAAAACTTTTCAAGGAAATAGTTAAGTATAAAGAAACTCCAAGCATTTACTATGCATTGGCTCTTGCATATGCAAAGAAAGGAGATAAAAATGAGGCGGAAAAGTATTTAAAACTCGCTGAAAAGGAAGCAGATAGACTGCTTATGTACAAGATAGCTCAGCTTTATTACGCTCTTGGGGAAAAGGAGGACGCACTAAGGGTGTTGAATAAATTGAAAAAGGGCTATGCTAAAGTTCAGAAAGAAGATATGTTTGAGCTTGCAGAAGAAATAGAAGAAGTAGAAACTGAGGAAGAGTTAAAAGAACTTCCCTTTATTGGAGAAGAAAGCAGTAAAGAAAAGAAGGAGAATTTCAAAAAAAAAATAAGGAAAGAAGTGAGAAAGGAGAATAGTTCCTACTCTTACGTGCTTATGGAAAAACTAAAAGGAGAGGTTAAATCAGGTTTACGTTTTGGTCTCTTCTCTTCCTTCAAAAGTGGGGAAAAAGGTGCCGGAGCTTTATTCTCTCACAGATTTACACTTGAGGTTTTTCGACTAAAGGAATCAGAAATAAAAGCTTACGATTTGGCTACGGGATTAGATTTTTACTATCTGGATAGCGGAAAGCCAGAAGGGAATACCTGGGCAAATGTAGGACTGGGAGAGGAAGACGATAGCTATAAATCCTCCGTTTATGGAGTATCCCCTTACGTAAGGATTTATTACATCCATTACAAGGGGATATCGGGAGAAATATATCTTTCAACAACACCTATAGGGTTTGTGCTTTCCCCCGAATTAGTTTATAACTTTAGATTAGGCTATAAAAAGAATTATATAGAAATCTACAAAGAACCTATAAAAGAAAGCTTATTATCTTTCTCAGGAAACGAAGTGAATGGGCTTAAATGGGGAAGGGTTACAAAAGAGGGCATATCTTTAAGGCTTGAACTTCAATCAAAATTTTTTGGAATATCCCTTAAAAACAAGTATTCTTACCGAATAAAAGGTGAAAACACTATAGAAAATAAAGCTTTTGAGCTTACATTACTGCCCTATGTACAGCTACACAATACAACAGAAATGTTTGAAGGATACGAACATTTTATAGTTGGTCCCATGCTTTTTTATCAAGCTTTTGATAAAAACACAAATTTCTATACATTTGGACACGGGGGATATTTCAGTCCTCAAAGATTCCTCTTGGTTGGAATATTTGGGGATATAAGGAAGAAGTTTTCAAAGGATACTGTAGGAAGGCTAAGTGGGACTATAGGCTTTTTGAGTTTTGAGGAAGAACCTACAAGGAATTTTCCCTTTAGTGACGACTCTACCTATTACAATGGGAAAAGTGAAAAAACATTGGGATACTCCCTTAGGGCTTATCTCATACACTTATTTGATAGAAAGTTAAGCATAACAGGTTTTGTTGCCTTCGACAATTCAAAGGATTACTCGGTTATAGGAGCGGGAGGTTTTATAACCTACTACTTCAGCGGAACTGACTACCTTATGAATATTGAAGAAAGAAGTTTAAAGACAAACGAATACTTTAAAGAGATTTTCTGAGTATCGGGGCGACCGGACTCGAACCGGCGACCTCTGGCTCCCGAAGCCAGCGCGCTACCACCTGCGCTACGCCCCGTTCAGATAAAAAAATATAGCAAAAGAAAAAGGGAGATTAGGAGGAAGAGTTTTCTTTATTCTCCTCCGTGGAAACCGTTGCCTTTTGCTTTTCATACTCTTCCTTGGGAATGAATACGAATTCTCCGTCTTTATAATCCACAACTACCGTCATCCCGTCTTTTATCTCTCCTCTGATTATCTTGTCCGCAAGGGGTGTTTCTATGTATTTCTGGATTGTTCTCTTTAAGGGTCTTGCTCCGAACGCGGGGTCGTATCCTCTCCTTACGAGTTCCTTCTTTGCCTCTTCCGTTAGCTCTATCTTTATGTTCCTTTCCGCAAGTCTCTTGTTAACGTTGTTTATAAGGAGGTCTATGATTTGGGAAAGCTCCTTCATAGTGAGAGGTTTGAATACGATAATCTCGTCAATCCTGTTTATGAACTCGGGTCTCATGTAGAGCTTAAGCTCTTCAAGAACCTTCTCCTTAGCCTTTTCAAACTCCCTGTTTAGGGTTTCCTCGTCCGCATCCACGGGAATGTTCAGGAGATATTGAGAACCTATGTTTGAGGTCATTATGATAACGGTGTTTCTGAAGTCAACGGTTCTTCCGTGGGAGTCGGTGAGTCTTCCGTCGTCAAGAACCTGGAGGAAGAGGTCAAGAACTCTGGGGTGTGCCTTCTCAATCTCGTCAAGGAGTATAACGGAGTAGGGCTTTCTCCTTACCGCTTCCGTTAGCTTTCCGCCTTCTTCGTATCCAACGTATCCGGGAGGTGCACCTATTAGTTTTGCGATAGAGTGTTCTTCTTTGAACTCAGACATGTCAAGCCTTATGAGAGCGTCTTCGTCCCCGAATAGAAGCTCTGCAAGTGCCTTTGAGAGCTCGGTTTTACCTACACCTGTGGGTCCTAAGAACAGGAAGCTCGCTATAGGTCTCTTGGGGTCCTTGAGTCCTGCCCTTGCCCTTCTTATAGCTTCCGCTACAGCTTTTACCGCATGGTCCTGGTCAACAACCCTCTTGTGCAGTTCTTCTTCAAGTCTTAAGAGCTTCTGGGTTTCTTCTTCCTTTAGTCTTGATACGGGTATGCCGGTCCACTCGGATACGACTTCAGCAACGTCGTCCCACGTGACGACGAGTTCCTGGGATTTTTGATTTTCTAAAGCCTTTAACTCCTTCTCAAGCTTGACCTTCTCTATCTTGAGCTCCGCTTCCTTTTCGTAGTCTCCCTTTTCCGCAGCTTCCTTAATCTTCTCCTCAAGCTCTTCTATCTTCTTCTTAAGCTCCTTAATCTTTGCTTCAACTCCGCCCTGTTTCTTGAGGAGCTCCTGCTTTTGTTTCTCAAGCTGGGCTTTCTGTATCTTTAGCTGGGCTTCCCTTTCGTAATCGCCTTTAAGGTTTGCCTCTATTATCTCCTCTTCAAGGGCTTTTATCTTCCTCTCTATTTCTTGAACTTCGGGAGGAACGCCTATTACCTTCAGCTTCTTCCTCGCGGCTGCCTGGTCAAGGGCGTCTATCGCCTTGTCGGGAAGTCTTCTGAATGTTACGTATCTCTTCGTGAGCTTAACCGCAGCCTCTATTGCTTCGTCGGATATCTTTACCTTGTGATACTGCTCAAGCTTTGGTCTTAGTCCCTTGAGGATTTCTATCGTCTGTTCTTCGGTGGGTTCATCCACAAATACGGGCTGGAATCTTCTCTCAAGGGCAGGGTCCTTTTCTATATACTTCCTGTATTCGTCAACGGTTGTGGCACCTATGACTCTAATCTCACCCCTTGCCAGTGCGGGCTTCATTATGTTTGCCGCGTCAACCGCACCTTCCGCAGCACCTGCTCCTACAACGGTGTGTATCTCGTCTATGAAGAGTATTACGTTACCCTTTTCCTTTACCTCGTCAAGCAGAGCCTTTAATCTCTCTTCAAATTCTCCCCTGTACTTTGAACCCGCAAGGAGGGAAGCCATATCTATGGACCATATCTCCTTATCCTGAAGCTCAGGGGGAACCTCCTTGTTAACTATCCTTTGGGCAAGTCCTTCAACGATTGCGGTCTTACCTACTCCGGGGTCTCCCACGAGAACGGGGTTGTTCTTCGTTCTCCTGAGGAGTATTTCTATAACCTGGTTAATCTCCTTTTCCCTTCCTATTACGGGGTCAAGCTTGCCCTGCCTTGCAAGCTCGTTCAGGTTTACACCGAAACGCTCAAGGGGAGACTTTTCTTCCTCTTTGAGCTCCTGAGTTACGTCCTTCTTCATCTCTTTTTCACCTCCTAAAACTTGATTTATTAATTTACCCGCTATGGTTTCTTTTGCCTCTATTAATGCAGCCGCTATGTGAGCGGGGCTTACCTGTGACTCACCCTCTGATACCGCTTTATCCTGAGCTTTTTCAAGAACCTGGGTTAAATACTGGCTGTAATCAAAAGTGGGCTTCTTACCGAAAACCTTTTCCGCTATCTTGTCCATCACCCTGTCGGGAGATATACCGAGCTCTTTCACCTGTTCTATGAGTGAGGATTTCTCCAGAGCCTTCCTTATGAGACCATCTATTGAGAGTTTGTTTTCAAGGAATGCCTTTACATCCTCGGGAGGGAATACCGCACTCAGACTTTTCTCAACCTGTTCAAGCTGTCTCCTTATATTTCTCTCGGTTGCCTCAAGCTGTCTCAGTTCAAGCTCTAAGGTTTCCGCACTCCACCAGTCCCCGTATCTCCTCGCATACTCAAGCTCCCTGAGGAGCCTTTCCTTTGCGCTTCTTATCCTTGATAATTCCGATTGAACGTTTCCTATGTTTGACTTAACTTCCATTATCTGGGTTCTGAGGTTTATTAGGTTCTGGGCTTCCGCTTCTACCGCCTTTTCCAACTGGGAACGCAAATTTTCAAGGTATTCCCTTACCCTTTTCAGGAATTCTTTCCTCTCTATTCCCCTCTTTTCAAGGTATTTTGTTAAAGGGGATTTCTCATCACTGAGTAATGCGAGCATAAGGTGGTCAGTATCAACCTTAGTGTCTTTAAACTCTTTCGCTATCTCCTTTGCCCTTTCCAGATACTCAAGGGATTTAGCGGAAAAGAGGTTCTCACTTATCATTACCCTACCTCCTGTTTTGTTGTCTTTTATAATATTTCTTGAGTAAATTTTTGTCAAGTTTTTCTTTTTCGGAGTGTGTAAAAATAAATTCCTATGCTTACGAACCTTGGAAACTTCAGAAGGAGTAAATACTGCGGAGAGGTATCCTTAGAGGACGTGGGAAAGGAATTGAACCTCGCGGGATGGGTTCACAGGAAGAGACACCACGGAGGTGTTATATTCATAGATTTGAGGGACAGGGAGGGAATAGTTCAGGTCGTCGTTGAGGAAAAGAGCAGTCCGAGGGCCTACGAGATTGCGGACAGGCTAAAACCCGAGTTCGTCGTAGGTGTAAGGGGAAAGGTAAGGAGGAGACCCGAGGGAACGGAAAACCCGAAGCTAAAAACGGGATACGTTGAGGTTGTTGCTGAAGAAATTCTCGTCTTTAACATTTCCGACGTCCTTCCCTTCCCCGTTGAGGAGGAAACGCCCGTCTCTGAGGAGATAAAGCTCCGCTACAGGTATATAGACCTGAGAAGGGAGTCCATGAAAAATAACCTCATATTCAGACATAAGGTTTACCAGATAACGAGGAACTTCTTTACCGATGAGGGCTTCATAGAGATAGAAACCCCTTTCCTTACAAAGTCAACGCCCGAGGGTGCGAGGGACTTTCTCGTTCCCTCAAGGCTTCACCCCGGAAAGTTTTACGCCCTTCCTCAATCTCCCCAGCTCTTTAAGCAAATTCTCATGGTTGCCGGTTTTGATAAGTACTTCCAGATAGTAAGGTGCTTCAGGGACGAAGACCTAAGGGCTGACAGACAGCCAGAGTTCACCCAGATAGACTTTGAGATGTCCTTTGTGAGAGAAGAGGACGTTATGGACGTTGCGGAAAGACTGATAGCAAAGCTCTTTAAAGAGCTCCTCGGCGTTGAGCTAAAAACACCCTTTGAGAGGATTTCCTACCACGAAGCTATGGAAAGGTTCGGAACCGATAAACCCGACAGGAGGTTCGGACTTGAACTCATAGAGCTAACCGATATCTTCAAGGATACGGAGTTTAAGGTATTCAAAGCGGTCATAGAAAAGGGAGGGATAGTAAAGGCAATAAACTTTAAAGGTTCTAATCTCTCAAGGAAGGAGATAGACGAGCTTACTAAATACGTCCAGGGACTCGGGGCTAAAGGTCTTGCCTGGATAAAGGTGGAAAAGGATAAACTAACCTCTCCCATAGTTAAGTTCTTCTCGGAGGAGGAAACGAGAAAGCTCCTTGAGAGGACGAAAGCCGAGCCCGGTGATGTAATACTCTTTTCCGCGGATAAGAAGGAGATGGTTTACAAGATTTTGGGAAATCTCAGGCTACACCTCGGGAAGAAGTACAAGCTCATAGAGGAAGGAAAGTGGGATGTTTTCTGGGTCGTTGACTTCCCATTAATGGAGTGGGACAAAGAAGAGGGAAGGTTTGTGAGCTTACACCACCCCTTTACGATGCCGAGGGAAGAGGATATTCCTAAGCTAAGGGAAGCCCTTGAGACAGAGGATTTTGAGAAAAAGAAGGAGCTCGTTCATTCGGTAAGGGCGAGGGCTTACGATATGGTTTTAAACGGGGAGGAGATAGGAGGGGGCTCTATCCGTATCCACAGGGAGGACATACAGGAAGTCGTGTTTAAGCTCCTCGGGATAAGTAGGGAAGAGGCGAAGGAGAAGTTCGGATTTCTCCTTGAAGCTCTCAGATACGGAGCACCTCCCCACGGGGGATTTGCCTTCGGTCTTGATAGGGTAGTTGCACTCATGCTCGGTCTTGACTCAATAAGGGACGTTATTGCCTTCCCCAAAACTCAGAAGGGTATATGTCCCCTCACGGGAGCACCCGATTACGTTGACCCGAAGCAACTCAAGGAATTACATATAAAAGTAGTAGAATAAAGTTATGGAGAAGAGGATTACGACACCTCTTACGGAGGACGTGATAAAGGAGCTGAGGGCTGGCGATAAGGTTCTCATAACGGGCTACATATACACCGCAAGGGACGCAGCACACAAGAGAATGGTTGAAGCCCTCCAGAGGGGAAAAGAGCTACCCATAGACCTGAAAGGCCAGATAATATACTACGTTGGCCCCACTCCTCCGAAACCCGGTCAGGTGATAGGTTCCGCGGGTCCAACAACCGCGATAAGGATGGATAAGTACGTTGAGCCCTTACTTAAGCTCGGTCTTAAGGGAATGATAGGGAAGGGATACAGAAGTCCCCAGGTAAGGGAGCTCCTTAAGAAGTATAAGGCGGTTTACTTTGCGGCGGTCGGCGGTGTTGCGACACTCCTCCAGAAGCACATTAAGAGCTCGGAGCTGATAGCTTACGAGGACCTCGGAACCGAAGCCATAAGAAGGCTATACGTTGAGGACTTTCCCGTTGTAGTCGCAAACGACATATACGGGGGAGACGTTTTTGAAGAAGGGAGAAAGAAGTTCGCAAAGATAGATGTTTGAGAAGGTAAAGAACGTAAAGGAAAGGGAAGAGGAAGAGTTAAAAAAGGGGCTTTTAAACTTACGAAGGGAAAAAGAAAGGCTCAAAAGGGAGATAGAGGATTTAATTTCCCAATACGAAAGGGTCAAGGAAGGGGCTAAAAGTATTCGGAGTATATACACTCTTAAAAGCATAATGAGGAAAGTGGAGAAAAGGGAAAAGAAATTGGAGGAAATTGAAAGGAGGGAGAGGGAGTTTATTGAAAAACTAATGGAAGTTAAGAGGGATATAAAATCCCTTGAAATTATAGAAAGGAAAAAGGAAAGGGAAGTATTGAAAAAGGAGATAGCAATAACGCTCCAGCAGTTGGGCTTTCTACACCTGATTAAGAAATCAATGGGACTTTTTTTACTTTTTTCCCTTCTCCTATTCGGGGAAACAGCACCGCAAAAGGCGGTCAAAAAAGAGTTTGAGGAAAGTTTAAATAAGGATTTTAAAGAAGTCTTAAGAATTATTGAGGAAAAAGTGAGACTCCTTCAGGAGGAAAGGAAGAAGCTTGAAGCTCTAAAAAAGGCACCCTTGACCGAGGAGGAAAGAAAAAAGGTTGAGAAAATTGTAAAAGCTGTAGAGAAGGCTCCAGCTGATGAGATAGCCCCAGCAATTGAAAACCTACCGCCGAGACTCGCCTCTGAAGTTATACTCAGGCTAAAACCGAGGAAGGCGGGGGAAATACTCTCAAACATGAACCCTCAGAAAGCCTCGGAGATTATTAAGTTCGTTCTATCAAAAAACCCCGAATTTGCAAAGAAGCTCACCTCGGCTTTAGATTGAAGTATTTGAGAATAGCCATGTATATGCTGTAGGCTACCCTTCTTTGAAACTTGCTGCTTGCAAGCCTTCTCGCTTCGTAGGGATTTGTTATAAAACCGACCTCTATTAACACAGATGGAGTCCCGGGCGTTTTCAGAACCGCAAACCCGGCTCTTTTTATGCCTTTAAAGTAAACCCTTCTTTTCAGGTTCCTTTTAAGCTCCCGTGCGAGGATTTTGGCGAACTCAACACTTTCCTCAAGGGTTATCTTGAAAGCGAGGTCTGTAAGAATTAATCTCGTGCTCCTGTATTTATACCCTCCATTATTTATGAGAAGCTTAGCCAGATACGTATTCCTTAACATCTCTCGCTTCTTTCTTTCCGCACTCCGATGGGATAGGGCGAATATCTGGGTTCCCCGTGCCCTCGGGTTTTTCCTCGGAGCTGCGTCTGCGTGAATACTTATAAACAAATGAGCTTTATTCCTTACCGCTATCTCAGCCCTCTTGCCCAAGGGAACGAAGTAATCTCCTTTTCTCGTCATTATTACCTTAAACCTTCCGTCCTTACGGAGGTAATAGGCAAGATAGCGGGCTATTCTGAGATTTACCCATTTCTCTTTTATTCCCCTCCATCCTATAGCTCCGGGGTCCTTCCCGCCGTGCCCCGCGTCTATTACTATTACCTTTTTCACGAACTTGGGTTTAAACCTTAAGGTCTTATAAAGGTCTATTACAATTCTGAATGGTCTATTTAAAGAAAAAGCTTTTACTTCATACTCATAAGAAGGTTGTAAAACTATCCTTTTTCCCCAAGGGTGCGTTCCCGTCCTGTATTTTATACCGCGTGGAAGGGAAATTTTCCTGAATTTTACCTTTCTGTCAAAGATATCAATAACAACTCTGTAGGGTCTTTCCAGAGCGAAGACTCTATACTTCACCTTTTTATTCAGCTCAAAAACTATTCTTATTTTTTCCTTATGAACGCCGTACCTTACCTTAACGAGTGTGAGCGAGAAAGAAAAGCTTACAATCAGTAAGAGTAAACTAAAAGTGAGAAAACTCCTCGGGAACACTTATCTCCTCCTCCACCTCCTCTTTCTTGGTAGCCCAAGGGGAGAGCGGAAACTTAATCATAACGGGGTTCGGAATATCTGGCTGGTATAGAATCATGTTCCCCTTCTTAAGCATTATAGCCCTCTGTCGGAAGTTTCCGGTGAGAAACTCATACTCCTTGCTGAGAACTTCACTGCTGTCAAGCCTTCCTGTAACCTTAACCGCAGCGTTCGCAACTATCCTCTTTTCTATCTCGCTCGCGGTCTGCTGAGCACCTATGAGTATAACCCCGAGACTCCTTCCCCTCTCCGCAATGTCAAGGAGTATGTCTTTTATGGGACTCCACCTGTCTTTGGGAGCATACTTGTTCAGCTCGTCAAGAACAACGAATACCTTTGGATAGGGATTTCCGCTTTCCTCCTTCTCCTTGAATATCTTCTTCAAGATTGAACCGACAACGAACATCTTTGCTATTCCGTGGAGGTCCGAGATATCAATAACGCTAAGCTGTTTATCCCTCCAGTCTATCTGTTTCGTCTTATCCCCGTGAACGAGGTGTTTTACATGAGAAGCGGCGTGGTGAAACCTCCTCAAAAAAGCGTAAGCGGTTGCTGTTGCAGCGGTTCCGAACCACTCCCTGTATCTGTCAGGGTCCCTCTTCGTTTCCCTGTCTTCTATTACTTCGTGGAAAAGCTTTATAAGGTCGCTTAAGGAATTAATTTCCCTTCCGTTCTCGTCAAGTAAAGTGCTTCCGGGGCTGTCTTTTGCGAGTTGCTGGAGCTTTTCAGAAACCCTGTCTATTACGTAGTGAAGGGATGTGGCTCCCTCGTCTCCTTCCGCAAAGAGAAACTTAATGAGCCCTTCCTGTGCAAAGTCCTTCATTGACCACTTGTAAACGCTCACCCCTTCCTTTCTGTCTCCCGATGAGGGAACATCGCTCCACTCCATTTCGGGTGGTGCGTAAAAGGACACGTTCCTGAAGGGCTCGGGGGAAAGACCCAGTTTCTCAAAGGCCTCCCTGTGTTCCTTCGTGAACCTCTTGTTCTTCTTATCTATCCATAGAAGGTCCTTTCCCTTTACGTTGAATATAATTCCGTGAATCTTTGTCCTGTCGTCAGCCTTTTGGAATATGGAGTAAAGAAGGAACAGGGCATAAGAGGTCTTTGTAGCAACTCCCGACATTCCCGATATGGATATGTGAGCCCCTTCCCTTCCGTTTATAAAGTCGTAATTGAGATAAACTACGTCCCCGTTTCTCGTAAGACCTGCAGGTATCTTTCTTTTCATATTGTCGTAGTAAAGGGCTTTTTCAAAGTCTATACCTTCCGCTTTGTATGCGGGGGCTCCCGGATTTGGGGGAATGAATATCTCGGGTTCTATACGGGTAACCGAGACCTTAGCCATGTATGCGAGATTTGCGGGAACAACGCCGTTGTTGACGAGCTGGGCATCGTAAACGAGCTCAACCCCTTCAAGATATTTAACAACTTCCTGAACTATCCCGTAAAACTTTATTTCGGTGTTTGAGCCGTCCGCCTTTGAGTTTACAACTATGACATCGTCAAGCTGAACGAGTTTTCCCTTCTCAACCCCCACCCAGAACTCAAGGGGATTTGAGGGCTTCGTTCCGAGAACTATTCCCACCTTCATAATTTATTACCTCTGATATTTATAAACTATTATATTTCCTATGAGCAGGCTAAAGATTTATACGGAAAGTGGTGAGCTTATAGAGGATATAACCTCCCCCGAGGAGATAGCAAAGAAGCTCAAGGAGATAAACGTTCTCTTTGAGAGGTGGACCGCAAATAAACCTCTCGGTGATAATCCTTCGGACGATGAAATTATAGAGGCTTACAAGCATGAGATAGATAAGCTCATAAAGCAATACGGCTTTAAATCCTACGACGTTATAGCGATGACACCCGACCATCCCAAGAAGCAGGAGCTTAGGGATAAATTTCTAAAGGAACACACCCACAGCGATTTTGAGGTGAGGTATTTCGTTTACGGGGACGGAGTTTTTTACCTCCACCCCAACGACAAGGTTTACATACTCCACTGCACAGCGGGAGACCTCATAAGCGTTCCTCCAAATACAAAACACTGGTTTGATATGGGAGACAGCCCGAACTTCAAGTGTATAAGGCTCTTCACCACGGAAGAGGGATGGGTGGCCCAGTACACGGGCTCGGATATAGCGGAGAAGTTTCCCAAATACGAGGAAGTCGTAAATGATTAAAGGAGTAATCCTTGATATAGAGGGAACGATAGCCCCCCTCTCCTTCGTGAAGGATGTAATGTTTCCCTACTCAAAGGAAAGACTTGAGGAATTCCTTAGGAAAAACTGGGAAAAGCCCGAGATAAGGAAGATTATTGAGGAAACGGATGGATTGCTCGGGAAGAAGTTAAGCCTTGAGGAGGCGGTTGAGACCTTCAAAAGGTGGATAGAAGAGGATAAGAAGATAACGCCTCTTAAGGAGCTTCAGGGATACATATGGGAGGAAGGATTCAAAAGCGGTGAGCTCGTAGCCCCCCTTTACGAGGACGCTTATGAGAAGATTAAGGAGTGGAAAGAAAAAGGTGTTCCCGTTTATATATACTCCTCGGGCTCGGTTAAAGCCCAGAAACTCTTTTTTTCTCACACAAATTACGGGAATATTCTTGAGCTTTTCAGCGGATTTTTTGACACGCGAATAGGAAGCAAGAAAGAAGCGGAATCCTACAGGAGAATTCTAAAGGAGATAAACTTAAAACCTGAAGAGGTTGTATTTATATCCGACAACCCCGAAGAGCTGAAAGCAGCAAGGGAAGCGGGGATAAAGGTCTTTCAAGCGGTGAGGGAAGGAGTTGAGCCTTCTTCCGAGTTTGAACAGATAAAGAGCTTTGAGGAGTTGAAGCTATGAAGGTGTTTTCTCCCTCTCTGGTTCAGGTTCTTGACGAGTTGATAGAGGAGAAGATAGGGAGTGTTAGGGAAATTGAAGCGGTTAAGCTAAACGAGACTGAGAACATAACTCAGCTTCTCGTATTTATAAAGACCTCGGAAAAGCCCCATTATCATGCGGAGCACGACCTCACCTTTATAGTTCTTAAAGGCAAAGGTGAGTTATACCTTGACGGGAGAGTTGAGGAGCTGAAAGAGGGAGACGTTGCCTTTATACCTAAGAAAGCGGTTCACTTTTATAAAAACACCTCTGAGATTTCGGTTTTACTCGCTGTTTTCTCTCCCAAATACGACGGAAAGGACAGCGTTAAGGTGGAGCTATGAATTACGAAATCTTAAGGAAGTTTTCGGAAGCGGTAGAGGAGATTATAGAAGCGGGAAGGGAGCTCCACCAGAGGGGCTGGGTTCCCGCAACGAGCGGAAACATTTCCGTAAAGATTAATGAGGAGTATATAGCCATAACGAGCTCTGGAAAGCATAAAGGTAATCTCAAGCCTGAGGATATACTCCTCGTTGACAGAAACGGGAAACCTATCGGAGAGGGAAAGCCCTCCGCGGAGACCTTGCTACACGTAGCGGTCTACAAGCTTTTTCCCGAGGTTAACGCGGTGGTTCACACCCACTCCCCAAACGCAACTGTTATATCAATGGTTTTTAAAGATATTGTTGAACTTGAAGATTACGAGCTTCTGAAGGCCTTTCCCGATATACACACCCACGAAGCAAAGATAAGAATTCCCGTATTCCCCAACGACCAGAATATTGAGAGACTATCAAGAAAGGTTGAGGAGTTCTTTAAGAATACGGAAGACAGATACGGATTTTTAATAGAAGGGCACGGGCTTTATACGTGGGGAAGGAGCATGAAGGAAGCCCTCATTCATACGGAAGCCCTTGAGTTCATTTTTGATTGTGAGATAAAGCTATCTTTATTGAAAAAGAATTAATACTTTTCCGTTATGTAGTCCGCAGCACAGGAAGCGGCTATAGCATCGGGCTTCAAAACAGGCTTTAATCCCTGAGCGAGGACGTATCCGACAGCCTCCTTAACTATTACGCTTGAGGCGGTGTTTTCATCGGGATTTATATCAAGATGAACCTCAAAATGTCTCCCATCAATTACGTCTGAAATAAGGAGTGCGTGGTAAACAGCCCTGTTTACTTCCTCCATAAGCCTTTGTCTTAAAGAGCTTATTTTTTTTGTCTTATCTACCTTCCAGAAAACCTTTGCCCCGTGCTTTGAGCTCAGGTGAACCACTATAACGGTGACGAATACCGTTCTGTCCCTCAGCTGTCTTGAATCACAGCCAACATAAACCGCGGTATCTTTATCCGTTTTTCTTATAAACTCCCTAACCTCTTCAATATCCCTGAAGGAAGGCATTACTTTTCAAAATCAACCTTTTGATACCAGGTAGGTCGGAAGAATATCCAGTCCTTCAAATTCTCGGGAGTCCTCGCATAACAGACCTCACATAAAACTCCGTCCTCAACCAGCTTAGAGTTATCATCACAACAATCGGTTAAGTTCCAGAACTCGTAGTTATCGTGGAATATAAGCTTTCCGCAACCCTTACACTCGTAAAGCTTACACCCCTTTTCCTCAAGGAATTCCTTCAGCTCCTTTTCCTCGGGAAGCTCATCAATCTCAAAAACGTTTTTCAGAAACTCCTTCTGCTTCTCGGAAAGCTCCTTAACTTTCATATCATTAAATATATAATTATTTTTATTACTTTGCGTGAAACGCTGAAATAAAGTTCTTAAAGAGGCATTCCTACAACTGCAAAAGCGGTCCTGGTGTAACTATAAGGCATTTTCCCCAACTATAGATGAAATTAAAATCCTTTCTGATTCTTCAATATTTAACATATTGTAGTATAAAAGTTTTACTTTTTTATTTTTGAATACAAAAGACTCTATGTAAGTTTTACCAACCCAAGAAGGATAAATGAGCATACTTTCTGTTGTATTACATCTATCTGCATAAACCAAGATTTGGTAAAAATCATTAGTTATTGGTCCACTTTTATATTTTGTATCAATAATAAGCTTAATTTTATCATTCTTTAGAATTAAGTAATCGGGTTCAATTTTATATTTTAGTGTATTATCGAAGAGAGGTTGTTTTTGATATCTTTTTACTTTATATGGATACTTTAAATTTTCCTTAAGGATGTTATAAATATATTCCTCAAAGACTTTATTCATATCAACAACAAATGATTTCACCTTAACTTTTTTTGATGAAGTATATTCTAAAGTGGAATGTGTGATAAAGAATATGCACAAATTAAGTATATCATAGTAATAGCTTCTACTACTGGGAAGAGAGCTGTGAGTAATTATTTTTTCTATGTCATTTACAAACTCGGTTCCTTGTCCAAGTGGAATGCTTTCAAACCATTTATATTTTTCAAAAAAGTTATCTCTTATTTCCTCTTCCAAAAATTGTGAATACAGGGATAAAAGTAGTCTTAAAGTAAATTTTATAGCTCTATTTACAGGATTGTCTTTTGACAGTTCAAAACTCCCAAATATAATAGTTGATGTTTTACCTTTTAACCAACTATTAATTGTGTCCTTAACCAATAATTTCCCTTTTACAACTCTATTCTGAACAGTAAACTTTGATGTTTTTAATAAGCCAAAACTTCTTATCTTTTCTAACTCAACTAAAAGAACGTATATTAAAAAATGAAAAATATTGGGATAGTCCCTCGCATATCTCCTTCCAGCATGCACTATTTCTTTTAATTCTTTTACTGATACGCTTCTCCCTTGTGCTTTGTAGAGTATATAGAGGAAATCTTCTATGGGTGCTTTGGGATTTACTGTTAGTATAATTTCTTCGCTTAGGGGTAGAATGCCAACATAGTTTTTTGCCTTAATCCTTACTCCATTTGGGGAAACGTCTGAAATATCAATGAACTGTTTAATCTCTGGTGGGATACTTCTGATCGGCAAGAAAGGATTATCTCTAAATTCGGGCAGTTCACCTATATCCTGCCATTCTTTAAGATCAATCCTCAAGTCCAAGCCCCTCCCAATATATCTCTTTAATTCTTTCATAAACATCTTTCTTTAAATCTGTAAAATATTCTTTTAGGAGAAAAGACAATTGATGCTCCCAAAGTAATTTCAGGTCTTGTTTAGACTTTACATCTTTAAAGTAGGCATGTCCTAACGGGTAGAACTCTTGTATCTTTTCAAAAACATCTATAATCTTTTCAATTAAATCATTTTCTACTCCATTTTCTTTCAGTATTTTTCTTAAAACCTCTTTATCTGGACCAATCTCAAAGAATTTGAATCGCCTCATCAAAGCAAAATCTATGTCGATTGTGGATTTGTCCAATGTATTCATAGTGCCAATGATGTATAAGTTCGTAGGAATTACTAAACTCTCTCTTGAATACAGCAATTTAACAGCTTCCTTCCTGTACTCAAGAGCAGAGAATATCTCTCCAAAAACTTTTGACAAATCTGCTCTATTGATTTCGTCAATTATAAGGACATAATTTTTATCTGGATTTCTTTCCGCTTCTTTGCATAGCCTCTTGAAAATCTTATCTTCAATTTTAAAGGTTACCTGTCCCGTATCTTCATTTACCTCGGGGAAAATCCCTTCCACAAAATCTTCATACGAATATGAAGGATGAAATTGGACAAATTCAATATTGTTCTGGTCATTAGCAATAGCAAATGCCAAGCCCTTAGCATAATATGTTTTGCTCGTTCCCGGCGGACCATAGAGAATAACTTGTTTGTAGTTCTGTAATGATTCGAAAATTTCTCTCATTCTCGGATCTTCTAAGTCAATTTCTGGGATGGGTGCAACCTCACGAGGAGGATTCCACACTTCAAGACATATCTCCATAGCATCAAGGAGTTCATCCCAGTCAGTGATGTATGTTCTTAATCTTGCTCTATATGCCCTAAGATAATTATTGAGGACATAATCCAGATAATCCCTTTTGATATTAGACGGGCAATATGGATTGTTAACAATAGCTTTTACAACTCTTGGCTTCTCCTTTTGTTGTTTATAGAGTTCTTCTAATACTTTCGGATCATCTGTTGTTTGGGCAAGTTCAATTGCCTCTCTTTCTTCATGTGGAACGTAAACAACCCTTCTTGCATAACCACCTAAATTTTTGTCGCACATCCAGTGACAGAACATATCAAACACATCAAAATCTTTGAATTCCGGAGCTTCTTTGGATAACACTTCAAGAAAGCCTTTCAGCTTAGCATTATTAGCAATGTACTCCTCGAGTGAGGTAGACAACCTGATTTCTTGATGCATGAATTCTCTTGAAATGAATCTCACGGTATCTACTACCTTAATGTTAATGAGTAGATATTTTGGTTCTATGTAGTATAAAATGGGAGAAATAATACCTGACTGTAACCCTCTTGAGTAAGGGCTGGACACAAATTTGTTGATAATTTCCTTTTGTTTATTTTCATCATCTGCATTATTTACCAATTCATTTATTAGATTAAAAATTGCATCTGCCAGTTTTGGTAAATCCTCCTCACTTAAGGACTCACCAGCTCTTTTGTAATAGGCTTCTATTGTTTTAACACCGGCAGGAGTTACAGATTGTCTTTTTATCGGAAGCAGATAATCCAGAACAAGTTTTGTTACATCTTCTCCACGCTCTTTCCTTTCTCTAATTTCATTAAAAATCTTCCTTACTTCTTCTCTTTCTTTGTTATATGCTTCTAAATGCTTTTTACCCTGCTGGGTGTTGAGGTAGTTTTGCTTAAATTCTTCTATAATTTTTATGAGTTCTTCTTTTTTCATGATTTATCACCTCTGGAATTTAAGCCAAGGAGTTTGTTAAGTTCTTCCATGGCTTGAGAGTGGAGTTGTTTTGATCTCTTAGAATTCAAGATTATATCTTTGTACTTTTCGCCAATCTCTTTAATCAATCTATTGAATAAAATTGGTATTTGAGAAACATACTCAGCGCTAAGATGCTGGTTTGTAACTCCAGTCACACCCTTTTTAAAAACTAAGTTATAATGTTGTGTTGAAAATAACGCAAGAAACCCGAATATTTCTTCATGGGAAAGCTTATCTTTTGGTCTTAATATGAGAATATCAGAAGTACAAAAGGCACCTTTTTCTTCAAGATAAATGGATATTTTACCTATTGTAGCCCCGGTAATTGCAAGAAGTATATCATATTGCCTAACTATTGTAGCATTAGCAGGCGCCTCTTCTTTTCTTATCTTGGCTACGTGTTCTATATCAATTCCGAAAGGCGTAAGGTCTTGTATTCTAATAAAAGGTATTCCTTCATCATAGTAGTTCCCAGACGGTGTAACACCTTTCAGAAGCTTGAAAAAATCCCTGATCTTATAAGAAGATTTGCTTTTTATGAATTCAAATATTTTAACAAATTTTGGATTATGAAAATGAGGATCGCATCTCTTTGTGGATTTGATTTCTTTAATATTATATTTTGATGAAATTTCTCTTGGATAGATTGGGATATTTAATAGATTTCTATAGATTATTTCCTCAATCTCTTTCCTCTTCTTCTCAGCCTCAATTTTTGCCTCTATGGCTTGCTTTAGTTTGTTGCCTATAGAATCTTGGATTTCTCGCGGTGGTAGTAAGACGGGTAAAAGTTCTATGTCTTTTGGGTACAGATGAACAGTTTGACCCCTTACTGAGTAATTGAGCATGTATTTACTAATTATGCTGTTAAGGTAAAGGGTAAGATAATAAGGATTAATTCTGTCTATATTAGGTCTCAGACGAATTAATTCCCCTATACAAATCGCTTTCTTATCATCATTTAAATGAACTATGGATGTATTTGTTCCAATATATCCTTCTGCATGAGCCGCAGAAAGGACAAGAATATCCAGATTCTGCAATCGTCCTTTTTCTGATGAATTGTAAGCATCAAGAGTAGTTCTCTCACAATCGGTAAGATCTACAAGGAATAAATCGGTAAGATTTGCCGGTTTTACTATTTTGACTTCTCCATTAGATATAACAGGTAAACCGCCTCTTCCTGATGATGGTGGAATTTCTAATAAATCTATCAAAGGTAAGATATCATAACCTTTTTCTTCGGCTACTTCTTCTATCTTTTCAATACTCCTCACTTTCCTTGGATGAACTGAATAAGGATCTGCCCTCTTAAACATTTGGTATTCCTGAAGCGTTGAAACTACAGAGATTTCAGATATTACCTTCATCTTTCCACACCCTTACAAATCTGCTTTTTCAATTTTCTCCCTCCAGACAGGGCAATATTCTTTTTTATACCAATCGCAGCATTCTTCCAGAATGGCATTTTCTTCTCTACAAGCTTCGCACATCCTGCCCAAGCCTATGTAATTTCTCCAGTCGCAAAGAACTTTTCCCAAATCGTTGTGATCCGGGTCTGGTGGAGTGTCCTGTTTGTTGAGTATGTAGCCGAGATTTTGAGGTAATGAACCAAAGATTTCGTAATCTTCAGGTGGATTTTTCATTTTCTGATAAAGAATCACAGCAGTCTTAACGCCTGTTCCGGCAGCTTTGAAGGCATTGTGCGGAAACTCCACAATAGCATGAATTCTTGAGTTTCTGTAAAGAAATCTCCTGACATATTCGTCTTCGCTGTTAGACAGAACGCCAGTATCAACTACAGTGAAAATATATCCTCCTTCTTTAACGAACCTCAGGAAACTCTCAAGGAAGACAACTTGCTTCGGTAAAGCATCCTTGAAAAGTATTGGATTTCCGTTATCATCATAATAGATTGTATGCTCATCACCCGTAGCACTATCCTTTATAGTGATCTTTCTCGCATAATCATAAACATCTTCAATCGTTATCCATTCTCTTCCCAACTTTTCTTTAATCTTTTCATACAAAAATTCACCAACTTTGGATTTTCCACCTTCTTTTTCATAAAGAATTTTAGATGCAAGTTTCTTGATGAACGAATCGGGTAACGAGTCTAAATCTAAAGATAACTCACCATCTGTTAAAAATTCACGGTTAAGTTTGCTTTGCAACTCCTCTACAATTTGATTTTTAGTCCTTCCTTGCGTTGAAACATCGTATTTGGATGCCAATTCTTTTAACAAATCGCTTGGCAAGTCTTTGAATTTTATTTCATATTCTTCCTTTATTTCACTAATTCCTAACTCTTCTAAACATTGCCTGTAAAAATCTGCAATGTCTCTAAATTGTTTCTCCAAAAGTTTTTCGGTAATTTCTTTACTCATATCACCCAGCCAAAGCTCAGTTGCTAGTTTGTATTGGCACAGAATAAAAGGATTCGTAACCATTAAGTCTTGGCTTCCTCTACCAAAAGGAGGATTCGTTATGACCAAATCAAATCCGTTCTTGATTTCTGGATGAGTATTTGACCAGTTCAATTTAATTATCTCTGCTATGCTCTTAAAATCTCGTCTTCGGCTAAGCTCATCAAGAGTATCCCAGCTTAAATTTAGTCTGTGATGAAGGCCTAACAATTTATCAAGCATTATAAACAGGTTTTTTATTTCCTCAGATTCTAGATCCACTTCATTCTTCCCTTTCAGTCTAAGAACTTGCAAAGAAATTTTTTCTATTTGGTTAGTTATTTCTAAAATATCTCTTTGTCGGTATATTCTTTTCAGTTCGTTTATTTTCTCTGGAAGTTCTTCCAATAACTTCTGAATCAAATCCCAATAAACCAAAAAGCCATACCAGTTCAATGAGTCTGCATTTTCTATATTTGATGCTCCATCTCCGTGGAAAATCATGTTCCACGCTGCCCAGCTTGCTACATCCGGGCTTATATCTATTCCAAAAAGTTTATTTGAGTAAATTTGTTGTGTTTCTTCGTCAGACAAATCATATTCCCTTTTCAGTCTATTTACCCAGTGAACTAAGAATCTGGCAGAACCACAACATGGATCACAAACCGATAGTTTAGAAAACTCAATAGAATTTTTCTCAAAAAGAGAACCAACTATTTCTACTACAATAAGAATAATATTTTTGGGAGTGAAGAAGCGTCCTTCCTTTTTATCAAACACTCCGCTATGAGCGGCTAAAGTTTCAAAAAGAATACCGATGAAATCTTCTTCTCTTTCCAAACCTCTTAAGAAATTATCAGCCTTGAGTATTCTTTGCTTTGCTCTATCTATTTTAGCATCTGGAAGCCTATCGGGGCTTATTGCATTTAAAGAGTCGTTTATTAAGCGTTCCAGCAATGGATTTAAATTAGAATGTTCTCGTCTAATTTTTTGTAGCGTTTGCTCCATCATTCTCCTGTCTAATCTCTGCAATTCTGTTTTTAAATCATTCAGCGGATCAGTGCTTCCAGATTTCTTTTTTTCTTTGTATTTATCCAGTATTGTTAACATTAAAGGCAATAAAATTTTCGTATTTCCTATTTCCTTATATAAAAAATCATGTACTTTTTGGATTTCTGTTACCAAGCTCATTTTATCTTACCTACTCTTATAACGATTAAAATGGCTCCGGGGGAGGGACTCGAACCCCCAACCAGGTGGTTAACAGCCACCCGCTCTGCCGATTGAGCTACCCCGGATACCAGTCAAATATTATAGCTCCTCAATTTTTAAAAGTCAATATCAAGCTCCTCTTCTTCCTCTTGAGTATCAAGGATTTCGGATATGTCCTCTTCCTGTTTTTCGGTTTCATCAACCTCAAGGTTTGAGAACCTCGTAAACTCCTTAACGAAAGCGAGCTTTATTATGTCTGTTGGTCCCTGTCTCTGCTTCGCTATTATGAGCTCCGCTATTCCCTGCTCTTCGGGTGAGGGTTTCTTCTTATAGTAGTCGGGCCTGTGGAGGAAGAGAATGAGATCCGCGTCCTGCTCTATCTGCCCCGATTCCCTGAGGTCCGCGAGCTGGGGTCTTTTGTCGCTTCTTTTTTCAACCTCACGGGAGAGCTGGGCCAGAGCCATAACGGGAATGCCGAGCTCCTTCGCGAGTGCCTTCAAGCTCCTTGATACCTCCGCGACCTCTTCCTGTCTTGACTGCTTCCTTACGGGAGGCCTGAGTAGCTGAAGGTAATCAACCGCTATGAACTCAACTCCCTTCTCCTTTTTCAGCTTTCTCGCCCTTATTCTGAGGTCCGTCGTCGTAAGGGCGGGCGTGTCGTCAAGGAATATCTCGTATTTGGAAAGCTCAAGGGCTGCAGCCTCAAGCTTCTTCATCTCCTCATCCGATATAGTACCGCTCCTTATCTTAAATAGAGGGATTTCGGAAATCATTGAGAGAAGTCTCATCACGAGCTGTTCCTTGCTCATCTCAAGGGAGAATATGGCAACGGGTTTTTCCTCCTGGCTCGCTATATTAAAAGCGATGGATAGCATAAAGGCGGTCTTTCCCATACCAGGCCTTGCCGCGAGGATTATGAGGTCCCCGGGGTGGAATCCCGTCGTTTTTATGTCAAGCTCTATGAATCCCGAGGGAATTCCCGTGACAACTCTTTCGGAGTGCTTGAACTTGTCTATGAGCTCTATAACCTTTTCCGCTACTTCCTTTACGTGGTAAAACTGGGTGGGTGTAGCCCCCTCCGCTATGTTGAATATCTTCATCTGGGCGTCTTCTATGAGTGTATAAAAATCGCTCACCTCCCTCGCCTTGTGTATGAGGTCTATTCCGAGCTCTATTATCGCTCTCCTTGCGGACTTCTCCTTAACTATCTGGCATACGTGCTCAAGGGTTTCGGGGCCGACCGCCTCGTCCATGAGCTCGTCTATCCAGTCGGGGGGGAGCCTCGTCTCAAGGTTTTTCTTTCTTATGTAATCGTTAAGAATAACTGCATCCCACTCATTCCCGTATTCGTGCCATAGGTCAAGTATCAGGGAGAAAAGGATTTTGTGGTCCTCGTTGCAGAAGTCTTCTAATCTGAGTTTTTCAAGGACTATGGGAATGTTCTCGGGGTCAACAATCATACTCCCGAGAACGGCTCTTTCAGCGGACTCGTCGCAGGGTAGTTTTTCCTGAAACTGCATTCTTAAAAATTTACTTCTTGACCGCGGTCACTTCTATCTCTACCTCCGCACCGAGGGGGAGCTCCTTCACGCCAACGGTAACTCTCGCAGGCTTAACTTTCACATCCTTAAAGTATTCTTCGTAAATCTCGTTCAACTCTTTAAATTTAGTTATATCGGTTAGGTAAATATTAACCTTAACTATATTCTCCCTTGATATTCCCGCCTCTTCTAAGATAGCGTCAAGGTTTTTAAATATCTGCTCAACCTGAGCTTTAAAGCCCTCCCTCAGCTTTCCGCTTTCGGGGTCTATGCCTATCTGTCCCGAGAGGAATATAAATCCGTTCACCTCAACCGCCTGGGAGTAGGGCCCTACGGGGGAGGGGGTCCTATTGGTTCTTATCTCCCTCACTTCTTGTCCTCCTCAATCTTCTCCTTGACGAAGTTAACCGCTTCCTCTATCGGGACGTCCCACTTTTCGCCTGTGTGCCTGCTCTGGACCTCCACCTTTCCTTCCTTTACCTTCTTTCCGACAACTATCCTGTAGGGGAATCCGACGAGGTCCGCGTCCGCAAACTTGAATCCGGGAGTTTCATCTCTGTCGTCGTATATAACGTCTATGCCCTTTTCTTCCGCCTCAAGGTATATCTTTTCCGCGACCTGTTTCATTTCCTCGTCTTTCGTATTCAGGAGTATAACGTCAAGCTCAAAGGGTGCGACGGGTGTCGGCCACTTTATACCTTTCTCGTCGTGATACTGCTCAACGAGTGCCGAGAGAATTCTTGATATGCCTATCCCGTAGCATCCCATTATTATGGGCTTTTCCTTTCCGTCCCTGTCTGTGAAGTAAGCCTTCATCGGTTCCGAATACCTCGTTCCGAGGAGGAATATATGTCCGAGCTCAAGCCCCCTCCTCACCTTGAGGGGTGAACCGCACTTGGGACAGGGGTCTCCTTCCCTCACCTGGGCAACGTCAACAAACTCCCCGTATTCAAAATCCCTTCCGGGATTTACGTTTATATAATGCCAGTCGGGCTCGTTCAGGGCGACAACGAGGTTTTTGACGCCGTAAAGGGAGTTATCCCAGAGAATCTTTATGCCTTTCGGCAAGTTAAATATGCCTATAAATCCCTTCTTCGTTCCAAGGAGCTTATGAACCTCTTCGTCGGTAGCGAGCCTGAAGTTATCGGTTCCGAGAACCTTCTCAAGCTTGTTCTCGTCAATCTCCCTGTCTCCCCTTATCAGAACAAGGACGGGCTCTTTCTCGTTAACCATGTAGAGAACCGCTTTCATTATCTTTGATGGAGGAACCTTCAGGAAGTTTGCAAGCTCCTCAATTGTGTGAACGTTGGGCGTGTGAACCTTCTGGAGTGGCTTTTCCTCTTCCTTTTCCTCCGGGGGCTTTGGAAGGCTCACTATTTCGGCGTTTGCGGCGTATCCGCAGTTCTCGCAGTAGGCGACCTTAGCCTCCCCGTAATCGGTGAAGGCTATAAACTCGTGGGACATCTTTCCCCCTATCTGTCCGACGTCCGCTTCAGCCATTATCACGTTTAACCTCAGTTTATTGAATATCCTCTGGTATGCGAACTTCATAGTTTCGTATGAAATCATTGCGGACATCTCGTCGGTGTCAAAGGAGTAAGCATCTTTCATTATGAACTCCCTTGCCCTTATGAGTCCGAACCTCGGTCTCTTTTCATCCCTGAACTTCACCTGTATCTGGTAGAGGATTACGGGAAGCTGTCTGTAAGAGCGAACGACTCTCCTAACGAGGTCCGTTATCTCCTCCTCGTGGGTAGGTCCGAGGCAGTACTCCCTTCCGTTTCGGTCCTTGAGTTTGAATAGCTCTTCCCCGTAGCTCTCCCACCTTCCCGTTTCTTCCCACAGCTCTTTAGGGTTTAGAACCGTTAAAAGGAGCTCCTGAGCTCCGCTCCTGTCCATCTCCTTTCTTACTATGTTCTCAACCTTCTTGAGAACCTTGTATGCGGGGGGAAGAAGCTCGTATATGCCCGCGGAAACTTGTTTTATGAAGCCCGCCTTTAGGAGTAATCTATGGGAAGGTGCTTCAGCTTCTTTGGGTTCTTCCTTCTCTGTGTATAAAAAATACCTGCTCCAACGCATGAAAATATTTTAAGTTATCTCTTCCCTCTCTTCGTAAAAGCTTTCTTCCCTCTCTACCTTTTTCTTAACCTCGGGGTGTGTGAAGAGCATCGTAAAGCAAAATACCGAAAGGGAGCATATGAGCATCCAGGAAAAGAGCATAAAGAGAAGTGCCTCTCCCTTCATACTCACGCCTCCTTAATCACTCTGAAGAACTTCTTCTTTCCCACCTTTACTTTGAGCTCCCCTTTTATCTCTATCTCCTCCTGAGGGCTCGTTATCTTCTCTCCGTTTATCTTAAGCCCTCCTCCCTGAATTATACGCTTTGCCTCGTTCTTTGAACTTGCCCCGCCTATCTTCAGAAGGAAGTCAACCGCCTTGAGTTTATCCTCTTTCAGCTTAACGAGGGGTGCATCCTCGGGAAACTCCCTCTGGGAGAAAGTCCTTTCCCACCACTCCTTCGCCTCCTTTGCCTCCTCCTCGGAGTGAAAGCGTTTCACTATGGTGTATGCGAGGAGCTTTTTCGCCTCCATAGGATGCATCTCTTTTTTAAACTTCTCTATATCTTCTTTTGTGTAGTCCGTGAGGAGTAGGAACCAGTCCCACATTATCTCGTCGGGTATGGACATAATCTTAGAGAACATCGTTTTTGGGTCCTCGGTTATGCCGACGTAATTCCCGTAGGACTTTGACATCTTCCTCACGCCGTCAAGTCCGACAAGAAGGGGAAGGGTTATGCACACCTGGGGTTCTTGTCCGTATTCCCTCTGTATGTCCCTTCCTATTAGGAGGTTAAACTTCTGGTCCGTTCCTCCCAGTTCCACGTCCGCCTTTATGGCTACAGAGTCGTAAGCCTGAAGGAGGGGGTATATGAACTCGTGTATGTATATGGGTATGCCCTCTCTGAATCGCTTTGAGAAGTCATCCCTCTCAAGCATTCTCGCTACGGTGTATTTAGCGCAGAGCTCTATGAGTCCCTTCGTCCCGAGTTCCTCAAGCCAGGTTGAGTTAAAAACGATAGTAGTTTTTTCGGGCAGAAGAACTTTAAAAACCTGGTGTTCATAGGTCCTTGCGTTCTCAAGAACCTTTTCCCTTGAGAGGGGAGGTCTCGTTTCATTCCTCCCCGTCGGGTCTCCTATCATCGCGGTAAAGTCCCCTATTATGAAGTAAACCTCGTGTCCGAGTTGTTGGAACTGCCTCAGCTTTTGAAGTAAAACGACGTGTCCGAGGTGAAGGTCGGGAGCGGTGGGGTCAAATCCCGCCTTAACTCTTAAGGGTCTTCCTTCTTTCAGCTTTTTTAGGAGCTCCTCTTCCTCTATTATCTCAACCGTTCCCTCTTTTATGAGCTTTAGCTGTTCCTCGGGAGTCATACTTAAATATAGTAATCCAGAAGGACTATAAGAAAGAAAGCGACGCTTATCCAGCCGTTCACCGTAAAGAAGGCCTTATTTATTTTTGAAAGGTCGTAGGGCTTTATGAGGCTGTGCTCGTAAAGGAGGAAGAGGGCTATCAGGATTAAACCGAGGAAGTATAAAAAGCCGAGCCTCTCGTGGTATAAACCGAGAATAAAGAGGGATAAAAAAGTTATTGTGTGAAAGGCCCTTGCGAACTTTATGGCCTTTTCTATTCCGTATTTAACGGGAATGGACTTGAGTCCCACCTCTTTGTCAAACTCGTAGTCCTGAAGGGCGTAAAGGACGTCAAATCCCGCAACCCAGGAGGCCATAGCAAGACCGAGTATGAAAGCGGTAAAGGAAACCCTCTCGTTTAGGGCAACGTCAACCGCAACGGGTATCAGGAAGTAAACGAGACCGAGAACGAGGTGGGGGTAATAGGTTATCCTCTTTGCCTGGGGGTAAAACCAGAGTAAAAAGAGAACTATCGGTGATAGAAGGAAGGCAAGGAAGTTAAGCATAAGGGCGGAAAACATGAATATGAGGCTTCCTATAAGGATTATTCTCCTCACCTCTTCCTTTGATACCTCTCCCTTTACGAGGGGCCAGTTCTTGGTTCTGGGGTTTAACCTGTCGTAGGGCTCATCAATCAGCCTGTTTAAGGCCATGCCCACTGTTCTCGCACTCACGAGGGCGACCACAATCCAGAAGAGCTTCCAGAAGGAAGGGAATTCCTCCGCAAGGATTAAGACGCTCGCGAGGGCAAAGGGTAGGGCAAATATGGTGTGTTCAAACTTGACGAGCTGGGCATAACTCCTTATCCTTTCCATCTATCTTAACTTTAGCATCGCAATCGCTACTATAGCAAGGAGAACGGATACTATCCACATTCTTATAACGATTTTCGGCTCGGGAACACCCGCAAGCTCAAGGTGGTGGTGAAAGGGAGCTCTCCTGAAAAGTCTTTTCCCCTTGGTCCATCTGAAGTAAATTATCTGGAGTATAACGCTTATGGTTTCAAAAACAAAAACGCCTGAGGCAACAGCAAATATGAACTCGGACTTTATGAGGAGTGCCACCGTCCCGAGGGACGCGCCTATGCTGAGAGCTCCGACATCTCCCATAAACATCTGTGCGGGGAAGGAGTTAAACCACAAAAACCCGAGCCCAGCACCGACGAGGGCAAAGCAGAAAACCGTAAGCTCCCCCGCATAGGGAACGTAGGGTATGCCGAGGTATTTCGCTATCCCGTGGTGTCCGACCGCGTAGGCAACAACCCCGAGGGCTGTCGCGGTGGTCATAGCGGGCCCAATCGCAAGTCCGTCAAGCCCGTCGGTTAGGTTAACCGCGTTCGCACTTCCCACTATAACGAAGACGGCAAAGGGAATGTAAAGAAGACCGAGGTCAAGGTATAAATCCTTAAAGAAGGGGAAGTATAGCTTCGTATCTATTCCCGCCCAGAGGTAAATGAGAAGGGAGGTTATGAAAGCAAAAAGAAGCTGGGCTAAGAACTTAGCTTTTATGCTTATCCCCTTCTTGTTTTTCAGCTTGACGTAATCGTCCCAAAGGCCTATGAGTCCGAAGGAGAGAAGGGAAAAGAGAACCACCCAGGTGTGCCTTACGTCCCACCTCATCAGGAGGAGTGAGGAAATGAGAAGAACTATGAGGATAACTATACCCCCCATAGTTGGGGTGTATTTCTTGCTCTGGTGGGTCTCGGGCGTGTACTCCCTGACGTATCCCCCGAAAATTCCCTGAATTTTCTTTAACCTCTCTATGAAGGCGGGAGAAAGGAGGAGTGTTATGAAGAAGGCTATTAACGTGGCGGTAAATGAACGAAAAGTGATGTACTTGAAAACGTTAAAGATGAACCAGTAATCCCTCAGGATTATGGCAAGGTGGTAAAGCATCTCAGTCGCACCTGTTCCTGCTGAAAAGCCTGTCCAGTATTATGGCGACCGCATTCCTTACCGAAAGGTGGTTCCAGTCCCCCGCTCCGTATATGGGCTCAAGTATGTAGTCAAAGGTGTTCATAAGGTCGGGGGGTATGCCGTGCCCCGTTCCGAAGATAATCAACCAGTCCCTGTCCCTCTTTTCTATCTCCCTTTTCAACTCAGAATACTTAATCGTGTTCGGATACTTTCTCGCATCCGTTCCCACAAGAACTGGCCTCCTTCCCCTTTCCCTCTCTATATCCTCAATCACCTCATCAAGGGTGTAGGCAAGCCTGACGAGCTGAACAATCTCGTATCTCGTGGGGTTTGCCCTCCTTCCTTCTTCCGAGAGCCAGTAGTTTATCTGTCTCTGGATAACAATCCTCTGGGCGTCTATGGGCTGGACTATGTAAAACCTGTTAATCTCGTAAGCCCTTGCGGGACGTGCTATATCGTGGAGGTCCATCGTCGTGAAGGAGGTTACTATAATTTTTCCCTCCTTATCCATTGCGGGGTAATGGAGAAGAGCTATAAAGACGTTATCGTTTTTCATAGAAATGGAATTATACTCCTATTTATGACCTTCATTATATTGCTTTCATACTTTCTCGCATTCCTTACCTTTCTATTTGCGAACTTCTCCCAGAGAAAGGGAGCATTAAAGGTATCTTATGCCCTCTTGGGAATCGGTTTTTCCCTTTATCTCCTTTCACTTCTTTCGGAATACGTTAAAACGAAAACCTTTCCCGTAGGGGACATTTACGGAATGGTTTCTTTGATAGGAAACCTTTCCGCATTTATGTTTATACTTCTCTCAAGGAAGTATGACTTCTCCCTTTTCGGGGCTATAGTTTCCTTCATAGCCTTCCTGACGACCGTTTTCACCATTCCCTCAAGGTCCCTCGGCTTTTCAAATCCCCTTTATATACTTCACATAATAAGTGCGGGGCTTTCCTACGTTTTTCTTATTTTCGGGGGCTTTACCTCCTTTTCAAAGATTCTCGTTGAGAGGGGTTTAAAGAGGGGTAATATAAAGCTTCCTTTCGCTCCCCTGAGGATTTTAAAGAAGCTTGAGAAGAGCTTTATAATTTTGACCTTCGTGGGTTTAACGCTCACGTTGATATTCGGAAGTCTCTGGGCGAAGGCGTACCTCGGTATCCACTGGGTAAATGACCCGAAACTTCTCGCTACGCTCCTTCTATGGATTTATTACGCCTTCCTCTCCCATATGTATTTAATAAGGGCATTTAAACCTTCCCAAATTTCCTTTCTCTCCCTTCTCGGAACCTTTCTGGGTTTAATAGCCCTTCTCTTTTTCAGGCATTCCTTTTAATATCTTCAAGCTTTCTGGCTGCCGCCATCAACACTGCTTCCGCCACAACCTCCCCGTTTACCTTAGCGACACCTTTCATCTTTGAGAGAACTTTTTTTAGGGATATCACCTCAAGCTCAAGGATTAGCTGGTCCCCGGGGTAAACGGGCTTTTTAAATCTCGCATCGTCTATTCCCGCAAAAACCACAGCATACTTCCCTATCTCAAGGTTCAGGGACTTTATCATGAGTATCCCGCCGACCTGTGCCATGGCCTCAAGAATGTAAACGCCCGGGAAGAGGGGAAAGCCGGGGAAGTGTCCCTGAAATACGGGCTCGTTAACGCTCACGTTCTTAAGCCCCACTATCCTTTTCCCTTCTTCTATCTCAAGTATTCTGTCAACGAGGAGTATGGGATACCTGTGGGGCAAGATATTCATTATTTCCTGAATATCCATAAGGACATTTTAACATTTTTTTATGGTTCTTCCTCCTTTAATGCCCGCTGTCTTTCTCAGAAGGCTTAACCGTTTCGTGGGAGAGATTTTCCTAAAAGGGAGAATTGAGAAGGCTCTTATAAGGAATACGGGAAGGCTTGAGGAGCTCCTCAAGTTCGGGAACGCGGTATTCGTTAGGGAGAAGAAAGGCGGAAAGTACGGATACGAAATCATACTTTCAAGGGCACAAAAGAGTCTTGTCTGCATAGAGTCCCATTACGCGGTAAAGCTTTACGAGGAGTATTTAAGGGAAAAAGGCATTAAGGATATAAAGAGAGAGGTAAAGGTGGGAAAACACAGGTTTGATTTCCTCGTGAGAAATAAGCTCGTTGAAGTAAAATCCGTTAACCTCGTTAAAAACGGGGTTGCCCTATTTCCCGACGCTCCTACAAAGAGGGGAGCAAGCCACATAAGAGAGCTTATCAAGCTCAGTAAGAGGTATAATCCCCTTCTTGTTTTTGTGGTTCAAAGGGAGGATTTTTATAGGTTCATGCCTAACTGCGAGAGGGACAGGGAGTTCTGCGAAGCTTTTTACGAATACGTTGAGAGGGGTTTTCCCGTTGAAATTTATAAGTGCAGTGTTGGGCTTGAGGAGGTTAAAATTGTTGAAAAGATACCTTTTGAGATTTAAACTAATAAACTTCTGAAGGAGGTAGGAAATGCCGAATACGAGACAGGCAAAGAAGAGAATGAGAAGGGACGCAAGAAGAAGGTTGAGAAACAGGTATCACCTCTCAAGGATGAGAACCTACATAAAGAACTTCAGGAGGATGATTGAAAACGGAGAGATTGAGAAGGCTAAGGAGTATATAAACGAGGTTATAAGCGTTATTTATCACACCGCCTCAAAGGGAGTTATTCACAAGAACGAGGCTGCGAGAAGAGCCTCAAGGGTTTACGCACTCCTGAATAAAGCCCTCCAGCAACAACAGGCTCAATCCTGAGGTGTGTCGCTGAAATCAACGTAGGAGTCTTCCTTTCTCTCTTCCTCTTTAATTAACCTTATGTATTCCTCCTTAAGGTCTTGAGTTGTGCAGTAATCGTCTTCCTCAAGACAGGTTATCAGGTTTGCATCCTCAAGCAATTGGATTAATTCCTTGCTCATAACACACCTCCTCGGGATTTTTACGAGTTTTAATCTAAATTTTTAAAACGAAAAAGGCAAATTTAAAACAATTTTTTGAGAAATTCTAAAACAGGGTTTTAAAATCAGGCGAAGAGCTTCCCCGGATTGAAGAGATTTTTGGGGTCAAAGAGTTTCTTTATTCCCTTTAAGAGCTCGTATCCCGTTTCCCCGAACTGCCACTTTAAGAACTTTCTCTTGGTTAGTCCGACGCCGTGCTCTCCCGTGATTGAGCCGTGGTAAGAGAGGGCAAGCTCAAAGACTTCGTCAACCGCCCTTTCCGCCCTTTCCTCTTCCTCCCTGTTTGATTTGTCATACAGGAGGTTTACGTGCAGGTTTCCGTCCCCTATGTGTCCGAAAACAACCATGAGGAGTCCGTATTTTTTCGCTATCTCCCTGAGCTTGGGCAGGGCTTCGGGGAGGTATGTTCTCGGAAAAACTATATCCTCGTTTATCTTTCCGCTCTTCAGGTTTCCGAGGGCTGGCCCGAGGTTCTTCCTTGCGGTCCAGAGCTTCTGGGCTTCCTCCTCACTTTGGGCAACTTCAACCTTCGCACCAAGCTCCGAGAGAATTCTTCCCACTTCCTTAATCTCCTCTTTTACCGCCAAGGGGTGTCCGTCAACCTCTATGAGAAGAAGAGCCTCCGCATCCCTTGGGAGTCCTACGGGTTTGTAGTCCTCAACAGCCCTTATTGCATCCCTGTCCATGAACTCAAGGGCGGAGGGGAATATGCCCGATGTGAGAATCTTGCTCACCGCTTTTCCTACCGTTTCAAGGTCGTTGAAAACCGCAAGTGCTGTCATGCGTGCCTTGGGCTTGGGTATGAGCTTGAGGGTTATCTCCGTAAAAAGACCGAGCGTTCCCTCAGAACCTACGAGGAGCTTTGTTATGTCGTATCCCGCAACGTCCTTTAAAACGGGGCTTCCCGTCTTTATAACGTTCCCCTCCTTTATAACCGTCTCAAGCCCGAGAACGTATTCCCTCGTCACTCCGTATTTCAGGCATCTGGGACCTCCCGCGTTTTCCGCAACATTTCCTCCTATAGTTGAGTATTTAAAGGAGGATGGGTCCGGAGGATAAAAGAGTCCGAGCTTCTCAACGTATTCCTGGAATTGATAGGTTATGACGCCCGGTTGAACGGTAGCTGTAGCGTTGTCAACGTCAACGGTAAATTTATCCATCTTCTCAAAGGAGACGACCACTCCGTCTTCCCTCGTGGGAACAGCACCGCCCGTAAGGCCCGAGCCCGCTCCCCTCGGGAATATGGGAATATCTTCCTCGTAGCATACCTCAACGAGCTTTATAACGTCTTCCCTGTTTTCAGGGAAAACGACAGCGGCCGGTATGCTCCTCTCAATAGGTATAGGCGTCGCATCGTAGGAGTATAACTTCCTCTCAACTATTGAGTCCTTTACCTTTCTCTCTCCAAGGGCCTTTTTCAGCCTCTCAACCTTGTTCGTAATTACAGCCATGGGAATAATATAGGAGATAACGGAAGAATGAAAAAAGGAGGGAACTCATAAGAACTTCTCAAGGAATTTAAGCTCCTTCATAGCTCTGTGGTTTGTCAGGTCAAGGTCAAGGGGTGTTATTGAGACAAAACCGTTCATAACAGCCCAGTAATCGGTCCCCTCCTCAGCGTGCCAGCCGAACTCCTCGGCCGCTATCCAGTAAAAGGGATTTCCGTAGGGGTCTAGATACTTGAACACCCTTTCCTTGTAAGCCCTCTTTCCCTGCCTCGTTATCATATACCCCTTTATCTCCTCATACCTGAGGTTGGGAATATTTACGTTGAGGTATGTATCCTCGGGAAGTCCGTTCTCAAGAACCTTCTTCACTATGTCAACGCAAACCTTCGCCACCTCGTCAAACATTATTGAGCCCTTACCGAAAACCGAGAAGGCAACGGAGGGAATGCCGAGAATTCTCCCTTCCATCGCTCCCGAAACCGTTCCCGAGTAAGTTATGTCCTCCCCGAGATTTGGTCCCTCGTTAATCCCCGAAAGAACGAGGTCGGGCTTCTTTCCCTCAAGTATGACCCTGTATCCGAGGTGAACGCAGTCCGCGGGGGTCCCGTCAATAACCGTGTAAAAATCTGTATCTATCTTTCTCATCGTTAGGGGCTTCGTGAAGGTGAGGGAGTGCCCAACTCCGCTTAAGTTCCTGTCGGGAGCAACCACAACAACCCTCCCGAGGGGCTTCAGGGCTTCCCTGAGGGCGTTTATCCCCGGCGAGAAGTATCCGTCGTCGTTAACGATTAAGAAAACAGCCATGTCAATCCAGTATTTTAACCGCTCCCTCCCCTATCACCTTTCCCCTTATTACCCTGTCCGAGAAGGGAGACAAAACCCTAACGTTTTCGTTCATAAATCCGTTATCAAGAGCTTTCCCGTCAAAAACTATGAATAAATTCCCCTTTTCGTAATAAACTCTCACCTTTTCCCCCCTCTTTACGAGAAAATCCTTCTTCAAATCCCTTCTTTTTATCACCTCTCCCTTCTTTATAAATCTTTTTGAAATGAAGTTCTCAACGGGTTCTTTTATTTGCTTACATCTGCCGAGATAAATCTCCCTTCTTTCAACGTTTATTTTACTTAACCTCTCCCCGGGGTTTATATCCCTCTTTGAGACGAGAACCTCGCACTTCCAGAGGAGGTTAAGCCTAACGGTTCCGACTTTTTTATTCTTGAAGTAGATAAAGCCTCTCGGATGATTTTTATAAACTTTCAGCTCAACGCTTTTGTAATCTTCGGGGATTTTTGTTAGGATTTCGTAGGATTTTAACTTTACCTCGTTTCCGAACCTTTTCTTTAGTTTCTCTTTTATTAAGCTTTCTAAATCAAGGGAAAGGGTTATTAAGGGGAGAAGGCTAACGGCGTAAATTAGCCGCCTGAGATAGCATTTCATCAGCTGCCTGTATGCCCTTTGAGTTAAACTCGTAAGCCCTCTGGGCTATTATGAGGTTCACCATCTCCTCAACTATGTTCACGTTTGCACTCTCAAGGTATCCCTGGAGGAGCGTTCCGAGTCCCTGATTTCCTGGGTTGTCTATTATGGGCTCTCCAGAAGCGGATGTCTGTATATAGAGGTTGTTTCCTATCCTTCTCAATCCCGCGGGATTTATGAACTTGGCGAGCTCTATCCTTCCCACCTCTTCAACCTCGGTTGCCCCCTGCCTTAGAACGCTCACCGTTCCGTCTGAGGCTATGCTTATGCTTATCGCGTCCGCGGGTATCGTTATCTCGGGGTCAAGGGGGTAACCGTCGCTGTTAACTATCCTCCCCTCGGAGTCAAGCCTGAACTGGCCGTTTCTCGTGTACGCTATCGTCCCGTCGGGCAGAACTACCTTAAAGAATCCGTCCCCCTGTATGGCTATATCAAGCTGGTTGTCCGTTTTCGTCAAGTTTCCCTGAGTGAATATCCCGTATGTATCCGCCACGTAGGTTCCGAGTCCTATCTGGAATCCCGAAGGCGAGCGGGTCGTCGGAGATGTGGGAGCACCTGGTTCCTCAACCGTCTGGTATAGTAAATCCTGAAAGGTTGCCCTCATCTTCTTGTATCCGACCGTGTTCACATTTGCCATGTTGTGGGATATGATGTCAAGGTTTGTCTGCTGGGCTGTCATACCGGAAGCTGAGGTCCAAAGGGCTCTGAACATTACAAATCCACCTCCCTTACTTAAAATTTTAATTTAGGTAATGAAGATTAATCAGAGCCTGGAACTCAAACTTAAGACGAGTCTAAACCTCCTTTTAAAACAACAGGTTGAAGTTCTCAGCCTTCCCGTTCAGGAGCTTGAAAGAATAATAAACGAAGAGGCGATAAGTAATCCCTTCGTTAAAGGTATTTTTAGGAAGATTCCAAAAAGATTTTATACATCCGAGGAGTTCACTTACGAAGTCCCCTATGAGCCGAAGGAGATTGAGGTTCTTGAGGAGAACGTGAGAATAGAATTCAAGGGAAGGGAGAGGGAGATAGCCCTTGAGCTTTTAAGGTTTATAGACGAAAAGGGATTTCTGAGGGAAGATATAAATAAAATAGCGGGGGAGCTCGGGATTAGCCCTCAGAGCCTTGAGGAGATAAGAAGAAAGTTAATGAGGCTTGAACCCCTCGGAGTCTGCTCAAGGGACGTGTGGGAGTTCCTTGAGATTCAAATTGAGGAGGTTTACCCCGAAGAAGCTAAGGAGCTGAAAAAAGCCCTTTCCCAATTTCGTGAAACGGGAAGAATACAGGAAAAAGTAAAGGAGAAGCTCTCAAGACTTAGGCTCTCACCCCTTGTACCCCAGGGTGAGAATGTAAGGCTTTACAAGGTTGACGCGATTATTGAAGAGGAAGACGGGGAGCTAAGGTATTACCTGTATGAGGAGTTTATTGACATTGACCTAAACGAGGAGTATTGGGAGATTTACAGAAGCTCAAAGGGGAAGGTTAAAGGATACCTGAGGGAGGCCTTTGAGAGGTATGAGGCTATTAAAAAAGCCCTTGAGATAAGGAAAAGAAATCTCAGAGAAATACTCGGTATAATCGTTCAAAAGCAGGAGGGATTCCTCAAGGGCGGGGATACCTTAAAGACATTAACAATCAGGGAGGTTTCCGAAAGGCTTGGAGTTCACGAGTCCACGGTGAGCAGGATAGTTAACTCAAAGTATGTAAAAACACCTGTTGGAACCTATCCCCTCAGGTTTTTCTTTGTGAGGGAATCGGTTGAGGGAACGTCTCAGGAAGAGATACTCACCTTAATCAAGGAGATTATTGAGAAGGAGGACAAATCAAAACCCCTGAGCGATGAGGAGATAGCGAAAATTCTCCAAAGCAGGGGGGTAAACGTCGCGAGGAGAACCGTAACAAAATACAGGGAGATTTTGGGCATTCCTTCATCCAGAAAAAGAAGGAAAATCTAATAAACTTCTATTTATGGACACGAGGGAAGAGGCTAAAAAGCTCTCAAGGGAAGTTCTTTTAAAGCTGATGGAGTGCGGGACCGAGATAGACGAGTATTACAGAAGGTTCAGGGAGCTAAGACTCCTTGAGGACAGGAGTCCCTCCTTTCAGAGTGCTCTCATAAACGTTGAACACGCCTTCTTTATGGTCGTTCAATCTATTAACATATTAAGGGAGCAGTTAAAACTCCTTGATGTAGCGTCAAAGAAGAAGGAAATTGAGTGATGGGACTGAGGGTAGCACTCTTTGACCCCGAAGAGGATATAGAGCTACTCCTTTCGGACATATTCGGAGTAACGGGACACGAACTCTTAACGATAAATAAGGAAGAGGATATAAAGCGTGTTGTTTCCCAGGATATAAAGCTCTTCATACTCCCCTTTTCCCACGTGAAAAACTGGGTTGAGCTTCTGAGGGAGAAGGTATTAATACCCGTTTTCATAGTGAAGGATGAGAGTGAAGAGGAAAGGCTTCTAAAAGCGGGATTTAACGAGCTTAACATACTGAGAATTCCCTTCAATCCCTTAGAACTTCTTGAGAAGCTCGGAGCTCTTGATAAGTTAAGCGTTGAGAACTTTAAAGAGCTCGGCTTTATAAACACGATTCTAAAATCCTTCCTTGAGAAAAGAGGATTGAACCTAAAAGTATTTTCCGAAAAGGGGGAATGCTGTTTTAAAACTTACCCTCTAATACTCCGCTGTGAAAGGGATAAACTCAGGGAAATTCTATCCGCGGTCTATAGCCTTGAGGATTACGATGGAGATGTAAAAGGGAATGAGGAGCGTTTAAGTGCACTTCTGGATTATCTCCTTCAGGAAAGGGAAGTTGTTTGGAAATCGGAGGAAAAAAGAGGGGAAGCTGTAGAGGATTTTATACTTCTTTTCTGGGAAGAAGAGTACAAAGGTGTTTTCAGAAAAAACGTATACTTCTTGGACCTGGATGGTTTCTACATTCTCGTGAACCTGTGCCCTTCAAAGGTTTTGAGGAAGCTCGTCAGAGGTCTCAAAGAGAGGGGGATAGGTTTCAAAGATGTGAAGTTAATTCTTCTTTCGGACTTTGATACAGAATGTGCGGAAATTCTGAGAAGGATTTACGCCTCAAATCCCAATGTGATAACAGTAGGAAGGGAGAGACTGAAGTTCTACCTTGAGAATCTCGGATTGAGAAACGTAAAATTCAGGGCTGTTGAAGATATACCTACCTCGCTTATAAAAATACCGACGGGATACAGTATAAGGTTGTTTCCTATTACTCCCTACCCTGGTTTTCCCTCGGTTGTCTACCTTCTTGAAGAGAGAAATGCTTTATTTACGGGAAGATTTCTCGGGAACTTCAATGGAGAAGAAGAGGAGCTGAAGAAAATTTTTCACACAGCGTACTTTCCCTGCGAGGAGTTTCTAAAGAAAAATCTATCCCTATTTAAGGAGCTTTCTGAAGATATAAAAGTATTTCCATGGTACGGAAAACCTTACAAGCTTAATAATACGGTAAAGATGTTAAGTGAAATGGACTATCCGAAAGAGTATCCCGTTGACGGTGAAATCGTTTTAACGCTTCTAAATAGGATATTTATGCTTCTTGACGATGAAGAAAGGGAGAACTTTATAGCTAACCTTAGGGGGACTGTAGAAGTTGAGGAGGGAATTCCCTCAAACCTTTACGCATCTCCGAATCTCGTTTACGAGATGAGTATAAAGGCACTCCTTAATTCCGTAAGGGATAAAGAGAAGTTTTTCGGTATTTTAAAGGAGCTTTCAAGGTATCCCTTTTATATACCTTCCCCCGAAATGTAAAATATGGCCTAAAGGAGTTGGGAATGGGTATACATGAGACCGCCATTATAAGCGGAGACGTAAAACTTCCCGATGATGTGGAGATAGGAGCTTTCACGGTAATTGAGGGGGATGTAAAGATAGGAAAGGGAACGAAAATAGGAAACAGGGTAACGATAAAGGGAAAGGTGAGTATAGGGGAAAACTGCAGGATTTACGATGGGGCTGTTATAGGAGAGGAGCCCCAGCATTTGAAGTATGAGGGAGAGGAAACCTCGGTTGAGATAGGAAACAACGTGATAATAAGGGAGTACGTAACGATACACAGGGGGACAAAGCTTGACAAGGAGAAAACTGTTATAAAGGACGACGTTATGCTTATGGCTTACTCCCACGTTGCCCACGACTGTGTTGTCGGCAGAGGGGTTATAATGGCAAACTGTGCAACCCTTGGCGGACACGTTGAAGTGGGGGATTACGCATTTATAGGGGGGCTTGCCGCTGTTCACCAGTGGGCAAGGGTGGGGGCTTACGCGATGGTGGGCGGACTCACAGGCGTCTCTCTTGACATACCCCCCTTCACTATAGCATCTGGACAGCACGCAAAACTCTACGGCGTAAACATCATAGGTCTCAGGAGGAGAAACTTTTCCGAAGAGGTGATAAAGGCTATAAGCAAAGCTTACAGAATTCTATTCAGAAGTCCCCTGCCAAAAGAAGAAGCCATAAAGGTAGTTCTTGAAGAGCTCGGGAATTACAAAGAGGTAAGAATGATGGTTGAGTTTATAAAGAGCACGAGGAGGGGTGTAGCGAGACACCACAAGGATTGATATCATGAATTAAATGAAAGCTTTAATACTCGCAGCGGGACTGGGAACGAGGTTCAAGAGCGATAAACCAAAGGTTCTCCACGAGATACTCGGCAAGCCCATGCTCTGGTATGTGATAACAAACGTGAGAAACGGGAGAATAGAGGATATAGCGGTAGTCGTAGGACACAAGGCGGAAGAGGTGATGGAAGCCTTTAAGGGAGAAAACCTAAAGTTTTTCTTTCAGAAAAATCCAAAAGGGGGAACGGGAGATGCGGTATTATCCGCGAAGGACTTCTTCAGTTCTTACGATGGATACGTCCTCATAATAAACGGGGATACACCGCTCGTTAGCGGGGAAACCATAAGGAATATGCAACAGTTCATTTACATGGTTCAGGCTTACGAGGGTGTTAAGCTGAGCGGTGTTGTTCTCACAACCTACATGGCGGACCCCACGGGATACGGAAGGGTTATAAAGGAGGAGGGAACGGACAGGATAATAAGGATAGTTGAGGAAAAGGACGCAACGCCTGAGGAGAAGGCTATAAACGAGGTGAACGCGGGAACTTACATCTTTTACGCCCCCCATCTCCTTGAAGCCCTCTACAGCATAAAGCCGAGTCCCACAACGGGAGAACTATACCTCACGGACGTTATAGAGTATATGACCGCTAAGGGATACGAGGTGAGGAGCTTCATGGCAAAAGAGCCGACGGAAGCCCTCGGGGTGAATACGAGGTGGGAGCTTGCCCTTGCGGAGAACGTCATAAAGCTGAAGATAGCGAGATACTGGAGCGAGAGGGGCGTAACCATACATTTTCCCGAAACCGTTTGGATAGAACCCGACGTTTCCCTTGAAAGGGACGTTGAGATATTCCCGAACACAGCCCTTAAGGGAAGAACGAAGGTAAAGAAGGGAAGCGTAATAGGACAGGGAAGCGTGATAAAAAACACAACTATAGAGGAGAACGTGGTCGTTAAGGAATATAGCGTTATAGAAGACTCTCACGTAAAGAGCAACGCTGTAATAGGTCCCTTTGCGAGAATAAGGAACGGAAGCGAGATAGGGGAAGAAGCGGAAATAGGGAACTTCGTTGAGGTTAAAAAGAGCAAGATAGGAAAAGAAACGAAAGCAAAGCACCTCGCGTACATAGGTGATGCGACTCTCGGGGAGAACGTAAACGTAGGAGCAGGAGCGGTTTTCGCAAACTATGACGGAAAGAAAAAGCATGAAAGCCACGTGGGAAGCAACGCATTCATAGGGAGCAACTCCCTCCTTATAGCTCCCATAAAGATAGGGAATTACGCGTTTATAGCAGGGGGGAGCGTTCTTAATAAAGATGTTCCTGACGAAGCCCTCGCGGTATCCCGTCCGGAGCTTAAGATAATTCCGAAAAGGGGAAAGAAACTCCTCTCGGAATAAAATTAAATTGAGGGGCTATGAATAAACTCTTTGAGTGGTTTAACGAGAGAACCGAAAGGGAAAAGATAATACTTGTAGTGTTTCCCTTTCTCCTTATCGGTGTATTCTACTACCTCATGTTGAATCCATTGCTCAGCGAAATAAATAGGGTTGAAAAGGAGTTGAAAGATTTGAAAGATGTATCTTACCTCCTCATAAGGAAAAAAGCCCTTGAAAAGGAGATAGAAAAACTGAAAGGGGAAAGGGAAATAAGGTTCTTAACTGTAAAGGAGATTTACAGTAAAGCGAGGGAAAAGGGAGTACACATACTTGAATGGGAACTTGCGAGTTTTACGAAGAATATATTACCGAAAAAAAACGGACTTATGTTTTCCGATTCCTCTAAATTGAAAGGAAGTATAAAGACTTCTTTAGATATTTATAAGCTTAAGGTAATTGCTTCCGAGGAAAATCTAAAGAGCTTTTTAAACGGATTAACGAAGGATTCTTTAACCTTTGTTATAGGACTCTACACAGGCTGCATCTCAAGAAGAGAGCTCATGAGAAGGGAAAATCCACCTCTTGTGTGTGAGGTCGGTGATTACAAAAGGTTTTTATGCGATAAGGAAAGCAAGGATATACCTTTCTATATAGTTACCTTGGGGACTATAAGAATGGAGGAAGGAAAATGATGAGACTTCTTTACATTCTTATTTTAATAATTTTTGGCTTCGGTGCTTCGCAGGAAATTCCTCCCCTTGAGAACATAAACAGAATAGGAAAGATAGAGATTTACATTGACGGATACGTTTATAAATACACGATTTTTGAGGTTATAAAAGGAAGGGAAAAAACCGTTAACGCTTACGTATACACGGAAGATGTAAAGAAAATTGGGAAAAAATATAGAAACTTCACCGTATTGAGGGCGGATTTCCAGAACCTTAAACTGGGAACAGTCATCGTTTCCCTCGCCAAGATACTTAAGAAGAATGTAATATTCGGAACGGAACTCTGGAAAAGTTTTCAGGTAAGTAAAAATGTATCGGAAGATTTACAAGAAACTTCTGAGTATACCCTTCAAATAACTACAACCGAAGATATATCAATAGGAAGTATACAAGGAAAGAAGTCCGAAACGAGCTCACCTAAAAAGGAGACTAAGGCATTAAGGAAGAACAAAAGGATAACCGAGAGCATATCCCTTCCCTCATACCTATTCAGGGATATATCTCTCGTTATTAATTCCCCCATTTCCGCGGTAGATTTGTTCAATACAATTCTGGAGGAGTACAACTTAATGGCGGTAAAGGAGAGGGGAAACATAATTAAAATATCGGTTAAAGGAAATTACGAAATTGATGTTTCGGATTTAGATGAGAATCAGATAAAAAAGGTGTTGAAAAAATTAGAGGAAAGAGTTTCCCCTTCCGCAAGGATAGTTTACGACAGGGATTTGAAGAAGATTTATATAACGGATTTAAAAGAAAATATTGAGAAATTAAAAGACTTAAAAGAGGAACTACTGAAGGCGGAAAAGAGAAAGAAGGCTGAAAAAGAACTAATAAGAATTTTTTACTTTAAAAACAGAAGAGATTTGGAAGTAGCCCAATCTCTCTTGAAGGAGAGATTTGGGGAAGGTGTTGTTACAGAAACCGATGAAGATTTCAACGCTCTAATCGTGTTCACAAATTCGGAAGCAGTTTATAAAGAACTGGAAAATATTCTAAAACCTTTAACAAAAGGTGTATCGGAAACTTACATTACAACAAAGGTTTTCTTCGTGAGATATATCTCTCCTTTTGAACTGAAAAAGGAAATAGAACCTTTTCTTTCCGAAGAAGGAGAAGTTTACGTTCTTAAGACGGGAGGTTCTCAAAAGGGAGGGCGTGAGGCCCAGGGCACCGGAACGGACAATGTTGAAATTACACAGGGAGAGTTCAGTATTAGTAAAACCAGAAAGACTTACTTTGAGGTGAGGAACGCAATCTTAATAAAGGATTATCCCGAAAGGATAAGGGAAATCTACAATAAATTCAAAAAATTTCTCTCCGAAAAGCCCTTAAGGATAAGAATTAAGGCGAGGTTTCTTGAAATAAGGAAGGACTTAAAAAGGGAACTCGGTCTGGCAGGCTGGAACGTTCTCTTTTCCCAGGCTTCGGTTCCGAAATTCTGGCAGACAGAAACGACCTTTGAGCCTGCGACGGAATCCGCGGGACTTCTTACTTTTATATTCCAGAAAGGAAAGCTTAACCTACTTGACCTCAGGTTGAAGGCTTACGAAAGGGAAAACAAGGCGAGAATTATATCCGAGCCATATATCGTTACGTTAAACGGGGAGCCTGCGGTGATAAACACCCAAGTTGAGTGGCCTATTCCCAAAGTGACGATTAGCCAAAATACCGCGGATATAACCGTTGAGTATAGGGAAATTCCATTAACCTTAATAGCGACTCCCGTAGTTCTTCCGAACAACCAGATACTCTTAGACATCGGACTCCTCAGGGGAAGGATTGTTGAGATAAGAAGGTTTCAGTCCGTTAATATAACGCAGGATATACCAGTAATAGAAAGCTCAAGAATAGACGTAAAGATTCCCGTGAACAACGGGGACACCGTTGTGATAGGGGGTATAGTTGAGAGAGAGAAGAGAGAGACAGAAAGAGGGATTCCAGGGCTAAGAAAGGTTCCCCTGCTCGGCTGGCTTTTTAAGGACCAGATAAAGGAAAACGCGGACAGGGAACTCTTGATATTCCTCACTCCAGAGCTTGTTGAGAGCGAGTGAGAAATTCCTTAATTCTCTCTTCCCACTTCTTTGCCTTTCCGTAAACCTCTTCCTCGTCAATTGTCTTTAGCTCCCTCTTTTCCATAAGAATTCTTCCTCTGCATATAACCGTGTCTATCGCCTCAGAAGGTGCGGAGTAAACGAACTGGGCAACGGGGTCGTAAAGGGGAGCCATCTCGGGGAGGTCCGTCCTCACGAGAATGAGGTCCGCCTCATACCCCTCTTCTATTTTTCCCGCTTTTATCCCCACGGCTTTAAATCCGTTTTCGGTTGCTATCTTCAGTGCGATTTTTGCGTCTATTGCCTTTGCGTCAAGATTTGCACCTTTGTGGAGCTTGGCACAGGTTGACATTTCCTCGTGCATGTTCAGGTTGTCGTTTGAGGCTGCCCCGTCGGTCCCGAGACAAACGGTTATGCCCCTCTTCACATAGTCTGGAACGGGTGCTATGCCCGAAGCGAGCTTCAGATTACTTTCAGGGCAGTGGGCTACCTTCACCTTCCTCTCCCTTAAAATCTCCCTTTCCTCTTCGTCGGTCCATACAACGTGAGCGCACAGAACGTTTTCCCCAAGAAATCCTATATCCTCAAGGTGCCTTATCGGGGTTTTACCGTATTCCTCCTTTATTCTCTCAACCTCCCCCTTCGTCTCGGAAACGTGTATGTGAAGCATTAGGTTGTATTGGTCCGCAAGCTCCTTCGCCTTCATCAATGTTTTGGGTGAGCATGTGTAAGGAGCATGGGGGCATATAACGGGGAATACGAGCTCCCTTCCCTTGAACTCCTCTGCAAACCTTCTGGCCTTCTCTATATACTCCTCGGGAGTTTTCGCAACCTTAGTTGGAAAATCGAGAATTCCGAACCCGAGCCCCGCCCTTATGCCCACCTTCTCACAAACCTCACCGAGGTGTTCCTCGTAAAAATACATATCCATAAAAAGGGTAGTTCCGCTCTTTATCGCTTCAACAATCCCGAGAAGTCCGCCGTCCTTTACAAACTCGGGAGATACAAACTCACCCTCAAGGGGCCATATAACCTTTTGGAGCCAGTCCATTAAGGGGAGGTCCGCACCGAGCCCCCTAAGGAGCGTCATTGATATATGGGTGTGCATATTCGCAAAGGAGGGAAAGGCTATCTTCCCGTTTCCGAGTATGGTTTCCTTTGCTTCTCCATCTAAATTCTCGCCTATCTTAACGATTTTCCCCTCGGAAATTGCTATATCCCTTAAACCTTTCTCGGGAATTAATACGTTTTTTATCAAGAGGTCATACTTCATAAGAGGAAATTTTAACCCAGGAGAGTTCTCAGGTCTCCCGCTATACGGCTATTCGGAACCACCTCGTCAGCACCCAGCTTCCTCGCCTCCTCAATCAAGGAAATGTTCTTATGCCCGCAGTATCCTATAACCTTTGCCCCTTTTTCTTTTAACTCTTTTAAAACTTCAAAGGCCTTTGGGGACTCGAGGTTTATGAGGGCTACGGTATCCTCTCCGACGTCCTCTTTTTTTACAAGCTCCGCGTTAAGGTTCTTGAGCTGGCTCTTTATCCTGGAAGAGAGAATAAGGTTCGTATCGTATAGAAATACCTTCATGTTGTGTATTGTGGGGCTTTTTCTACGCTTATTCTCTGAGATTTCTCAAACTCCGCAAGCCTCTTAACGAGCTCGTAATTAATGCTGTGTCCTCCCCTAAAGGAGTAAACCCTTCCCACAAAAGGCTTTCCGAGGAGGTAAAGGTCTCCGAGTATATCAAAAACCTTGTGCCTTACGGGCTCATCTTCGTATCTCAAGCCATCGGGGTTATAAACCTTTTCCTTTCCCATAACGAGGGTATTCTCAAGGCTTCCACCCTTTCCGAGTCCCGCCTTCTTTATGAACTCTATTTCCCAATCAAAGCAGAAGGTCCTTGCAAGAACGATATCCTCTTCCCTTCCCCTCCTGAAGGTGAACTCCCTCCTTCCGAGGAAGTTGTTAAACTCACCCTCGTAGGTAATCTCAAGCTCTTCGGAGGGCATCGCACGTATGTATGAGTTTTCCTTAAAGACCTCAACCATTTCCTCAACCTTGAAAATCTCCGCTTCCTTATCCTGTTCAAGGGTTAAGTTTTTGAGGACCTTATAAAATTCCCATCCGCTTCCGTCCATTATGGGGATTTCCTCTCCCTTTACCTCTATAGTGAGGTTTGTTACACCGAGGAGGTGGAGAACCGAGAGTATATGCTCAACGGTCTTTATAACCTTGCCCTCCCTTCCGAGGTCGGTTGAGTGGTTTGTATTTACGACAAACTCATAACTTGCGGGTATAAAAACGCCTTCTTTGAAGAACCTTATTCCCGTTCCTTCTTCCTCGGGAAAGAGGATAACCTTTGACTTCTCTCCCGTGTGTATGCCCACTCCTTCAAAGCTCACCTCTTCCTTAAGCGTCTTCTCCTTCACCATCACCTATATTAATGCAAGTTTTATGCCATACCTTTCAGGAGCTTCACAACCTCCTCCGTTGAGGGTTTTGGGGAGACGAGTATATTCGTTATCCCCTCCTTCTCAAGGGCTTTTTTTGTAGTTTTGCCAATGGCTACGTAATTGAGCTTTAGCTTATCCCTTTTTATTCCGGCTTTTTGCAGATTTGCAAAAAAGGACTCAACCGCGGAGGGGCTGTAAAAGAGAATGTAGTCCCCTTTAAGCTTTTCTTTTAGGGTCCTCTCGTCATAAAGAACGGGTTCAACGGTGTAAACGTCAACGGGAAAAACGTCAAAGTTCTCCTCAAGGAGGAAGTTTATGAGCTCTTTTCTCCCTATGCTTGAGCGGGGGATTAGAACCTTTCCCTTCCTGAGTATTCTGAAGAGCCTTATCAACCCCCTCACGTTCTCCTCTTCGGGGACGTAATCGGGCTCGTATCCGTATCTCCTTAGCTCTTCTGAAGTTGTTCCTCCTACCGAAACTATCTTAGCCCCTTCCCTTATCTTCTCCCTATCAAGGAAGTACTTAACCGCTCTCTTGCTCTGGAAGACTATGTAATCGTAGTCCTCAAGGGGAAGCTTAAACTCAAGAGGAACGGTTCTTATGAGGGGGAGCTCAACAACCTCAAAGCCCTCATTTATGAAAATCTCCTTATCCTTCTTAAGGTCTTCCTCTTCTCTCGTTAGAATTACCCTCATAAAGGTATAATCTTGGCATACTCCTTCGCAAGTTCAAAGAACTTTTTAGCCCTATCCCTTGCCTTCTCCTTCTCTTCCTTGCTTAGATTTGGGTCCTCAAGCAGAAAGGAGTTTACCTTTCCCCTTACGTAAGCCCTGTAGCACTTGAAGAAGGGGAGCATAACCTCAAAGTCCTCGTCTCCCGTTGCCTCCCTGTAGGCCTCCTCGTAGGCTTTTGCGAGGTTCTTCTTCCCGAAATACTCAAGCTCCATGGAGAGGAAACACATATCGTTCAGAACGTCCCCGTATCTGAACCTGTCGTTAAACTCTATGCAGTCAAATATGCATATGCCCTCCTTCAGGAAAGCGACGTGTTCCGTTCTTATATCCCCGTGGCCGTCCCTTATCTTCCCTTCTCTCATTCTCTTCTCAAACAATCCCCTGTGAACCTCGTAAAATTTATTCGTTCTTTCCTTTATAAACTCGTAGTCCTCCCTTGATATGGTTATCCCTATATACTTTTCCGTCTGCTGGAAGTTCTCATCGGTGTTAAACTTCATAACCTCAAGTTTCCCGAACTCGTCAACCCTTTTCGCCCTCATATGGAAGTTTGCAACAACCTCTGCAACTCTCCTCATATCTTCTTCCGTCGTTATATCAAGCCTGTTTGAGAGTAGGCTCTCCTCGGGAATTCTCCTCATCTTTACCGCATACTCAACTACGTTCTTATTGCTCTCAATTACCCACCTTCCCCCTTCTTCGCTTATGGGAACTACCCCGAGGTATATCCAAGAGCAAAGCCTCCTGTTTAGCTCAACCTCTTTAAAACACATCTCCCTTCTCTTTTCAAGGGTTGAGTAGTCAAGAAATCCGAAGTTCACGGGCTTTTTAATCTTGTAAACGATTTCGGGAAGGATTAATACCCAAGAAGCATGGGTCTGAACAACTTTAGCTCCCAGCTCTTTAGCGAGTTTTAAAACCTTATCGCTGTTTTCCATTTAATATATACTAATAAAATTCGTGAGAACCTCAGGAGGTAAGGGATTGAGGAATATTGTCGTAACGCCCATGACCTTTGAACCCGTTTACGAGCAGGATGCGGAAATTGTTGAGAGAAAGGGAATAGGCCATCCCGATACCATATGCGATAACCTTGCGGAGGAGCTTTCCGTAGCACTCTCAAAGCTTTATATAGAACGCTTCGGTGCTATTATGCACCACAACGTTGATAAGGCTCTCCTCGTCGGTGGTGAGGCTAATCCCGTATTCGGAGGAGGGGAGGTAATATCCCCGATAGAGATATACCTCGTTGGAAGGGCTTTAAAGGAGTTTGAGGGAAAAGCCCTTCCCGTTGAAGAGCTCGCTGTAGAAGTTGCGAGAAACTGGATAAAGGAAAATATAAGAAATCTTGACCCCGACAAGCACGTAATAATAAAACCGAGAATAAAGCCCGGAAGTAAGGACCTCGTTGACCTTTTCCTCAGGTTTCAACAAAAAGGGGAAGTTCCCCTCGCGAATGACACCTCCTTCGGTGTCGGATACGCACCCCTTGACGACTTGGAAAGGATAGTTTTTGAAACGGAACAGCTCCTGAACTCCCCCAGCTTCAAAGACGAGAACCCTTACGTCGGTGAAGATATAAAGGTTATGGGTGTAAGGATTAGGGACAGGATAAGGCTCACGATTGCCTGTGCCTTCGTGAGCAAATACGTAAAGGACCTAAATGACTACCTTGAAAAGAAGGAGTACATAAGGAAAACCGTTGAGGAAATGGCAAGGGGATTAACAAAGAGGGAGGTTGAGGTATTCGTGAATACAGCGGACGACCCCGAAAGGGAAAGCGTTTACATAACCGTAACGGGAACCTCCGCGGAACAGGGGGACGACGGACAGGTGGGAAGGGGAAACAGGGTTAACGGACTCATAACCCCTTACAGACCTATGAGCCTTGAGGCTGCAGCGGGGAAAAACCCTGTATCCCACATAGGTAAGATTTACAACGTTGTCGCAAACGTAATAGCGGACAGGGTTGTGAGCGAGATTGAAGAGGTTGAGGAAGCATACTGCTATCTCGTTTCCCAGATAGGGAAGCCCATAAACGAACCTCAGGTCTGCGACGTGAAGGTAAGAACAAAGAAAGAGATAAAGGGGATTGAAGAACCCATAAAACGGATAGTTAACGAAGAGCTTGACGAGATGCCAAACACCTGGAAGAAGTTCCTTAACAAAGAGTTTGCGGTCGCTTAACCCCTCTTCCTCACAAACTCCTTTATAAACTTGAGTGCTTCCCTGTTTAACCTCTCCCTCTCTATTAAACCCTCTTCATTCTCAATAAGCTCAACGGCCCTCTCAAGAACCCTGTAAGCCTTTTCTTTTTCCTTAAGTATTCCGAGGGAGTAAAAGCCGTATAAAACTTTAACGAGGTCCTCCATAACCCCCTCCATCATCGTATCAAAACTGAACTTCCTGTATAGCTCTTTCCTCTTCTCTTCAGGGAGCTTGAGCAAGCTCTTTGCAAACTCGCACATCTTACACCAGGTCTCAAGGGTTTTCTCCCACTCCTCCCTTTTTGTCCCTTCAAGCTCTATGTTTATGAAGCTGAGCGTATACCTCGCAACGTAATCCTTTGCCTCTTCAATGCTTTTAAAAGGGGTTTCCTCTTTCTTTAAGAGATTGCTCAAATCAACCTTCATAAGTTAATATTATTTTATGCTCTTAATAATTTTACTCATAATTTCTCTCACCTTCGGCGTAGAAGGGTATCTCATAACGGAAGTAAACGGGAGTTTAGGAAGCTTTAGCCTGAAAAAGGAGATAAAAAGAAAGGTTTATATAACGAAGGATGCGTTAATAACCGAGACGGAAAGGGAGTTTATGGTTCAGAAAGTTGAAAACGGAAGACCAAAGATATACAGGGTGATAAAGAGCACAAAGTCCTATATGGATTTCTCAAAGATGGCTCCCCTATTTCTCGTCTCCCTTCCCTTTGTAGATTGTGAAAAGAGAGTATGTAAACTAAACAAAGATTCTTTTAAACCTACAAATGAATACAGAAAAATAGGAAAGTATAAAGCGAGAAAGGTGATAGTAAAAACGAGCTTTATGGGGGAAAATCAGGAGATTATTCAGTGGTATACAAAGGAGTGGAAGGAACTGATAGAAGCAAATACCCTTGAGAACGAATTTTACATAAACTTTATAAAAGCAATTATGAAGGAAATGAATCTGAGCGAGAAAAATATTCCCCTAAAAGAGATAAAAAACTTTCTGGGTTACATCGTAAGGGAGTTCGGAGGAGTGATAAGGACCGAACAGAGGAAGGTTTTCCTTACTTACTCTCAGGTGATAGAGGTTCGGAAGATAAGCATTCCCGATTACATATACAGGCTTCCAGAAGGCTATAAGAAGATTAGATAATATTAATAGTGGAGCACTTAATCAGATACAGGGAAAGGGAAAGAACTTTTAGAAACAGACTTATAGGACTGATGATTCTAATTCTCATTTTCCCCATAATCCTTTTCGGTAGATTAATTTACATAAATCTTTTTAAGGAAAATTTACTTGAAGAGTTTGGAAGAACCACGGAAATACTTAAGGTTCAGCGCTTCAGGGGAAGTATCACGGACAGAAATGGTGTCCCTCTCGCTATAAGCTATCCCGTCGGATATATATATCTGTATAAGTTTTATCTTTTTAAGGATAAGAATAAGGAAAAGGAATTTTTAATGAGACTTTCAAAAGAGTTAAAAATACCATACAATCGTTTAAAAGCGAAACTGGATAGAGTGAGAAACAAAAGTATAACAGAGTTCCTAACATTTCCTGTAGAAAAAAAAGCCGTAATTGAAAGAATAATAAAGGAAATTGATTACGATAAAGAACATAAAACCTACACAAAGCCCTTTCTTTCCGCACATGTCGGCGTTTCGGAAAAGTATGAGCGCTTTTATCCTCACGGACGTCTGGCCTCAAACCTTATAGGTTTCGTTAATAAAGAGGGGATAGGAGGTGAGGGCTTAGAGTACCAATTTGACGAATATCTCTCCGGAGGCAGAAAGAACAGCAAAAAACTCCTTGTTTACAGCGATAAAGGTCTTAAACTCCTTGAACTTAAGGAGGATAATTTTACACCTCCAGAAAACTTGAAGCTCTCTATAGATTACACGGTTCAAACCCTTCTCGAAAGAATTAAGAGAAAAATTGTGAGAAAGTGGCGTCCTAAGAGGGTAGTCATTATAGTTATGGAATCTGAAACAGGAAAGATAAGAGGTTTTACTACGTATCCCGACTACAACCCGAATGACTACGTTAAGTATTTCCCAAAATACACTAAGAACTACGGAGTTAACGACCTATTTGAGGTAGGTTCAACTTTCAAACCCTTTGTTGTTGCGTATGCCTTTGAAAGGGGATATATAAAAAAGAACTCCCTAATAGAGATTAATTACGGTGTCTTTAAACTCGATAAAAAAACAATAAGGGATATCTCAATCTACCTTCGGAAGCGAAGGTATATAAAACCAGAGGATATAGTCGTGTACTCCT